>CADCBH010000005.1 GCA_902799655.1 uncultured Bacteroidales bacterium
ATTTCAGCTTCTTACGCGGATTTGTCACTAAGCAAAAAATTTTTTTCTCGCCATTTATCTCCCGACAAAACGAGAAAATCACATTTAGATTTCCCATTTGCCACATCAACTCCTTTATCTATTGGTTATGTTGCACTGCGCTTGAAAGCTCACAAGAAGTGGCCTTACGTTTTTGAGGTTAGAGATCTTTGGCCTGAGTTTCCTATTCAGATTGGAGCTATCAAGAACAAAATGCTTATTGGGGCGTTGCGCAAATTCGAAAAACGTATTTACGAAAAATCAGAGCATGTTATCGCTCTATCTCCAGGGATGAAAGATGGAGTAATGAAGGCTGGTACCATAGAAGAGAAGGTGTCTATGATACCAAATATGGCTAAACCAGACAAATTCTTTCCACATGAACCAAATCTGGAGATTGCTAACCAGTTTGGCATTGACCTCAAAAAGTTCAATGTAATCCATTTCGGTTCGATGGGACGCGCTAATGGTTTACAGTATATAATTGAAGCTGCAAAATGTCTTAAGGAAAAAGGCGATGATACTATCCACTTCATTTTTATGGGTGAAGGAGCTACAGAACCTGTAATCAGGCAACTTGCCGATGATTATGGCTTGGTGAATGTGAAGTTTTTGGGAAATCATAAGATGGATGTGGTAACTGAAGTGGTAAATTTATGCGATGCGAGCATAACTTCATTCAAGAATCTTCCTATTCTGGCAACGAATTCTCCAAATAAGCTTTTTGATTCCTTGTCAGCAGGAAGACCAATTATAGTTAATTCTGCTGGTTGGACAAAAGATATGGTTGAGAAAGATCATTGTGGTTTTTATGTAGACCCAGAAAACCCTGAGATGTTGGCAGACAAGCTTCTTGAAATAAAGGACAATAAGCCTTTACTTGAAGAATGGGGAAAGAATGCACGCAGACTGTCTGTTGAGGTTTATGATAAAGCAAAACTATCTGCACAGGTTGCAGACGTACTGGAAATAACTTATAACAAGCTAAATAATAATGTATAAGCATTTGTTTAAACGATTCTTTGACTTTTGGATTTCGCTAATAGCATTGATTTGCATCTGTCCACTATTATTGGTTGTAACCATCTGGCTTCACTTTGCTAATAGAGGAGCCGGTGCGTTTTTTACGCAGGATAGACCCGGAAAAGATGGAAAGATCTTTAAGGTAATTAAATACAAGACCATGACTGACGAACGTGACGCTGATGGAAATCTTCTTCCTGATGAGAAAAGGTTGACTAAGGTTGGTAAGTTCGTTCGCTCTACATCTATTGATGAATTACCTCAGTTAATTAATGTGTTGAAAGGAGATATGGCACTAATTGGTCCAAGGCCGCTGTTAGTACAGTATCTTTCGTTGTATTCACCTGAACAGGCTCGTAGGCATGAGGTGAGACCAGGTATTAGTGGTTGGGCACAATGTCATGGCAGAAATACTATCAGTTGGACGGAGAAATTCAAACTTGATGTATGGTATGTAGATCATGTGTCTCTAGTGACCGATATAAAAGTCATATATATAACCATTAAGAATGTGCTGATGCGAAAAGATATTAATTCCGCAACTGCTGCTACAATGGAAGCATTTAATGGGAGTAATTAACGTTAAAGATAACCATAACAATTTTAAGAATGAAAGATATTGCAATATTTGGAAAAGGAGGGTATGGTCAGGAGATTAAATGCCTGATAGATGCCATTAATAGAGTAAATCCTGAGTGGAATTTTATAGGATACTTTGATGATGCTGGAGAAAAAGGTGAAAAGGTATTTGGTGGCGAGTTGTTAGGCAATATGAATGACCTCAATAGTTGGAATAAGCCTTTGAATATAGTTATTTCAATAGGCAAGCCCTCTAGTCTATATTCTGTAGCTTCAAGGATTACCAATTCCAGAGTTTCATTTCCAAACCTAATAGCTCCTGATGTCACATTCCATCATAAAGAGTCTGTAAAGATGGGTAAAGGTAATGTGGTATTCTTCCATTCTATCATTAGCTTAGAAGTAGAATTCGGAGATTTTAACCTTCTGAATAATGGAGTGTATGTTGGACATAATACAAAAATCGGTTCTTTTAATATCATAAACCCTTCTTCACGAATCTCCGGAAACGTTGAAATCGGGGAGCATAATTTCTTGGGCGTTGGATGTGCTGTCCTTCAAGGGATTAAAATCGGTAATGAAGTTAAAGTTAGCGCTGGAAGTTATATTTTCAGGAATACAAAGGATGGGCAACTCTACATGGGCAACCCTGCATCTGTGAAAGTAATACCGAGAATTAATAAGTAATATATTATTCATTTAATTTTAATAATTATGGCAAATTTAGAAAAGTACAAGCAGGCATTCTGCGAATCGTTTGAAATCACTGAAGACAAACTCCCAGGACTGGCATATCAGGCTATTCCTAACTGGGATTCTGTTGGTCACATGAACCTCGTAGCAAATCTTGAGGATGCCTTCGACATCATGATGGAGACGGATGATATCATTGATCTCTCTTCATTTGAGAAGGGTATGGAAATTCTTAAAGAGAAGTACGACGTAAATTTTGACGAGTAAGATGTTAACAGGGAAAAATGCGGTTATCACCGGCACCCTTCAAGGCATAGGCAAGGCAACGTTGGAGTATTTTGTCTCCAACGGTGCCAATGTCTGGGCCTGCGCTCAACGTCAGGATGATGCTTTCGAAGCCTATTGTAAGGAATTGGAAGCAAAATATGGCGTATGGGTAAAGCCTGTTTATTTTGACTTGACAGATGCTGATGCCATCAAGGCTGCTGTGAAAACCATTCAGTCAGACAAGCAACCTGTGGATGCTCTTGTGAACATCGCAGGTATGGCAAGAGACGCCATCTTCCACATGGTGTCTATGGAGACCATGAAGCTGGTGTTCGAAGTAAACTTCTTCTCCCAGATTCAGTTCTCCCAGTATATCACGAAACTGATGCTTCGCAACCCCAACCCGAGTAGTGTGGTATTCGTTAGCTCCATTTCCGCAATTGATGGCAACTCTGGTCAGTTGGCTTACGGTTCCAGCAAAGCGGCTTTGATTGGTGCTATGAAAACCATGTCAAAGGAACTGGCCAGCAAGGGCATTCGTGTGAATGCTATTGCTCCTGGTGTCATTGATACGGATATGAACAAGGTTGTGCCGCAGGAGGTTATTTACGAGAAGATTGAGACAATGGATATCAAGCGTCTTGGCAAACCTTCAGAGGTGGCCAGTACCATTGCTTTCCTTTGCTCAGATCTTTCGCGTCACATCACAGGTCAAACAATCAGAATAGATGGAGGAATCAAGTGATGAGCAAGAAACTTCTAGAAGGAAAGAATGCCATTGTGACCGGAACGGCACGTGGCATTGGGCACAAGATTGTTGAAGTCTTTGCTGCCAATTGTGCAAACGTATGGGCTTGCGCTCGCAAGCAGACTCCAGAAATGGACGCTTATTGCAAGGAACTTTCAGAGAAGTATGGAGTTGAGGTGAAGCCCGTCTATTTTGAGCTGACCGACCGTAATGCAATGAAAGAAGCCTTCAAGTCCATCATGGCTGAGAAGAAACCCATTGACGTTTTGGTGAACAATGCAGGTATAACCTACAATGCTTTGTTCCAAATGTCGAATGAGGAAAAGATTAAGGAATCGTTTGATATTAACTTCACCTCTCCTTATCTCTTCTCACAGTATGTTATCAAACTGATGCTTCGTGCTGGTCAAGGTTCTGTAGTGAATATCTCTTCTACTGCTGCTATTGACGGAAACTCTGGCCGCTCTATCTATGGAGCTACAAAGGCATCCGTATGGTGTGCTTCAAAGTCTATGGCTGAGGAGCTTGGTCCTAAGGGTATTCGTGTGAACTGTATCGCTCCTGGTATTACTCAGACTGATATGCTCAGCAGCATGACGGAAGAGGTTATCAACGAGACCGTGATGGCTACTGATAGCCAGCGTGCAGGTGAGCCCGTGGATATAGCCAATGCGGCATTGTTCCTGGCATCAGATTTAAGTTCTTATATCACAGGTCAAATACTTCGTGTAGATGGCGGAATGTAAAGACATCAGAAAGCGAATCTTGGAGCTTGCCTTCAAGGCAGGCTCCAATGGCTCCCATCTTGGTGGCAGCTTGTCTGCCGTCGAGATCCTAAACACATTATATCATTCTGGATTTAACTTCAACCCGTCTGATGAAACCCGTGACCGACTGATATTGAGTAAAGGCCATGCAGCTTTGGCTTTGTATTGTGTACTGGAGTCTGTGGGTATTATCACAAAAGAGGATGCGGAGACCTTTGAGCAAAACGGCACTACGCTATTTGCTCATGCCAAGAAGAATATCTCTAAAGGGATTGAATTCTCTGGTGGTAGTCTGAGCCTCGGAATTTCCTATGCTATAGGTGTAGCTTTAGCCTGCAAATCCAAAGGAATTAATAACAGAATCTTTGTGCTTCTTGGAGATGGCGAGTGTGATGAAGGTTTGGTATGGGAGGCAGTGATGTCTGCTGTTAATTATCACCTGAATAATCTGACTTTTATTGTGGACTGCAATGGTCTTCAATCTGATGGTTACACCAAGGATGTGATGGACCACTCTCCATTGGAGAAAAAGTTTGAAGGTTTTGGATGCAAGGTGATATCTCTAGATGGCCATTCGGAGAAAGAAGTATCAGAAGCATATAAGGAGAAGAGTACTGATTGCCCGTTGGCCATCGTTGCTCATACCGTAAAAGGCAAAGGAGTATCCTTTATGGAGAACCTACAACAGTGGCATCACGGTACGTTAACGCAGGCACAGTATGAACAAGCGATGGAGGAGGTAAGCCATGAATAAATTCAATCCAAGAGTATATTTCCGTCTGGGACAGAGCGGTTCCATCTTTGGCATGGAGCTGATGGAACAGGCAGGTAATTATCCATTCAAGGTGTTGTCCTCCGATATGTCGGTGGTAGCTGGTCTTGACCGTTTTAAGAAAGAGTATCCGGATAACTTCTATAACGTAGGTATTGCAGAACAAAACCTATTGGGTGTTGCTGCCGGTTTGGATTCCGAAGGGTTTAAAACCATTGCCGTAGCACAGGCCTGCTTTATTTCTATGAGGAGCTTTGAGCAGGTGCGTCAGTACCTGGGCTATATGGGAGGCAAGGTGATGTGTGTAGGAATCAATTCCGGTTTCTCTTTGACATTCTTTGGGAATACGCACTATGCCATTGAAGATATGGCATTGATGCGATCTATCCCTAATATGACCGTTCTTTCTCCTGCAGATGCAGGTGAGGCAGTGAAGTTGTTTGAGGCTGCATTGAAGGTTGATGGTCCTGTTTATCTAAGGCTTTCGGGTAGCCTGAATACCCCGATTGTATATAAGGAAGATTACGAGCTGAAGATAGGTCTGGCCATTACTCTGAAAGAGGGCGATGATATTGCCATCTTTGCTACTGGCCTGATGGTCAGCAATGCTTTGAAAGCAGCTGAACTATTATTAGAAAAAGGCATAACTGCTACTGTTGTTGATGTACATACCATCAAACCGATTGATAAAGATACAATACTGAAGAATTGCGATAAGAAACTGTTAGTTTCTGTTGAGGAACATAATGTGGTAGGTGGCCTTGGAACCGCCATTGCAGATGTGCTGTCTGAAAAACGCAATTCTGCCCCTCTGTTGAAACTGGGTGTTCAAGATCACTTTATGCCGGTAGGGGATTATAACTATTTGGTAGAGCAAGCGGGCTTGAGTCCCGAGCTGATTGCTGCAAGTATTGAAAATAAACTGAACACTTTGTGATGTTGGATGAGATTTGTTTAGGGAAGATAACGTTGTTACACTCTGTTTATGAGTACATCAATTCCAATATGTATGTGCTCTTGGCAGAAGATGAAGCTTTGATTATTGACCCTCATAAGAACGAAGAACTCACAAACCTGTTAAAGGACAAAGGAATAAAGAGAGTTACCATCCTTCTCACCCACGAACATCACGACCATACCACAGGAGTCTATTGGTATCAAGAACAGTTTGAAAGTACACTGATTTGTCAACAGAATGCAGCAGAACATATTGCCAGAAGACAATATTTGCGCCCAACATTGATTGCTTTTATTCTGGGGGAAGAGGATCATATAAATGGAACGCATATCTACGAGGACTTTAAGAAGTCGTTCGTTCCAAAGCAGTATTATGCAGATATAACTTACGCAGAAGAGTATACGCTTAAATGGCATAACTATACCTTTCAGTTTTATCACATCCCGGGTCATTCCCAAGGAAGCAGTTTGATTGTTATGAACGGTCAATACGCGTTTACTGGTGACTCATTACTGAAAGACTTACCCATTATTATACGATTTCCGGGAAGCAACAAAGCAGATTATGAGAGTATCACCATGCCGTTGTTTTGCCGCCTCCTAACGCCTGATATTACAATTCTGCCTGGGCACGGAGCCCTATTCGTTTTGAAAGAAATTATGGAAAATAACAAGATATATGTTCAATTTAGATAAATATAAACATAATACAGCCGTTATTACCGATAAAGGAGAAAGGCTGACTTACTCGGATTTAATAGCTGTTACAGACGCTTTTGCTAAAGCCGTTCCGCAGGAAGGCTTATTTTTCTGCCTTTGTGAGAACCGTATTGGCTCACTGGTGGGTTATGTGGCTTGTATGGAGCACCATATTCCCATCGTATTGCTGGATGGTAACAAAGACCTTTCTGTTTTGCAGAATCTGGCCGCCATCTACCAGCCGGAATACATTTGGGCAGATAATGAAAAGGTCAGTGAAATAGGTGGCGAGACCATTTACAAGTACTCATCCTACTCTTTGCAAAAAATGAGCTATGAGAAGGAAGTGGAGAAGCCTGAAATCAATTCCGAATTGGCGCTTTGCCTCACCACTTCAGGAAGCACAGGCTCTCCTAAGTTTGTACGCCTTTCAGCCAAGAACGTGTTGGCCAATGCAGAATCAATTGCTGAGTACTTGGAGATTGATGAGAATGAGAGACCGGTTACAACCCTACCGTCTTACTACAGCTATGGAGTGTCTGTGATTAACAGCCACCTCATCAAAGGCGCAACCATTCTGCTGACAGAAGGGACAGTTGCTCAGAGAGACTTCTGGAACTTCATGAAGGAGCAGAAAGCAACTTCTATTGCCGGTGTGCCTTACACCTATGAGATGCTGAAGATGCTTCGCTTTATGCGTATGGAATTGCCTTATCTGAAGACCATGACCCAGGCTGGCGGTAAACTGAATAAAGATCTCGCGAAAGAATACATCGAATGGGCTCAGAGCAAAGATAAACGCTTCTTTGTGATGTATGGCCAGACAGAAGCGACAGCCCGTATGAGTTACTTGCCTTTAGAGCACTCCTTGGACAAATACGCCAGCATAGGTATAGCTATCCCAAGAGGAAAATTTTCACTGATTGACGTTAACGGTAACGCCATTGAAGAACTGGATGTGGATGGAGAACTAGTTTACGAAGGTCCGAACGTAAGTTTAGGTTATGCTGAATGTAGAGCTGACCTTGCCAAAGGCGACGAGAACCTGGGTGTACTTCACACTGGTGATGTTGCTCGTAGAGATGCAGACGGCTATTACTACATCACGGGTCGTTTGAAGAGATTCGTGAAAGTCTGGGGTAACCGCTGTAACCTGGATGCTACAGAGCAGATAGTCAAGAGCAATGTAACTACTAGTTGCGCTTGCGTTGGTGTGGATGATAAGATCACCATCTTTGTTACTGAACAAGGCTTGGAAGAACAGATTGTGAAACTGCTGGTAGAAAAGACCGGCCTGAATAACAAGGCATTTGAAGTACGTGTAATTGATGCTATTCCTGTAAAGAGTTCAGGCAAGATAGATTATCCGGCTATGCAACAAATGATAGAGAATAAATAAAGTATAGAATATATGACACTTGAAGAATTATTAGAGATTGCTCCCTATTCCTTAGGTAAAGAAGACAAGCATAAAGTGCTGGATGAGTATTTGGCGAACCTTACCAAGTACCACTATGAGCATAGTGAGGAATACCGCAAGATGCTGGACGGGACCGGCTTTGACATCAGTAAGGTCAAGCATTATGAGGACCTCCCGTATTTGCCGGTAAGCCTGTTCAAGGATCTTACATTAAGAAGTGTGACAGAAGATGAGGTGATTAAGACCATGACTTCCTCTGGAACTACCGGCCAGAAGACCTCCAAGATCTATCTGGATCGTGAGACTTCTGCCAACCAGACCAAGACACTCACCAAGATTGTAGCTTCACTGTTGGGCAACAAGCGTGTTCCGATGATTATCTTGGACTCTAGCAATGTGGTGAAGGACCGCAATATGTTCTCTGCCCGTGGAGCTGGTATCCTGGGCTTCTCTATGTTTGGCAGCAAGCGTATGTATGCGCTGGACGAGAATATGGAGCTGGATATTGAAGGTATGAAAGCCTTCTTGGAAGAGCATAAGGATGAGACCATCTTCCTCTTTGGCTTCACCTTCATGATTTGGCAGCACTTCTATAAGAAACTGCTGGAGAGTGGCTATAAGCCCGACCTTTCCAAAGGTGTGCTGATTCACGGTGGTGGCTGGAAGAAACTGGTGGCAGAGTCTGTCTCTACAGCTCAGTTCAAACAGTGCCTGAATGATGTATGTGGAATCAAGGTGGAGAATGTTCACGACTACTACGGTATGGTGGAGCAGACCGGCACCATCTATATTGAGTGTGAATGTGGTCACCTGCATGCCTCTAACTTCTCTGATGTCATTATCCGTAATCCGAAGGATTTTAGTGTTGCCAAGAACGGTGAGACGGGAATTATTGAGGTTGTGAGTGTACTGCCCAAGAGCTATCCTGGTCACGTTCTGTTGACGGAAGATGAGGGTGTGGTACTTGGTGAGGATGATTGCCCTTGCGGACGTAAAGGCAAATACTTCCACATCCACGGACGTATCAAGAATGCAGAGATTCGTGGATGCTCTGATACCTATGCTGCCAAGTTTGGAAAACTGAGCGGACTGGAGTATGTGATAGGTGATGATAAGACCATTGAGGAGATGCCTCACGTGCCTGCATTGCCTCCGTTTGCTGAACCAGTCATTTCTTTCTTCAACGACCTATCCAAACTGGTTATGCAGAGAGGCCGTCAGTATTCTGATGTGATGACCTTCGGATTCTGGTGCCGTAAGGGTGCATTGATGCAGGAAAAGGCCAAGTATATTGACTTGGAACGCAGATTGGGCCGTGGTATTGTTTTCCACAGTACCCCGAGTAACGTTCCTGTGAACTGTGCTTTCAGCTTTGCAGCTGGTCTGCTGGCTGGTAATGCCAATATTGTTCGTCTGCCTGCCAAGGATTTCCCGCAGGTGCAGATAATTAGTGACTGTGTAGGTGAGCTGTTAGAGACCACTCACAAGGATATGGCACCTTACATCTGCTTCGTGAAGTATCCGCCTATCAAGGAGATTACCGACCTCTTCTCCGGCATGTGCCAGAGTCGTGTGGTATGGGGTGGTGATGCTACCATTGCTGAGATTCGCCAGAGCCCTCTGCAGCCTCGTGCTAATGAGGTGAATTTTGCAGACCGCTATAGCTTCTCAGTACTGAATGCAGATGCATTCCTGGCTTCAGATGATCAGGACAAGGTGGTTCAGAACTTCTATAATGATACCTACTTCTCTGACCAGAATGCTTGTACTGCTCCTCGTATTATTGTGTGGGTAGGAGAGAAGAAGGCTGAAGCTAAGGAACTATTCTGGAAAAAGGTGGTATCGTATGCTCGGGAGCATTATAATATTGCACCGGTACAGACCATTGGTAAGATCAATGCTTTGTACAAAGCTGCTGCTAATCTGAAGTTGGGTAAAGTCACTGTTGAGCAACCTTTACTTACTCGCATTCAGGTGGATTGTTTGAATCCTGTATTGATGGACTACCGTTTCAACAGTGGTTTCTTCTATGAGTATGATGCCAAGTCTCTCACAGACCTGTTGCCTATAGCAACCATCAAGAGCCAGACTGTTACCTATTATGGTCTGACGCGTGAAGAGATAATTAAGTTTGTGAACGAAGATCACCCGCAGGGTGTGGACAGGTTTGTTCCTCTGGGCAAGTCCATGGACTTCACCCTTGTATGGGACGGCTATGATTTGATTACCACATTAAGTAGAATTGTAAATGTCATATAGTGTAGCAGAAATTACATTGATTAAACAATAAAGGATGCCATCAAATAATCAGCATGTATTTCTTGAATTAGTGAGGGCTGGGCTTTGGGAAAAAGAAGCTCGACTCTCACAGTATGATAATATAAACTTCAATGTAGTTTACCGGCTGGCCGAAGAGCAGTCCGTTATAGGTCTTCTGGCAGCAGGGTTGGAGCATGCCTCTGATATAAAGGCTCCGCAGGCATTAGTATTGCAAATAGTTGGACAGACCCTACAATTGGAACAACGTAATACTGCAATGAATAACTTCATAGCAGATGTTGTTGATAAGATGCGACAGGCTGGCATATATACCCTTCTTGTAAAAGGGCAAGGAATTGCTCAGTGCTATAACCGTCCTCTGTGGAGGGCTTCGGGAGACGTAGATTTCTTATTAAGCGATTCAAATTATAAGAAAGCTAAAAATTTCCTGTTACCTTTATCTTCAGTTAATAAGAGTGAGGAAAGATATTCTCAACACCTTGGTCTTAATATAGACCCCTGGTATGTGGAGATTCATGGTTCATTGAGGACTGGCCTTTCTGGGAGAGTAGACAAAATGGTTGATGAGGTACAGAAAGATGTGTTTTATGGTGGGAATGTAAGGTCATGGGATAATGGAGGAACAACAGTTTTTCTTCCTGCTCCCGATAATGATGTATTTTTTGTCTTTACTCATTTCATTAAACACTTCTATAAAGAAGGAATGAATCTGAGACAGATTTGTGACTGGTGTAGGCTGCTTTGGACTTATAAGGATTCTTTGAATCACAAACGCTTGGAGTTTTGGATTCGCAAAGCTGGTTTAATGAAGGAGTGGAAAGCGTTCTATAATCTGGCAAGCAGATATCTTGGTATGCCAGATTTGGATTCACGTTTAATGGTTCATGATTCAAGGTTTGACAAGAAGGCGGAAAAGTTAGTGGAGTTTATACTTGGTGGTTATTCTGGGAATAAATTTAAGGATACTTTGCAAATTGCAAAGATATTCCCGTGGAAGGCACTAAGGTACTCACCAAGCATATTCCTGAATGTGAATTGGCTGAAGGTGCGAGAGAGGTTTTTGGGAAGATATTAAAAAAACTAATATATTATGTCTGAAAGAAAAAGAATCTATTTGTGCCTTGCGCACATGTCTGATGAAGGTTTAGAACAGAAGTACGTAAAGGAGGCTTTCGATACGAATTGGGTGGTACCATTAGGCCCAAACGTAAACGCTTTTGAGCAGGAGCTTGAGCGTTTCGTTTGTGCTGGTTCAAGGTTCATGGTTAATGGTGAACCGACAAAGCGTGTTGTGGCGTTGAGTGCAGGAACTGCGGCGGTGCATCTGGGATTGCTGAACTGTGGTGTGAAGCCTGGGGATGAGGTGATTGTGCAGAGCTTTACGTTCTGTGCTTCTACACATCCTGTGACATATCTGGGTGCAACTCCTGTTCTGGTGGATTCTGAGCCTGACACTTGGAATATTGATCCTGAACTGCTGGAAAAAGCTATTGTTGATCGTAAAGAAAAGACTGGTAAGTATCCAAAGGCTATCGTTCCTGTAGCATTGTATGGTATGCCATATAAGGCAGACCGCATCATGGAGATAGCTAACAAGTACGGCATCCCTGTGGTGGAGGATGCAGCTGAGGGCTTTGGTTCTCGCTACAAGGGACAGATGCTGGGCACATTTGGTAAGTATGGTGTGTTGTCATTCAATGGTAATAAGATGATAACTACCTCTGGCGGTGGCGCTTTGATTACAGAGGATGAAGACCACTGGCGCAAGATTATGATGTATGCGACACAGTATCGTGAGAGCTATCCTTACTACCAGCATGAGAAGATAGGTTACAACTATCGTATGTCGAACATCTGCGCTGGTATTGGTCGTGGACAGATGACAGTGGTAAATGACCACCTTGCTCATCATAAGCATGTGCAGAAGATGTATGAAGAACTCTTGAAGGACGTTAAAGGAATAACTGTTCATTCTCAGCCATCAGACATCGACCCTCATACATCTCAACCTGTCTATGACAGTAACTACTGGCTTTGCACCATCACCATTGATGAGGATGTGAAGGTGAAGGGGCAGGAGGATGCTTATAAGACTATCGTGACTGGTGCCGTTGGTGGTGCTGCAGGTGTGATTCATGCAGCAGAGTCTGCTCATACCGATTGTGAACCCAATGCCAATGTAGAAGCCATGCGCGTAGCACTCGACAAGGCTCAGATTGAAGCACGTCCAGTATGGAAGCCAATGCACAAACAGCCTTGCTACAAAGATGTTCCTGCATATGTGAATGGCGTATCAGAATCATTGTTCAAGGTAGGAATGTGCTTACCTGCAGGCCCATACGTCAGCGATGATGATGTAAAATACATCGTTGACACTATCAAGGCTGCGATTGTGTGAGCATAATCAAAAACTCGCTTTTGAATTATCGAACGTTAGCAGGTTCGAGCAAAGCTCAAGGAAAATATCATTGGATGAAGTTCCTGAAAGCCATATGGCAATTCTGTTCATACCTCTTTTGGCCTCAATGGGGGAGGAAGGGGAAATGATACATGATGAACGTTGGAACATGCTTCGCAGGAATCACGAATCTACGGAATTAAGGATTAACGGAAAGCAGCTTCGCCGGATTTACGGAGTCACGAATCAAAGGATTTACGGATAATCTACTATGGCAGAATACAAGAAGACAGATAAGAAGGGAAGTACGAATCCCAGGAAATACGGAGATACGGAGTCTAGGAACCACGGATCTACGGAAACACGGACATTCAACGGGACTCTTAAGCCGCTTATGACAGAGGCTGAGAAGGCTGAGGCGCAGGTTCTGGAGTTGAGCTATGACTTTTCTTGTAGGATTATAAGGCTGTATAAATATCTGAACGAGGGGAAGTTGAGTAAAGCGGATAGGGATATCGTTGATGCACTGGGGAGGCAATTGTTGAGGTCAGCTACAAGCATCAATGCGAATATGAATGAGGCGCAACATCCTCAGAGCGACGCGGATTTTCTGAGCAAGGCTACAATCGCCTTGAAGGAAGCCAGGGAGAGCGAGAATTGGCTCTCGCTACTCCGGGATAACGGATACCTATCAACTGTTCAAGCTGAGTCGCTTCTTAGTGATTGTTCACGGATAAATAAAATCCTAATAACAATCACTGCCAAGGTTAAGAAGCGGTTGAACAGTTGATGGAATTACGGATTTACGGAACTAGGGAATTATGGATCAAGACACTCGTTGGTTGACAAGATATAATGAGGTGATTAAGTTTATTGAGGCCAATGAGCGAAATCCGTCGAAGTATGATGACACAGAAAGAGGGCTATATTGCAATTGGATTCATCACAATAAAAAGCTTTTTAACGCTGGGGAACTGAAGGAAGAACGAGTTGGCGCATTCAAAGCCCTCTTAGCTATTATAGAGGGAAACAAGCACCTTAATCAGTATAAATAAACTAACTGATCTTAGTATATTATTAAATCCAATGTACAGGACAATAGTAGATAAATCTAAGGAATTTAAGCAATCTACCATCAAAACGGCAGAAGAGTTACAGGGGCTAATAGATGCCATAGGTAATAAGCCTAATTTGAGGTATCGTGGTGTATGTGAAGCCAAGTATACAATGCTGACTTCCTTACAACGCAATAGTCCGGCAAAGATGAAAGGGAAGCAGAAAGACTATGTGGGCGTCCTCCTGTATCGTGTGAAGAATGATCCGGATGTGGTTGCTTACTTTAAAGGGCAGAACATCCCCATAAATGACATAACGTGTATGGCACTGATGCAACATCTGGGACTGCCTACTCCAATGCTGGATTTCTCTACAGACCTTAATGTCGCTCTTTCATTTGCTTCAGATGGGGTGAATACTTCTTCTGGTTGTGACGAGACAGACGATTATGTTTCGCTTTATGTGATAGACATGAACGCAGAAAGAGAAGTGGCTGCTTCGGTACAGCAGGTGTACCAATATGGAATGGTGAGTGGTGAGCAGATGTGGAAAGACTTTATGATGAAACATCCAAATGAGCCTGTAGATGTCTCACTTCTGTATGATATTGATAAGTTTGTGAAATGGAGTGACATCAAAGATTTGGAATTGGCATTCATAGAATACCAACCTTTTGCACCAAATGTAACAACTCTATCTGGTGAGAGCTTGGACTTAACTAACCCCAATCTCACTAATCAGAAGGGTTGTTTTATTCTCAATCTCTATGATGAGGCAATGCCTATGGAAGAGAATTGGAATATGCGTACTTTAGCGAGAAGAAATCAGTTTTGGCTTTCGCGAATAGGTGTTCAAACTCTGCCATTCTCAGGTGTCCAAACTAACGAGCAGATGTACTGCTACGACATCAAAAAGGACGTTATTCTGCAGTGGGCTACTGTGAATAAGTTGCAGCTATATGTCAATTCTCCAATGAATGTTGCACTTAAGCAGAGGCTTCAGAGTATTCAGGCTCAGTTGAACGGAGAGATAGGCGCTTAGTTCATTGAAAGACTATGCGGTTTGAAAAGGCATATATAACCACGCAAATTGAGCATTGGAACGACATATTCCGTCTTAACCAGCGGTTTATGTCAAACTTCGTGTTCAGAGGTCAAGGGAATACGGATTGGGGATTGAAGACTTCTCTGGCAAGAATGGTGGAGAACCATCATCCTAACTATAGTGACAAAATAATGCCAGCCTCCTATGAACAACGTATGATGGACGAATTCATGTGGAAATACCCGAGTTATGAGAAAAACCATATACCTGAAGCTAACGAATCAATAGAGTGGTTGTCGTTGATGCAACACTATGGATCGCCAACAAGAATGCTGGATTTTTCTTATTCTATGTATGTCGCGTTGTTCATGGCGATAGATGGCTCTTTCTTTCCTAAATCTGCTATTTGGGCATTGAATAAACATGCACTGAGTGGGAAAGTGTTTGCAAAGTATAGGGAAGAGTTTAATACAAATGTCGTGTCAGGGACGGATTTGGATAATTATACATACAAGGAGGCAACCGAAGCCATTAATCGACGTTTTGTAGTCACTAAAGAAAAGGTAGAGCATTATTTGTATCTTACACGGCCACATCGTTCTAATGAAAGAATCAACAGGCAACAGGGCTTGTTCGTAATTCCCTCATCGATTGAAGTGGGTTTTGAAGATATTTTGAGGGATTATTATGACGAGTCCTACCATGGTGAGATGAAATTCGATGATGTGGTTAACATGTCAATTGATCATCGTTACGGCCAGAATACAGTGACAGTATTAAAAATAGAAATTCCTAAGTCACTGAAATACGGAGTTTCAAATGTTCTGAGGCAAATGAATATTACTTCTGAGACAATGTATCCAGGTCTTGATGGGTTGGCTCGCTCAATGTCATGCCTACGTGACGCGATGGGTGATTATAAAGCAGATTGAAAATGGAAGGTTTCAAAACTTTAGCTGATGTATGGATGTGTTATGATGTGAAAGAAAAAAAGCATTTTCTGTCACATGATATTTCCATAGCTATCAATAACCTCTCCAAGGACAATCCTGAAGCAGAAAAATGCAGGTATGAGGCAATAGCTTTTGAATTTGCAGAGAATTGCTATGATAAGTATTGGGGAACTTATTATGGCCCGCAGTGGACATTTGCAAAGAAAGATACAGGGGAAGAAGTATATGTCCCAAATATAACGGATGTGACCGAGGACATGGTTACTTATTGGGAAGCACGCTCACAAGTGGTTCAGAACCCAATCTTAAAAATGAGATACACTGGGTTGGTATTGGAGTTTAAAAAGAAACTATTCAATAAAGAACCGGATTATCGAAACATCAAATTGGCACACGTACAGGCATTGTTAGATGTGGTGGAAGGTGATTATTGCAAGTACGAAACCGTGACATTTGACTATGCAGAACGTGCTTTATATTTATCCATCGGTTTTAGGAATAAAGAATTGCAGAATAAATCTGTAGAAGCATATTACAATGCCCATCAAAGGCATACGGGTAATGACTTGCAACCTGGAATATGGGGTAGGATTTTCCATTCGCTTATTAAGCATCGGAATTATTTCTTACCATATGAAGAAATTCTTTTGAACGAGCAACTAGCGCGCTTTGAGAGGCTGAAAGAACAGGCATTGCAGAATGGAAGTAGAACAGACCAATACACGCATGTCCTTTCAGACCAAGTTGAGTTATTGGCTGACTACTATCATTTAATTGGGGATATAGCTAAGATTGAGCCTTTGTTAGACGCAATGTTGGAAGCAATAAGAGTATCAATCCCTTTGCGTGGTGGCATGTGGGGGCAAGGAATGATACAACAGCTGCAAGCCCGATATAGAAAGTATGGTTTTGATAGTAGAGCCAACCAATTGTATGTTGAATTGGGAGATCTGGGTAGAGAAACTCTTGATGAACTAAAAACTACAGAGTTTTCCGTACCGTTAGATAAAGAAAGAATTAATGAGTACTTAAAGGAAGCATTAGAAGGAACAGACCGTGAAGTATTACTATACTTCCTCGTGCAGTTCCTTCCCAGAATAGAGGATGAGAAAAATAGATTGAAAGAGAAAGCAGAGCAGTCACCACTGCTGGACATGATATCGACAATTACCATTGATTCGTCTGGAAATACAATATCAAGAGTGGGCATCGGAAAAGATGCTGAAAGGCAAAAACTATATTTCAGCATGTATGAGAATATGCGTTTCACAATTCCATTCATGCATTTACATATTACAAAGATGAAAGAAGCGGGAAAAATGACTACCGAGTCTATGATGCAGTTAATAGAAGGCTCGGAACTAATCACCGATGATCATAGAGAGATTGTGAGAAGAGGTTTTGACGCTTATATGGCAGAAGATTATTTGGTATGTTGTCATCTGTTAGTCCCACAACTTGAAGCAGCTATCCGTAGGTTGTTTGCTATGAATGGAGCAAATATCATGCGGGCAAAGAAGAACCCGGAAGAGGGTAATGAGTATATTTCTCTAGATAGTCTCCTTTCTACAGAAGAGGCTGTTACTTACATGGGGGAAGATATAGCCAATTACTTTAGGAATGTACTAACAGATCAATATGGCTGGAATATTAGAAATCAACTGAGTCATGGCTTGTTAGCCACAAACAATTTCAATTTTGGCATGGCTGACAGAGTGGTTCATGCATTTTTAATGTTAGGGATGTTTAAGAAGAAACCTGTTGCAGAAGGCGATAATTGAGAGTAGGAAAAGCAGAGTGGGCGGCCGCCTAAGCGACCGGCCTCTCTGCGTGGGGGGCGGAGTAATGTGCCGCTTGACAAAGCGGCTCTTTACGAAGCGAAGGAATCTCAGCCATCCTTGATGATGAGGGTTACTTTGTTGCCTCGAGAGATTGACTTGCGAATACGCTCATATAGGCTGTCAAAGATACCCTTTGGGTGAATAATGCTGCCCAGGCAATTGTACTGTAAGCATTCGATAAACTACATGTAGTAATACCATTATTATAACAACAGCAGCTATAACTTTATATATTGTAGCTGCTGTTGTATTTTTGTTGTACCTATATGTTATACCTAAATTATGTAGGCTTTGTCATTACAGATTCCGGATGTGTAAGTTTCCACTTATGTGGTAGTAGTTGCAAGAGTTCCTCGGGTGATGCTTTTGTATGATATGGCATCTGAGTGACAGAGGTTCCTCGTCACCTAGCTGGAGGCTATGCGCTTTACAACGTTCCCAATGGTGTCTTCACGCTCACGGATAAGAAGATGGAAATGATTGGCTAACCTGTCATCGCGAGGCTTATGAACGATGTTCATGGATTTACGGATTTAAGAATTTACGAATCTACGGATAATTACTTGTGAGCATTGGGCTGGAGATCAGCATACTCGATGCTGGCGGGGAAGCAGGGGCACTTCTTGGCGACAAGAGGGAGCTGACTTCGTCGACTGCCGTCACGACTCGGCCAATTTAGAACGAGTTCTATTGGCACTCGCTGCTTCGGCAGTTCACAGTGGCCAACGATGCGGGCATCGGGGTACTCGGCGGTGAGCTCCTTCAGGAGTTCGTAGAGGGAGTGCTTCTGGGCCTCCGTGCGGGTGTCGGCAGCTTGTCCGTTCTCGTCGAGGCCGCCCTCATAGACAATGCCCAAAGAGCAGTGGTTGTAGTGGCGGGCATGGACGCCCTGGACGGACTCTGGCAACAAAGGTATGACGCTGCCATCGTAGCGGACGTAGTAGTGGTAGGAGCACTGACCGTACTTGGCCTCGCCACAGGCGATGAGGTTCTCGACGCTGAAGGGCTTGTTGCAGGGGTTGGCCACGCAGTGGATGACGATGAGCTTGACTGATTTCAATTGTTTCATAACTTATGGTTAAAGGTTAGCGGTTAGCGGTTAGTGATTAACGGTTAACGGTTAGCGGTTAACGGTTAAAACCATGCACCATGAATCATGCATCATGAACCGTGTCATCAGACACACGACTGGACGGCGAGGGTACCGGCGATGGTGGTGATGACGGTAGCGAAGAACTTGAGGACTTGGATGACTTTGGACCAGTTGATTTTCATTGTTAAATAAGAAGTTAAGAAGTTAGAAGAAGTTAAGAAGTTAAGAAGTTAAACGAAGTTAGAAGGAGATAGAAGAAGAGAGTGGGAGATGTGGATGTGCAGGGCGCGGACATGAGAGGTAAGATGGATGATGTAAGATGGAACATTTATGGTTCATGGTTCAGGGTTCTTTAACCTAAAGGTATAAAGCGAACAAGTTCGAGCGCATGGTTCATGGTTCACGGTCTTCAGGTGTCTCATCGCTGATCCCCCAGGACGCATCACACATCAGCCCACGGGGTTGTGGCAAGGATTAGTCGCCTTCGTTGTAGTCGCCACCAGTGCCTGGTTCAGGGTTAGATGGTTCAGGGTTAACGGTTCCGGTGTTAGATGACTTGGCCTTGGTCTCGATGAGGTCTTTGACATTCATGAAGGAGGCTTTCTTCTTCAGCATCTTTGACGACAGGTTGTTGACGTCGGTACGTGAGGGTGAGAAGTGGAGATGGAGGCCGTTGATGTTGATACCGAGGTTGAAATCCTCTTCCTTGGCGGCACCGACGCTCTTGACAGAGAGGTAGAAGGTGCCGAGTTCACCGAACTGAACTTTCTTGCCTTCGAGCAGCTGCTCGAGCATACAGTTCTGCAGCTTGTTGGCGACACCGAGACAGACATCCTCACCATAGACGGAGTTGTGCTCCGACATGTGCTTACACAGCTCCTGATAGCTCATGGTCTTAGTGGCTACCACACGACCATACCATTTGCCGAAGGCTGTGGTCTTGCTGTTCTTGTTTTGTTTGACTTTAATGAGTACGGGCATACGATAAAGTTTAAAGTTTAAAGATGAAAGTTTAAAGATATTGCATCCGGAATGCAAGTGCAAGGGAAGTGCAAGGCGAATGCAGAGCCGAGCTCGCTCGAGCTATGCTGAGCCGCAGCCTTCGCTCGCCATTACAACTTGTTTGCAATGGCAAAGGTACAACATTGGGAAAGGGCGTTGACGAAATAAGACGAACTCTGACGAACATTGGCGAAATAAGATGAACTTCGCACACAGATCTAAAACCATCTAGACAGATTTTTATTTTTTTTCTGATGACAGTCGCTATCACGACTGCTTTGTTACCAAGAACAAAGGTTTAATTTTCTTTGAAGAACTTCTGAGAGCGAGCTCTCAAGATTCTTCAATAAAATAAAACTCCATCATCAGAAAAATGATTCTACCACTGATTATCTGTGAGATCTGTGAGATCCGTGTGAGACAATAATTAAGAAGAATCTGCGAGAGACATTTAGAAAAAAAACGCAAAAAAACGGTAGAAATACATGAAGATTCAAAATAAATTCTTAATTTTGCAATCGAAAACGATATATAAACGGAAATAGTATGGGTAACGTATTAGGAACAAAAGAGACGCTGATTACTACGAACGAGGGTCTGAAGCTCATTCGCAGAGAGCGTACTGTGAGGATGCCTAATGGCAGTCTCCGTCATCCTGTTGACTATTATGACGCCACTCCAGGAACCGTGAAGGTTACTACTCAGGAGCTGGAAAGAATGCGTATTCCCGTTTACGAACGTCTCATCTAAGTGATACTCTGTAGGCTATGGCAATGAAGGATGGCTACCCGTTTATCTTTCAGATGAACGATAAGGCTGGACATGACGAGTTGTTGGAATACACACTTCAGTACCGTTTTACATCCGAGCGCTCACACCACACTTACATTGTCAGAGTAGAACGCTACATAGAGCACTCCTATTGCATCAAGTTCTTTGATAAGGCCAATATGCTGAGCGATAATAAGTTCAGCTTGCGTACCAGTACGTTTGAGCCTCGTACCATCTTTTATACCCTCTTCAATATTATGCTTGACGTGTTGAAGAAAGATCCTAAGGCGTCGTTCTTCTTTATCGGTGCCGAGGACGAAAAAGATGAGCCAGGACGAACCACACGCAGATTCCGTGTATATCATCGTTTTGTGTCATCGGTTGTGGGTGAGGCCGTGTTTGAGCATCATCGTAACAATGGGTTATCGCTTTATATCCTGGTGAATAAGCAGTATGTGGAGGACATTCCTCAGTTCACTCGGAAGATAACTGATTATGTGAGTGAGGCCATGACCAACCATTAGCTCACACAGATCTAAAACCATCTAGACGGATTTTTATTTTTCAGATGATAAGTTTCTATTTGGTTGATGAGTTTCTGAAAGCGAGCTCTCAAACTCCTCAAACAAATATAAACCTTTCTTCTCTTATGAGAGAACAAAGACCTTATTTGAAGAAATTATCTGTGGGATCTGTGAGATCGGTGTGAGACTAAAAATAAAAAAATGAGGTTAAATATTCATTTTAACAGCAATTTAACGGTAAGATTGAAAAAATAGTTGTATCTTTGTGCGCTAAAAAGTGCAAAGAGTATTACTGAATACCAACTTGATTATGAGTTTTGGATGTACTGTAAATAAGGACAAAAACGGAGCACTTCTGGCATATATCGCTGAGAAGAACC
Organism: uncultured Bacteroidales bacterium; assembly: GCA_902799655.1. Classification (GTDB taxonomy): domain Bacteria; phylum Bacteroidota; class Bacteroidia; order Bacteroidales; family Bacteroidaceae; genus Prevotella. The sequence goes on from CADCBH010000005.1 coordinate 21,286, forward strand.
CCGATATTCATCTTCGTAAACTGCTGAAGATGGTCTATCTTATTGACGAAAAATTCATGGAAATGAGGGGATTCCCGCTCACATGGTTCAACTATCTGGCATGGGAGAAGGGTCCCGTGGCCCCAGAGGTGTATGCTGTGAAGACAGGTGCATTCAGTTCGTTTGTGCATTGCCAGAAGAACGAGGCAGGTAAGAATATCGTGACACCGGTGCTTCAGCACGACTACCTGATTGCCAAGCAGATGGAGGCGTATAGCCAGTATGAGAAAGAAATTATTGATAGCGTGATAGATGCATATAGCGCAAAGACGGCTGATGAGCTGAGTGACATCACTCACCAGAAGAACTCGCTGTGGTCTAAGATTGTAGAGGAACAGAAGGTGACGTTCGTTGACGGTAAGTCAGACGTTGAGATCCCTCTGACACGACTCAACGAAGGCAACGAGGAGAAGAAGGCTGTTTACGAAGAGGCCTTGGACTATATGCAATTCTGTAATGCTACATCATCATGCTAAAGGCTAAGAATATCATCTACGGTTTCTGTAAATATACCAATCCACCGAAAAACAAGTATCTGATTTCGCTATATCGCAGCGAGGAACTGAACATCATTGCGGTGTTCCCTACTTCTCAGCATAGGGCTGGTGTAGCTACTCCCATACATGGCAGTAACATACGTGACGGTAAGGTGATCTCTTATGTGTTTGATGCAGGTCACCCCATTGGCAAGAAGAAAGACAGCGACGAGGACTTTTCTTTCCCGCTTCAGACAACCATTCCGTTTGACTACTGTTTCCGTGAGGGCGAGCAGGATGTATTGCTGAGGACGTTTGAAAACCCGCAGGTGGTGGGCGTCCTGTCGGATAAGGAGTATATTGATTTGATTTACGCTTTCTATACAAGTCCGTTGACACCATTGAAGTACAAGCCGATCTTTGATAAGATTCTTCAGGATTATTTCTCTGAGAAATGAGCGAAAACGATATAACCTATCAGATAAGAGGGGCTGTCTTTGACGTTTATAATACATTAGGCCCTGGATTACTGGAAAGTGTTTATGAAGAAGCATTGTGTTTCGAGTTAGAGCAGCGTGGATTACATGTTGCCAGGCAGGTTGAGGTTCCCATCAACTATAAAGGACACAAGCTAAAGAATGACCTGAAGCTTGATGTCCTTGTAGAAGACCAGATAATCATCGAACTGAAATCTGTTGAGGAGATAAGACCGGTTTTCTTCAAGCAGCTGAAGACCTATCTCAAACTGATGGATAAGAGGCTTGGATTGCTGGTGAACTTTGGAGAGAACGACATGAAGAATGGTATCCATCGTGTTGTTCTATAAGCTCACACAGATCTAAAACCATCTAGACGGATTTTTATTTTTCCAGATGAATTAGTTTATTTTTCTTTGAAGAACTTCTGAGAGCGAGCTCTCAAGATTCTTCCAATAAAATTAAATCTTTCTTCTCTTATGAGAGAATAAAGACCTGATTTTGATAAAAGAACTATGAGAACTCGTTCTCAATATTCTTTTCTCCAAATAAGGTTCATCTGGAAGAAATTATCTGTGGGATCTGTGAGATCAGTGTGACATTATTATCTAACAGAATTTGATGTGCTTCTTTGGAGGGGCAGGATCTTCGGGAGGTAGCGTGATGTTGTAGTTGCGGCAGACGTATTCGAGGGCTTCACCACGGAGGGTATGGGCCTTTAGAGGGCTGCCAAGCTGGGCGAGGGCTTCGCGACGGGTACGAAGGAAACGGTAAAACGTTGAGTATGATACATCGGCCAATTCGGCCAGTTCTGATTTCTTATACGTTCTATTCATAAGGTTATTGAATTAATAGGGTTTGTACGCTGAATTCTCCTTGAATTTACGCTAAATTCGATGGGTTTGTACGCTAAATTCATTAGGTCACACAGATCTAAAACCATCTAAACGGATTTTTATTTTTCAGATGACAGTCGCTAACACGACTACTTTGTTCCTGAGAACAAAGGTTTATATTTTCTGTGATGCATCTTGAAAACGAGTTTTCAGAGTGCCTCATATAAAATAAAAACTCATCATCTGAAAAATGATTCAACCATATAATATCTGTGAGATCTGTGAGATCCGTGTGAGACATCAATTAAGAAGAATCAGTGTGAGACTCAAATAGGAAGTCGACGAGATCGATCTTGCGCTGTTTCTGGTCGGGGGAGGCGTGGTCTTCCAGGAGGCGGGAGATGCGGAGAGGGTAGCGGAACTGATAGAGCTTGGAGGCCTGGAGGGCGATGTCGGACCAGCGACGGTAGGTGTCGCCAGTGGGGTCGGTATCGGGGAAGATGACGACCTTGTAATCGACCAGGGGCGCAAGCATCTCGGGAGAGAACATCTGGAGGCCACCACAGGCGAGCCAGAGACTGTCGGGGAGGCGCTCAGAGCAGATGACGGCAGTCTTCTCGCTCTCTACCACACAGACTGTTGCTCCAGGGGCTTTGCCACTGAGCAGGTGCTGACCGAAGAGGCAGCGGTGAAGGGTATAGTCATGATGGAGTTGGCGCTTCAAGAGGGTGTGAACCCAAGTGGGGTTGCGCGACTTGATGCGGTGACAGTCGGGTTGATAATACATGATCTTACCGGTGCGGATGCGCTGCAGTTCATCAATCTGCCAAAAGACCACACCACCATCGCGGGAGACACCGAGCTGGTACTGTTGGGCGGCATGACGCAGCTGTTCGTAATCAAGATAGGAACACGACAAAAGGGACTGGCAGAAGAGACTGCCGATAGAACGGGATTTCTTCAGGACCTCGAGAGGGATGAGGTCTGATGGCTGAAGGCTGAGGGAAGAATTATCGACCACGGAAGACACGGATTGAACAGATGATTCAGAACTCCGTGATTCCTCAACGACGTTTATGTTAAACTCGTTGAGGAGCCACTGGCAGGCATCGAGGTATTTGAGGTTCTCGACCTGCATGACGAGACCAATGACATCGCCGCCCTTGCCACAGGAGAAACACTTGAAGATGTTCTTGGTGGCATTGAGGTGAAGAGAGGGCTCGTGGTCGTCGTGAAAAGGACAGACACTGCGGCGGTTGAGTTTGCCCATGCCGTAGAGGTGCATGCCGAGCTTTTCGGCTACCGAGATAATCGGTAATGCTCGAATTTCATCTTTGGTTTGTTTACTTAATTTCATAGCAATAAATTATATAACTCACACAGATCTCACAGATCTCACAGATAATCAGTGGTAGAATCATTTTTCTGATGATGGAGTTTTATTTTATTGGAAGAATCTTGAGAGCTCGCTCTCAGAAGTTACCTTTGTTCTTGGTAACAAAGCAGTCGTGATAGCGACTGTCATCAGAAAAAATAAAAATCTGTCTTGATGGTTTTAGATCTGTGTGACATTAGAACCAAGTGCCGTGGTGAAGTCAAGCCCCATACGTACTTCTCTCTACGAGAGAGAAGGTAGTATGTGGGGGCTGTGAGGCCTTCACCGAGGCAAATTCTATTGTCGGACATAGATGCGGTGATTGCTTCCATCGTAGGACTGGTAGATGACTTTCTCGTCGAGGGCTTTCTGGAGCGTCTCGCGGTAGATGTCATCCTTCATGATGTTGGACAGTAGCTTGATCTGCTTCTTTAGAGCGTCTTCAGAGTAGATGGTACCAGGCGTCATGGCATCGCCGAAGAGCAGCTTGACATCGAAGATGTGCTTGCGGCCCTGCTTGCCAATCATATACTTGGGATTGAAGTCGGGATATTTGTTAGAGCCACAACCCTGACGCTGCATCTGCTCGGCAGCCTTGCGCTGAGCCTCGTACTGGGCTTCGAGCAACTGCTCCGGCGTACACAGATAGGGGATACCGTTCTCATCGACAGAGAACTGCACCTTGTCAGGAATATCATACTTACGGGTGTCGGTCTGCGACCACGTGAAGATACGCTCGGCAGACTTGGCACACTCATAGACCTCAAAAGCCTTGTTTTTGAGTTCGGTACCAATCCATCCACGCAGGTTCTTGTCCTCGACGGACTTGTTCTGGTGGAGAACACATACAATAGCGCAGCGGTTGTCGGAAGCCAGATGCATAAGCCGTTCCACGACATCCTGGGCCACAACACCATCGTTGATGTCGGCCACAAGGTCGCGGATACCATCGAGTATCACGAGGTCGGGCTTATAGCGGGGCACAGCCACTTCCAGCATCTTCAAGCGATCACTATAGGACTCGCCACGAACGTTGAAAATCTGGAAACGGTCGGCAGGAAACTCAGACTCACTGATGCCAGCCATAGGCAGGATACGGTTTTTCAGGATATCTTGCGTCGATTCCTCGCTCTGTTCCGTATCGTACCAAAGGACCCGGAGGGGTGCGATGGATGATGGCTGATGTATGATGTCAGATGGAAGAGGGATGATGTTTGATGGGCCCGCTATAGGGGCTTCGTCATCGTTACGTTCCAAATTGAGTACCTGGCGCTGGAAGCACAGGGTCATGAGTACTGAGCATACAAAGGTCTTTCCGCTCTTAGCCTTACCCGACACAGCCGTCAGTTCGCCACGGGCGAAGCAGGGCTTCTTCATGCGGAAGAGGAACTCCAGCTGAGGGAGTTCACTGTCGGGGGTGATACGTCGGTTCTCCAGCCTCTGCAACAGCTGCTCCTGTTCCGGGGAGATGCCTGCAAGGGCTATCTCACCCAGAACGAATTGAGCTGCTTCAAGATTGAAAGTCATTTCATTTCAAATATAGTCACACAGATCCCACAGATCTTCACAGATAAAAAGCGGTATAATTCTTTCAGATGACAGTCACGCGTGACTGCTTTATTCTGAACACGTTCTGAATAAAGGTTGTGTTTTTTAGAAGTATCTTGAAAGCGAGCTTTCAGAAGTACTTCGAAACAAATACAACTCATCATCTGAAAGAATTGATTTGCCTTGCGAACGTTCGTCGCGACTCGACATCGTTCAAGTAAACTTGACTCTGATCTCGCTGCAAGAACATTTCTGTTATTTCCTTTATTTCTTCGACTAAAGATCGAAGTGTGGCGTTGCAATCTGCGGGACATAAAAAGAATCCGTGTAGATCCGTGAGATCTGTGTGAGATTAAAGCTATTCATCATTGGGGGCTTCTTTTTGTTTTGATTCGATGGCGTGCTGACAGTCGAGGTCTTCGTCCTGATAGATGAAATCGGAGAAGAAGAACCAGTTGTTGTTGAAATCATCGACACCCATGTGGGAGGTGAAGCGAATCATCAGACGACAAAATTCGGCGGCATCATGGTCTGCCAACATACGGTTGGTCTGGTTACTGACCTGCGAAGGATAAAAATCCTTCTCGGCATCATCGAGCGCCAGGGAGCGCTGAAAATGTGCCTTAAAACGATTGAATAGCTGGATACAGCGTTGTTCGCGATTGTGGTTCATAATTAATAAATGATTTAATTGGATTTATCATTTGATGAGTTACTAAGATTCGATAGGAGAGCCGGTAGCGGCGTCGATACAGACGCCTAATACTGGGTGGTCGCTGCTTCCGATGGCTTGCCAAGGTATCGACAAGGCTGGGAAGGATGTGGTCAAACACATAGTCGATGGCCAAGATGGTCCTTCGCTTGCACTCCTCGCGACCTAGGTGGTTCATGGTGTAAAGAACGATGCGCAGTAAGCGCTTAGAAGGAATGTTGTGGGGCTCGTCGGGCTTAAGCCACTTGCCGTTGACACCGGCATTCTGATCGAGAGCTGTAGTGAGCCCCTTGATGCGTTTCACTCTTTCGAGGAACCACGCCATAAGCTCTCGTTCTGGGCCTGCCTCCATCGGGAGGATTGGCGGAGTTTTAAATAAACTCATTTGTTTTGGTGATGTTAGGTTATTGAATAAAATTGATAATTTCGGGTAGTACTACGACCACCTTTTGCGTTACAAAGATACCACTATCCGTTGACATCATCCTGACGGCTATAGTCGTCAGGGTTCTTAAAAAGTTTAACTTTTAGCGCCCGACTTTAACGCTTGTAAATACGAAATTTGGAAATTATACGATAAATGGGTTGCACCGATGGCGCAACCATAATGTTTGTTAAAAAGGATAAATAACGCAGAAATATGACTCAAGATGAACGTTGGAACAATTATGGTTCATGGTTCAGGGTTCAGGGTTCAGGGTTAATGATTATGACGCAGGATGAACGTTGGAACAATTGTGGTTCATGGTTCTTCGACGAGCGAAGCGACAAAGTCGATGACAAGGTTAATGATGAATGATTATGAATCAAGAGACTCGTTGGAACATGCTTCGCAGGAATCACGGATCTACGGAACATAGCTTCGCTGGAATCACGAATCTACTGAATTAAGGATTTACGGAGGGCAGATGTGAAAGCATCTGCCTTTTTGCTGTTTAAAGGGCTTATGTGTAAAGGATTAGCGTAAGAAATGCTAATGTGTTAAAAAGGTTGTAATGTTATAACCATTTGAATATTATTTTGTATCTTTGCAACCGAAACGGTGAGTTCGGAAATGGTCGTTTCGATAGTTAAGTTGCAATAATTCAAAGGTTTATATAATGAGATTCTATGGCAGAGAACAAAAAATCGCCTTCCTGAGGGAGACTCGGAATACGGCTGAACGGGTGGCCCGCTTTACGGTGGTGACTGGCCGGAGGCGTATCGGCAAGACAACACTGATTAGGGAGGCTTACAAGGATGAGCCTTTCGTGTATTTCTTTGTTGCCAGGAAGGCGGAATCGGACCTGTGCGAGGTGTATCTGGAGGAAATCAGCGAGAAATTGGGCATCCCCACGCTGGGCAGCAGCAGGCACTTCAGCGAGATATTCCGATACCTGATGCAACTGTCGCAGACCCGGAGCTTCACACTGGTGATTGACGAGTTTCAGGATTTCTTCCGAGTGAACAAGGCAGTGTATAGCGAGATGCAGGATATTTGGGATGAGTTTGAGAAGACATCGAAGATCAATTTGGTGGTGTGCGGCAGCATCTACTCCCTGATGCAGAAAATCTTCAAGAACAAAAAGGAGCCTTTGTATGGAAGGAACACCGCAGAACTGAGGGTGAAGCCCTTCAAACCCTCGGTGCTGAAGCAGATCATGGCAGACGCAAAGCCTGATTACACGAAAGAAGACCTGTTGGCAATGTTCACCTTTACGGGTGGTGTGGCTAAATATGTGAGCCAACTAGTGGATGGAGATGCGTTGGACAAGGATGCCATGATAAGGTACATTGTGAGCCCCAACTCGACCTTTCTGAACGAGGGAAAGAACAATCTGATAGAGGAGTTCGGCAAGGACTACGGCATCTATTTCTCCATCCTCTCGTGCATTGCCCGGGGGAAGAACACCCGTAGCGAGATCGAGGACGTGATTGGCAAGGAGGTGGGTGGATACCTGACCAACTTGGCTGAGGAATATGAATTGATTAGCAAGCGGCAGCCTCTGTTTGAGAAAAGCGCCAACAAGAACGTGCGCTACGAGCTGGACGACGTGTTCTACAGCTTCTGGTTCCGCTTTATCTTCAAGTACAGCTATATCATTGAAATTGAGAACTATGCGAAGCTGCAGGAGATCATCGGGCGCGACTACAGCACATTCAGTGGACTGATGCTGGAGCGCTATTTCCAACGTTTGGCGATGGAGTCGGGAGAATTCACCCGTATTGGCCGCTGGTGGGACCGTCGGTGGAAGAACGAAATTAACTGCGTTGATTTTCGTCGCGACTCGGCCAAACGTGCAAGCACGATGGCGCTCGCTGCTCCGAAAATTGACATGATTGCGGAGGACGAGATTTCGGACAAGGTAACGTTCTACGAAATCAAGCGACAGGCGGATGAAATCAGCCTAGGTGTGCTGAAGCAGCGGGCAGAGGTGATGCTGCAGGCAACGCACGAGTTCAAAAAGTACGACATCTCGTACAAGGGACTGTCGATGGAGGATATGTAGGTTTGTATCTGTCCCAGTGGCACACAGTGGCACATAAAGACCGACCAAAGGCTTCCGAGATCAGGGGAAGTCATTAAAGTGATATATGCCGCGACAGGTGAGAAAGGAATCTGGAACGGATCTCTACCAAGCCCTGGCTGAAAAGTCGGGGCTTTGATTTGTTAGGAGTTTGTATAAAAATATCGTGCAAAAAGGTGGGGATTTCGGAAATAAATTTGTATTTTTGCAAACGAACAATATAAATCTAGTCAAGAATGTTGCTGGAGTCAGTGCATCAGATGATGGTTTACGTTATTTCGAAGGATCTGCAGGGACTCTGCCTCACAACAAGGCAGTGACCCTATTTTATGGTTCAATTATGGTTCATGATTAACGGTTAATGGTTCTTCGACGAGCGAAGCGACAAAGTCGATGACAAGGTGAATGGTTAATGGGTCAGGATTAGAAGATGGAGAATAGTCAATTTATACCTATAGAGGAGAAGGGTGAAATAGTGCTGTACCAACCGGATGATAATGTGCGTCTGGAGGTTAGGCTACAGGATGATACCGTGTGGCTGACTCAGCAGCAGATGACGGAATTGTTTAAGACTACCAAACAGAATGTAAGTCTGCATATCAACAATATTTTCCGTGAAGGCGAGTTGATGCAGAATTCAGTTGTCAAGGAATCCTTGACTACTGCTGGGGACGGAAAGAATTATCGTACAAAGTACTATAATCTTGACGTTATAATATCTGTCGGATACAGGGTTAAAAGTCCTGTTGGAACTCGTTTCCGGCAGTGGGCGAATGCCGTTTTGAAGGATTATCTGCTTCGTGGGTATGCCGTTCATCAGCAGGTAATGGCTCTACAACAGATAAATCTGCGTATTGATGCTCAAAACGACAGAATAGCACGGATTGAGGGTGCGCTAGATCAGCAACAACAGCAGTTGGATTTTGTGGTTCGTGCTAATGAGAAACCTGAAGAACTGTTGATCCCTACGGGATGTGTGTGGGATGCGTATATGTTTGTGTGTAACTTGATAAGGAGTGCGGAGAAGAGAATCATCTTGGTTGATAATTTTGTGGATGAGCGGGTATTGACAATGCTAGACAAACGAAACAAGGGCGTCTCAGCTGAAGTACATACTCGCTATTACGAGCAAACGAAATTGGATTTTGACAAGCACAACCAACAATATGAGCCTATCAGCTATGTACAACTGCCACATGCAGTACATGACCGCTACTTGATAGTTGACGATGATGTGTGGCTGTTGGGTACTTCGGTGAAGGACATGGGAAGGAGCTTGTGCACAATCATTAAAGTAGGCTTTACTCCTGAGACTGTGATGACAATGATTAAATAGGGTTCATGATTCACGAATTGTGGTTCATGATTCACGGTTAAGGATGAAGGGTTAATACTGGTTCATATTTAATGGTTCATGATTAATGAGTTGTTAGATGGAAGGGAAGAAATCAAAATACGGTTCAGGGTTCAAGGTTCATGGTGAAGCGAAAAAACCTGTATCATACAAGCCTAAAAGGGGGAACACTGATGGTTCAGGGTTAATGGTTCAAGGTGAAGGGTTGAAATACAAACAGAAAAGGGGGCCTCTTTCAAAATTGATGTCTGAGGAGGAGAAGCAGAGTGCAGGGATTCATGAACTGAGCTATGACTTCGGATGTAGGATTACGAGATTGTTTCAATACCTGACTGAGGATTCTGAGTATAAAGAGTATGTCATATCGAAGCAGATATACAGAAGTGGAACATCTGTTGGGGCAAATGTAAGGGAGAGCAAGCACGCTCAAAGTGATGCGGATTTCCTAAGCAAGATGTCTATAGCTTATAAAGAGGCGGATGAGACTGATTACTGGTTGAACCTTTTGCATGACAATGGATATTTGAACGATGATCAATTTCAGTCTTTATCCCATGATTGCGATAGGATTTTGAAGGTTTTGACTTCTATCGTTAAGACGATGAAGGAAAAGATTGAATCAAAAACCAAGAAATAGATCATCGTTCTGGTTCATGGTTAAGGATTAAGGGTTCATGGTTCTTGGTTCATGGCAATTTATGGTTTATGGTTCAGGGCAACTGATGGTTCACGGTTCAGGGCAACTTATGGTTCAGGGCAACTTATGGTTCATGGCAACTGATGGTTCATGGTTCAGGGCAATACTGGTTCAGGGTTCAAATTTGACATTAACGGAGAATTAGGCAGGTGGTAAGCAATACTTACTAACTGATGATACGACAAAATGGATGTCACAGATTGTGATACCCTATTGAAAGAGAATACGATATGACTATAGAAGAGATACAGAAATCGACGGAGTTTCAGACTCTAATAGCTGAATGCACGGCATATGACTATATGGAGAAACGCGGCAGCGGCCTGAAGCGTATCTGCAACGAGACGAAGGCGTTGGAGTCGTATAAGGATGACAGACGGCCTGTGTTTAAATCGTCTCCCAGTCAGTTTATGACTGTGATTTACTCTGTAGATTATAATATTACAGGTAAAGATACAGGTAAAGATACAGGTAAAGATACAGGTCAAGTAGCAGGTCAAGTAGTAGGTCAAGTAACAGGTCAAGTAAAAGATTCTGTACGGCGCTTGATTCTGGCTCTTGGCGACAAAAGTCTTACTCGAAAACAAATAATGGAACTGTTGTCTTTAAAGGGCAGAGACAATTTCCGCGTTAATTATTTGGAGCCCTCTATGGAAGAAGGTATTGTGTTGAAACTCTATCCGGATTCAGACAATCGACCAGACCAGGCATATTACTTGACAGAAAAAGGGTTGCAATTGTGGTCGGAACTAAAATAATCGAAAACTATGATATTGAAATGGATAATTGACAGGATTGTGGGTGTTGAGAATTGACAATTGATAATTGACAATTGATAATTGGCCTTGCGGGTGTTGAGAATTGAGAATTGACAATTGATAATTGGCATTGCGGGTGTTGAGAATTGATAATTGAGAATTGACAATTGACAATTATGGCGAATGCGATTCAGATTAAAAGCAGGGATTTTGCTATTCGTATTGTTGGGTGCTATAAATTCCTGACAGAGAAAAAAAACGAATATGTCATGTCGAAGCAATTACTTCGATGTGGAACAAGTATAGGAGCAAATACTCGTGAAAGCAAAAATGCTCAATCGCGTATGGACTTCTTGAATAAACTGAATATTGCTTTGAAGGAGGCTGATGAAACAGAGTATTGGCTTGACCTTCTTCATGCAACAAATTATCTGGATGATACACAGTATGAATCTGTCAATTCGGATTGTGCTGAACTCATTAAGTTACTTACTTCTATAATTAAAAAACTCAAAGAGACAGGCGATAAAAAATAATTATCAATTGTCTATTTTCAATTATCAATTTATAAAATGCAGAAGATTGATTTGAATAATAAAACCATATTGGTTACAGGAGGTGCGGGATTTATAGGCTCAAACCTCATTAAGCGTTTGTTCAAAGACACAAAAGGTAGTACCATTATCAATATTGATAATCTGAACGACTACTATGACGTGCGCCTGAAAGAATATAGGTTAAAAGAGTTGGAAACTCTTAATTGTCAATTGTCAACTGTCAATTATCAATTTATTAAGGGTGATATTGCTGACAAGCAGACTATTGACGGCATCTTTGAGGAGTACAAGCCACAGGTGGTAGTAAACCTTGCTGCTCAGGCTGGGGTACGCTATAGCATCACCAATCCTGATGCCTATATCCAGAGCAATATGATTGGCTTCTATAACATCTTGGAGGCTTGCAGACACAGCCGTGATGGAATTGATAATGGACAATTGACAATTAATTATAAGGGCGTGGAACACTTGGTGTATGCCTCGTCATCAAGTGTGTATGGAGGAAATAAGAAGGTGCCATTTAGTACGGATGACAGAGTGGATAATCCCGTGTCGCTGTATGCAGCCACTAAGAAAAGCAATGAGTTGTTTGCCCATTGCTATTCAAAGTTGTATGACATCCCCACAACGGGCTTGCGCTTCTTCACGGTATATGGTCCTGCCGGTCGTCCTGATATGGCATACTTTGGCTTCACCAACAAACTGCTGAAGGGCGAGACCATACAGATATTCAACTACGGCAACTGCCGTCGTGACTTCACCTATGTCGATGACATAGTAGAGGGGGTGTGGAGAGTAATGCAAGCCTCACCCCGGCCCTCCCCTGAAGGGAAGGGGGAAGCCTCTCCTAAATCCTCCCCTGAAGGGAAGGACTTGGGGATACATGAAGGGAAGGGGGAAGCCTCTCCTAAATCCTCCCCTGAAGGGAAGGACTTGGGGATACATACGGCAGATCCGATGATGTACGGTTTGTTGAAGGAACGGGCGGAAGAGATGCGGAAGAACCCGACTGAGGCTGAGAGCGTTCTTTGGGATGCACTTCGGGGTAACGGTTTGGGGGTTAAGTTCCGCCAGCAGCATATTATCGAGGACTTTATTGTAGATTTCTACTGCAACGAGTACAAAGTGACAGTTGAGGTAGATGGAGGATACCACAAGACTCCTGAACAGACGGCATCTGATGCTGAGCGTACAGCACGTCTTAACGAGCTTGGCTATACCGAACTGCGCTTTACTAATGAGGAAATCCTCGGTGACCTCGATAGGGTATTGAAAACCATCAAAACCTTCTGTAGCGGAACTCCCCTCCTTCAGGAGGGGTCGGGGGAGGCCGCCACACCCTCGCCTTCAGGAGAGGGCTTGGGAGAGGCTCCCTATGCTATATATAACATCGGTGGTGGTCAGCCAGAAAACCTGCTGGACTTCGTGAACATCCTGCAAGAGGAGCTGGTTCGTGCTGGTGTCCTTCCCGCAGACTTCGACTTCGAGGCCCACAAGAAGTTGGTTCCCATGCAACCAGGTGATGTGCCAGTCACTTACGCTGACTCTTCTGCGTTGCAAAGTGATTTTGGCTTTACTCCTAAAATTACTCTCCGAGAAGGTCTGCGTAAATTCGCTACTTGGTATAAAGAGTATTATGGATAAATCTTTCTAGTGGTTCAGAATGTAATGGCTACCACCTATATTCTTCGTTGTGCAGATAATAAACTATATGTGGGCTCAACAACCAACATGGAAGAACGCTTAAAGCGCCACAATGCCGGTTACGCCTCAGAGTATACTCATCTGCATAGACCAGTAGAATTGGTGTACAAAGAAGAATATGACACATACCAAGAAGCGTTTAGACGTGAACGTCAACTGAAGAAGTGGACTCTTGCAAAGAAAGAGGCACTGATTGCAGGTGACATTGAGAGGCTCAAAGAGTTGTCAAAATCAAAGGAATGAATGCAGTACATTCTGAGTTTATCGATGCAACTGCTTCGACAGGCTCAGCACTCCTTCTTACAAACTTTGACGATGCAGAACTTCCTGAGCTTGTCGAAGGAGCGGGTGATGTACCAGTCACTTACGCTGACTCTTCTGCGTTGCAAAGTGATTTTGGCTTTACACCCAAGATAACATTGAGAGAGGGATTGAGGAAGTTCGCGGAGTGGTACAAAAGCTACTATTGTAGCGATGTCTGATGGAAGATGGAAGATGGAAGATGGATGATGGAAGGAGTATAAATAACTAAAACTATTGATATGAAGAAATTTGAATTGATGGCATTGCCGTATGCTCCAGAGGCATTGGAGCCAGTGATTAGTCGTGAAACGATAGGCTTCCATCATGGGAAGCATCTGCAGGCGTATGTGGATAATCTGAACAAACTAGCCTCACCCCCGAGCCCCTCTCCTATAGGCGAGGGGAGTTTGGGAGAGCTCGAGGTGCTGGAGGAAATTGTACGAAAGGCGCCTGCAGGGGCGGTATTCAACAATGCGGGGCAGATACTGAACCACGAGATGTATTTCTTGCAGTTTAAACCTGTCGGCGAGGCTGCGCAGGAACCTGAGGGGGCACTCGCTGCACAAATTGTGAAGCAGTGGGGTAGTGTGGAGGCTTTCAAGGCTGAGTTTGAAGCGAAGGGTGTTGGTCTGTTTGGCTCTGGATGGGTGTGGCTGTCGGCAGACAAGGATGGCAAGTTGGTAATCACGCAGGAGCTGGGGGCTTCTAATCCTGTGGTGAAGGGTTTGAAGCCACTGCTGACCTTCGACGTGTGGGAGCATGCGTATTACTTGGATTACCAGAACCGACGGGCTGCTCATCTTTCTGCTCTTTGGCAGATTGTGGATTGGAAGGTTATTGCTGCAAGGTATGAGTGATTGCTTTTCGTTCATTTCTTCTGACAGCAGAAGAAACGAACTCTTTCTCAAATAAAGAGTTGTTTTGTTGATTTCTTCTTTTCGAAAAGAAGCAAAAGGTTTTGTTCATTTTCTTGGCGCAAGAAAAAGGAACCAAAAGAACATCCACCCCACCAAGCCTCCCCTATATGGGAGGATGTAAACGAAAAGTCGCAGAAACCGTCGACTTTTCGTGGGTTTTGGTATCGCGGGACTACGCGATGTCTTTTTATTTGGACTATGGGTTGTTTTTATTGGGGGTTACCATGAATTGTGAAATGTATATGTTATGACACAAGAGGAGCGTTGGTTGACAAGATATAAGGAGGTGGTTGGTTTTATTGAGACTAACCATCGGAATCCATCGAAGCATCGGATTGAGGAGCATAATATGCTGAACTGGGTGAAGGCGAATCGGAAGGCTCTTAATGCTGGGAAGATGAAGCCGGAGAGGGTGGAGAGGTTTTCCCAGTTGCTCGCTTTGATTGAGGATAATAAGAGGGTTAATCAATGGGGGTAGAATGGTTAGTGGTTAACGGTTAGCGGTTAATGGGATCGCTGCGCGAGAAATCCTATAAAAATCTGGAGAAAAATCTGAATGAAATTGCGCCAAATAAACAAATAGTTGATTATTTTTTTTATATTTTCAGCAGAAATAAAAGTGAGAGGATGAAGGACTATCCTGATAGGATGACGGCGGAACAGGCGAGGAGGTTTGGTGACGATGTGCTGAACATCGTGAGCCAGATACCGTGTGGGAAGGTGACTACGTATGGTCATATTGCTGCATTAGCAGGATGGCCCAGTCATTCAAGGATGGTAGGACGGACATTGAGATATACGACTGGGGCAGAGAAATTGCCTTGCCATCGGGTGGTGAACAAAGAGGGTCGTACTGCTCCTGGGTGGTCTCGCCAGCGAACATTGCTGGAAGAAGAAGGTGTGACTTTTAAGAGCAATGGGCATGTGAATATGGGGCGACATCTTTGGGAACCAGAAGAAGTCTGATGGCTGAGGGATGAAGGCTGCGATTGAGCGAGAGCAATGCTAAGCTTGCTTAAGCATTGCCGAGCGTGAGCAGGCTCGACCGCAGGTCATGGAAGAATGCTAAGTCCTGATGGACATCCATTTTTTCCGTTCTGATTCCGGTATTTTTTCGATGGCATAGCGGAGCATGGTGCGAGGCATTTCGTGGGCATGCTGGCGGAGGAAATCTCTTAATAAGTCCATACTTACACGTTTACCCATTTCACGAAGCATCCAACCGACAGCCATGGCTAAAAGCCGAGCCTGCTCACACTCGGCATGGCTCAAGCCTGCTTGGCCATGCTCTCGCTTAATCGCAGCCTTATTCATAAGGTGATGCAGGTGAATCTCTGCATAGCGCAGGCACCATGATGGGTCGCCCATTTGCGAGGTTTTCCATGAACAGACGATGCTCATGCGCTGTTTCCACAGGCAGGGACTTTGTGCGAGGTCATCGAGCACCTGCCGCTTCACATCTCCTCCCCTCGGGGAGGTCTGGGTGGGGGTCAGTTTCGTCGGCAAAAGCAACCAGTGTCCCAGAATCTTAGGGGCGGAGAGATCAACAAGGTCCCAGTTGTTGGCTTGTTCTGCGTATTGCAGGTACATGGTCAGGATCTCGTCGCGCTGTCTGATGGCCTCCTCGTTATTCTCCAGGCGTTTGGTGGCGAGTTTCTCGAATTTCGCCACTAGAATCAGGAAACCGCAGAGGCGCACCTCGTGCCAGCGACTTTGAAGAAGTGCAGGCACTTCGCTCAAGAGAAAATCATGAGCAACATATTTAACTACTTCGCGGGTCTGGGGTACTTTCAGACCCAAGAATTCATCACCATAGCCATACTCACCTGGTGCGGTTTTGAAGAACCCCATCAACACCTTTCGCTGCTCCTCATTGCGTAGCGATTCCATATACTCGATAATCTCCTGGGCTGTCATTTTTTATATGATTTCTGAAAAATAGTCGCCCGTTTAGCCTCTCTCCACCGGGGATAGTATTTGTCCATGAGTGCATGGAAACGGGCGTTATGGCTGGGCTCTAACAGGTGACAGAGTTCATGAACGACGACATGCTCGATGCACCAATCAGGCAACAGCAACAGATAGGTGGAATAGCAGATGCTGCGGTCCTTCACCTTGCATACGCCCCAACGGGATACCATCGGTCTGTAACTGACGGCAGTGGGGTTGACGCCCATCACCTTTGCATGGCGTTCTATCATGGGTTCCACCAATGCCTTTAACCTCTCCGCAGCTTCGAGCTTCTGGGCTTTCGTGGTCAATGGCAGCTGATGGTAGAAGTCGGCCCTTTGCTGCTGGCGTTCAGCAGTCTTCTTCCTTGCCGCTACAATCCATTCCTGGTGCTGGCTGATGAATGCCTCCACCTCTTTTCTCGACATTCCGATAGGAACTGACACATGTACATCGCCATTCTTCACGATGCGCATCGACAACCTTCTTGTCCGTCTGTATGTTAATTGTATGGTCATTGGAAAATCTTTCTGTACGCCTCTACCTTTTTGTCGAAAGACAAGGGGTAGGCGCGTGAGGAGGAGGGGAGACGGTATAGTGAAAGTTGAGAGTTTAGAGTTGAAAGTTTAGAGTTTTTGCGGCCTTGCCGCAATTGAGAATTAGGGATAAGGATGCTCTCGTTTGTTTTAGGCGGATTCTCAATGCCGAAGTAGGCGCAGATGGTTTCTGTGGCTTTCTCGCCGGTGGTGACTATCGTGCGAAGGTGGGGCAGCTGAGCAATCAAGGCACGGATGTCAGTGGGTTCTACGACCTCCAGGAACTTGTCTGAGGCATTGCCCTGTAGGCGACGGATGGCTGTGGAAGTGTCAAAGAAGGCGAGGCCCTTCTCTTTGCAGAACGCCACAATCTCATCGATCTTGAAACGCTTGGCTTCAAGATCCACGAAGTGGTTTTTGTCGCCAAAGAATATCTGTCCCTCGATGCGCCAGTGGTCGTTGATGAAATTGGGGTAGTAGAAGTCCATGCACCACCGTTTGCGCTGTGGTGGGAAACTGCCCAGGAACAGTACCTTGGCATTCTCGGGAAGAAAGGGCCGTAGCGGGTGATACTCCACACCGTCCTTGCTACGTGCGATATTCTCTGTATTCAGATAGGAAGTCGTCAGGCTCATCATTCAAGGTGATATCAGGATGCCCCATGGGCGTGTGAAAACTAAAAAGTGCACTCATTGCGAGTGCACTTTTTTTAGTTTGTCGCTTATGCGAAAGGATTCTCGGTGGGATAGAAGTCACCCTTCGGGAAGTTGTAGTCGATCTCGTCAACGGGGATGCCCATGTACTTGAGAACCTCCCACAGGTACTTACCCTGATGGCCGAACATCACGGCGCAGTGGTGAGGATAGTGCTTCTCGATGAGGACGTGACGGTAGAAGCGGCTCATGTTCTTGATACCGAAGATACCGATAGAACCGAATGAGCGGGTAGCAACAGGAATAACCTCTCCCTGTGCGATGTATGCGCGGAGCTTGGTGTCGGCTGTTGACTGCAGACGGTAAACAGTAGCCAGACCGGGCTGGATGTCACCCTCGAGGGTACCATTGGTAACCTCAACAGGCAGAGCGCGAGCCATAATGCGCTGGAAGCACATCTGACAGTTGCAAACCTTAGAAGAAGCAGTGTTACCGCAGTGGAAGC
Source organism: uncultured Bacteroidales bacterium (assembly GCA_902799655.1). Lineage (GTDB taxonomy): Bacteria > Bacteroidota > Bacteroidia > Bacteroidales > Bacteroidaceae > Prevotella. The sequence goes on from CADCBH010000005.1 coordinate 39,189, forward strand.
CCATGAAGATCTCCTTGTCGGTATAGGTGTCGCAAGCGAACTTCTTGCCCTTGATGCTCTCCTCGTACATGTCGCGGGGAACGGTGTTGTTGATGTCGAGCAGCGTAACGGCATCCTCAGAGATACATGTTCCGATATACTCAGACAGTGCGCCATAGATATCCACCTCGCAAGCTACGGGGATACCACGAGCGGTCAGACGGCTGTTGACATAGCAGGGTACGAAACCGAACATGGTCTGGAAAGCAGGCCAGCACTTGTTGGCCATAGCCACGAACTGACGAGAACCCTTGTGACCCTCGATCCAGTCGAGCAGCGTCAGCTCATACTGAGCGAGCTTAGGCAGCACCTGAGGAATCTTGTTGCCGTGACCGAGCTCCTTAGCCATGTCAGCTACAACCTCGTCGATGCGTGGGTCGTTAGCGTGCTTCTGGAAGGCCTCGAGCAGGTCGAGCTCTGAGTTCTCCTCGATCTCAACATCCAGGTCATAGAGGGCACGAATCGGTGCGTTACATGCCAGGAAGTTGTTAGGACGGGGACCGAAGCTGATAATCTTCAGGTTCTGCAGACCTACGATAGCGCGGGCGATGGGCAGGAACTCATGAATCATCTCAGCGCACTGGCTGGCATCACCTACGGGCTCCTCAGGAATGTATGCACGAGTCTTGCGCAGAGAGAGTGCCTGGCTGGCATTCAGCATACCGCAGTAAGCGTCGCCACGACCATCAATCAGGTCGTTCTGAGTCTCCTCAGCAGCAGCGCAGAACATGGTGGGACCCTGGAACCAGTCAGCAATCATGGTCTCAGAAATCTCGGGACCGAAGTTGCCCAGATATACGCACAGTGCGTTACAGCCAGCCTTCTTGATATCCTCAAGGGCCTGCTGAGCGTGAATCTCACTCTCAACAATAGCGATAGGACACTCGTAGATGCCCTCTTTACCGAACTTCTTCTCATACTCAGCAATAACAGCCTTGCGACGGTTGACTGCCAATGACTCGGGGAAACAGTCGCGAGAAACTGCGACAATTCCAATCTTAATTGTAGGTACGTTGTTCATTTGTTAGTTGTGTTATAAAGTAATTGTTAATAAATAAAATTATTTTGATTATTTCTTTTCTTTGATGATAATGGGATGCTCTACCTCGCGCTTCCATGCCTGCAGGTATTTAAACCATTCATCAGCAGAGTGGTAGCCAAACTGTTCGTTGGCAGAGGTGTAGTTGACCTTGTAGTGCATAGATGAGCCGTCTACCTTGATGACATACGCGTAGTTGTCTTTGTTGGCTGGCTCTTCGCTAGCGATATTCTTCTGTGGTACATAGACTGCCAGACCTACCGTCTCGCGCTTCCACTTGAGTGTATCGGTAGAGGGATAGTCAGTGCCCCAGCAAGCTCGCAGGCCTTTCCTGTCGCTGAACTCCTCAGAGCCTTTGACATTGATGATGCCCGTAGAGAAACGGTAGGCGCTGACATCCTTATTAAATAAAACATCGACATCGGTATCACGATGACCGGCATACTGGGTATAGCGGAGGGTCATGGTGATGGGGGATTTATGGTTCAGGGTTGAGGATTCATGGTTCAGGGTTGAGGATTCATGGTTCAGGGTTGAGGATTCATGGTTCAGGGTTGAGGATTCATGGTTCATGGGTGAGGGGACTTGCCAGCCAAGGTCAACGACTTCGACAATGGTGCGCAGGGGACCGTAGCTGATGATGCGCTGGGTACGGCTGCGAACGGGTTCTACAAGGGTTGGCTGATGACCATCCCAACCACGGAAGGCACCAAGACCGAAGGTCTGGCCGACCCACAAGACATCATCACCATAGCCTTGCTGTTTATGCTCGTCGGCCGTATAGAACTGTGTGTCCTTCAACTCCAGACGCGGCTGGTACTTACCATAGAGGTCGAGGGTCTGGCGGGCATCGAAGTAGATGCGGATGGCATTGAGCTCGCTCTCGAAAGCGACACCATGGTGGTGCTGGATATTATAGGTATAGGCTGCATCGCCGCGTGCGGTGATAGCATCGATATAGTTGTTCTGCTGATGCTTTTTCAACTTCTTGTCCTTGGTATTGGCGAGCACCATCTCTGCATAGACGCGAGCAGGGTAGGACCTTGGCTCACTATCGCTGGAAAGCGTAATCTGGTAGCGCTTCTGTTCCTTGCCTTTCAGGTCGGCCAGGAAACACAGCTCATCGAAGGTACCGTCTTGGTTGAGATCATCCAACTGACAGGGAATCTCTGTTCCGCCACAGGTGACCAATGCAGAGCGCACATCCATGGCATAGCTGTTGAGCTGCATGACAACTGGCTGGTCGCTTCTTGGCGAAGACAACGGATTGCTGACACTCACCTCGATGGTCTTCTGAGCCATCACGGGCAAGGTCGCCAATGCATACAACAGGAGTGAAAAAGATGTTTTCATGCCATGGATAGTTGATATCTGCTACAAATTTACTAAATAATAAATGGCTTTTTATCTTTTTAGCTAAAAATTTGGTTTTTAAAATATTTTTTAGTAATTTTGCCACGTATTTTTAACAAAATTAATGTTTTCAGTCGGTAAGGGTGCGTAAAGTATACGGCATATTGGTGTTATTGATGTTCGTCTGTTTTGGTTGCCAGTGGCAACTGAAGCCTTCTGAAACGGATGCCTCCGGTCGCCGTATCGGTATCCAGCGCTATGACCGTATTGAGCATCTCTACCTTACAACAGGTGACTATTCTGCGCTCCAGCAGATGAACACCTATTTCCCTACTGAGACACGTATGCTGATAGAGGACATGCTCCATTTAGGACATGTTGACGACCCGGAAATCAATACGAAGTTCCTCTATTTCTTCCAAGACTCCACCTTGCAGCAGATGCTCAATGACGTGCAGCTGCAATTTGCTGACATGGACGATATTGACGAGGAACTGCTGACGACTTTCAAGCGTCTGAAGGAGGAACTGCCGGAGGTGGAAGTCCCGACGGTATATACCCAAATCGGCTCGTTCGACCAGAGCATCATTGTATCCGGCGGTTCATTAGGTATCAGCTTGGATAAGTATTTAGGCGAGGACTATCCTTTCTATCGTGACCACTATAGTGACCATGAGCGCCAGCTGATGCGCCGCGAGATGATTGTACCTGACTGTCTCAGTTTCTACTTGCTGAGCCTGTATCCTCTGCCTAAGGATCGTCAGCAGGAAGACCGTGACAAACATATGGGACGCATCATGTGGACGGTGAACAGGCTGATGCAGCATCAGGTCTTCGATAACCCGTTTGTGGATGCCGCCTCGACATTCATGCATCATCATCCACATCTCTCATTGACCGATTTTTTGAAAGACAGATCATAAAGACTATGCCCGAACAGAACCAAAATACCACTAAGCGCCGCAGACAGCAACCTGTGGACAATACCTATGCCCATGTACAGCCTCAGGCTACTGAGATTGAACGTGCCGTATTAGGTGCCTTGATGATTGACAAGGACGCCTATGCCATCATTTGTGAGATGCTGACTCCTGAGACATTCTATGAACCGCGTCACCAAAAGGTGTATCGTGCTATCATGGAACTGTCTATTCATGAGTTGCCCGTAGATATCTGGACCGTCACGGAACAGCTCGCCAAACAGGGCGATCTGGAAGATGTCGGAGGTCCAGGATATATCACAGAGCTGTCATCGCGTGTGGCCTCGTCAGCCAATATCGAATACCATGCACGTATTCTTGCCCAGAAATCACTGGCTCGTCAGCTGATCTCCTTTGCCAGTGTCATTGAGACCAAGGCCTTTGACGAAACTGTCGATGTGGATGAGCTGATGCAGGAGGCTGAAGGTTCACTCTTCGAACTGGGGCAGCGCAATATGAAGAAAGACTACACCCAGATAGACCCCGTCATCAAGAATGCCGTGGATGTCATCCAGAAGGCTGCTGCCAACAAGGATGGTCTGACCGGTGTGCCTACCGGTTACCATAAGTTGGATGATATCACATCGGGTTGGCAGCCTAGCGACCTGGTGATCATTGCCGGTCGTCCTGCCATGGGTAAGACCTCGTTTGCCCTGTCTATGGCGAAGAATATCGCTGCCGACTATCAGGTGCCGATGGCTTTCTTCTCGCTGGAGATGTCGAACGTGCAGCTGGTGAACCGTCTGATCTCCAATGTCTGTGAGATACAAGGTTCGAAGATTCTGAATGGACAGCTGCAGCCTGATGAGTGGGAGCGTCTGGACAAACGACTGAACAAGTTGTTGGGTGCACCGCTCTTTGTGGATGATACTCCCGGTCTTTCTGTCTTTGAACTGCGTACCAAGGCCCGCCGACTGGTTCGTGAGCATGGCGTGCAGATTATCATGATTGACTATCTGCAGCTGATGAATGCTAACGGTATGCGTTTCTCGTCACGTCAGGAGGAAGTGTCGACCATCTCACGATCACTGAAGGGTTTGGCCAAGGAGTTGAATGTACCTATTCTGGCCCTGTCGCAGTTGAACCGTGGTGTAGAGAGTCGTGAGGGTCTGGAAGGCAAGCGTCCCCAACTGAGTGACTTGCGTGAATCGGGTGCTATTGAGCAGGATGCTGATATGGTGCTCTTCGTACACCGTCCGGAGTACTACCATATCTATCTCGATGACAATGGTCGCGACCTGCATGGCATGGCACAGATTATCATTGCCAAGCACCGTAAGGGTGCTACGGGTGATGTGCTGTTGACCTTCCGTGGTGAGTTTACACGATTTGAGAATCCCGAGGAGAAACGTCTGGGAACCAAACAGACTGATGACGGTGGTGGAGAAATCCTGGGCAGTAAGATCAATGGTGGTGCACAGGCTTATAACGATGCGTCGCCTTTTGATCAGGATGCCCCCTCAGGTCCTCTGCCTTTCTAATATTCAATATCAATCTTTCAAAGACAGCAGTTGTCTGGCATTAGCCATGGCTGCATCGGTGATGGCACTGCCACTGACCATCTGTGCAATCTCGCGGACACGTTCTTCGTCAGTGAGCAGGTGGAGACGGCTGGTGGTACCTTGTGGTGTATCCTCTTTGGATACCCGATAGTGGTGCTTGCCTAATGCGGCAATCTGTGGCAGGTGGGTGATGGAGATGACCTGACGGTCAGCTTGTCCCATCTCACGCATCATCTCAGCCATCTTCTCAGCAATCTTACCACTGACACCAGTGTCTATCTCATCAAAAATGATGGTAGGCAGTTTGACGGCACCACTAATCATGGCTTTGAGGGACAGCATCACACGGGCTATCTCACCACCGCTGGCTACGGCAGATACCGGCTGGAGTGGGGTGGAAGTGTTGGCTGAGAATAGAAAGGCCACCTGGTCTTGTCCGCTCTTGCCTAAGTGGGTAGGGGTGATAGCCACTTCGAAACGCACATGGGGCATGCCTAAAGGAACGAGGCGCTGGCGCATCTGTTGCTCAATGGCTTTGGCGGCTTTCTGGCGCTGTCGTGTCAGTTGGTCAGCCAACTGTTGGCAGATGTCATGCAACTGTTGGCAACGTTTCTGGAGTTCTTCGAGTGCTTCATCACTATTCTCGATGTTATCTAACTGCTGTCTCAGTGTGTCGCGCTGTATGATGAGATCCTCCACGCGTTCAACATGGTATTTCTTCTCTAATTCATACAAGCGATCGAGTCGGTTGTTGATACGATCCAGTTCAGCAGGGTCGAAATCGGTATGTCCGAGAAGGCTGCTCACTTCGTCAGCAATATCCTTCAGTTCGATATGGCAGCTGCCCAAGCGCTCAGACAAGGCTCCGGCAGCAGGAAGTACCCGACTGATGGCGCTGAGCACCTGATCAGCCTGACGGATGGCACTCACAGCACCATGTGACTCACCGCTGAGGGCACAGTCAGCCTCATAGAGTGCAGACTTGATGTCTTCAGCATGGGAGAGTATGTCGCTCTGCTGTTCCAGTTCCTCCTGTTCACCTTCTATCAACTTGGCCTGTTGCAGTTCCTCATATTGGAATTGGATGAAGTCAGCCTGTTGGCGGTCGCGCTCAATCGTCTCGTTAAGGGCGTTGAGAGTCTGTTGTGCTTCCTGATAGTCAGCATAGTGTTGGCGGTAAGTATCCAGTGATGGCTGATGATCTGCGATAATATCCACCACGCTGAGCTGGAAGTCCTGTTTGTTGAGTAACAGGTTCTGGTGCTGGGAATGGATATCCACCAGCTGTTCGCCAAGCTCTTTCAGCATGGTCAGTGCCACTGGTGTGTCGTTGATGAATGCACGGCTTTTTGAAGCCGTCAACTCACGGCGGATAATGGTATCGTTGGCATCGTAGTCGATGTCGTTGTCTTCGAAAAACCGTTTCATGTCATAGCGTGACAGGTCGAAGTGGGCTTCAATCACGCAACGTTCTGCACCTTGCTTGATGCTCTTGGAGTCAGCACGTTGACCTAGCAACAGGCCAATGGCTCCGAGGATGATGCTCTTTCCTGCACCGGTTTCACCTGTCATGACGGAAAAACCCTCAAACCACTCCATGTCGAGCTCGTCGATCAGTGCATAATTCTTGATGTATAGTTTTCGAAGCATAGTGTTTTATTCTTTAATCTTATCCCAGCTGTTGCTCTGTGAGGCATTGATATTGAAAAGGAGGTCATAGACTGCCTCTTTCTCCTTTTGGGTACCTTTGCCTTTATAGATATTGGCCAGCTCGTCGCGCTTATAATCCGTCCATATCTGAGGCAGAAGGCTTAACGGTTTGTCAGTATGAGCCTGTTTGAGTAATTCAAGGGCTGTTGTCACATTGGTGCGGCCGCGTTCCACATTGGAGGCCATCTCATCGAGTCCCAGACGATAGTAGTCATATTGCAGCTGTCGGAAGGGCTTCATGGCTTCGTCGAGGTAGTCGTTGATAATGGCAAAGCGGTTGCGGCTGTCCTCAAAGGCTTTCCATCCCGTGAATCCTAAGTCCTGGGCATTGTTGGTCAGATTCATGCAACGCTGCAGGATCTCTGTGCCTCCCATCGGAGAGAAACTGTCGAGATTGAGACCGATGATGAGATAGGCATAATAGCCCATGAGTGCCGTGAGTTGGTTGTCAATCACCTCGTCATTGAAGTTGAGCTGGTCGAACTGTGCAAAGTCGAAATTAAACTCTCCATCCTTATTGTTATATAAGGTGGAGGTATAGGCGGAATTGTAAACAGGACGGTTGGCCTGTATCATGGCTGTACACGAGAAACGGTTGTTGGCCTTGTCGTATTTGGTAACGGTCAGGTTGAAATTGCAGACGATACGCTCGTTTTTCTGAAATTGCAACTCGGTCCATTGACGGTCATTCATCCATTGCTCCAGTGTCTGTTGCAGATTATCGAATACCGACTTGTCAGAACCCTCAATCTGGGCACTGTTGATGGTAATCTTCACCTGTAGTTCCTGAGCAACCGATTGGAAGGGGAATAGAAGAAGACAGAGGAAGATAAAGGGAGATAGAAGACAAAAGTAACATCTACTCATAAGCGCTTGGCGAGTTCGTCTATAATATCACAGGCCACTTCCTTCTTGGACTTCTTGCCAAAGTCCTTCTGGCCATCGCGTGAGATAATGCTAATCTGGTTGTTGTCAGACTGGAAACACGTGCCTTCATTCTGCAAGGAATTCAGCACGATAAAATCGAGGTTCTTCTTCTGAAGCTTTTTCTGTGCGTTGGCTTGCTCGTCATTGGTCTCAAGGGCAAAGCCCACCAGTACCTGCTCCTCCTGTTTCATCTGTCCTAAAGCAGCCGCGATATCCGGGTTCTCCACTAACCTCAGCATCATACTTCCATGTTCCCCTCCTTTTAGGGAGGGGGTAGGGGTAGGCTTATCCCTCTTTATCTTCTCCGTTGCCTGGTGCTCTGGTCTAAAGTCGGCTACCGCAGCACAGAGAATGGCAGCATCACTGGTCTTAAAAAACGCTGTAGCAGTCTGGTACATCTCCTCACAGCTCTCTACGTCAACTCTATGGATAGCCTCAGAGCACTCAAGGCTGACAGGTCCTGCCACCAGGGTTACCTCTGCTCCTCTGCGGGCACATTCCTCAGCCAGCGCAAAGCCCATCTTGCCACTGCTATAGTTGCCAATGAACCGTACGGGGTCTATTTTCTCATAGGTGGGGCCGGCAGTTATCAAAATCTTTTTGCCGGTGAGAGAAGAAGGGGGAGGGGTCAGCGCATTCTCCAGAAACGCCACAATCTTGTCGGGCTCTTCCATGCGTCCCTTACCTTCGAGACCCGATGCCAAGAATCCTGATGCCGGTTCGATTATTTGGTTGCCAAAGCTCTTCAAACGCTCCATATTCTGCTGTGTGGTTGGATGCTGGTACATATCCAGATCCATTGCCGGTGCAATGAATACAGGCGCCTTCATTGACAGATAGGTGGTGATGAGCATGTTGTCGGCAATACCATTCGCCATCTTTCCTAAGGTGGATGCCGTACAGGGAGCGATGAGCATCGCGTCAGCCCACAGACCAAGGTCAACATGTGAATTCCAAGTGCCGTCACGCTGTGAGAAGAACTCGCTAATCACAGGTTTGTGTGTCAGTGCCGACAGCGTAATAGGCGTAATGAACTCCTTACCTGCAGGCGTGATGACCACCTGCACCTCAGCACCCGCTTTGATCAGTTCCCGGATAATCAGACATGCCTTGTAGGCTGCGATGCTACCCGTAATGCCTAATACAATCTTCTTTCCTTTCAGCATAGAACTCTTACCTCTTACCTCTTACATCTTACATCATTTCTGCGCCTCACGCAGACGGATGCGTGTCAATACCTGTTTGGTGTTATAGGTGAAGTCGCCACCCAATATCCAGCTGTAGTAACCTGGGTCGAAGCGAAGCACCTCTGCTACGGGAATGCCCTTGTGCTTACCAAAATTAAACACCTCGGTGCGCTGTCCCTTGACCTCAGCCCATACGATGCGACCGGCAAAATCAACATTATCATTGACCTTGGAAAAGTCGGCCAATGCCTGCATGTCATTCTCCAACACCTTCTCGGGATCTTCATTGGCACCGGGGGCATACTTGTCGAGCTCGCCCATCAGCACGCGATAGGTAGCCTCTGTGTCCTGGTCAGCGCGGTGAGCCTCGAAGTCTTCCTCCATCTTGCGGCCACAGTAGAACTTATAGGCTGCAGCCAGATTGCGACGCTCCATCTTATGAAAAATGGTCTGTGCATCAATCAAGCGGCACTTCGAGAAATCGAAATCAATGCCTGCCCGCAGGAACTCCTCTGCCAACAGGGGAACATCGAAGTGGTTGGAGTTGAATCCGGCAATATCAGAGCCTGAGAATACCTGAGACAGCTTTGATGACAACTGCTTGAAAGTGGGTTTGCTCTTGACATCATCATTAGAGATGCCTGTCAGGGCAACCACCTCGTCGGGAATGGTCTTCTCAGGGTTGACAAGTTCATCGCCACGCTCCTCGTGGCCGTCGGGATATACCTTTATATAAGAAATCTGGATGACACGGTCCTTGACCAAGTCAAGGCCCGTTGTCTCCAAATCAAAGATAACCAGTGGTTTCTGTAAATTCAGCTTCACAATTTAATTATCAATTATCAATTATCAATTGTCAATTATCAATTATCAATTATCAATTATCAATTGTCAATTTATTAATCGTTGATCAGCATAGGCATCATCAGCATGAGCACATCCTGATTCTCAGGCTGCTCTGATGGCAATACCAGACCGGCACGGCTGGGGTCAGCCAGCTGGATGATGACATCCTGACAATCGAAGTTGCTCAGAATCTCGATGAATGAAGAACCCTTAAAGCCAATGCTCATAGGCTGGCCATTGTATGAACATGCCATGCGCTCTGTGGCTGTCTTGGAGAAGTCGAAGTCCTCAGCATCCAACTGCAGCGTACCACCCTCTACATGGAAGCGGATGAGGTTGCTGGAGTCGTTGGCAAATGGCTGTACACGGCGCAAAGCAGCCAACAGCGTCAGTCGGTCAACCGTCAGCTGGTTGGGGTTGTTCTGTGGAATGACAGAGTTGTAATTGGGATAACGGCCCTCGATGAGACGACAGGTGAGCTCTCCGTCACCATAGTTGATCTGTGCGTTACGCTCATTGAAGCGGATGGTGACATCACCACCGTCCTTGCCCAGCAGGTTCTTCAGGAGTGATGCCGGCTTCTTGGGCAGGATGAATGCTGCAGGCATGTCGCTATGGATGGTCATCATCTTGTTACGTACCAACTTGTGACCGTCACTGGCTACCACAGCCAGACATTCAGCGGTCAGGTCGAAATAGATACCATTCATGACGGGGCGCAACTCATCTTGTGCAGTGGCAAACAATGAGCGGTTGATATTCTCTGCCAGCAGTGCGTTGGGGATGACAATCTCGTTGGCACCTTCATCGATACCCTGAACCTGAGGATACTCGTCAGCATTCTCTACGGGCAGCGAGAAAAGACCGTTCTGATAGGAAATTTTAGCGATGTTGGCCGTTAAGTCCACATCGAAGGTGATGGGCTGCTCAGAGAAACCCTTGACTGCTTCGAGGAGGTCGTGATTGCCGATGGCAAAGCGGCCCTCGCCGTCAACATCGTTGAGCTCGAGTTGTGTCTTCATCACATTCTCACTGTCTGAGGCTGTCAGGTAGAGCTGATTGCCTTTGATGTCGAACAAGAAATCTGCCAGGATAGGCAGGGAATTCTTACTATTGATGACTCTTGAAAGAGCATTGAGTTTGCTGCTAAGCGCAGTGCTGGAAATTGTAAATCTCATGCGTGAATATTTTATAGTTATGTTCTTATCTGTCAAATTGAGTACAAAAATACAAAATTACTTGTTCAAATGCAAAAATATTTTGGGAAAAATGTTGTTTTTAAAAATATTTTCCGTAATTTCGCAATCTGAAACAAAAAAATCGCAAAAAAATAACAAATTATTATGGATTTAACAGGTAAGATTATTGCCGTTTTACCGGCAAGTAGTGGTGTCTCTCAGCGTACTGGAAACTCCTGGATGTCGCAGGACTATGTCATCGAGGTTCCCGGACAGTATCCCAAGAAGTGTGTATTCCGTGTATTCGGTGAGGATCGCATCAAGCAGTTTAATATTCAGATGGGCGAAGACCTGACGGTTTCGTTTGATATCGATGCCCATGAATTCAATGGCCGCTGGTTTAACGACGTGCGTGCTTTCAATGTAACACGTGGTGTTGCCCCCATGCCAGGTGCTCCCGTTCAGACTGGTGCTTCTCCATTCCCGCCACAGCCGGCAGCTGCTCCGCAGGATGCCACAGCTCCCTTCCCTCCTTCCAGTGAACCCGTAGGAGAGGGTAGTGCGGATGATCTTCCCTTTTAGGATTAAGTTCTGACGTTTCTGACGACTATACCTTAGTTATTTATATTAAGGTGTAGTCGTTTTTGTTAATATTCATTAATTTTGTTTTTATATTTTCAACTTTTGTGGCTATTTGTCTGAAAGATTCAAGTTTTATATGTACCTTTGCAGGCTGAAATGGTCGTGTGCCCTTATTTTATAAATAAGAAGGTGAAGACCGGTTTTATCAGGACATGGAATATATGAAGAGAATCTATTTGGTTTTGTTGCTGTCGATGGTGATGGTTGCCACCACTTATGCACAGCGTCTTACAGATGAACAGGTGACTGCTATCGCGCTTCAGCAGAAGAAGGCTGGCGTTTCGGATAATCAGATTGTAACTAACTTGATGAAGCGTGGTGCCACCCTTGCTCAGATTCAACGTATTCGTCAGCAGAATGCCAAGGCGATAACCAAGCAAGGCTTAGATGGTCCTGTGGACAATGCCATTGGTGATGCCGCTACCCGTATGCGTCAAAAGTCTTCAGAAGATGGATCTCAATCCTATTCTGATACGATGGAGAATGAAATCAGTGAAGACGCCGGCATGGATGAACAGATGCAGTCAACCATCTCCGCAGAATCACAGACTCGTAAGGTCTTCGGTCGTGATATTTTTAATAACCGCTCGCTCACCTTTGAACCCCAGATGAATATCGCTACGCCACAGAATTATGTGTTAGGTCCAGGTGATATTCTGGTGATTGATGTGTATGGTGCTTCTCAGGAGAGTCTGAAGTTGACTGTCAGCCCAGACGGAGATATCACAGTTCCTGATTTCGGTCCTATTCAGGTCAGCGGACTTACAGTGGCTGCTGCCCGTTCGCGTATTGCCAGCCGCTTAGGCAGGTATTTCCAGAGCTCACAGATTAAGACTACATTGGGTCAGACACGTTCTATCCAGGTCAATGTGATGGGTGAGGTGCGTGTGCCCGGCACCTATACGTTGAGTGCTTTTGCTACCGTATTCCATGCCTTATATCGTGCCGGTGGTATCAATGACTTAGGTACGCTGCGTAATATCAAGGTGTACCGTCAGGGCCGACTGATTACCGTCGTCGACGTCTATGAGTTTATTCTCAATGGTCGTCTCGCCGGTAATATCCGTCTGCAGGAAAACGATGTTATTCAGGTAGGTGCTTATGATTGTATCGTTGACCTCTTCGGACATGTCAAGCGCCCCATGGCCTATGAGTTACGTCAGGGTGAGAGTCTCTCTACTTTGATGAAGTATTCAGGCGGTTTCAGCGCTGATGCTTATAAGAAGACGCTCCGTGTGTACCGCAAGAGTGGTCGCATGAAGAGCGTGTTCAATGTGGATGAGTTTGATATGTCATCCTTTAAGATGGAGGATGGTGACGAGGTGACCGTCGACTCTATCTTTGACCGTTACGAGAATATGGTCGAGGTGAAGGGTGCCGTCTTCCGTCCCGGTATGTATCAGTTGGGTGAGAAGGTGTTTAGCGTGCGTAGCCTGTTGGAACGTGCTGAGGGACTCACTGAGGAAGCACTGCCCACCCGTGCTGTCATGCGCCGTATGAAACCCAACCGTACACAGGAAGTGTTGAGCGTCAATGTAGAAGGTATCCTCGCTGGCAGTGAGGCAGATATCCCCTTGCAGAATGAAGATGTGCTGTTTGTTCCCACACAGGCTGAGCATACCAATCAGCGTACGCTGACCATTGAGGGTGAAGTCATCTTCCCCGGTGTCTATGAGTATGCTGAAAATATGACTATTGAAGACATGATTCTTCAGGCTGGTGGTCTGACAGATGCTGCATCCACAACTAAGGTTGATGTGTCGAGACGCATCCGTGATTCGAAAGCTGTCACTTCCGGTATGCAGATTTCCAAGACCTATAGTTTCTCGATTGATGAGAACTTCAAAATGAACGAAGGCCGTACTTTCTTCCTTGAGCCCTACGATATCGTTCAGGTGCGCCGTAGTCCGGTATTCCAAGACCCCATCACGGTCACCGCTGGTGGTGAGATTGCTTTCCGCGGAACCTATACGATGGAGCGTAAGAACCAGCGCCTGTCGGATTTAGTACATGCTGCCGGTGGTGCTGTGGAAGGTGCTGATGTCCGTGGCGCTCGTCTGATACGTAAGATGAGTGAAGATGAGAAAGCCCGTATCCGCTCCATCATCCGTATGGCGCGTCAGAACTCAGATTCGAACGACTCTATCTCTCTGAATAAGCTGGCCTTACGCACGACCTATCCTGTGGGTATCCATCTGGATGAAGCACTGGCTCACCCAGGTTCCAGCAAGGATATCGAGTTGATGGATGGTGATCAGCTGATTATTCCACGCTTCAACCATACCGTCCGTATCTCCGGTGACGTCTATACGCCAAATACCGTCGCCTTTGAATCAGGCAAGGACTATAAGTACTATATCGAACAGGCTGGTGGCTTTGGTGATCGTGCCAAGAAGCGCAATGCCTATATCGTTTATCAAAATGGTACGATGGCAATGGCCAAGAAAGGCAAGATTGAACCTGGTTGTGAGATTATCGTACCTAGTAAGGAAAAGAAGGATGGCAATACTCTGAACCAGTGGCTTGGTATTGGAGCTAGTATGGCTTCACTCGCTACCATGCTCGTGTCTATTGCTCATCTGGTGAAATAAACTATTCAAAGTGATTCAATATGTCGTCAGAAGAAAACTATATCGAACAGGAAGAATCATCCATCGACTTCATCAAGATATTTAATGATCTGAAGAAGTATAAGAAACTGTACTATAAGGTGCTGGGCATCACTGCCGTGTTTGCTGTGATATATACTTTGAGCCTTCCCAATTATTATAAGGTGACGGTCAAGCTCAGCCCTGAGATGAGCAGCAAGCGTAGTAGCAGCTCCTTGGCCAGCATGGCCAGTATGTTTGGCGTCAATCTCACTGGTGCCGCAGGCAACAGTACGGAGGCTCTGTTCCCAACCTTGTATCCAGACCTGATGAACAGTGTCACCTTCCATACCACCTTGTTTCCTATTAAGATTCACCGTGATAAGGAAGATAGGATGATGACCTATTACGACTACCTGCTGAATGAGCAGAAGGCTCCATGGTGGTCGGAAGCCATGGGGGCAACCACCAAGGCGATAGCCAGTCTCTTTGCTGGTGAAAAGAAAAAGGAATCCAAGAAGGTTGACCCCTTCAGGCTGACCAAAAAACAGGCTGCTATTGTGAAGTCCTTGGAGAAGCGTATTGTCTGTGATGTCGATAAAAAGACCATGGTCATTACCATTGATGTCACCGACCAAGACCCACTGATTGCCGCCACGATGGCTGATTCGGTGCAGCAGCGCCTGCAGGATTTTATCACCGAATACCGCACCAAGAAAGCCCGCAATGACTTGGCATTCAGCAAAAAAGCGTTTGCTGAGGCTAAGGAGCGCTATGAACAGGCTCGTCGCCGCTATGCCTCATTCAGTGATGCCAACCAGCGTATCTTCCTGGAGGCACTGCGTAGTGAACAGTCTAAGCTCAGTCAGGAGCTCGCCATCCAGTCACAGGTCTATACCCAGGCTTCTGCCCAGTTGCAGCAGGCAGAGTTGGATGTGCAGCGCGAGACACCTGCATTCACTGTCCTTGAGCCCGCTACGGTGCCTGTAAGAAAGGCCGGTCCTGCACGTGCCAAGATGTGTCTGATATTCCTGTTTCTGGCTTTCTTGGGTACTTCTGTCTATGCATTATATAAAGAAGGTGACTTGAAACAACTTTTAGGTCTTTCATAAAAATACTATTCAGTTTATTTTGTAAATGAAAAAACAATTTGTATATTTGCAAACGAAAAACAAAGACTGAAGGATCCATGAAAAAATTGTTTAAACCTGTTGAGAGGATATTAAGCTGGTATTTTAGCAAGAATGCTTTACCTTATTGGGGCATTCTGGTGCTGGATTTCCTAATTATGATGCTGGCAGGTATCGTGACCTATTGGCTGTTTATCTTTAGGACGCTGGATGCCCTTGATCAACTCAAGTTGTTGCAGACAATTACGATGTATGCGTTGCCGACTTTTATCGGTGCGCGTATGTTCCACACGTATTCCGGTATTGTGCGCTATTCATCATTTATCGACCTGACGCGTGTGTTCTACGCCAATGCGGTATCTCTTCTTGTAGCCTATTTGATGCACTACCTCGTGCTTTACTATCCCGATAATACTTTCTATCACCTGTCTTTCCGTCATATTGTTTTGATGTATTTCATAGCCACACTGCTCATGTGGGGAATGCGTGTACTTGTCAAAACACTCTATGAGGTCACCACGCTCGATGCCCGAGCAGCCCGCGTACTCATATACGGTATTATGGAGAGTGGGGTAGGACTGGCAAAGTATATCCGTTCGCAAAGTCCTGCACGTTACAACGTAAAGGGTTTCATCGCTCCGGACATAACCAGTAATAACCACAACCGTATCATGGGCTTGCATGTATTCAATGCCAATAATGATATTGCTCAAGTTGTCCGTCGTCTGCACATTGATGCAGTGCTGGTGGCTCCACAACGTATCAATGACTTCCGTAATGCCCAGCAACTGCAGGATGATATCTTGAGTTCAGGTGTAAAGATTCTGATGTCACAGAATGTCCGTGAGGTGAATGTCAAAGACGGAGAATTGGATGATCAAGGCGACCAAGGGTATCAGTTGAAGGAGGTCAGCGTGGAAGACCTGTTGCCACGTGATGAAATCCGTGTCGATATGAAGTCTGTGGGTGAATTGCTGAGCAACCGACGTATCCTGATTACGGGTTCTGCCGGTTCTATTGGCTCTGAGATGGTTCGTCAGATTGCAGCCTATAAGCCGGCTGCCATGATGCTGATAGACCAGGCTGAGACGCCAGAGCATGACCTGCAGCTGATGATGGCCAAGAAGTTTAAGGATGTTCCTACGGATATCGTGGTGACTTCTATCTGCAAGCAAGACCGCATGGAACATATCTTCCGCGAGTTCCAACCTGAATACGTGTTCCATGCCGCTGCCTATAAACACGTACCCATGATGGAGGATAATCCTTCAGAGGCCGTTCAGAACAACGTTCTCGGAACGAAGATTATCGCTGATCTCAGTGTGAAATATGGTGTGAAGAAATTCGTGATGGTCTCTACTGACAAGGCCGTCAATCCCACCAATGTCATGGGATGCTCCAAGCGCATCTGTGAGATTTATGTGCAGGCGCTTGGCAAGACTTGCAAGACACAGTTTGTGACCACCCGCTTCGGTAATGTGCTGGGCAGCAATGGTTCGGTGATTCCACTGTTTAAAGAACAGATTCGCAATGGTGGTCCTGTTACGGTGACAGATGAACGTATTGTCCGCTATTTTATGCTCATTCCAGAGGCCTGTAAACTCGTGCTTGAAGCTGGTACAAAGGGTAATGGCGGTGAGATTTTCGTCTTCGATATGGGTAAGCCCGTGCGTATTGCAGATTTGGCAAAACGTATGATTCGTCTGAGTGGTGCCAAGAATGTGGAGATACAATATACAGGACTGAGGCCTGGTGAGAAACTCTATGAGGAGGTGCTCAATGACTTGGAAGGTACCAAGCCCACTTTCCACGAGAAGATACGTATTGCCGAGGTTCGCGACTACGACTATCAAGAGGTGTCGAAGGACATCGACGAGCTTATCAATATCTCTAAAGCCTATGACAATATGGCTACGGTGAAGAAGATGAAAGACATTGTACCTGAGTACAAGTCGAATAACTCAGTGTATGAAATACTTGATCAATAACTTATAAATCTATATCTATTATGCTTACACAACAAGACCTAAAGCAGCTGGCTCAGAAGGGTATCTCTGAGCAGCAGATTGAGAACCAACTGGGACAGTTTAAAACCGGTTTCCCCTTCCTGAAACTAGAGGCCGCTGCAGCCATTGGAAAAGGTATCGTGGCTCCTAATGCTGAAGAAGGAAAGAACTATGTTGCCGCTTGGCAGGACTATAAGGCGCAGGGTAAGCGCGTGGTGAAGTTTGTACCCGCATCGGGTGCTGCCAGCCGCATGTTCAAAGACATGTTTGCCTTTGTGGATGCTGATTATGACGTGCCTACCACCGACTTCGAAAAGAAATATTTTGATAACATCGAGAAATTTGCTTTCTATGAGGAACTCGACGCCGTCTGTGTCAAGAATGAGGGCAAGGGTATCAAGGCTTTGATGGCAGACGGTCAGTATAAAGCCGTTGCTGCTAATATGTTGAAGGCTGAGGGTTTGAACTATGGTCAGCTACCCAAAGGCCTGTTGCTGTTCCATAATTATCCCGAGGGACCCCGTACACCGATGGAAGAGCATCTGGTTGAGGGTGCGCTCTATGCAGCTTCGAATGGTGAGGCTCATGTTCACTTTACTGTGTCTCACGAGCATATGGAGCTGTTCAAGCAGAAGGTTGCCCAGAAGGCTGACGGCTATGCCAAGAAGTATGGTATCAGCTATGACATTACTTTCTCGGAGCAGAAGCCTAGCACTGATACCGTGGCAGCCAATCCCGACGGCACACCATTCCGTAACAGTGATGGTAGCCTGCTGTTCCGTCCCGGTGGTCATGGTGCCTTGATAGAGAACCTGAACGAGATTGATGCTGACATCATCTTCGTCAAGAATATCGATAATGTTGTTCCCGACCGTTTGAAAGGTGATACCGTAGAATGGAAGCAGATTATTGCCGGTCTGTTGGTAACCTTGCAGAAGCAGGCTTTCGAATACCTTCGTCTGTTGGATGCCGGAGCAACCGATGCCCAGTTGCAGGAAATAGCCCGTTTTGTGGCTGACAACCTGTGTACTGATGCGAAGGGAAATCGCGTGGATGCCGACTATCTGCACAAGAAACTGAATCGCCCCATGCGCGTTTGCGGTGTGGTGAAAAATGTCGGAGAACCTGGAGGCGGTCCGTTCCTGACTTATAATCAGGATGGTACTGTCAGTCTTCAGATTCTGGAGAGTTCACAGATTGACAAGTCGAATCAGGCCTATATGGAGATGTTCACCAAGGGTACCCACTTCAATCCTGTGGATCTCGTCTGTGCCGTGAAGGACTATCAGGGCAAGCCTTTCGACCTGCCTCAATATGTGGATCCCACTACGGGCTTCATCTCGCAGAAGTCGAAGAGCGGCAAGGAATTGCAGGCTCTCGAGTTGCCCGGTTTGTGGAATGGAGCGATGAGCGATTGGAGTACCATCTTCGTGGAGGTGCCCCTGTCGACCTTCAATCCGGTCAAGACTGTCAACGACCTGTTGCGCGAACAGCACCAATAGGTCGACAGCATATATTTTAAAACTAAATTTATAATATGGCGAAACTAAAAGGCGCCATTGTGGTGGATACTGAAAGGTGTAAGGGATGCAGCCTCTGCATTATCGCCTGCCCCCAGAAAGTAATCGCCCTGGCCAACAAAGTGAATCTGCACGGTTATCCTTATGTGGAGGCTGTCAACGAAGAAGCCTGCGTAGGCTGTGCTTCGTGTGGCATCGTCTGCCCAGATGGATGTATCACCGTGTATCGTAAAAGAGTGGAGGAGTAAGAATGGAGAAAGAAGTTGTATTGATGAAAGGCAATGAGGCTATCGCCCATGCTGCCATTCGTTGCGGATGCGACGGCTATTTCGGCTATCCTATTACTCCGCAGAGTGAAGTGATTGAGACGTTAGCAGAGCTGAAGCCCTGGGAAACCACTGGTATGCAGGTGGTTCAGGCTGAGAGTGAGCTGGCATCGATTTACATGGTCTATGGTGCCGCTGGCGCAGGCAAGCGTGCGATGACTTCCTCGTCATCACCTGGTGTAGCCCTGATGCAAGAGGGTATCACCTACATGGCTGGTGCCGAGGTGCCTGGCGTGTTTGTCAATGTACAGCGCGGAGGTCCTGGTTTGGGTACTATCCAGCCTTCACAGGGTGACTATTTCCAGGCAACCCGTGGTGGTGGTAATGGTGACTACAAGGTCATTGTGCTCGCTCCTTCTTCTGTACAGGAGATGGCTGATTTCGTGGATCTCGCTTTCGAGTTGGCTTTCAAGTATCGTAACCCTGCCATGATTCTCTCCGATGGTGTCATCGGTCAGATGATGGAGAAAGTGGTGCTGCCGCCTTTTAAGCCTCGCCGTACTGATGAGGAGGTCATCAAGCAGTGTCCTTGGGCATCAACTGGTAAACCCAAGAACAGAGACCGAGTTGTGATCACTTCTCTGGAATTAAAGCCTGAGATTATGGAGCAGCGTAATATTGCTCTCCAGGAGAAATATGCCAAGATTCAGGAGAACGAGGTTCGCTTTGAAGAGCAGCAGATGGATGATGCAGAGTATGCGATTGTCGCTTTCGGTAGTGCTGCCCGTATTGCTGAGAAGTCTGTCGAGATAGCTCGTGAGCAGGGTATCAAGGTCGGTTTGTTCCGTCCTATCACATTGTTCCCATTCCCAACCCAGCAGATTGCTGCCTTGTCGAAGAAGGTGAAGGGTATTCTTGTCGCTGAAATCAACGCAGGCCAGATGGTACAGGATGTTCGCCTCGCTGTGAACGGTGCTGTGCCCGTAGAGCAGTTTGGTCGTCTGGGAGGTATCGTTCCTGATCCTGAGGAAATAGTTAATGCCTTACGGCATTTAATTAAGAATTAAGAGTTAAGAATTAAGAGTTGTCGGCTTTGCCGATTAAGAATTAACAATTAAGAAGTAAGTCGTTGTATGATAATTCTAAATTCATAATTTAAAATCACAGCGAAGCGAGAATAACTCTAAATTCTAAATTCTAAAATCTAAATTCAAAGATTATGGATAGAAATCAAATAGTTCAGCCAGAGAACATCGTCTGCAAGAAACCTACATTGATGAACGACAATAATATGCACTACTGCCCGGGCTGTAGCCATGGTGTGGTGCATAAGCTGATTGCTGAAGTCATTGAGGAGATGGGAATGGAAGACAAGGCCGTAGGTGTATCACCCGTTGGTTGTGCTGTCTTCGCGTACAATTATATTGATATTGACTGGCAGGAAGCTGCCCATGGACGTGCACCCGCACTGGCTACTGGTATCAAGCGCTGTTGGCCCGACCGTCTGGTGTTTACCTATCAGGGTGATGGTGACTTGGCTTGTATTGGTACCTGTGAGACCATTCATGCCTTAAACCGTGGCGAGAATATCGTGATTATTTTCGTGAACAATGCCATTTATGGTATGACGGGTGGTCAGATGGCGCCTACTACACTGATTGGTCAGAAGACTTCAACCTGTCCTTATGGCCGTGATCCTCAGATTCATGGATATCCCTTGAAGATGGCAGATATCGCTGCTGGTCTTGAAGGTACATGCTATGTAACACGCCAGAGTGTGGAGAGTGTGGGTTCTATATTGAAGGCCAAGAAGGCGTTGCGTAAGGCTTTTGAAGCTTCGATGGCCGGTAAAGGCTCATCGCTCGTAGAGTTCGTCTCTACCTGTAATAGCGGTTGGAAACTTACGCCGGCAAAGGCTAATGAATGGATGAAGGAGAATATGTTCCCCTTCTATCCCAAAGGTGACCTGAAAGATACGACGGGTGAGAAGTAAGATGTAAGTAGTAAGATGTAAGAAGTTATGAAGAAAGAAATAATTATCAGTGGTTTCGGAGGTCAGGGCGTACTTTCAATGGGTAAGATTCTGGCCTATTCAGGACTGATGGAGGATAAAGAGGTCACTTGGATGCCCGCTTATGGTCCCGAACAGCGTGGTGGTACCGCCAATGTGACGGTCATCGTCAGCGACGAGCGTATTTCTTCGCCCATTCTCAGCAAGTATGACATAGCTGTGGTTCTCAACCAGCCTTCGCTCGAGAAGTTTGAACCGAAGATCAAACCCGGTGGCATTCTTATCTATGATGGTTTCGGTATTATCAACAAGCCAACTCGCAAGGATATCACCATCTATGAGATCAACGCCATGGACAAGGCTGCTGAGATGAAGAATGGTAAGGTGTTCAACATGATTGTGCTTGGCGGACTGTTGAAGGTGGCTCCTGTCGTGAGCAGCAAAGGTGTGGAGAAGGCTCTCTTCAAGACGCTTCCTGAGCGTCACCATTCGCTGATTCCACTTAATATGCAGGCCATCGAAGAGGGTGGAAAGATCATCCGCGAGATGTAGTCATTCCGCGTGCATTGAGTATGTTTTTTTACGGCAAAGTTAAGAATTAGCGCATATATTCACGTTTTTTACAAAAAAACTTGGAAGTTAAGCATTTTTTTTGTTACTTTGCAACTGTGAATTAGTAAAAGGAATTAATTATTGATATCATTAACTGTTTAAACAACAATGAAGAAATTATTTTTAATGCTTGCTGTTGCTATGCTGACTGTTTCAGCTAACGCACAGAAAACTGCTGTTACAGCTAACAAGGCTGGTGACAACTGGTATGTTGGTGCCAATATTGGTATCGCTACTCCCGTCTCTAAGTATGATGTTTCCGGTGAGTCTTATGGTCGTCTGAAGGGCTTTGCTCCTAAGTTGGGTATTCGTGTCGGTAAAAACCTGACGACTGTATTCGGTCTTGCTTTGGATGCTGACGTGTATATGGCAGCTACCAAGAAGTCTATGATGGATCAGAAGACTTTCATTGACGGTCTGAATGTTGACATTATGGGTACTTTCAACCTGAGCAATGCCTTCGCTGGCTATCAGGGACAGCCCCGTTGCTTTGAGGTGATTGCCCTCGTTGGTGGTGGTTACAGCCGCGTTTTCGGTGGTGGTTCTGCCGGTCTGAATGGTAAGGGTGCTTTTGATTTTGCCTTTAACCTCGGTGCTGACAAGGCATGGCAGATCTATATCGAGCCTGCTCTCGTTCTTGGTCAGCCTATCCCCACATGGTCAAACCCTCTCCGCAAGTCTAATGACAAGTGGAACTTCATGGGTCAGCTGAGCATTGGTTTCAACTACAAGTTCGGCAACTCTAACGGTTCTCACAACTTCAAGGTTGAGCAGCTCCGCGACCAGGCTGAGATTGACGGTCTGAACGCTAAGATCAACGAGCTCCGTGCTGACAATCAGGCTAAGGATGGTAAGATCGCTGCTGACGGTCGCACTATTGCTGACCTGAAAGCTAAGCTCGCCGCTTGCCAGGCTCGTCCTTCACAGACCATTGTTGAGGAGCGCATCATCAAGGAGACTAGCGCTACGCTGCAGCCTATCGTTATCTTCGGTCAGGGTAAGACCACTGTTGACGCTGCTGGTATGGCTAGCTGTGAGATGGTTGCTAAGTACATGAAGAACCACAAGGATTCTAAGATCAAGATTCTTGGTTTTGCTTCTCCCGAAGGTTCTAAGGAGGTTAACGACCGCATTGCTAAGCAGCGTGCTGAGGCTGTGAAGAACGTGCTGATCAAGAAGTACAAGATTGCTGCCAACCGTCTGACTGCTGAAGGTCTGGGCGCTACCGACAAGCTGTCTTCTGAGAACGACTTCAACCGCGTTGCTAAGTTCGTCGACATTACTGCTGAGAAGTAATTAGAAATTATTATATAATTCTCTACAAATCCCCGCAATGATAAGATTGCGGGGATTTTTTCTTTCATTTTGTTGGCTAATTATGGAAAAAGGTGTATCTTTGCATCTCAAATCAATAGAAACCAAGAAGATATGAAACATCCATTGCGTAGTGCGGTATGTACTGAAGGACGTAGAATGGCTGGAGCGCGTGCGCTCTGGGTCGCTACAGGTATGAAACAGGAGCAGTTTGGTAAACCCATTATTGCCATTGTCAACTCATTCACCCAGTTTGTACCTGGTCATACCCATCTGCATGAGATTGGTCAGATTGTTCGTGAGGAGATTGAGAAGATGGGCTGTTATGCTGCTGAGTTCAATACCATTGCCATTGACGATGGTATTGCCATGGGTCATGATGGCATGCTCTACTCGCTGCCCTCACGTGACATCATTGCTGACAGCGTAGAATATATGGTGAATGCCCACAAAGCAGACGCTATGATCTGTATCTCCAACTGTGATAAGGTGACGCCAGGTATGCTGATGGCTTCGATGCGTCTGAATATCCCAACGGTTTTCTGTTCGGGTGGCCCGATGGAGGCTGGTCGCTGGCGTGGTGAGAATGCCGACCTAATTACTGCAATGGTGAAGGGGGCAGATCCTTCTGTCACAGACGAGGAGATGAAGGAGATAGAGGCTTGTGCTTGTCCGGGATGTGGCTCATGCTCAGGTATGTTTACAGCCAATTCAATGAATTCGCTAACCGAGGCTATCGGTTTGTCGTTGCCTGGTAATGGTACTATTCTCGCTACACATACCAATCGTATTGAATTGTTCAAGGCTGCTGCCCGTCAGGTTGTGAAGAATGCTTTCGCCTATTACGAAAATGGTGATGAGAGTGTACTGCCTCGTCATATTGCAACTCGTAAAGCCTTTATGAATGCGATGGCTTTGGATATCGCCATGGGTGGCAGTACCAATACTGTGCTCCATCTGTTGGCTGTTGCCCAGGAGGCTGGTACTGACTTTACCATGAAGGATATTGATGCCTTAAGTAGGAAGGTTCCCTGTCTCTGCAAGTTGGCTCCTAACACCCAGAAGTATAGCGTTCAGGAGTGTGGACGTGCTGGTGGCATCCTCGGTATTCTCAATGAATTGAATAAAGGTGGTCTGATTGACGGTTCTGCTCCGCGTGTTGATGGAATGACACTGGCTGAGGCGATGGAGAAATACGATATTACTAGTACGACTAGTGATACTAGTGCTACTAGCATCTACCACTCTGCTCCTGGCAACCGTTTCTCAACGAAGATGGGATCCCAGTCGGAAGAGTGGGAGAGTCTAGATACCGATCGTGCCAATGGTTGTATCCGTGACTTGGAACATGCCTATACCAAGGATGGTGGCTTGGCTGTCCTTTTTGGCAATATTGCCCAGGATGGTTGTGTCGTCAAGACTGCAGGTGTAGATGAGTCGCTTTGGCACTTCGAAGGTCCTGCCGTCTGTTTTGACTCTCAGGAAGATGCTTGCGAGGGAATCCTTGGAGGCAAGGTGAAAAAGGGTGATTGCGTGGTCATTACCCACGAAGGACCCAAAGGAGGCCCTGGTATGCAGGAAATGCTTTATCCCACAAGTTATATCAAGAGTATGCATCTTGGTAAGGAGTGTGCGCTGATTACCGATGGCCGTTTCTCTGGTGGTACCAGTGGACTGAGTATCGGACATATCTCACCTGAGGCTGCCAATGGTGGTAATATCGGTAAGATCAAGGATGGCGATATCATTGTGATAGATATTCCTTCGCGTTCGATTAGCGTTAAACTGAGCGATGAAGAATTGGCTGCCAGACCACAGCAGCCTCTGAAGCGCAATCGCGTGGTTTCAAAGGCGCTGAGAGCTTATGCACAGAGTGTAAGCAGCGCAGACAAAGGCGGAATAAGGATTATAGAATAATATGCTGAAAGATAGAATTACAGGAGCTAAAGCGCTGATGAGGGCGCTTCAGGCGGAGGGCGTCAAGACCATCTTTGGCTATCCAGGCGGCTCAATTATGCCCGTTTATGACGCACTCTTCGACTATACACGTGGAGAGAAGAAATGTTTCGACCATATCCTGGTGCGACACGAACAAGGTGCTGCCCATGCAGCAGAAGGTTATGCACGTGTATCAGGAGAAGTGGGTGTTGCCTTGGTGACCAGTGGTCCTGGTGCTACCAATGTGTTGACTGGTGTTGCTGATGCCATGATGGATTCGACCCCTATTGTAGTCATTGCCGGTCAGGTGTCAATCAATTCATTGGGTACCGATGCTTTTCAGGAGGTTGATCTTGTGGGTGTGGCTCAGCCAATCTCCAAGTGGAGCTATCAGATCCGTCACGCAGAGGATGTGGCATGGGCTGTCAGTCGTGCTTTCTATATTGCCCGTAGTGGTCGTCCTGGTCCTGTTGTACTCGATTTTGCCCGTAATGCACAGGTTGAAGAGATTGAATGGGAGCCTAAGAAGGTTGACTATATCCGTTCATATGTAGCAAGCCCCAAACTTGATATGAATGCGGTTCGGGAGGCTGCAGAACTCATCAATAATGCCAAAAAACCATTGGCATTGGTGGGACAGGGCGTTGAGCTCGGTCATGCGCAAGAAGAGCTGAAAGCATTCCTTGAGAAGGCAGATATTCCTGCCGGACGTACGATGCTGGGACTTTCTGCTCTGCCCTCTCATCATCCACTGAATGTCGGTATGCTGGGTATGCATGGCAACTATGCTGTCAATCTGAAGGAACAGGAATGTGATGTGCTCATTGCCATCGGTATGCGCTTCTCTGATCGTGTGACAGGTAATACCAAAACCTATGCCAAACAGGCTAAGATTATCCATTTGGACATCGATCGCAGTGAGATTGACAAGAATGTGAAAACTGATGTGGCTATAGTGGCCGATTGTAAGATATCATTACCAGCGCTGGCTGCACTGGTCAATAAGAACAATCATCAGGAATGGCATGAGTCATTCAAGCCGCTGGATGAGAAAGAACACGAAAAAGTCATCGAGCCAGCTATTCATCCCACAGAGGGCCCATTGTTGATGGGTGAGGTCGTTAATGCCGTTGCCGAGCAGGCTCCTAAAGGAACTGTCCTTGTGACGGATGTTGGTCAAAACCAGTTATTTGCTACTCGTTACTTCAAGTATCCCGAGAAGCGTAGTATCTGTACAAGTGGAGGTCTTGGTACAATGGGATATGGTATGCCAGCCGCCATTGGAGCGACCTTTGCCACTGATCGTACTGTATGCTGTTTTATGGGTGATGGCGGTTTCCAGATGTGTATTGAGGAACTCGGTACCATTATGGAACAGCAGGCTCCTGTCAAGATGATTCTGATGAACAACCACTATCTGGGTAATGTGCGCCAATGGCAGGATATGTTCTGGATGCGTCGCAAGTCGTTTACCAAGATGCTGAATCCCAACTATGAGCTGATTGCCCAGGGCTATGGCATCCCGTATGAGGCGGTTACCGACCGTCAGAACTTGGCAGCTGCCATCCGGAAGATGTTGGATACCAAAGGACCGTTTATTCTTGAATGTGCCATCAAGGAAGACGATGATGTGCTACCGATGACGCCTCCAGGCATGAATGTCAATGATATGATGCTCGAAATTTAAGTTGAAAATCATGAAAGATAAGTCAAAACTATATACGCTGCTGGTATATTCCGAGAATATTGCTGGTATTCTGAATCAGATTACTGCTGTGTTTACCCGTCGTCAGGTTAACATCGAGAGCCTGAATGTTTCGGCCTCAAGTATCCCTGGAGTCCATAAATATACTATTACAGCATGGAGTGATGAAGACCAGATTGTGAAGATAGTACGTCAGATAGAAAAGAAGATTGATGTCATTAAGGCTAATTATTTCACTGACGAACAGCTTTTCATCCGTGAGTCAGGTCTCTATAAGCTCTCTACGCCAATGGTCATGGAGAATGCTGAGATATCACGCACGATTCGTCGTTTCCAAGCCAGCATCATTGAGGTGAATCCTACCTACGTCATTGTACAGATGCACGGGGTGACAGAAGATATTATCTCTCTCTATCGTGCCCTTGATGCCTTTGGCTGTGTGTTGCAATACACCCGTTCAGGTCGTATTGCCGTTACACGTGGTATGCAGGAGCAGGTCAGTGCATTTTTGGAAGAAAGGGATCAGAATGGATAAAGTAGGACGTTATGAGTTTCTGGCTGAGCCGTTCCACTGTGACTTCAGTGGCAGGCTTTTTATGGGCCATCTGGGCAATCACATGCTCAATGCTGCTGACTTCCACTCCTCGGCACGTGGCTTTGGCATGAAGTATCTCATGACCATTAACCGTTCATGGGTGCTCTCGCGACTGGCTATTGAAATGGAGGAGATGCCCCAGCAGTACACCAAGTTCAATGTCGAGACCTGGGTGGAGAGTGCGATGCGCTATTTTACCTCACGTAATTTTGCTGTTGTCGGCAATGATGGCCATACTTACGGCTACGGTCGTAGCATCTGGGCTATGATTGATACCGAGAGCCGTCAGCCTACCGATATCTTCTCGATAGACAATGGTGCCATCAACAACTGGATTGTTGCTGACAAGTCATGTCCTATTGACAAGGGTGGGCGCGTGAAGATGTCAGATGATGCACAGCTGGTTCGCACCATAGATACCTATTATAATGATGTGGATATCAATGGCCATATCAATAGCGTGAAGTATATCGAGCATATTCTCGACCTGTGGGACTTGGAATGGTATCGTACGCATCAGATCAAACGCTTCGAAATTGCCTATGTCGCTGAGGCACATGCCGGAGATACACTCTCGTTCTATCGTGAGACAGACGAGAATCATGCGTTTTGTGTCCGTATCGTCAGAACAGACGGCACAGAATGCTGCCGTAGCAAAATTCTGTTTATATAAGATACTGAACAAATACAATACAAACTATAGTGATGGTAGTTTTGCGACAATTATTTCTAATGATTGCCCTATTCCCACTTTCTTTGGCAGCGCAGGAGGAAGTGGCAGAATTCACCTCAGACCTCTTCGGAGGACTCACCTCTACGACCGTTCTCCCCGTGGGGCGTCTACAATTGGAGACCTATTCCTTATACGAACATTACTCTGATGATGACACTGATGAAAAGTTATGGTGTGTCAACTCATCCATGCTGCGATATGGCCTTCACAAGCATCTCGAGTTGTGTGCCAAGGGAGCTTGGATGCGTTCTTGGCTAGATGATGATACCTTTTCCGGTTTCTCCGATTTGGCCGTCGGTTTCAAGGCCAGTTTCTTTGAAGGTTGGAAAGCGATACCCTCTGTCGCCCTACGAGGCTTTCTCTATTTTCCAGGTAGCGAGAATAGTGACTTTCTTTCCCATGATTTTGCCTATCAGCTGGACCTGATTTTCAGCAATCATCTCACATCATGGTGTGAGTTGGGATATATGGGTTCCGTGTTGTGGGACGAGAACCCCAGTCCTACGTATTTCTGGGGTGCCAATCTTAATTTCAATCTATCTGACAAGGTGGCCCTGACGGTAGAAGAGCATAATTACTACTATGACTTTGAGTCGGAGGAGAAGTTTCAGCCATGGGGTTCACTGACACTGACCTATCATATTCATCCGCGTGTGGAGCTTGGCATAGCTACTGATATCAGTCTCAGACATTTCACTGATTCCCATAATTTGGCGTTGGGTGTGACCTGGCAATTGACAAAAAAGTGAAAATAAACTCTAATTTATTTTGTTTTTCGCTCACTAATTGTTAACTTTGCAACCAATAATTTTTTAGTGAACCCCTTGTCGTATCCTCGTGTAGGGTGGGAGTGGACTGATAAGACGACGGCTCTCGTGCAGGGCTGGCATAGTTCAGAGGGAGATGTATAACTTTTAAAATATTTGCAATTATGGCAGAAATGAATTTTGGTGGCGTTATTGAGACTGTAGTCACCAGCAAGGAGTTCTCTTTGGAGAAAGCACGTGAAGTATTGAAGGATGAGGTTATCGCCGTCATCGGTTATGGTGTGCAGGGCCCTGGACAGGCTTGCAACCTGCGTGACAATGGTTTCAACGTCATCGTTGGTCAGCGTCAGGGTAAGACCTACGACAAGGCTGTGGCTGACGGTTGGGTACCTGGCAAGACACTTTTCTCTATCGAGGAGGCCGCTGAGAAGGGTACTATCCTCTGCATGCTGCTCTCTGATGCTGGTCAGATGCAGCAGTGGCCCACCATCAAGCAATATCTGAAGCCTGGAAAGACGTTGTACTACAGCCACGGCTTCGCCATCAACTGGAGTGACCGCACGGGTGTTGTTCCTCCCAAGGATGTCGATGTTATCATGGTTGCTCCTAAGGGTTCTGGTACCTCTCTTCGCACCATGTTCTGCGAGGGTCGCGGTCTGA
Organism: uncultured Bacteroidales bacterium; assembly: GCA_902799655.1. Lineage (GTDB taxonomy): Bacteria > Bacteroidota > Bacteroidia > Bacteroidales > Bacteroidaceae > Prevotella. Next base: position 68,437 of record CADCBH010000005.1, read on the forward strand.
ACTGCTCTTATGCCGTTTACCAGGACGCTACAGGTAAGGCCAAGGAGAAGACACTGGCCTTCGGTATCGGTATTGGTGCAGGTTACCTGTTCGAGACCACCTTCCAGCGCGAGGCTACCTCCGACCTCACTGGTGAGCGCGGTTCACTGATGGGTGCTATCCAGGGCTTGCTGCTGGCTCAGTATGAAGTGCTGCGCGAGAATGGTCACACACCTTCTGAGGCTTTCAACGAGACCGTTGAGGAACTCACTCAGAGCCTTGGCCCGTTGTTTGGTGCTAAGGGTATGGACTGGATGTATGCCAACTGTTCTACTACCGCTCAGCGTGGTGCTCTTGACTGGGCTCCCCGTTTCCACGACGCCATCAAGCCCGTCATGGAGTGGCTCTACTATTCAGTAAAGACTGGTAACGAAGCTCAGATTACCATCGACGCCAACTCTAAGCCCGATTATCGTGCTGGACTGGAAAAGGAACTCGAGGCCATGCGCAACCAGGAGATGTGGCGTGCTGGCGAGACCGTTCGCAAGCTGCGTCCTGAGTATCAGGAAGACTAATCAGTAACGATATGGGCACAAAGGGGGCAGAATCCTTTTGTGCCCTTTTTCTATTTTTTAGAAAGGAATATGATAAAGATAACTATACTATAATTTATGAAAAAACAACTCATCTTTTTGGCCATCGCGCTGGTAACCATTGTTACCAGCTGTGGCAAGGACGACAATGAGTCGGCCCCATCCAAAGAGTATTTCACTCTGTGGAACCAGTGTGAGGCTCTGTCAACGCTGAAGGCCTATGTCGAGGATGTCACCAATCCGCAGTCGCCCAACTTCATCGCTGAGCAGGACCGTATTGCCACCTTCGATATGGACGGCACCTTCGTTGGCGAACTCTATCCCACCTATTTCGAGTACAACATGCTGGAGTATCGTGCCCTCGACGATCCTTCCTATAAGGACAAGGCACCTGCCGATGTCCGCGAGGCTGCACAGAATATCCGCGATTTCGTGCGCAAGGGTACCGCTCTGCCTGACCATTTCGATATGAAGCATGCCCGTGCGGCAGCCAAGGCCTATGCAGGCATGTCCCTTGCCGAGTTTGATACCTATGTGAAGAACTATGCCAAGACCCCTGCCAACGGTTTCAAGGGCATGACCTATGGCGAGAGTTTCTATAAGCCCATGCTCGAGGTCTTCGACTATCTGAAGGCCAACGGCTTCACCTTCTATGTCGTTTCTGGTTCCGACCGCTTCATCTGTCGTTCGTTGACCGAGTCTATTGGCATCGAGCCCAACAGGGTCATTGGCATGGATATTATGCTTTCCACCACCAAGCAGGGTACTGTGCAAGGTGTTGAATACACGATGGGAAAAGACGAGAACCTCTATCGTACCGACAGTCTGCTCATCAAGAATCTGAAGACCAACAAGGTTCGTCAGATCAGTCAGGAGATTGGCAAGGTGCCTGTGCTGTCGTTTGGCAACAGCAGTGGCGACCAGGCCATGCATAACTACTGTCTGAGCAATTCGAAGCACCGTACCGCTGCCTTCATGCTCGTGGCTGACGACGACCAGCGCGACTATGCGAACCTTGCAAAGACCAGTTCGCTGCCCGAGAAATGGTCGAAGGCCGGCTATGTGGTCATCTCCATGAAGAACGACTTCAAGACCATCTATGGCTATGGCGTAGAGAAGACCGCTTTCACCTTCCCCGAATAATAATATGACGATGATGAAGAAATGCCTATCCCTTGCCATCGTGCTCCTCATGGCACTCACAGCACGTGCTAACGATGGCGTGCTTTACGTCAATGGCAACCACCTGGTGCCTGTTCAGGAGACCGACATTGCGCTGACCAAGGAGGTGCTGACCATCAGTCTCTGCGACGATGGCTATGCGCAGGTCGATGTGCAGTATGTGCTGACCAATCGTGGTCAGGAGAAGACGGTGACGATGGGCTTCGAGGCTGGTGCTCCCTACAACGACGAGGCAGCATTCAGTCAGCAGGGCATTCATCCCTACATCAGCGACTTCACGGTAGTGATGAACGGCCAGCAGCTCAGCTATATGAATGCTGTTGTCAAGACGAAGTATGATGAGGAATGCGACTTCTTGCCACTGAACCTGCAGCGATGGAAGTCGTACGATGAGGTGAAGATGCGCAATGGCGACGAGTTGCCCAATAACAGCATGCTGTATGATACCGCGCTCGACAGTCTCATCGACTTTGCCTATGCCTACTATTTCGTAGCTCGTTTCAAACCTGGCGTGAACACTATCCATCATACCTATCGCTATCTGACCAGCTATGGGGTGGGACGCACTTTCGAGGTGCCCTACTGGCTGAAGCCCGCCATGCGTTGGGCCAACCAGCAGATTGACGACTTCACGCTGCACATCCAGGCTAAGAACACCGCCAAGCATTTCTTTGTAGAAGATTCTATCTTTGCGCAGTCGTCTTTCGTCGTGACAGAGGGTGTGGGTAAAATCAAGAAGACCCAGCACTACGACGACCTCTTCGTCGAGATAGCCCTGCGCAACGGCACCGTCACGTGGCATGCTGAGAACTTCCGCCCCAAAGCTGACATGAATATCCAGTCTGCTGAACGCCTGCATTACGACGACTTCAAGGTTGGCACATTCTACGACCGTAGCGATCGCTACCTGCCCGGCAGTTTTGTTTTGGAAGAAGACCATAGTGCTGAGCAGCGTCGCATTCTGGCCAATCTGCCCTTTGCCAATCGTGGTTACGTCTTTAAAGACAAGAAGTTACAGAAGTATTTCAGCCAGTTCTTCTGGTACATGCCAGATCCATCTTGGAAGGCCGACACCCACGACTTTACCCCTCGTGAATGGCGTCTAATTAATGGACGCTAATAAGGAAGCCGCAATCTTGGACAATCTGTTCTTCTGCGATAAGATAGGCGAGAGCAGCATCGATGGCTTCGGTGGGCATACCGATGCGGTGAAGGTCGGTGATGGGGTGACGCTGTCCATCGCTGAGCAGGCGGAGGATAGCCTGGCGCGCATCCGATGCAAACGTGTCGGCAGGTGAGGTGGCATAGCGGTCCTGACAGACATCACACTGGCCACAGTCTTTGGCGTTGGTTTCTCCAAAGTAGGCCAGTAACTGGCGTGAGCGGCAGTGGTCGTTGTCCCGCACATAGCGGAGCATAGCATTGATGCGGTTGCGGTATTGATCAAGACGCTGTTCGTAGACAGAGGGTGGCAACTGCACATGTTCGGAATCATCGCGTCGTTGCAGATAGTGGATGGTTGGCACCTGACGGCGAGGAATATACTGGATGATATGTTTCTGCGACAATGATACCAGAATGTCATGGAGGTCGGTGGTCTTGATACCACTTTGTTGAGCTATCAGCGCCTCGTCGATATATCCAAAGTCGGCAAAAAGTCCGCCGTAATTGCGCAGTAGTGCGATGATGACGGCATCCTCAATCTTGGTGACATCCTGGAGACGGTAGAGTTCCTGGCGCTCCAAACGGAAGTGGACACGCGTCTGTTGGTCTGGAGTTTCATCGTATTCAATATATCCGGCACGTTGTAGAATCTGCAGGGCGGAATGGACACGGACGGGGAAGTGGTGGAAACGCTGACAGAACTGCTCAATGTTAAACTCGCGGGTAATACCAAAACCGTCGCCCACAGCTATCTGGTAGTAGTAGGCTAAGTGCTCATAGACTTGTCGGATGTATTCGCGTGGCGGGAATGTATCATCAATACGCTTAGTCAACTTGGCATTATCGTTGTTGTTATAGAGTAGTACGGCCTGTGCAGGCTGTCCGTCGCGCCCGGCACGTCCAGCTTCTTGAAAGTAGGCTTCGATAGAGTCGGGACAGTCGTAGTGGATAACCATACGCACATCTGGCTTGTCAATACCCATGCCAAAGGCGTTGGTGGCCACCATGATACGTGTGCGGTCATGTTGCCAGTCGCGCTGCCGCTGGTCTTTCTCCTCATGTTGCAAACCTGCATGATAGAAGGTGGCACTGAGGCCTGCCTCGCTGAGTTGTTCGGCAATCTCCTTAGCATGCCGGCGGCTTCGCACATAGATGATGGCTGAGCCGTCGGAGTGGGAGAGGAGATGCACCATCTCGTGAAACTTGTCGTGTGCCTGACGAACGCGGTATACCAGATTGTTACGCTCGAAAGACATGCGGAAGATGTGAAATGTGTTTACCGAAGACAACTTCTCGCAGATGTCCTCTACGACTTGGGGAGTTGCCGTGGCAGTAAGAGCCAAGACGGGCACATCGGGCAGAATGGTGCGGATATTAGCAATCTCAAGATAGCTGGGACGGAAATCGTAGCCCCATTGCGAGATACAGTGAGCCTCGTCTACCGTGATAAACGAGATGCGCATATGGCGTAGCTTCGCCACAAAGAAATCGCTACCCAAGCGTTCAGGAGATATATAGAGAAACTTGGTGCGTCCGAGGATACAATTTTCAAGCACACGCAGAATGTCATCGTGTTGCATGCCGCTATAGATAGCTGATGCCAGGATGCCTTTCTGTCGTAGGTGGTGCACCTGGTCTTTCATTAAGGCAATCAATGGTGTGATGACGATGCATACTCCCTCAAGCGCCAATGCCGGTACCTGAAAGGTTATCGACTTTCCACCACCTGTAGGCATCAGGCCTAGGGTATCGTGCCCCAGACCTATAGACTCGATAATCTGCTGCTGGATGCCACGAAAGTCATCGTAGCCCCAATAGTGTTTGAGTATTTCCTTGTAACTACCCAACTTCTTATCTCCCTACTCATCAACACCTTCGTCCGACGGTCGGATGCCTTCTATCTGCAGTTGCACCTCGCCACGCTTATAGGTGTTCTCTTCGATGGTATAGACAATATCGAATGAGCGCTTCGACTTGATATAACGTGCTGCAGCCGACTGTCCAAAGGCGATGCCATTCATGACCACTGCCGACTTCGAGTCGACAAGCTCCAATTTGATATGCTCTTGATGGCGGCCAACCACTTTACTGGTGCCGTAGTCGAAGACGTTGCGCGTGATGAAGAGAGGCTTGCCGTTGCCAGGTCCGTGGGGAGCCAAACGTTTCAGTTCATTGAGTAATCGCTTGGAAATCTGGTTGAAGTCGAGCTCCATGTCAATATCAAGAGTCTGCTGCGTTTGTTCAGGCAAAATGTGATTGTTGACATACTCCTGGAAGCGGCGACGGAATTCAGGGATGTTCTCCTGACGGAGGGTCAGACCGACGGCATAGGTGTGACCGCCAAAGTTCTCCAAAAGGTCGCGACATGACTTGACAGCATCATAGACATCGAAGCCTGCTACCGAACGCGCTGAGCCCGAAGCCATACCATCAATGATGGTAAGCACCACCGTCGGACGGAAGTAAAGCTCGGTAAGGCGTGAGGCCACGATACCTACCACACCTTTCTTCCAACCTTCATCATAGAGTACGATAGACTGCAGGTGTTGCTGACTCTCCAGTCGCTCTACAATCTCGTTGGCCTCTTCGGTCATCTGCTTGTCGACATCTTTGCGCTGCTCGTTGTATTCGTTGATGCGCGTGGCCACTGTGAGAGCTCGCTGTAGGTCGCGTTCCACCAGCAGGTCAACGGCTTCGCGGCCATTCATCATACGCCCAGAGGCATTGATGCGCGGTCCGATTTTGAAGACAATATCGCTCATGGTCAGTTCCCGACCAGACAATCCGCAAATTTCAATAATCGCTTTCAGTCCGATACTTGGGCTCTGGTTCAACTGCTTCAGACCATGGAACGCCAATGTACGGTTCTCGCCCTCTACAGGAACAAGGTCGGAGGCGATGCTCACGGCACAGAAATCGAGTAGGGGAATCAGTCGAGAGAAAGGAATACCGTTGTTTTTGGCAAAAGCCTGCATGAATTTAAAACCTACACCACATCCGCAGAGATGCTTAAAAGGATAGGTCGAGTCTTCACGCTTGGGATTGAGGATAGCCACAGCGGGAGGCATTACCTCGTCGGGCACATGGTGATCACAGATGATGAAATCTACGCCAAGACTCTTGGCATAGGCTATCTCATCTATGGCTTTTATGCCACAGTCGAGCACAATAATAAGTTTAACACCTGTCTCTGCGGCATAGTCTATACCCTTACGACTGACACCATAACCCTCCTCTTCGCGGTTCGGGATATAGTAGTCTATGTTGGAATAGAACTGCTGCAGAAACTTGTAGACCAATGCTACCGCCGTGCACCCATCGACATCGTAGTCGCCATATACCATGATGCGCTCTTTGCGTCCCATTGCATCATTGAGGCGGTCTACGGCAATGTCCATGTCATTCATCAGGAACGGATCAATCAGCTCATTTAGCATCGGACGGAAGAATCGTTTCGCTGCGCTCTCCGTTTTAATGCCACGCTGAATGAGAAGGCTGGCCATGATGGGACTCATCCCAATCTTCTCGGCCAATTCCTTAGCCGCCTGCTGTCTGTCTGGTGTCGGTGGTTCGTAATTCCATTTAAATTGCATTTATATTTTGTATTATTTTCTGTCGTCTCAGGGGTATTGCCAAGCCATAGGCATACAATACGCCTTCAAAGTTACGAAGAAAAAACAAATAAATGGGAGGGGCGGCTGTTTTTTTAACAGATATTGTATTTTATGAGTAATGTTTCTATATATTGATATTTCATGATTTCGATGCTAATGATATACTTTTGCCTCGCGCTTTTTCTGTAATACAGCCAGTGCGTTGAGAGCTAAAGCCTCCATTTCGTCCTCGCCGGGGAAGGTATATACTGGTGCCAGGAAACCGATGCGTCGGCGCAACTCATTGACAATATAATCGGAATGGGCCATGCCGCCTGTGAGCAGAATAGCATCGACTTTGCCACATAATACAGCGCCCTCGGCAGCAATATTTTTCGCTACATGATATATCATAGCCTCAACAATAAGATGTGCATGCTCGTCACCCTGCTTGATACGCTCCAGAATCTCCCGCATATTATTCGTACCGAGATGGGCGTTGAGGCCAGCCTTGCCGGCAATACGTTTTAATAGCTGCTTCTCACTATATTTACCGCTAAAGCAAAGACGTATCAAATCTGCGGCAGGCAAACTTCCTGCGCGTTCAGGTGAGAAAGGACCTTCGCCATCGAGTGCGTTATTGGCATCGATAGCCTTTCCATGCTCGTGGGCAGCGACAGAGATACCACCTCCCAGATGGCAGATGATGAGGTTGAGGTCTTCATATTCCTTACCGATGCCTCGCGCATAACGGCGTGCAATGGCGCGCTGGTTCAGTGCGTGCCAGATGCAGATGCGTGGCATGAGTGGTGAACCACTGATGCGAGCCAGCGGTGACAGCTCATCAACAACGCCCGGGTCAGCAATGAACGAGCGGCATCCTGGAATCATAGCAGCAATTTCGTGGGCAATCAGACAACCGAGATTGCAAGCGTGGTTGTGCATGACGCAGCCATGAAGCGTGTCATCAATCATCTGTTGATTAATCTCATACACACCGCCGCTGATGGGCTTCACTAGACCACCACGTCCAATGACGGCATCAAACTGCAGAGGGATATTGGCCATCTCCAGTTCGTCGAGAACTAACTGGCGGCGGAAATCCTGTTGTTCGGTGACATCACCGAAAGGTGCCAGTTGTTCAGCACTGTGTGTAATGTTACGTAACAGCAGAGGCTTTTCGTCTTCATAAACGGCCATCTTCGTACTGGTAGAACCAGGATTGACAACAAGAATCTTCATATAGCAGCCAGGGCAAGTGAGTAATACTTAGATTCGGGACTGTCGGCACGTGATGACACCACACAGCAGCATTGAGTACCCTGAAGCACACCAGCTGTCTTGGCATAGCCAAATAGTGTCAGCGTCTTATAAAATACATTGCCTGCCACAATGTCTGGGAAAATCAGTGCATCAGCCTGTCCGTCAATCACACTATGGATACCTTTCTCGCGCAGACTAACGGAGTCGAGTGAAGTCTTCAGGTCGAGTGGTCCGTCAATGATACAACGCCCGAAGGCTCCCGTTTGAGCTTCAGCAATGATATTTAGATAGTCGGTGGTATAGGGGAATGCCTTTGCACTAACCTTCTCGGCACAGTGAATGAGCGAGATGCGTGGCTCTTCAATACCCAAAGCGTGGCAAACGTAGTTCATATAATGTATCTGCTGGCGACGCTGGGAAGGAGTAGGAACGGGAATGACGGCTGCATCAGTGAAGAAAAGCAGCTTGTCGTACTTGGGAATCTCGGCCATGGCGACATGGGTGAGTACGTGGCCTGGACGGATGATACCTTTCTCCTTGTCGAGGATGGCACGCAGCAATACGTCGGTATTGATGAGTCCCTTCATCAGAATGTCGGCTTCGCCGTTTTTACAGAGAGCAACAGCGCGACGGGCACATTCTTCTTTGTCATTGCCGTCAACGTAGATAGGTTCAATGAATCCCATCTCCTTGCCTTTCTCTACCGCATAACGGGTGCTTGCATCTGTGGCACATACTACGGCTACACGTTTTCGGTCTCCCCGTTCTTGCAGGAAGACAATCATGTCGTTCAAGGTTCTGATAGGTTGCATAGGCTATTAGATATTGGGTTATTATTGTTGTTGTGGTCGTTCTGGAAATGGCCTGGATTTAGGAGAGGCTTGCCTGATACCACTCGAAGAGCTTTCGGACTCCATCCTCTATTTCCACCTTGTGTGTCCAACCGAGACTGTGCAGTTTGGATACATCAATGAGCTTGCGCATGGTACCGTCGGGCTTTGTGCTGTCAAACTCCACGGTTCCCTCAAAACCTACAGCCTTGACTACTAGTTCCGAGAGCTCACGGATGGTTAGCTCTTTACCTGTGCCTACATTGATGTGGCAGTTGCGAATCTCGCCCAAAGCAGGGATTGCTCCACCTCGGCCTGCAGAGTGGTTACGGTCTACAGCACCGTCGGTAGAAGCACCAAAGTGAACGCTCGAATACTTTTCTATACCGATGATGTCGGAAAAGTTCACGTTGAGCAAAACATGTACCGAAGCATCGGCCATGTCTTCACTCCAAAGAAATTCGCGAAGTGGCGTACCGGTACCCCAAAGTACCACCTTATTATTATATATACCATATTTGGCCAGTATGTCAAGTATTTCATCTTTGGATGAGGAACCATTGAATCCTTCTACCGGACGGATATCAAGGTCGCGACAGATTGCCTCCCAGTCACCATCATGGATAAGCTTGGCGAGATATACCTTGCGCATCATAGCAGGCATCACGTGCGAGTTCTCTAAATGGAAGTTGTCGTTTGGACCATAGAGATTGGTAGGCATCACAGCGATATAGTTTGTACCATACTGCAGATTGTAGCTCTCACACATCTTCAGACCTGCAATCTTGGCAATGGCATACTCTTCATTAGTGTACTCCAATGGGCTGGTTAACAAGCAATCCTCCTTCATCGGCTGTGGCGCATTCTTGGGATATATACAGGTTGAACCGAGGAACAAGAGCTTCTTGACGCCATGAGCATAAGCCTCTGAAATCACATTGCACTGAATCTTCATGTTCATCATGATGAAATCAGCACGATAAAGCGAATTGGCCATGATACCACCTACAAAGGCGGCTGCGAGTACCACAGCGTCTGGCTGCTCCTCATCGAAGAATTTTTTTACTGCTACATGGTCTGTAAGGTCGAGTTCCTTGTGGCTTCTGCCCACAAGATTATGATAGCCACGCTGCTTCAGGTTGTTCCATATAGCTGAACCAACCAGACCATGGTGACCTGCTACATATATCTTTGATTGCTGATCTAACATGATGATTAAAGATGTATTATTTTACGATACCTTTCTCAAGATATTCTGCCAAATTGGTGCGTACCTTCTCTGCAGCCCCTTCAGAGGCAACTTTTGCCATATCACTGTCTACCATTAGGGCGACCAATTGTTCAAAGGACGTCTTATTAGGATTCCACCCAAGTTTAGCCTTTGCCTTTGTGGGGTCTCCCCAAAGGTTGACCACATCAGTGGGACGGTAGAAGTCGGGTGATACCTCGATAAGCACCTTACCGGTAGCCTTGTCAATACCTTTCTCGTCGGCTCCCTCACCTTTGAACTCAAGTTCAATGCCTACATGTTTGAAAGCATAATAGCAGAACTCACGCACAGAATGCTGTACACCGGTTGCGATGACGAAGTCCTCAGGTTGGTCTTGTTGCAAGATGAGCCACATACACTCTACATAGTCTTTGGCATAGCCCCAGTCGCGTAATGAACTGAGGTTTCCCAAATATAACTTGTCTTGTTTGCCTTGCTTAATGCGTGCAGCAGCCAACGATATCTTGCGGGTGACGAAGGTTTCGCCACGACGCTCTGACTCATGGTTGAAGAGGATGCCAGAACAGCAGTACATGTTGTATGCTTCACGGTACTCCTTGACAATCCAGAAGCCATACTGCTTGGCAACAGCATAGGGAGAATAGGGGTGGAATGGGGTGTTCTCATTCTGTGGCACTTCCTCAACTTTTCCATACAATTCAGAGGTCGAAGCCTGATATATGCGACAGCAATCTGTCATATTCAGTTGGCGAACAGCCTCTAGGATGCGCAGCACACCTACAGCATCGACATCAGCTGTAAACTCAGGTGAGTCAAAACTCACTTGTACGTGGCTTTGTGCTGCCAAATTGTATATCTCGGTAGGACGAACCTTTCCGATAACGCCCAGAATAGACATGGAGTCACCCAAATCAGCATAGTGAAGATGGAAGTGTGGCTTACCCTCCAAGTGGGCAATGCGCTCGCGGAAGTCTACTGATGAACGACGGATGGTGCCATGGACCTCATAACCTTTCTCAAGCAGGAACTCGGCAAGATATGAGCCGTCCTGTCCGGTAATACCGGTAATTAATGCAATATTATTATTCATGTACTATTATTTGTCTTGTCCGGAGAATTGTTTGATGCGCTGTTCCTCAGAAAGTTTACAGATCAATAGAGTGTCATCGTTCTCAGCAATAATATAACCATCGAGGCCCTGAATGACCACTTTCTTCTCCTGTGTAGTGTGTACCATACAGTTATGTGTCTCAAAGAGCGAGATATCTGGTCCTATGCAAGCATTACCATAAAGGTCTTTCTTACTTTGCTGTTGTAATGAACCCCATGTGCCCAGATCACTCCATCCAAAATCTGCAGGACAAACAAATATCTCCTCAGCTTTCTCCATGATAGCATAGTCCACACTGATATTCTCACATTCAGGGAATAATTGGTCTATTTTCTCCTGTTCTTGTGGCGTACCATAGACAGGCAAGAGTCCTTCGAAAATCTTCGACATAGCAGGCTGGTAGATGCGGAAAGCATTGACAATAGTCGATACGTTCCAAATGAAGATGCCGGCATTCCAGAAATAGTTGTTCTTGGAGATATAACGCAGTGCAGTCTGAAGATCTGGTTTCTCGCGGAAAGAGTCTACACGGAATATACCCTTGTTACGCAGAGAACTGGCCGACAAATTGGCTTCAATATAGCCGTAGCCCGTTTCAGGACGTGAAGGCTTCATGCCCAGCGTGACAATAGCGTCACTATCGCTGGTGAAATTCATACATGCAGTGATGACACGACGGAACTCCTCAACATTCATCACCACATGGTCACTTGGAGATACAACAATGTTGGCTTTAGGGTCCTTAGACTTGATACGCCAAGAAACATAACAGATGCAGGGAGCTGTATTGCGGCGACAAGGCTCACAGAGAATGTGATCCTGCGGCATGTCTGGCAGTTGTTCGGCAACGGTCTCAGCATAATTTTTATTGGTAACTACCCAGATATTTGATGGGTCGACAATCGTCGAGAAACGCTCGACAGTCAGTTGCAACAGTGACTTACCTATGCCCAGAACATCGATAAACTGCTTGGGCTTCTCAGCTGTACTCATAGGCCAAAAGCGGCTTCCTACACCGCCTGCCATGATAACGAGGTGATTGTTGATTCTTGCCATAATGTTTCTCCTTTGCTATTTCTTTGCAAAGATATAGAATTTTTTTCAAATATACCAAATTTTATCGATTCTTTTTCTTCAGTAGCTGCTTGATGACAAACCATCCAATGGCTATTACGACTATTCCGACGATGATCAGCTTAATATATTCGGCGTATTCGCTAATCTTATCGTTTAACTGCTCCTCGGGGACGATGGCGTGGAGATACCAGCCCAGTGCCGCCAGAATGCTGTGCCAAACACCGGCACCAATTGTAGTGTAGAGTAGGAATTTCCAATAGTTCATCCTTGCCAGTCCTGCAGGTATAGAGATCAGATGACGGATGCCTGGGATCAAACGGCCTGTCAGCGTTGCCACGATGCCATGGTCATCGAAATAGCGCTCGCTCTTTTCGACTTTCTCTTGATTCAATAAGCACATTTTCCCCCAACGGCTGTTTGCAAATCGGTAGATGACAGGACGTCCGACATAATAGGCTACAATATAGTTGATAGATGCCCCAAGGTCGGCACCGATGGTTGCAAACAGTATGACGAGCCAGACATCAAGTTGTCCACTGGCGGCATGATAGGCTGCAGGCGTCACAACAAACTCTGAAGGCACAGGAATAACTGTACTCTCTAACAACATCAGGAACAATATCGTACCATAGTTGAGGTTTGTGAGTAGTGATGTTATCAAGTTCATATTCTCAATCGCTTCAATTATTCAATTTCTCTTTCATGTACTCGCAGTAGCCTTCCACCTCCATATCTTGTGGAAAAAGACATCCCAGTACGAGGCGAGTCTCTTGCGGATTGTTTTCTACAGCCTTGCGTAGATAGAGCTGGAACTCGTCCATCTTCCCAAGGTCGTAGCAGCATAATGCCAGATAAGCGTATCCTTTGTTGAAGGTCGGGTCAAACTCATTGACTGCTCGGTAGAACTTCTTGAACATCTCGTAGCAGGCTGTAACATAGCGGTTGTCGTAAAGCGACACGATAATGCGCAATAATACTGATGGAGCATTGTTCGACAGCTGGAGGGCTTTTTTAAACGACTGTTCTGCTTCCATAATCATGTCATGCTCCAACTGAATATGTCCACGTATGACAAGCATGTCAACATGATCACAGGGCAGGCTCTCAGTCATATCAAGCATCTCGAGAGCTTTTGACGGTTGTTTCAGATGACTGTAGCAGAAAGCCAGTTCCTGGTAGAGTTGGGGAAGGAAATCAATATCATCAGAGTCGTTGGATAACGTTTGTTCCAGTGCTCGCTCTAAAGGTTCAACAGCTTCTTCTTGTCTACCGAGATTGACTAGACAAACGCCTTGGTGCAACAATACAAAGTTATCTTCAGGCACAAGTTTCTCGAGTCTTCTAAAATACTCTAAAGCATCCTCATAATTCCCCATACGGAACAAACCATTGGCCTTGCTGGCCACACCTTCTGGGTCGTTAGGATCGATAGCAATAGCATACTCTGAACTGGTGATGGCATTGCTGTAATCCTCATTCATTAGCTGTGCAGAGGCCAGCGCATTCCAATAGCTTGTAGAGAACGGATTGCGATCGATGAGTTCGTTGAAGATACGTTCAGAGTCTTTATATTTCCCCAGTCCGAATAGCGTGCGTGCCATCAATTCCTTGAAATCTGTACTGTCATCATCTTTCGAGCGCATCATCCATTCATAGGCCTTATCATTGATGCCATAGTCAATATAGAGGTTGGCGCAGTCTTTGATGAAATCCTGATACTCGTCAGCAGTTACGGTCATAGCATAGTCGCGCAGATAACGATCTGCTTCCTCGATACGTCCTTCAGCTACCATGATTTCTGCGACAAGATAGTGGAAGTCGGGATCTTCGCGGCTTTCTATCGTGTCGGCATACTGTTGCGCCTTCTCGAAGTCGTTCTGCATAAGTGCCTCACGGGCTTTGAATACGTTGGGCAATGTGGCATGAGGATAGATGCTCAAGGCATAGTCTATAGCTTCAACGGCCTTGTCGTAAGCACCGATGAAGTTGTAATAGTCGGCAATATCGACAAGGTCGCTGTCATCCATGAAAGGCTGTTCGCCTAAACGGACTGTTTCCTCATAGCTGTCTAACAGCTCACGAAAGTCTTCTGAATTGAAATATTCTTCGTTATACTGCATTTATTTTTTCCATGAGTCTTTCAGACCTACGGTTTTGTTGAATACCAGATGCTCGGGAGTGGAGTCGAGGTCGGGTGTAAAGTAACCGATGCGCTGGAACTGCAGGAAGTCACCAGCCTTTTTCTCCTTGAGGTATTCCTCCACATAACAGTTCTTGAGTACGATGAGTGACTCAGGATTCAGTAGTTCACGGAAATCACGCTCGTCGGCAGCAGGGTTTTCAATGGCAAACAGACGATCGTAGAGACGCACCTCAGCAGGAACGGCATGTTGGCAGCATAGCCAGTGAAGTGTCTTACCCTTGATCTTGCGGTCTGCACCGGGCATGCCACTACGAGTTTCGGGATCGTAGGTGGCATAAATAGTTGTTACGTTGCCTTCGGCATCCTTATCGCAGGGATGTTCCTCGTCGCACTTGATAATGTATGCATTCTTCAGTCGGACCTCCTTGCCTGGAGCTAGACGCATAAACTTCTTTTCAGCAACTTCCATGAAGTCATCGCGCTCAATCCATAGTTCACGGCTAAAAATGACAGTGTGGGTACCGTCGGCTTCATTCTCAGGGTTGTTGATGGCTGTCAGTTCTTCGCTTTGTCCCTCAGGATAGTTCGTGATGACCAGCTTGACAGGGTTGAGCACAGCACTTACGCGACAGGCTTTCTTGTTCAGATCTTCGCGTACGCTGGCCTCCAGCAGGGCATAATCGTTCAGAGCATCAAACTTGGTATATCCGATAGAGTCAATAAAATTACGGATACTTTGTGACGAATAGCCACGACGACGCATACCGCAGACAGTTGGCATGCGTGGATCGTCCCATCCGTTGACCAGATGCTCGTCAACCAGCGCCTTCAACTTACGCTTTGACATCACATTATAGGTCAGGTTCAGACGGTTGAACTCAATCTGACGGGGACGGTAGTCATGCTGGCCATCTTTCTCTTGCAGGTAGTCAACAAACAGGTCGTAGAGTGGACGGTGAGGGACAAATTCCAGTGTGCAGATAGAGTGGGTGACACCTTCGAAGTAGTCACTCTGTCCGTGTGCAAAATCGTACATTGGGTAGCAATGCCACTTAGTACCTGTACGATGGTGAGGAATCTGAATGATGCGATAGATAATAGGATCGCGGAAATGCATGTTGGGATTCGCCATGTCTATCTTGGCGCGAAGCACCATTGAACCCTCAACGGCCTCAGGGGTGTTCATCTGCTCGAACAGACGCAGGTTTTCCTCGATGGGACGGTCACGGAAAGGACTGGGGCGGCCTGGCTGTGTGGGTGTACCTTTCTGGTCGGCAATCTGTTCTGATGTTTGCTCATCGACGTATGCCATTCCCTTCTTGATAAGCCAGATGGCAAACTCCCACAACTTGTCGAAGTAGTCAGAGGCATAGTAGATGTTACCCCACTTGAAACCGAGCCATTTAATATCATTCATGATATTCTCCACATATTCTGTGTTCTCTTTGGTGGGATTGGTGTCGTCGAATCGCAGATTACATACACCGCCAAATCTCTCCGCTACACCAAAATCCATGCAGATGGCCTTGGCATGTCCGATGTGAATATATCCGTTAGGCTCTGGTGGAAAACGAGTTTGCAGTCGTCCACCATTTTTGCCTGCTTCCAGGTCTTCTTTTACAAACTGTTCTACAAAGCTGAGGCTTTTCTTCTCCTCACTTGTGTTCATGTTCTTTTCTTCCATATTATATAATAATGTGTATTTGGGATGCAAAGATACTAAATTCGTTAGAGATACAAAAACAAATAGCAGTTTTATTCTGCTTTTTTTAAAATATGTTATAAAAAGTAGCTGAATTATTTGGAGAATTGATATAAATCAATTATCTTTGCACTCGTTATCCTGAATACAATCTTTTTACCTTAAAAGACTAATACCTAATTGAGATAGGATGCCCTTCACTGTGAAGTGAGGGACATTTTTTTTATTGGATGCCTCTTTCGTTGAGTGCTTTAGTATAGCGAGCTGCATTCTTAAGATGCTCTTGATAGGTGCGGGCAAAATTGTGAGTACCCGAGAAATCTTCCTTGGCACACATATACACATAGTCGTGGCGCACATAGCTGAGGACAGCATCAATGCCCTTAATGCTAGCAATCTTGATAGGGCCAGGAGGAAGCCCCTCGTTGCGATAGGTGTTATAAGGACTCTCGACTTGGAGAAGTTTGTTATAGATACGTTTTAGCTCAAACTGGCGTAAGGCATATTTGATGGTGGGATCTGCTTGCAAGGGCATGTCTTGGTGCAGGCGGTTAATGTACATGCCAGCAATCATAGGTTTCTCGTCGTTGTTGGCTGTCTCTTCGTCAATAATGCTGGCCAGTGTGCACACCTCGATAGGTGTCAAGCCAATAGCGGCTGCCTTTTGCTCCCTATCACCCTTCCAGAAACGATCGTGCTCATGTTGCATGCGCTGAAGCAGACGGTCAATACCAATGTTCCAGTATATGTCGTATGTGTTAGGTACAAACATGGCACTGATAGTACAGGTGTCATAGCCAAGCTCCTGGCAAATCTCCTGATTTGTGAGTGCGTCGGCAATTGTTGCTGAGTCAAGCATCAGTTTATGGGATAATACAGCAGCCAGACGATCGGTGGTACGAACCTCAGGAATGGTAAGCATCATACTGGTCTGCTGGCCATTTTTCAGATGACGAAATACCATAAAGGCACCTTCGCTAGGCTTGATGGCATAACGGCCTGAGCGGATGTGGTCGCCATAACTACTATGACGTACCAGCATTTTCAGTCCTGTCATTCCTGCTGTATGACTGAAATCTCCTAATTTAGTTAGAACGGAGTCTTGTGTATCATCATCATCGATATACAGATATTGTGTCTGTTCTGCCTTCGAGACAGGAGTGAGCATATAGAAGACAATAAGTGCTATGATGAGCACCAGTCCGCCTAATGCTATATATAAATAGGTTCGTGAGTTCTGTTTTTTCATGCTTTTGATGTGTTTTCTGATGCAAAGGTACAAAAATATTCATAATACATCATTCTTTTTAATAAAAAAGTGCGACATTGCATTCATTATTCATAAATATTTTATATCTTTGCGGAAATATTAGATGTAATGAAACTGAAATTTTGCATAAAATATAATACGGCTTGGGGCGAAAGCCTGCATGTTGTTATCGACTATCACAGTCAGGATGGTAGTCGAAGACAACAGAATCTAATGATGCAGACTGAAGATGGACAATTATGGACTTTGGAAACGGCAGCCTTGGTGAGTCGCCATCATCCTTTGTCTTATATTGAATACTACTATCAGGTTGAGAATGGTGATGGTGATGTGTTGCGCATAGAGTGGCACCAAGTGGCAAGACGCTATTATTTTGATGCGTCGAAGGATTACATTTTTCCCGACCAGTGGCGTGACCGTCCGTTGCCTTTCCATCTTTATAGTAATGCATATCAGACCAGTGTCCTTGGCCATTTGGGCGAAGAATTGGATGCTGCGCGTCTGCCATTGTTCCGACGTACCGTTATATTCCGTGTATCAGCACCTCAGTTAGAACCGGGACAGGCAGTTGCCATCTGTGGCAGTCATCCATCTATTGGCTCATGGAACCCCACACGTTATCTGATGATGCAGTATGTGGGGCGCTCGGACTGGATGCTCTCTGTGGACGCGATGGGTTGGCTGTTGCCTGTTGAATTCAAATATGTGGTGGTAAATATTGCTACTCATGCGCTTGTTTCGTGGGAGGAAGGTGACAATCGAGTTGTTGATGCCGATAATGGTATGCTGGCTGATGGTGAGGTGCTGGTACTTTATGGTGAATCTCTTCGCCTCTGTGAGCTGCCCTGGCGAATGGCGGGTGTGAGTATTCCTGTCTTCTCGCTGCGTTCAGAACATAGCTTTGGCGTGGGAGATTTCGGTGATTTGAGACGATTGGTTGACTGGTCTGTTATAACGGGCATTAAGGTGATTCAGCTTTTACCTGTAAATGATACAACAACCGACCATCACTGGCACGACTCCTGCCCTTATAATATCGTCAGTTTCTATGCCTTGCATCCTCATTATTTAGATATAGAGGCTGCTGGTGTACTGCGCTCTAAAGACAAGATGACGCAGTTTCTGCGTCGCCGCCAGGAGCTGAACGCACTCTCTGTGAGTGACTATGAAGCTGTTGACCGTGTGAAGTCTGAGTATATGCAGCTGTTGTTTGAGGAACAGGGCGGTGCTGTGCTTGCCACTAAAGAGTGCAAGCAGTTCGTTGCAGACAATGAAGACTGGTTAGGTGATTATGCTGAATATCGTGGCGAGTCTCTCGAATATGTGAGCTATGTACAGTATCTGTTGCATACTCAACTAAAAGCTGCTGCTGACTATGCACGTCAGAAGGGTGTTGTCTTAATGGGCGACCTTCCCATCGGAGTCAATGCGAACAGCATGGAAACCCGTTGTCACCCAGAACTCTTCCATCTTGACAGTCAGACAGGCGCACCACCAGATGAGCTCTCTAAGCAAGGACAGAACTGGGGCTTTCCTACATACCGATGGGACATTCCTCTCTATGAGATGTTCCGGCTCCGCTTGTTTCGTCTGTCCCAATATTTTGACGCATTGCGCATAGATCATGTTTTGGGCTATTTCCGTATTTGGGAGATTCCTGCTGAGGCTATCGATGGTCTCTTGGGACATTTCACACCGGCATTACCACTTACGGTAGATGAGATTGAGTATTTCGGATTGACTTTCAGAAAAGAACTCTATTTACGACCATTTATTAATGATCGACTGATAGATAGGATTTTCGGTATTCATGCAGGCTATGTGCGGGATAATTTCCTGATTCGAAAGGCATATAATCTCTATGATTTGTCCGACAAATGTTGTACACAACGCCGTATCCAACAACTCTTTGCAGATTGTCGTGATGAGAATAGCATGTGGATTCGTGATGGATTGATGCGGCTCTGTAGTAATGTTCTCTTCGTGGAAGATCCGCGTCAGCCGGAAATGTATCATCCGCGTATCGGTGCTACCAAAGAACCTGTGTTCGATGCTTTGACCGACGAGGAGAAGGATGCTTTCTTGCGGCTGTATAATAACTATTTCTATCAGCGTCACTCCTTCTATTGGGGTCAACAGGCCATGCGTCGCCTGCCTGCAATGATGGGCGATTCGCGCTTGCTTTTCTGTGGCGAGGATCTGGGCATGTTACCCGATTGCGTAGAACCTGTCCTTGACGAGTTGCGCATTCTTGGTCTGGAAATCCAGCAGATGCCTAAGCAGCAGGGCTTTGAATATGCCCATTTGGAAGCCAACCCCATACGTAGTGTGTGTACAATCTCGACGCATGATATGGCTCCACTCCGCCAATGGTGGCAGGAACAACCTGAACGCCGTCAGCGTTACTATGTGACCATGCTGCAGAAAGAAGGTCGGGCACCAGAACAGTTACCCGCTCATTTGGCTGAGGAAATCATAGCGCGCCATCTCTATTGTCCCTCAATGCTTTGCATCCTACAGCTACAAGACTGGCTGGCGATGGATTCAGAGCTGCGCTCCAAACATCCTCAGGATGAACGTGTTAATACACCCAGCGATCCCTATAACCGTTGGCAGTATCGTATGCATCTTACTATTGAGCAATTGCTTGATGCCGACCATTTCAATAAGAAGGTGAATATGATGATTCAGCGCAGTAAACGTAATCCATTGTCTGATCGGAAATGAATAGATTGGTACTAATCATACTTTTTGCTCTTGTATCAGTGCAAATGCCTGCCGTCGAGCTTGATACCCTCAATGTTAAATACGTTGACGGGGAGGGAAAGACGCGGTACGGAGTACTGATATGCAATAAGTTGATTAGTCGCGATTTGCGTGAGATTTTCGAAGAACTATACCATCAACGATATCCTATTGAGCGCATCCGTCCTATTTCCGACTATGATAACGATGATGAACGTTCGATGCGTGCTAACAACACCTCCTGCTATTGCTATCGCCAGATTGAGGGAAGTCAGAAGATGTCGAAGCACGCTCAAGGACTGGCTATCGACATTAATCCTTTGTATAATCCTTGTGTCAAACGGCGAAAAGACGGGACACTCCTTGTCCAGCCGTCAACGGGACGTCCCTATGTTGACCGTTCCCGCCACTTTAAATATAAGATTACACCACAAGATCTATGCTACCGGTTGTTTATCCAACACGGTTTCCGCTGGGGAGGTAATTGGCGCTCCCTAAAAGACTACCAACATTTTGAAAAATAAACGAGACTGAGAATTATGAATGCTAGTAGATTTTTTCTTACAGGAATACTGCTTACCTTGGTGTTGACAATCAAGGCGCAAGTCATGGTGAGTGGTGTCGTGACTGATCGGCAGAGCCATCGGCCGTTGCCTCATGTGAGTGTTTCTGTCGAAAATGGTGATGTGCATACGGTAACCAATGAGGATGGACGGTTTACCCTGAAAACAACCGTTCATCCCAAATATGTTCAATTGAGCCACATCAGTTATAAGACACAACGTGTTCCAATAGGAGAAACTCTTTCTGGCGAACTTCATATTGAGATGACCAAGTCTTCGGTCATGCTGGATGAGATCATCGTGTCTTCAGATAATCCCCTGGAGATTCTCAAGGCGGCTATGGAGCGTATTGAGAAGAACTATCCCAGCGAACCCGAACTGGTACGTTGCTTCTATCGTGAAACGGCTCGGAAAGGGTCGCGTTATATCCTTGTTGCCGAGGCTGTGACAGATATGTATAAGACCGACTATGCTGTTGGTCCTGACTTTGATGCCGTCGGTATATTGAAGGGTCGCCGGTTGATTAGCATGAAGTCGCGAGATACCTTAGGGGTGAAAATTCAGGGTGGTCCGGTGATGCCGTTGATGGTTGATGTGGCTAAGAATCCCGACTATCTGTTGAATATGGAGATGTTGCTAGACTGTAACTTGCGCATGGAGTTGCCTACTGCTATTGATAACCGTCTGCACTATGTCATTGGGATATCTCCCAAACGTTTTACTATCCAGACCATTATGGGTGGATTGCTTTATATTGATAAGGAGACGCTGGCTATTACACGTGCAGAGTTGGAACTCGATGTCAGTGATTGGCGCAAGGCTGCTGATTATATGCTGGTCCGCAAGCCTCTAGGTCTTCATTTCCGTCCGAAGAAGTTAAGTGTGACTGTTGGTTACGAAACAGACCAACAAGGTGTGACCCGAATGAATTATGTGCGCAATGAGATGCGTTTCAATTGTGACTGGAAACGTCGTTTGTTTGCATCGCCCTTTACTACCGTCAGCGAGATGGTGGTTACCAATCGTCTGCAACACGGAAAAGCAGCCAAGAAACCTCGTGGGCGCTCATCTTTCGGTATTCGAGACCGTTTTTATGATAAGGTAGAATATTTCGAAGATCCCGACTTCTGGGCAGATTATAATATCATCGAACCATCAGAGAGTTTGGAGCATGCCATCGGAAAGCTCAAGAAGCGTCTTTCGGATTAATTATCGCTTTTTTGACGCTAAACGCCCATTATATGAAAAAACTTTCGTAACTTTGCAGTTCGAATTATTCTGAACTTCCTAAAGTTATTGAAAATAGAAGATGATATCAGTTGAATCGCTGCATATAGAGTTTGGGGTTAAACCCCTCTTCACGGATGCCAGTTTTGTGGTGAACGATCGTGATCGGATTGCTTTGGTCGGTAAGAATGGAGCAGGAAAGTCAACGCTCTTGAAAATACTTTGTGGCATACAAAAACCTACGAGTGGGGTAGTCAGCATACCCAGCGACACCACTATTGGCTATCTGCCTCAGGTGATGGTCTTGCAAGATGGGACAACAGTGCGCGAGGAGGCTCGCAAAGCCTTCTCTGATGTGACACTGTTGAAGAATCGTATTGACCAGCTCAATCAGCAGTTGGCAGAACGTACCGATTACGAGAGTGATGACTATCTGGCTCTTGTCGAGAAGTTCACTCAGGAACATGAACGCTATCTGATGATGGGTGCAGATAATTGCGAGGCTGAGTTGGAACGTACGCTGACAGGCTTGGGCTTTAGCAGAACCGACTTGGAACGTCCCACTAGTGAATTCTCAGGAGGCTGGCGAATGCGTATCGAACTAGCCAAGATTCTCTTGCAGAAACCTGATGTGCTGTTGCTGGATGAGCCTACCAACCATCTTGATATAGAGTCCATACAATGGCTTGAGCAGTTCCTCGCTCAGTCGGCTAAGGCTGTTGTGCTGGTCAGTCATGATCGCGCTTTCATCAACAACGTCTCCAACCGTACGTTAGAGATTTCCTGCGGACAGATTATCGACTATCGTGTGAAATACGATGAATATGTCGTCCTTCGCAAGGAACGTCGTGAACAGCAGTTACGTGCCTATGAGAATCAGCAGAAAGAGATACAGGAGATGCGCCAGTTCATCGAGCGTTTCCGCTATCAGGCTACCAAGGCCGTTCAGGTTCAGCAGAAGATCAAACAATTGGAGAAAATCGTACCCATCGAGGTCGATGAGGTCGACAACTCTGCCTTGCGCCTGAAGTTCCCTCCGTGTCTGCGAAGTGGCGATTATCCTGTTATTTGTGAGGATGTACAGAAAGTCTATGGTGCCCATACTGTCTTTTCGCATGTCAATCTGACCATTAAGCGTGGCGAGAAAGTAGCCTTTGTTGGAAAGAATGGTGAGGGTAAGTCGACACTGGTGAAATGTATCATGGGAGAGATACCCTTTGATGGTCATCTGAAGATTGGCCATAATATTCAGATTGGTTATTTCGCACAGAATCAGGCTCAACTACTGGATGAACAGCTCACCGTCTTCGAGACCATTGACCATGTAGCAAAAGGAGAGGTGCGATTGCGCATCAACGATATCCTTGGTGCATTTATGTTTGGTGGCGAGGAGTCCGATAAGAAAGTCAAGGTGTTGAGTGGTGGCGAACGGAGTCGTCTGGCCATGATCCGACTGTTGCTCGAACCAGTCAATCTGTTGATTCTTGACGAACCGACCAATCATCTTGACATGCCTTCTAAGGACGTACTCAAAGAGGCTATCCGAGCGTTCGACGGTACGGCAATCATCGTCTCTCACGATCGTGAGTTTCTTGACGGGTTGGTCAGTAAGGTCTATGAGTTTGGTGGTGGCAAGGTGAAGGAGCATCTTGGAGGTATTTATGACTTCCTTCAGGCTAAGAAGATCAGTGAACTCTCCGAATTGGGCAGAAAGGTCGAACTCTCTACATCTCCCACAACAGTTGTTGAGGAACCGCAGCCGGGTAAGGTGAGCTATGAAGAGCGTAAAGCCCAGCAGCGCCAGATTCGTAAGGCAGAGAAAGCTGTTGAGGACTCTGAACGTCGTATCAGTGATATGGAACGTCGTTTGAAAGAACTGGACAACCTGTTTATGGATCCGGAGAAAGCTTCAGATATGCAACTCGTGACAGAATATACTTCCACCAAGCAGGCATTAGATGCTGAGGTGGAACGTTGGGAACGTCTGTCAGAAGCATTAGACCAATTATCATAACTAAATATTAATTTAACAACAATGAAAAAGATTTTTACAATGATGGCGTTAGCATGCATGACAGCATCAGCATCGGCACAGCTAAAGTCTGGTATTGACCTGGCAAATCTCAATACCTCCGTCAGTCCTGCCGAAGACTTCTACGAGTATGCCTGCGGCGGATGGATGAAAGCCAATCCGCTACCAGCAGCCTATTCGCGCTATGGTAGTTTCGACCGTTTGGCAGAAGATAACAACAAGCGTATCAATGGTATTCTGAAAGAGTTGAAGGAGAATACCTATGCTGAGGGTACTATCGAACAGAAACTCAGCGACCTCTATAAGCTGGCTATGGACTCTGCACGCAGAGAGAAGGATGGCTTGGCACCTGTTATGCCTATGTTGAAACGTCTGGAAGCTGCCAAGACCAAGCAGCAGCTCTTTACCATCCAGTTGGAGGAAATGCCTTATGGCGAGCAGGAGTTCTTCTCCGCCTATTTTGGCGCTGATGACAAGAATGCCTCACAGAATGTGCTGAATATCAATCAGAGCGGATTGACGTTGAGGCTGAAGGACTACTACCTTGAGAATGATGAGGCTACGGTCAAGATCCGTGAGGCTTTCAAAAAGCATATCGTACGCATGTTCCAGCTGTTCGGCTTCAGCAAGTCGGCTTCAGAAAAGAAGATGAAGAACGTGATGAAGGTAGAGACTGAGCTTGCTAAAGTGTCAAAGTCACGTACTGAATTGCGTGATCCTATTGCCAATTACAATAAGATGACGCTGAAGGAGTTTGATGCCCTATATCCTCATTTCCAGCTGGAAAAGCAGATGAATGCCAAGGGTGTCAAGAGCCAGCATTTCCAGGAAATGATTGTGGGTCAGCCCTCATTCATGGAGGCTGCTGACAAGATCTTCGAGAAGATGACGGTTGCAGAGTTCCGCGACGTGATGGAGTGGGGGCAGATAGATGGTTGTACAGGATATCTGAATGATGCCGTAAGAGCTGCCAACTTCGACTTCTATGGCAAGGTTATGTCGGGACGTAAGGAAGACCATCCGCTCTGGCGCCGTTCTACGAGTCAGGTTCAGGGTGTCATGGGTGAGGCTTTAGGACGTATCTATGTCCAGAAGTATTTCCCAGCTTCTTCAAAGGAGCGCATGAAGACGCTTGTCGAGAACCTGCGTATTGCTCTTGGAGAACGTATTGCCGCTCAGGATTGGATGAACGATTCGACGAAGGTTAACGCCTTGCTGAAGCTGAATACCTTCTATGTAAAGATTGGCTATCCTGATCGTTGGACAGACCTGACCAACTTGAAAATAGATTCAAAAAAATCTTACTATGAGAATATGCGTGAGTGCCATCGCTTCTGGATTGCCTATCAGATAGAACATAGTGCCGGTAAACCCGTTGATCGCAACGACTGGCATATGAATCCTCAGACAGTCAATGCCTACTATAACCCTACCACGAACGAAATTTGCTTTCCTGCTGGTATTCTGCAAGTTCCATTCTTTGATCCTACCGCAGATGATGCCTTCAATTATGGTGCCATCGGTGTCGTAATCGGTCATGAGATGACCCACGGTTTTGATGACCAGGGACGCCGTTATGATAAAGATGGTAACTTGAATGACTGGTGGACTGAAGCTGATGGAAACAATTTTACAGAGAGAACGGGAAAGTATGCTGATTTCTTCTCGAAGATCAAGGTGCTACCTGACCTGAATGCCAACGGACGACTGACGCTCGGTGAGAACTTGGCGGACCATGGTGGCTTGCAGGTTGCCTTTGCCGCATTCCAGAATGCCATGAAACATCAGAAGCTCTCTGTGATTGATGGTCTGACTCCCGAACAGCGTTTCTTCCTGGCTTATTCTGGCGTATGGGCTGGCAATATTTCTGAAGCTGAGATTCGCAACCGTACTAAGTCTGATCCTCATTCTTTGGGTCGTTGGCGTGTCAATGGCGCTCTGCCACATATTGATGCCTGGTATGAAGCCTTTGGCGTGAAAGAAGGTGATAAAATGTTTATTCCAAAGGCCGAACGATTACCCCTTTGGTAAGGAAAATCTATCAAAAACAGAAAAATGCCGTCGTAAATATAAATTTACGGCGGTTTTTTTGTGGGGTTTACGATTTTTTAGTATCTTTGCAACTGACTATTTTAAAATTTCACGATGTTCGACAATAATAATCCTATACAAGACGATCTTCAACGTACTGTAAACCCTCAGCAGAAGCTGTATCGGACGCAAGAGCCACAGCAGCCTATGATGGCACGTCAGACGTTGCAGCAGAGCCAGCAGAAGCAGGCTAAAGGCAAGCCCTGCCCGTATTGCGGAGCTATTAACGATTCTGAGGCCATGTTCTGTGCCCAGTGTGGTCAACCTATCAGTAAGACAACCTGTCCGCATTGTGGTGCGGAGATAGATCCCGATGCAGACTTTTGTGAGGTCTGCCATCACTATATCCGTAAGGATGTTTGCTCCTATTGTGGTGCCCATCTGGAAGGCAATGAGGCCTATTGCCCCGAATGCGGAAGCCCACGTGGCGGTATGGTTTGCCCGACTTGTCATACGTTGAACGATTTCGCCTTCTGCAAGAAGTGTGGAACAGCATTGACCAAGGAGGCTCGCCAGTTGGTGAAGCAGTTGCATCAAAATCCCGACTTCCAGGAATTGCTGGAGATCGTCCGTGACTATTCTAATCTGGAGAATGCCTTACCCTATAGTTCTGAGCGTGACATCATTCGCGAACAGGAGAGTGCCCGTCTGCGTGAGCGTGTGCTGATGCTGTTGGCCAAGGATGAAGGTGTCGATTTCCCCATCATCCCCAAGTTAGAGTCGAAGCGTATGACCCGTGAAGAGTTGGAAGAGCAGAAAGCCGTGAAGATCAAGATGCTATCTGCCATTCTCGATAAGCTGGCAGTACCTCCCACGACATCGCCCGTTCAGGCCCGCAATTTCGCTATGGCCAGTAAGCCTGTTGGTGTCCGACTGGCGTGGGTATGCAATTACAAGCATGCCATGCATAGCAGCCCTTGTGGTTGTGCCAAACCTCATCTGGGAGGGAAATGGGTTATTTTAGGTAAAAATAGTACTGACGAAATTAAAGACGATAAATAAAGATGGATGTGACCAATCGACAGTCAAACCCTATAGATACAGGAGCCACAATTCGTGTGGGTGTGCTGCCGTCAGCACAGTCTGCTGGTTCTGATGTAACAGTCAGACCAGGTACCAAGATAACAACTGATGATGAAGAAGACCATTCTGGTGATTTTATTCTCAAGGGAAGGGTCTATCGAGGCATCAAATGTCTGAGCGACAACTCTGGTGAGGCTCAGGTATATCTTGTTGAGGGCGATGAAGGCGAGCGCGTGCTGAAAGTGTATTATCCCAATTTTACCATCAAGAAGGGATTGTTGCGCATTATCCAGAGTTTCAACATGGAGATGGTTGTCAAGATTACGGATTTTGGCAAGACCTATGTGGATGGTAAGAATCGCGACTACGAGCTGATGGAATACCTCCGTGGCGGTACGTTGGGCGAGTACGACTTAGACGGCAACTTCAACCAGTTCCGCCGTATTGCCTTGCAGGCTGCTGCTGCCTTGGCCTACTGTCATAAGAACAATATTATCCACAAGGATATCAAGCCAGGCAATTTCTTCTTCCGCGATACCGCCCACAAAGAAGTTGTGTTGGGCGACTTTGGTATCTCCAGTATCATGGATGACGAGAGCCGTCTCCATAAGACGACGCAGGCACGTACTCCCGTCTATGCCGCTCCCGAGATGTATAACGACGTGATTGACGGCGAGGTGGAGATTTCACCTTCTGCCGACTATTATTCGTTGGGTATTACGTTGATGACCGTATGGTTGGGCGAGAATCCGCTGAGCCAGAATGAGCGCGTGATGATGCGCAAGAAGAATGAGGGTCGTCTGCCTCGCATGAACGAGTTGCCCGAGCGCGTCAGAATGATTGTACAGGGTCTGACCTCGGTCAATCCTCAGAGCCGTTGGGGCTATGATGAGGTAGAGCGCTGGTTCTTGGGCGAGGATGTTAAGGTTGATATCTCGTCACCGCTGCTCAAATACCGTAGCTTTATCGTTGACCCTGAGCGCAACCTTGTTGCCGACAATGTTCATGAACTGATTCCTATGCTCATGGATAATGAGCGCCTGGCTACCAGCTATCTGTATAACGGTCGTATTCCAGGATGGTTGGAGCAGTGCGGTAATGTCAAGTTGAGTTCTGCTGTCAAGGACATCATCGTCAATCGATATCCCGCTGACCAGCGTGCCGGTTTGATGGCTTCGGTATATGTCATGGAGCCATCATATCCTTATACCGATTTGCGTGGCAACCATTGTGACGACATCCATAGTGTGGCCATCTCTGTGCTGAGCTACATGGATGAGTATGCGCTGGCCCTCAAGAATCCCAATGACAATCTGTTCTTGTATGTCGAGTCTCATACCAAGGCAGATATCGCTCGCCTTCGTAGCTACTTCGCTGAAGAAAGTGGTTTGCCGCCTCGTGTGGCTATCTTGAGATTGGCTTACGAGATTGATCCGGAAATACCGTTCCTTGTCAAATACCCGTCAGGCAATATTCAGGATATCGTTCACTCTTTCGGTTATGAAGACTGTTCGGAAGATGAATGGATGAGTATCAGTGACGGACGATTGCTGTCGTGGATGTATAGCCATGAGGATATGATGGCTTGCGAGTCTCTGCGCATCATGACGAATGGTCAGAAACCTTCACGCGCTTTAGGCTACAAGGTACTTTATAACCTTGACCGTGAGGCCTCCTATGATTTGCGTGAAGCCGACAATCCCTATAAGGTCGGTGAGATACTGCGCGACGAGTTGCGCGAGTGGCAGTCGTTACCTGCTCAGGAGTTCGAGGAACAGATTGCCGAGTTCTCCGATCCCAATGGCCGCTTCTTCTATTTCGCCCAGCTTCATGGCTGGTTCGAGCAGCTAGCTCAGGCTCGTGCATGTTTCGACCTGAAGAGTGACGAGAATAGGGAGCGCCTTGGTGCTTACGACCTGCGTACAGCTGCCTATCGTTTCTGCCGCATGCTCGGAGCTATGCCTGTCTATGTGTTAGACAATGGTACGGTGCTGACGGATGGTACGAAGTTCGACAAGGTTGTCCAACGTCCACTGTTGCTGGCCGCTATCAAGCGTGGTGCTTTGAGCCAGTGGATGGCCGTTTTCTTCCACGAAGATCCCCATAAGAATTTCGAAGAGCCTTACAGCTACGAGCGTAGGTTGGAGGAGTGGGTGTACAGTCTTGGCGAGGTTGACCAGAATCAGATGTTCTACAAGCGTCTGGTGAATGCCAAGGAAGAAACTGCTCGAAAATATAAGAGTGTGAGAAGGGAGTACAAGCGAGCCAAGGGCAAGGAGCATCGTTGGCGTACCACATTCTATGGTCTCAGCGTCCTCTGGTTAGTCCTGCTGGTGATCTTTGGCATCAGCAATCATGACGAGGTGATGGCCCATACTTCGGTAACGATTCTGTTGCCTGTAGGTGGCGTTACTGCTATCATCGTGGGCTTGCGAGCTTTCTTCAGAGGCTATGGCTTTGTGCTGAGTGCGCTATGGGGCCTGCTGGGTCTGTTGACCTCCCTTGCACCCATCGTGTTGCTCAAATATGTCAATAATGCCCATCCCGACATGTTTGTCCCAGCCGTTATCGCTGTCACCCTTATCTACATGTTAATTTGTCATTTCACAGATTACCGTCGTGACAACAAAACCGATAATCAGCTCATCAACCAGGTGATGGAGGATGACGTGAAGTCGGGACTGATGGAGCCGTTGGTATATACGTTCAAGCAGCGCTCTTTCAAGTTCAAAGGCTCTAAGTTCGCTTTGTTGGACGATGTGACCAATCAGGTGAGGGCTATTAGCGGTGAATCGGTATTGCACTATATCGTATGGTCAATTATGGCGGCTATATTGGTGCTTGAGATGTTGCTGTTTAATCCGAAGATTATGAATTATCAGATACCCGATAAGGATCATATGAACCTGTCTCCTAAAGCCGTCATTGAAAAAATACAAAAGGAAGTTGAATAGCCATGATTTGTGAGCATTGTCAAAAAGAAAACCGCTCGATAGCTAAGTTCTGCCGCTGGTGTGGCAAGCCGTTGGTTTCACAGAATATCCTCGACCGCATGATTGGTCTCAATGATGTGAAGCAGCAGCTCAAGACCGTTGTCGATACCTATACCTATCTGAACTCACGTAAGGACGTTGTCAATGTGCGTCTGAGCGTCAATACTATAATAATAGGAGAGACGGGTACCGGTAAGACCGCCTTAGCGGAGATCATACGCGACTATTTCCATCAGCACAGGATTATCGATAAACCCAAGTTGACGATGGTCGATGCTGTCGATTACCAGCGTTTTGTAGAGCGTTGGGACGACAACGTGGCTGACGCCAGAGGTGGAATCCTGTTTTTCGATAATGTACAGAAACTGTTGCCTGACCGCTATTCCAATCAGGTGAATCCCCTCGATAAGTTGTTTGTCGAGATGGACAAGTGGAATGAGGACCCCATCGTCGTTATGGCAGGTCTGCCCAAAGGTCTTGATGACTTCTTGAGTGCCAATCCTGCGGCTCAGAACCGTTTCAAATACACCTTCCGTCTGCCTACTCCCGGCTATCAGGAGTTGTGCGACATCTGTAAGATGGAGTTGCGCCTCAAATACGGCATCTCGTCGTTTGCGCCCGAAGCCGACCATAAGTTGCTGCGCTATTTCCAGTATCAGGTGAAGATCAAGGACGAGACGTTTGGTTACGCCCATGTCGCCATCAAGACGGCAGAAGATATCTTCAGGTCGTTTATCAGTCGTGGTTCAGCAGCCGTTATGGTTGAGGAGCGCGACATTACGGGATATGTTCCCGAGGAGCGTACGCTGGCAGATATCCTCAGCGATCTCGACCGCTACATTGGTATGGATGAGGTGAAGCGTGCTGTCAAGGAGATTGCCCTCACGGTACATAATAGTATCGAGCGCGCTCAGCGTGGTCTAGGTCAGCAGGAGAAGTCAGGCATCCATATCGTCTTGACGGGTAATCCCGGTACTGGTAAGACCACTATCGCCCGCAAGTTGGGTGAGATTCTCGAGTCGATAGGCTATCTGGATAGTGGTCATGTCGTAGAGGCCGACCGTTCTAAGATGGTTAGCCCGTATCAGGGCGAGACACCGAAGGTTGTAGATCGCCTGTGCGATAAGGCCATGGGTGGTATCCTGTTTGTCGACGAGGCCTACACGCTGGCTCCGTTGAGCAATTCGGGTGATAAGGACCAGCAGGGTACACAGGCGCTTGAAACGCTGATGAAGCGTATGGAGGATGATCGTGGCAAGTTCGTGGTCATCGCAGCCGGCTATCGTCAGGAGATGGAGAACCTGTTCCGCATCAATCCTGGTGTACGTAGTCGTTTCAGCTATTTCCTGAATATCGACGACTACACACCCGAACAGCTGTTCCAGATTCTCATGGTCTTCGCCAAGGAGAAGAAGTTCACGTTTACCCAAGAGGCTCAGGAGGTCACGCAGAAAATGGTTACCGAGTTGTACAACTCGCGTGATAAGGACTTTGCCAACGGCCGCACTATGCGTCAGCTCTTCGACAAGATCTGTGCCAAGCAGGCCGAGCGTTTGCAGAAGGTCGATATCTCTACGCTCTCCAACGAGCAGCTGATGACCATCGATGTTGCAGATATTCCCTACGAGGCTCCCCAGACTGTCAACTATCAGGATTGTCTGGCCAAGCTTAATGGTTTGGTTGGTTTGGGTGCTGTCAAGAAGGAAATCTCCAATCTGGCAGCCTTCCTCAACCTGCAGATTCGTCGTGGCGAGACCAACACCTTCCAGGGCAAGCATTACGTCTTTACGGGTAATCCCGGTACTGGTAAGACCACTGTGGCACGTATCATGGCCGATGTCTTCCGCACACTGGGTATCCTCTCGCGTGGTCAGCTCATCGAGGCCGACCGCTCGAAACTGGTAGCAGGCTTTGCTGGTCAGACGGCCATCAAGACCAACCAGCTGATTGATTCGGCAATGGGTGGTGTCCTGTTTATCGACGAGGCCTATACGCTGAAGTCTAACGACCAGGATTCGTTTGGTGCTGAAGCCATTGACACCTTGTTGAAGCGTTTGGAGGATGATCGCGGCAAGTTCATCTGTATTGTCGCTGGCTATACCGACAATATGCACGACTTCATCGACTCCAACCCAGGTTTGAAGAGTCGTTTCACACAGACCATCCATTTCGACGACTATACGCCCGACGAGCTCACGGAGATCTTCATCAATCTGGCCAAGGGCAAGAACTTTACCGTCGATGCCGAGACCGAGGGTGCCGTTCATCGTCAGTTCGAACAGCTCTATCTGCGTCGCGACAAGAACTTCGGCAATGCCCGTGAGGCCCGTCGTATCTTCGACCAGGCTATCGAGCGCCAGAGCCAGCGCCTGGTCACCATGATGAACAATCCCGACTTCAAGGAGGAGGATATGTTCCGCATCATCACCACCGACCTTGCTGTGGCTCAGGCCGAGCGCGTCCGTCCGCTCGACGAGGTACTCAACGAGCTCGACGAGTTCATTGGCATGCGCTCTGTGAAGAATATGATTCGCCGTCTGGCTGTCCAGAGCATGTTCATGAAGCAGCGAGCCGCTATGGGTGCCGGCAGCGTTCAGCAGATGTCGATGAACTTCATCCTCACAGGTAATCCTGGAACCGGTAAGACGAGTGTGGCCCGCAAGATGGGCGAGGTGCTCCAGTCGATGGAGATACTGCCTACCTGCCGTGTCATTGAGGCCAGCCGAGCCACCCTTGTCGGTAAGTATATGGGTGAGACTCCCAAGATTGTCAACAACATGTGCGACAAGGCTTTGGGTGGCATCCTCTTTATCGACGAGGCCTATACGCTCTCAGCCGATAATGACATGTATGGCAAGGAGGCCATTGACACCTTGATGAAGCGTATGGAGGATGATCGCGGCAAGTTTGTGGTCATCGCCGCAGGCTACAAGGACGAGATGGAGAACTTCCTCGCTGTCAATCCAGGACTGGCGAGCCGTTTCACCCATAAGATGCATATCGACGACTACAACGAAGACGAGTTGCTGGCTATTTACAAGAAGATGGCTGCCAAGGACAACTACCGCCTGTCGCCCGAGGCAGAGTTCAAGCTGATGGATGTCATCTGCCGCATGGTTATCAGCAAGGACCAGTCGTTCGGTAATGCCCGTGAGATGCGTAATATGCTCGACGCTACTATCCAGCAGCTGTCGATGAGGGTGAGCAATCTCCCTCAGCAGGCTATCACGCAAGAGACCTATCAATTGATTTTGCCCGAAGATATTAAGGATATACTATGATCATTTGCCCAAATTGCAGAGAAGAGATAGAAGAAGAGTCCCACTTTTGCGACCAGTGTGGACAGGAATTGGTGTACTGTAGCAGTTGCGGACGGGTCGGTATGGGCCGTCGCTGTACCCATTGTGGCAATCTGATGATTTCTGCTGAAGAGCTGAACCAGAAGCGCCAGGAGTCCCGTCACACCTCCGTCTCATATACCGCCAACGGTCTTGTCAACTCCATTGTCCAGGACCTGAATCAGTCGTCGCGCAGACCAGAGGGTCACGATATGCCTGTGATGAACGGTATTCCTACCTTGACGCTCTACAACCCCACGCTCGACATTCGTATGGTGGGCGTCAATGGTGCGGTCATCGGGCGCAAGCAGGGCCCTTATCAGCAGTTGTTCGTCGACAATATGTATATCTCCGGACTCCATGCCCAGCTTATCTACAAGCCCGATATAGGCTGGTGCATCATCGACAAGCATTCGTCCAACGGTACGAAACTCAACCAGCGCGACATGCTGCCCGATGTGCCGATGTCCTTGAAGTCGGGCGATATCGTGACGTTGGCGAATATCAATTTACAGGTTAGTATCAGTTAATATTTAGAACAAAGCATATTTCATGAGTAAGATTGTATTGTCAGCCGCCAGTCGTGTCGGTTGTATCAGAAGTAATAATGAAGATATGGTGTTGGCCTACGACCGCTTTATCCGTAGCGACGCCTACCAGACCGAGTTGAGTCCAGAGAGTCTCGACCGTTTTGTCGTCGGCGTAGCCGATGGCATGGGAGGTCATAATGCTGGTGAGGTGGCCAGCGAGATGGTCATGAATAACCTCAAGTTCTTCGTTAATGATATGCCACGTGGTATGTCGTCGGGTGAGGTAGAGGAGACCATGAACGAATGGCTGCAGTCCATTCACCAGACAGTCAACCAGCGAGGCCATTCCAATAAGGAAATGGCTCAGATGGGTACCACACTTGTTGCCCTCTTGTATTATAGCGGACACTATTTCTGGATGAACTGTGGCGACAGCCGCCTCTATCGTTTGCGCGATGGTGAGCTGAAGCAGCTGACCACTGACCATTCGCTGATCAATACCAACAGTGTCAAGAAGCATTCTAACGTCATCACCAACTGTATTGGTGCTGGTTGCAAGGACTCGTTCCTCGACATGATGGAGATAACCAGCGAAGTCAAGCCTGGCGATGTCTTCCTGTTGTGCTCCGACGGTCTGAACGACCTGGTGCCCGACTTTGTCATTTCCGAGCGACTGCAGGAAGGCATTACCGCCAACGGATTGTGCGAGGAGGCGATTGCCGCCGGTGGCTTCGATAATGTCTCAGTCTGCATACTTCGTGTGGAGAATTCCTAATTTGTTGTTTCTAATTTGTCATTTCTAAATGCCATTAAGATTACCCGACAGGTTACCTGCCATCGAACTGCTGAAGCACGAGAATATCTTCGTGATGGACGACTCCCGTGCGCACATGCAAGATATTCGTCCATTGAAGATAGCCATCCTCAACCTCATGCCGCTGAAGATTACTACCGAGACCGACCTCATCCGTCTGCTCTCGAATACGCCCTTGCAGTTGGAGGTGAGCTTCATGAAGCTGAAGAGCCATACGCCCAAGAACACGCCTATCGAACACATGATGATGTTCTATCGCGACTTCGAGCAGATGCGCAACGAGAAGTACGACGGCATGATTATCACGGGTGCTCCCGTCGAGCAGCTCGACTACGAGGATGTCAGCTATTGGGACGAGATTACTGACATCTTCGCGTGGGCGCGTACGCACGTGACGAGTACCTTATATATATGTTGGGCTGCTCAGGCTGGTCTCTATTACCACTATGGCGTGCCCAAATACCCGCTGCCCAAGAAGATGTTCGGCATCTTCCCGCAATACACCCTCGACCCTCAACTGCCCATCTTCCGAGGTTTCGATGATGTCTTCGAGATGCCCCACAGCCGTCATACCGAGCTCCATCGTGAGGACATCCTCGCCAATCCCGATCTGCAGCTCATCGCCGAGTCGCCCGATAGTGGCGTCAGCATGGTGATGGCGCGTGGTGGTCGTGAGTTCTTTATCACGGGACATCTGGAGTATGCGCCAGACACCTTGGATAAGGAGTATCGTCGCGACAAGGACGTGCGTGACGATGTGGATATGCCCATCAACTACTATCGCAACGACGACCCCTCACAAGGTCCGAAGGTGACGTGGCGTGCCCATGCTAACTTGCTGTATAGCAATTGGATCAACTATTACGTCTATCAGGAGACACCATACGATATTAATGCGATCACTTGAACTGCTGGCCCCTGCCAAGAACTTGGAGTGCGGTATCGCTGCCGTTGACCACGGTGCCGATGCCGTATATATTGGTGCACCACGTTTTGGTGCCCGTGCAGCAGCAGGCAATAGTGTCGATGACATTCGCGAGCTCTGTCGCTATGCCCACCAGTATGGCGTCAAGGTGTATGTCACTGTCAACACGCTCATCTACGACGATGAGCTCGTGGCCACCCGCCAGTTGCTCCTCCAGTTGCAGCAGGCTGGTGTCGATGCTATCCTCGTTCAGGATATGGGGTTATTACGAATGACGAATTACGAATTACGAATTACGAATGACGAATTCGGAATTTCTTTTCATGCTTCTACGCAGACCGACAACCGTACACCCGAGAAGGTGCGCTGGTTGCGCTCTCTGGGCTTCCGCCGTGTGGTGTTGGCTCGCGAATTGTCTGTTGAAGAGATTGCCGAGATCCACCGTCAGGTGCCCGATGTCGAGCTCGAAGTCTTCGTCTTTGGTGCCCTGTGTGTGAGCTATAGCGGTGTGTGCTATGCCTCGCAGCATTGTTTCGGACGTTCTGCCAATCGTGGCGCCTGTGCACAGGTATGTCGCATGAAGTTCGACCTCATCGATGCCGATGGTCGTGAGATAGAGCACCAGCGCCATCTGTTGTCGCTCAAGGACCTCAACCAGTATGCCCACCTTGAAGAGCTCATCGAGGCTGGTGCCACCTCGTTCAAGATTGAGGGGCGCCTCAAGGATGTCGCCTACGTCAAGAATGTCGTCAGTGCCTTCAGCCAGCGTCTCAACAGCATCATCGAGCGTCATCCAGACCAATACTGCCGAGCCTCGCGCGGCGAGTGCCACTATACCTTCACGCCCAATCTGAAGAAGACCTTCAATCGCGGCTTCACCACCTATTTCCTGCATGGTCGCCAGCCCGATATCTTCTCGCCCGACACCCCGAAGGCGATGGGTGAGTTTGTGGGTACCGTGAAGGAGCTGCGTCGCGACTCGTTCAATGTGGCGGGTACGGCCACCTTTGCCAATGGCGACGGCCTGTGCTTCATCAATGGCGAGGGAGCCCTTGAGGGTTTCCGTGTCAATAGGGCTCAGGGCAACCGCCTCTTCCCGCAACAGATGCCCAAGAACCTGCGCCCGGGTATGGCACTCTATCGCAACAACGATATGGAGTTTGAGCGCATCCTCGCACGTCCCACCAGCGAGCGCAAGATAGCCATCAGTATGCAATTGACGGCTACCAATGAGGGCTTTGCACTTTCAGCTGATGGCACTACGGTCAGCATCGCATGTGAGCACCAGCAGGCAGAGAAGCCGCAGCGCGACAACATCATCCGCCAGCTGTCCAAGCTTGGTGGTACGATATACGAGTGTAGTGGGGTAGAGGTGGCTCCCGATTTCAGCTGGTTCATTCCCAATAGCGTGCTGACCGAACTGCGACGGCAGCTGGTAGAGCAACTCGCAAGGCGCGAGGATGCCTCTGCCGCTCACAACAGCCTTGCGACGACCGCTCAGCCGGCCCCCTCACAGCATCCCGACCTGAATATCGCCAATCGTGAGGCTCAGGCGTTCTATGGTGCTGATAGGTTGACCGCCTATGAGTTACACCCCGATGATCGTCCCCTTATGCAGTGCCGCCATTGTCTGCGCTATGCCTTGGGCTATTGCGTTAAGCATGGCGGTCGCAAGCCCGACTGGCGCGAGCCTCTGCGACTGCGCCTTGGCGATGGTCGCCAGTTTCGATTGGAATTCGATTGCAAACATTGTCAGATGAATGTCTATGCGATGGATTAGAAGCGTCATATGGATGTTGAGCGTTATGCTGCTGACTGCCTGTTATCACCACGGACAGCAGACACCCGATGCGTGGGACCTCACCAAGCAGCAGCTCGACTCTATCTCCTTCTCAACCACCCATCACTATACGCAGAATTTCAACTTCATGATTACTGCCGACCACCTGCCGCTGGCCGACGAACTGCCCGATCTGGCTTTCGATACGCTCTATGTGGTGCGAGGTGAGCGCGTGGTGGTGGCTGATATCCGCATGGTGCCTGCCGATAGCATCGACTCGGTATGGGTGAAGGTGGCGCGCGACCAGATTACACAGGGGTGGATACGTGAGAGCGACCTGCTACACGGCGCCTCGCCCGACGATCCCATCTCGCAGTTTATCGACGTCTTCTCCGACACCCATCTGCTCGTCTTCTTGGCGCTCTGTGTGCTGGTTGGTGGCATCTATGCCATGCGTCGCCTGTTTCGTCGTAGGGCGTATATCGTGCACTTCAACGATATCGACTCGTTCTATCCCACCTTGCTCTGCCTGCTGATAGCCTCGTCAGCCACGCTCTACGCCTCTATCCAGATGTTTGGTGCCGAGTCGTGGCGTCACTACTATTTCCATCCGTCGCTCAATCCCTTTGCCCTGCCCATGCACCTCGGGCTCTTCGTGGCTTCGGTATGGGCGATTATCATCGTTGCTGTAGCCGCCTTAGACGATGTGCGCCACCATCTCTCCACGTTCGATGCCTTCCTCTATCTGGGTGGTCTGGTAGCCGTCTGTGCCGTCGATTATGTCGTCTTCAGCATCTTCACGCTCTACTACGTTGGCTACCTCTTGCTGGTCGGCTATTTCATCTTCGCCCTCTGGTGCTACCGCATCCATCCTCACTACCGTCTCCGTTGCGGCCAATGCGGTGCTAAGCTGAAGCGTAAAGGCTCCTGCCCGCACTGTGGTGCACTGAATGAATAAATATCATACCAATAAGGAATTAAGTACTTAAAACAAATAATTATGAAACGAAGTTTGATTCTCATGCTAACGGTAGCACTGACAGTCAGTGCAGTGGCTCAGAACAAGGTGTATCGTGACGAAAACAACATGTTTACGATGACTCAGCAAGGTGATGTCACGATGATATGCAGAGGGAGTGACGGGCAGCTGAAGGAACAGATATCCTTTATTAACGAAAAGGGGATGGCACCCATTGCTACGACCTTTAATGAAAAGGGACTGCCCTCGTCGATTATCTCTAACGGTGAGAAGATCAATATCACCTATGAGGCTGATGGAAAGACGATTACCGCCCAGATGGAGAGCAAGGAAGGAAAGAGCGAGAAGCAGACCGTTAAAATGAATGACGACTATTCTAACTATCATGCCCCTGGGTTGGTAGGCTGGATGGACGAGAATCTTTCCAAACTGAGCAATAACTACGGTAAGTATCTCAACGGTGCTGCCGAGGCGATTGATAAACTGGGAGACATCAAATGGACAACGGGCGGTGTTGCTAAGGATGCTAAATGGGTTAAAAAACTCGGAGGGTTCTTTAAGTCCAACAAGGCTTCTATCGTAAAAAGCACTCTGATAGGTCCAGGTGCCACCCTCGTTGGCGCTTGGGACGATATGAAATCACTCATTAATGGTGGTATCAGTAGTGGACTGGTACTTACTAAGTCCTTGTTGAAAGTGACTGGTAACTATAGCTCTTGGAAGAGATCATGGAGCGACTTTGTCTATAAGCAATTGGATGATGAGGACTTCATGCAACATCTGACCGAGGATGAGTTATTAGACACCTTTGGCATGTCGGACGAAGAATGGGCTGCCTATAAGAAGAAAAAGCGTGCACAATGGAAAGCCGAGCAAAAGCAAAGACTCGAGGAAAACAGCAAGAAGTTCGGAGGTCAGGAGCTCATCGACGGTGGCCACAAGATTGACAAAGAGAACTATACTGGCAACCTGATTGACCCTAAAGAATAGGGTAGGTCGTAAATTTCGCTGTTCTCGATTTTCTACCAAACAAAGACCGCTCAGGAATCCCTCCCAAGCGGTCTTTCTCTTATCTTACATCTGACTTCAGACATCTTACATCGCGAACGGTCCATGCCCCATGCACGAGGTGGTAGTCAGTGCAGTTGCTGCTGCCGTGATGGCTGCTACTATGACCTTCAGCAGCACATCCCAAAATTTTGAATTCTTCATCTTCGTCTAG
>CADCBH010000006.1:0-1095 GCA_902799655.1 uncultured Bacteroidales bacterium
ACACTAGTGTCCACTAAAAAATAGCGGAGATGTTTGTAAATTACTTAAATATAGAGTTTTAGAACGAAAAATTGACGGTGACGATTTGAATTGACTACCTTTGCAATTCAAAAGCAAATCAGTCATTCGATGAACACCGGAAAATATATATTCGCTCAGCTCATAGAGTTCTTGCCACAGAGAATCTTTGATAGAATTGTAATGAAATACGAAGGAAACAAATACGTGAAGCATTTCACTTGCTGGAACCAGTTGCTCGTCATGATGTTCGGGCAGCTGAGCAACCGTGACAGCCTTCGTGATTTGACCAGTATTATTTCTGCGCATTCTAATAAGGCCTATCATCTTGGCTTTGGCAAGAACGTAACGAGAAGCAATCTCGCAAAGGTCAACGAAAGACGGGAGCCTC
The DNA here is from genome assembly GCA_902799655.1 of uncultured Bacteroidales bacterium. Taxonomy (GTDB): domain Bacteria; phylum Bacteroidota; class Bacteroidia; order Bacteroidales; family Bacteroidaceae; genus Prevotella. The sequence continues at coordinate 410 of CADCBH010000006.1, forward strand.
GTATTTTCGAAGAGTTTGCCTACCATATGATAGACATTGCGAGACGAAAGAGAATCTACAAAGAGTTTGAGATAGAAGGGAAGGTGTTTGCCTTCGACTCGACTACCATCGATCTTTGTCTGAGCGTCTTCTGGTGGGCAAAGTTTCGCCGTACAAAAGCGGGCATCAAGATGCATACGCTCTACGAGATTCAGACGGATATTCCTACTTTCATCCACATCACCGAGGCGAAAGTCAATGACCAACGCGCAATGGACGAGATTCCTTATGAACAAGGGGCTTACTACGTGTTTGACCGAGGATACTTTGACCTGAAGAGACTCTATCATATCAATGAGATTGAAGCCTACTTTGTGATAAGGCAGAGAGGAAATCTTCAATATCAAGTCATTAGCGAAAGTGACACCATGCATAATGCTGATGGTATTCTTTCTGACCAGGTTATCAGACTTACGAATTACTTTACCAGACAGAAATATCCTGCCGTTCTTCGTCGCGTCACATACTATGCAACTGACAAGAACAAGACATTTGTCTACCTGACCAACAATATGGAGATACCTGCCACACAGGTTGCTCTCCTTTATAAATATCGTTGGCGTGTAGAACTCTTCTTTAAATGGATTAAGCAGCATCTTAAGATTAAGTCCTTTTGGGGTACGACAGAGACTGCTGTCAGGATCCAG
>CADCBH010000006.1:1196-72292 GCA_902799655.1 uncultured Bacteroidales bacterium
TGGATAAGACTCCTATTAAGGAACTCTTTACCAAGGAACCTGAATATGTTGCTGATGATGGTCAATTGACTCTTAATTTTATTTAGTGGACACTAATGATTAGCAGTAGCCGTGTGTCCATTAGCGCTGATGATTTGTAACTGCTCGTTTTGGGCCCAATCTACGACGATATTTCCTCCGCTTTCGTTCATAGCGCGGGTCTGTGCGCTGCTACTCTTCGGGGCGAGCTTCGCAGTGATGGTAATCATGTTATTGGCGGGCTGCTCAACGGGCTGCTGAATCAGTTCGTCGTCGTTGCTGCTGCAGGCAGCAGTCATCAATGCCAGTGCAGCCATAAAGAAAAATTTCGTTGTCTTCATTGTCTTTACATTTTTAGTTCTACACTGTGATGAGTTAAGGTGCAGGATTGAATGGATCGCCACCGCCGGGATAGTCTGACGGATTGCCGAGTCCACTTCCAGCCAGTAGAGGCTGCTGTTGTTTCAACACTACCACCTCTACGGATGGCTTCTCATACTCTTTTTTCTTCATGTTATTTATCATTTTAAGTTAATTGTAAATATGTTATTTTAGATTTTCCCACTTATTGGTTTTCTGTGACAAAGGTATTAATATTATTCTCAAAGGTCGTTGTCTTTTCTTTAAAAAAAGTTAAGTGTTGAATTTCTTCATACGTCAGTATTGCTAGTTATTAAATTAATAATCATTTAAGTTAGTGACTGAAAAAGTATTAAAACGACATGTATGACAGGTTCTGAAGTGAACCTGCTTCTTATGTTATTTTATTTCCTTAACAGACATCTGTATGGTACCTATTGTTATTACAAGTCTCCTTACATTTTTATTTTATGATATTTCTTTTTCTTCTTCATTTTATTTGGAATTATGAGAAAAAAACAATACCTTTGTCGTAAAAATAAGATAAGATATATGAAAAGACTGATTACCATTGCACTCATGACAATCGCTGTTATCAGCGCAAACGCACAAGAAGACATGTACAAGGCGGAGATGGCTACCCTCGACGCTCAGGGCGAGGCACTCATCAAAGAGTATAGAGAGCTGATGAAGAGCGACCCGAAGGGCGAGAATGCCATCACGAAGATAAAGGTGACCCAGCTTGCTGCGTCGCTCGACTCCATCAGCAACGAGCAGCTGAAGCTCGTCAAGCGCATCATCCGTGAGAACAAGAACAACCAGCTGCCTGCCAGCTATATCAAGGAAGCCATGTATGAACTGGGCTACGAAGGACTGAAAGAGGCACTGGATCCCACTGCTGCCTACTATAACAACCCCGACTTGGAGAAGCCTAAACTGTTGCTGGCAAGCTACGAGAAGCGCAAGCCTGGCACGATGTTCCACGAGCTGACCATGAAGGATCTGGAAGACCACGAGGTCAGCCTCTCACAATGGGCAGGAAAAGGACAGTACGTATTGGTTGACTTCTGGGCCTCGTGGTGTGGTCCCTGTCGTCAGGAGATGCCCAACGTGATCGCCAATTACGAGCGCTACCACGCCAAGGGTTTCGAAGTCGTAGGTGTATCCTTCGACCAGAAGAAAGACGCCTGGGTGAAGGCCGTCCAACAGATGGGTATGCGTTGGCCCCAGATGAGCGACTTGAAGGGTTGGCAGTGTGCAGCCAGCGACATCTACGGTGTGCGCAGCATCCCTGCCAGCGTGCTCCTCGACCCACAAGGCAAGATTATCGCTATCGACCTGCGTGGCAATGCGTTAGGCGAAAAGCTTAAAGCTATTTACGGAGAATAAAAAACGGGAGAATTTAGGGGCCATCGGCGGCGTACTATAAAAAAATGAGGAGACCGACTTGTCTCACGACACCAGTCTCCTCGAGACTTATATAATAATACACGTATTCCGCCGTGCGGCCTAACCCCAGAGGCTCACAACAGCAGTATGAAACACAAGGCAGGTCTTCTGACTTTGCAGCCATCGGAGCAAACGTCTTCCCAATAATATCAGTGACGTAGTGTTCACCCCTATTCGGACTGCTTACAGCTGCGGGACAGTTGGGGAGTCACACCCCATTCCCTTACTCTTGTGCGCTGCAAAGGTACTAATTTATTTTTAATTCCCATCTATTATATTTGGTTTTTCGCTCACTTATTCGTAATTTTGGCTTCGCCGAACTTAGCTAGCACTCGGAAATGAAAAAGAAAACGAATTTTCTTTTTGCATTTCTCTCGTTTTTTGCTAACTTTGCACCCGAATATGGAGAATAACAGCATTTTACAGAAGCTGGACGGTCTGGAAGCCCGTTTCGAGGAGGTATCGACACTGATTACCGACCCCGACGTGATTGCCGACCAGCAGCGCTTTGTCAAGTTGACAAAGGAATACAAGGATCTGGGTGACATCATGGATGCCCGCAAGCGCTATATCGCTTGTCTGAACAGCATCGCGGAAGCCAAGGATATTCTGGCTAACGAGAGTGATCCGGAGATGAAGGAGATGGCTCGCGAGGAGCTGTCGGAGAATGAGGCCCTGCAGCCCAAATTGGAGGAGGAAATCAAGATTGCGCTGATTCCGAAAGACCCTGAGGACGCTAAGAACGTGCAGATGGAGATTCGTGCAGGAACGGGTGGCGACGAGGCTGCCCTATTCGCTGGCGACCTCTTCAAGATGTACAAGAGCTACTGCGACTCAAAGGGTTGGCAGTTGTCGATCACGAGTGTCTCTGAGGGTGCCGTGGGTGGCTACAAGGAGATAGACTTTGCTGTCAGTGGCGACGATGTCTATGGCACGTTGAAATACGAGTCGGGCGTGCATCGCGTACAGCGTGTGCCCGCTACGGAGACACAGGGACGTATGCACACCTCGGCAGCGACGGTAGCCGTACTGCCTGAGGCTGACAAGTTCGAGGTACACGTGAACGAGGGCGAAATCAAGTGGGATACTTTCCGCTCGAGTGGTGCCGGTGGTCAGAATGTGAACAAGGTGGAATCGGGTGTGCGCCTGCGCTATATGTGGAAGAACCCCAATACGGGTGAGACGGAGGAAATCCTCATCGAGTGTACGGAGACGCGCGACCAGCCCAAGAACAAGGAACGTGCCCTCTCGCGCCTGTATACCTTCATCTATGACAAGGAGCACCAGAAGTATATGGACGACATCGCCAGTCGTCGTAAGAGCCTCGTATCAACGGGTGACCGCTCGGCCAAGATCCGTACCTACAACTTCCCACAGGGCCGCGTAACCGACCATCGCATCGGCTATACCACCCACGACCTGCAGGGTTTCCTGGGCGGCGACATCCAGGCCATGATTGATGCGCTGACCGTGGCTGAGAACGCAGAACGAATGAAAGAAACAGAACTCTAAGAATTAAGAATTTAGAGTTAAGAGTTTAGAATTATGACAAGACAAGAATTAATACAGCAAATCAAAGAGAAGCAGTCGTTTCTCTGTGTAGGTCTCGACCCGGACGTCAAGAAGATTCCCCAGTGTGTCGTTGACGAGTGTAAGGCCGACCTTGACGAAGACGAGGAGTACGACGACTCGCTGGCCATCATCCTCTTCAACCAGTATATCATCGACGCCACAGCGCCCTACTGCGTGGCCTATAAGCCCAACCTGGCCTTCTACGAGTCACTGGGAGCAATGGGTATGGTGGCCTATGAGGAGACAGTAGCGTATATCCGCGAGAACTACCCCACCCACTTCATCATTGCTGATGCCAAGCGTGGCGATATCGGCAACACATCGAAGATGTATGCCCGCTCGTTCTTCGAGGACGACGCCAAGGTGGATGCCGTCACCGTTGCCCCCTATATGGGCGAGGACAGCGTATCACCCTTCCTGGGTTACGACGACAAGTGGGTCATCCTGTTGGCGCTGACCAGCAACAAGGGCTCGCACGACTTCCAGCTGATGGAAGACAAGAACGGTGAGCGCCTCTTTGAGAAGGTGCTGAAGCAGAGTCAGCAGTGGGGCAACGAAGAGAACATGATGTACGTCGTAGGTGCCACTCAGGGTCAGATGTTTGAGGACATCCGCAAGATTGTGCCCAACCACTTCCTACTGGTTCCTGGCGTTGGTGCTCAGGGCGGTTCGCTCCAGGAGGTCTGCAAGTACGGTATGATTCCTGGCGACTGCGGACTGCTGGTGAACTCGTCACGCGGTATCATCTTTGCCTCGAATGATGACGACTTTGCCGAGGTGGCTGCTGAGAAAGCCAAAGAACTGCAGCAGGAGATGGCTATAGAGCTGAGCAAATAACCCTGGGTTATTCGGTAATAACCTGCCTTTATACAACAATAACCCGCCGTTATCCGAAGATAGCGGCGGGTTAATAGTTTGAGGCGTCAATGACTTACTCGAGATTGAGGTCTTTCTTCAGGGCAGCAATCTTCACGTCAGCATCCTTCAGACAGCGTGCATAGTCGGCTGGGCCCTTATAAGAAGGATCCTTCACCTCGGTATAGAACTTAATCTTGGGCTCAGTACCAGAGGGACGTACACTAACCTTCGTACCATCCTCGCAGAACCACTGCAGCACATTAGAGGTGGCGGGCATATCGAGCTTAGTGACATTGCCATTAGCATCGGTAGCTGTCAGAGCCTGATAGTCCTTCGTGCAGATAATCTTACTGCCAGCGAGTGTCTTCGGAGCCTTGGCACCACGGAAGTCAACCATCATCTGCTTGATCTCATCAGCACCACTCTTACCCGGACGTACCACGTTGATGGTCACCTCCTTAGAGAAGCCGTACTCCTTGTAGATATTCAGCAGCAGGTCGTAGAGCGTCATACCATTGTCGCGAGCCCATGCTGCAATCTCACAGATCAGACAGATAGCTGCGGGGGAGTCCTTATCACGAACAGCATCGTATGGCAAGAAACCGAATGACTCCTCACCACCACCGATATACTTCTTCTTGCCTTCGTTGACGCGAATCTCGTTGGCAATCCACTTGAAGCCTGTGTAGCAGTCCTTATACTCTACCTCGTTCTTCTTGGCAATCTCAGCAATCACCTCGGTGGTCACGATGGTCTTTACCAGGAACTCGTTGCCCTTCAGCTGGCCGAGCTTCTTCTTGTTGGCGATGATGTACCAAGAGAACATCATACAGGTCTGGTTACCATTCAGTATCTCCCACTCGCCCTTGCTGTTGCGGCAAACGATGGCCAAACGGTCAGCATCGGGGTCGGAAGCGATAACGAGGTCGGCATTCAACTTGGTACCAAGCTTCATACCCAGTGTCATAGCCTCAGCATTCTCTGGGTTCGGGCTGACAACCGTTGGGAAGTTACCATCGATAATCATCTGCTCGGGAACCACGTGGATGTTCTGGAAACCCCAAGAGCGCAGAGCCATCGGGATGATGACGCGACCTGTGCCGTGCATGGGTGAATAAACGATGTTGAGGTCCTTCTGGCGCAGGATGACATCCTGATCGACCATAGCCTCCTTGACAGCCTGGATATAGTCCCAGTCCATCTCACCACCGATAGGAATGATGAGCTCCTTGTCGGCCTGCCACTTCACGTCGCTAATCTTCACCTTCTCGACCTCAGCAATGATACCTACATCGTGTGGGGTGAGCACCTGTGAACCATCGTCCCAGTAAGCCTTGTAGCCATTGTACTCGCGGGGGTTGTGAGAAGCGGTGACGTTGACACCAGCCTGGCAACCCAGATGACGGATAGCAAACGAGATCTCTGGTGTGGGGCGCAGACTCTCGAAGAGGTAAACCTTGATACCGTTAGCTGAGAAGATGTCAGCAACGCTCTCTGCGAACATACGTCCATTGTTGCGGCAGTCGTGACCTACGACCACTGAGCACTTCTTGCCAGGGAATGCCTTCAGGATATAGTTGGCAAAGCCCTGAGTAGCCATACCGACGATATACTTGTTCATACGGTTTGTACCAGCACCCATGATACCGCGCAGACCGCCTGTACCAAATTCCAGATCACGATAGAAAGCATCAATGAGGTCTGTCTTGTCGGGATTGTCCAACATAGCCTGTACTTCCTTACGGGTTTCCTCATCAAAAGCGGGGGATAACCATTCCTTTGCACGTGCCTCGCACTGAGCAATCAATTGAGCGTTATTTTCCATATTATAAATAAGATTTAAAGGATTAGTAATATTCCAATACGCAAAGATACTGATTTTCTTTACAAAATCAGTATCCTCTGCCTATTTTTTTACTTTTTTTAATGATTCCGCATCAAACGGTCTATCTCCTCAAACTGCTTACCCTTGTTCAGATGGAGATAGATGCGGTAGAGCGCAGGTCCCCATCGCTGTCTGTCGGAGGGTACCAACTCGCGGTATTTCTCCATATAGGGACAGGCATCGGTGTACAGTTTCGTCAGCTGGGCACGATACTTGCGGGGCTCGTTCTTCTGTTCCAGCGCCAACGCCTGGTTGAGGTAACAGGTGGCAATATTGAAGTAAGGCTCTGCCTGGTTCTTATTGATGGCAATCATCTGACGACTCACCTCGATACACTCATCGTAGCGGTTCATATTGAGCAGCGCTATCGACTTAGCCAGCAGGAAGAGCGAATTGCCAGCGTGTTTCTTCAGACCCTGATCGGCCAGCTTGAGCACAGTCTCGTTATCGCCCAGAGCCTTGTGGTAGTCGGCCAGTCGCGGGAAGAAATAGGGATATGACGGAAACAACTTGAAACCGAGGTTCAGCGTATTCAGATATTCGGTTTCGTTATTCTGCAGACGATAGGCCTCACACATATAGTGGAGCACAAACCTCGCCTTATCCTTGTCCGTCAAAGCCAGCTGACTGTACTTCAGCGTCATCTTGGGATCCTGGAGCTTGAAGCCACAGAGCGTAGCCCAATAGGCTGCCTGAGGAATCAGCTTGTCGTTCTCCAGATAATGATAGCCCTCAAACAATGGCTGGCGAGCAGCATCAATATACAGGTCGAAGTATGTGAAAGCTTTGCGATAAGCCTCACGACGCACCTGATAGGTACCACCATAATAGAGGTTGGGGCGCAACTTATTCAGCTGCTCAGCATTCGACTTGCGGTAATCCAGTTTCACACGGCCCTTCGCATCTGGTTGCATATCCAACGAGTCGAGCGACTGGGCAGTCACATACATACGTTGCGTGAGGTTAAAGAAGGCTGCAGTATCGTAAGCCTGCTTGAGATAGAGTTTCTCGTTGGCCTGGATATACTGACCCGTGATGGCGTCGTAGAGCGTCGTGTAGATCTTCTCGTTCTTGCGATTCTCGGGATCAGCCAACAAGCCCACCATCAGTTTCTCTGCTTTGTCATAGTCTTTTCCACTTTTGATATAAGAGCGGGCCTGACTGAGCTCTTTTTTCTGAGCAACAGCGAATATGGAGCATGAAACCAACAGCAGAATGAGCTGTATTCTATAGAATGTATTCGTCATATCGCCTGCAAAGGTACAAAAAATTCATAAGACATCATTCATAATTCATAAATATTTCGTAATTTTGCACACGAAATGAAGAAAGGACTGGTATTGGAAGGCGGCGCTATGCGCGGATTGTGGACGGCAGGCATCACGGATATCATGATGGAACATGGCATCTGGCCCGACGGACTCATCGGCGTATCGGCTGGTGCGGCATTCGGCTGTAACATCAAGAGCCGACAGATAGGGCGTGCTATCCGCTACAACACCCGTTTCGCAAAGGATCCGCGCTATAGTGGGTGGAAGTCGCTGCTCACCTCGGGCGACTACTTCAACGCGGAATTCGGCTACCACGTGGTGCCCTACGAGTACGACATCTTCGACACGGAGGCCTTTGAAGCCAACCCCATGCCCTTCACCATCGTCTGTACGGATGTAGAGACTGGACAGCCCGTCTACCATGTGATGGACCATGTGGACAACGACGAACTGGAGTGGCTGCGTGCCTCGGCTTCGATGCCACTGGTGTCAAAGGTTGTAGAGGTTGATGGCTGGAAACTGCTGGATGGCGGCGTGGGCGACTCCATTCCTTTGGAATATTTTGAGAAGCAGGGCTACAAGCGCAACGTAGTCATTCTGACGCAGCCCTTAGGCTATCGTAAGAAGCATCTCGGCCTGATGCCACTGATGCGCCTGGCACTCCGCAAGTACCCACACTTCCTGAAGGCACTAGATGAGCGCCACCTAATGTACAACTGTCAACTGGACTATGTGGCAGAGGCCGAACGCCTGGGGCGCTGTCTGGTCATCCGTCCCGACGAAAACATACCCATTGGCCACCTCTCACACGACGCTCAGCAGATGCGTCACGTTTATGAGTTAGGACGCGCTGTGGGAGAACGCTATATAGAAAAAATAAAGGAATACTATGAGGATTGATATCATTACCGTACTGCCCGAAATGCTGGAGGGCTTCGTACACGAATCCATATTGGCAAGGGCCGAGAAGAAGGGGCTGGCCGAGATACGCCTGCATAACCTGCGCGACTATACACTCGACAAATGGCGCCGTGTGGATGACTATCCCTATGGTGGCTCGGCAGGTATGGTGATGCAGTGTGAGCCCATCGACCGCTGCATCACGGCACTGAAGGCGGAGCGCGACTACGACGAGGTCATCTTCACCTCGCCAGATGGTGAACGCTTTGACCAGCACATGGCCAACGAGCTGTCGCTGAAAGGCAATCTCATCATCCTGGCTGGTCACTACAAGGGTATTGACCAGCGCGTGCGCGACCACCTGATTACCAAAGAGATATCGATTGGTGACTTCGTGCTGACGGGTGGTGAACTGGTGGCTGCCATGATTGCTGATGCCATCGTGCGTGTGGTGCCTGGCGTCATTGGTGACGAACAGTCTGCCCTCTCCGACTGCTTCCAGGACGACCTGCTGGCAGCACCTATCTATACGCGACCTGCTGACTACAAAGGCTGGAAGGTGCCCGAGATTCTGCTCTCAGGCAACGAGGCGAAAATACGAAACTGGGAATTGGAGCAGGCTATGGAACGAACGCGTCGTCTGCGTCCCGACTTGTTAGAAGAAAAATAAAAAGTAGTGAATTAATCACCACTTTTTTAGTCCATTCTGTCGCGATAGTCTTCGTAACTATACTCACGCAACATCTCCAAATGCCCGTCTGTATGCAACATGGCAATAGAGGGATGAGAAATACCATTGAACATATTGGTCTTCACGGTGGTATAGTGAATCATGTCTTCGAAGATGATTTCCTCACCAATCTGCAGTTCATGGTCGAACTGCCAATCACCCATCCAGTCGCCACTCAAACAGCTGTTACCGCCTAGGCGATAAAGCCTCCCCCCTGCCCCCTCCAAATGGAAGGGGGGCTCCTGCGAAGAGCCAACCTCGTGCTCCACGTGTACTGCTCCCCTTACCGCTGGATAATAAGGCATCTCCAGACAGTCGGGCATGTGGCAGGTGAAGCTGACATCGAGAATGGCGGTACGAATACCCTTATCCTCCACGATATCCACTACACTGGCTACCAACGGACCAGTCTGCCAGGCAAAAGCACTGCCGGGTTCGAAGATGACCTTCAGATGTGGATAGCGTTCGTGGAAGCCCTGTACGATACGCACCAGTCGTTCTATGTCGTAGTCCTTGCGGGTGACAAGATGGCCACCTCCGAAATTAATCCATTCTATTTGGGAAAACCACTTAGAGAACTTCTCCTCAATATGCTGGAGCGTACGCTCAAAGACATCGGAACCGTTCTCGCAATGGCAATGGCAATGGAAGCCGCGAAGGTCGTGAGGCAACTGTTCAGGCAATTTATCAGCAGTGACACCAAATCGGGTGCCAGGTGCACAGGGATTGTAGAGTAGCGTCTCAATCTCAGAGTATTCCGGATTGATGCGTAAGCCCAAAGAACACTCCCCTGCCCGCTCATGAAACCGTTCGTATTGTGATAGCGAATTGAATGTCAAATGACTGGAACAGCTGACAATCTCGTCGAATTCCTCATCTTTATAAGCGGGCGAATAGGTATGTGCCTTTGCACCGAACTTGTCGAAAGCCAAACGGGCCTCACTCAGCGAACTGGCTGTCGTCGAGGAGATATACTCACGAAAAATCGGGAAAGTCTTCCAAAGGGCAAAAGCCTTGAAAGCCAGTATCCATTCAGAATCGGTGCGGCAGGCAACCTCACGAATCAACGCAAGGTTGTGCCGCAACCGCTGTTCTTCAATAATATATACAGGAGTCTTCATTTAGAAGTCCTTCGTCATTTCCTTGACCTCGGCATTGATGTGGTCGATGAACTCCTGGATGCTCATGACGGTCTGCTCGCCACCACCCTGCGGGCGAACAGTTACGGTACCATCTTGCTGTTCCTTCTCACCAACGATGACCATGTAAGGAATGCGCTTCAGCTCGTTGTCGCGAATCTTGCGACCCAGCTTCTCGTTGCGCAGGTCGATGGTAGGACGCACGCCACCCAGATCGAACTTCTTGGCAACCTCCTTGGCATAGTCGTTGTACTTCTCAGACAACGGCAGGATAGCCACCTGGTCGGGAGTGAGCCACAAGGGGAAGTGACCACTGGTGTGCTCGATAAGTACGGCACAGAAGCGCTCCATAGAGCCGAAGGGAGCACGGTGAATCATCACAGGCGTCTTCTTCTGGTTGTCCTCGTCGGTATATTCCAACTGGAAGCGCTTGGGTAGGTTGTAGTCCACCTGGATGGTACCCAACTGCCAGCGACGTCCGATGGCGTCCTTGATCATGAAGTCGAGCTTAGGACCATAGAAGGCAGCCTCGCCATATTCTACCTTGGCGGGCAGACCCTTCTCCTGACAAGCCTCAACAATGGCCTTCTCAGCCAGTGCCCAGTCCTCGTCAGTACCTACATATTTATCGTGGTCGTTAGGATCGCGCAGAGAAATCTGAGCCTCGAAATTGAAACCGAAAGCAGTCAGCACGATACCGATGATATCCATCACGTTCAGGAACTCCTGCTTCACCTGGTCGGGACGACAGAACAGGTGGGCATCATCCTGCGTGAACGAACGTACACGGGTCAGTCCATGGAGCTCACCACTCTGCTCATAACGATACACCGTACCGAACTCAGCAATACGCAGAGGCAGGTCACGATATGAACGAGGCTTCCATGCGAAAATCTCGCAGTGGTGAGGACAGTTCATGGGCTTCAGCATGTACTCCTCATCCTCCTCGGGAGTATGAATGGGCTGGAAAGAATCCTTACCATAGTGGGCGTAGTGGCCAGAGGTAACATAGAGATTCTTAGAGCCAATATGCGGAGTAATAACTTCTTGATATCCAAAGCGCTTCTGAACTTTACGCAAGTGATCCTGCAGGCGCAGACGGAGCTCAGTACCCTTCGGCAACCAGATGGGCAGACCCTTACCTACCTTATCTGAGAACATGAAGAGTTCCATCTCTTTACCAATCTTACGATGGTCACGCTTCTTGGCTTCTTCCAGCATCTCGAGATACTCGTCGAGCATCTTCTTCTTGGGGAATGAGATACCATAGAGACGCTGCATCTGCTCGCGGCTAGCATCGCCACGCCAGAAGGCGCCAGCTACAGAGGTCAGCTTCACGGCTTTGATTTCACCAGTATCCACAAGATGCGGACCACGACAGAGGTCAGTAAAATTGCCCTGGGTATAAGTTGTGATAGAACCGTCTTCCAAGTCTTGATCAATGTGCTCGCACTTGTAGGTCTGCCCCCACTCAGCAAACTGCTTCAAAGCCTCTGCCTTCGAAACCTCGCGACGAACCACAGGCTCCTTCTTGCCAGCCAGTTCCTTCATCTTAGCCTCAATCTTGGGGAAATCGCTCTCCTTGATCATCTCGCCATCCTTCAGCAAGACATCATAGAAGAAACCATTCTCGACAGCAGGTCCGAAACCAAACTGGATGCCAGGATACAACTCCTGCAGAGCCTCGGCCAACAAGTGGGCAGAAGTGTGCCAGAAAGTGTGCTTACCCTGCTCGTCGTCGAACTTGTAGAGCGCGATAGTGGCGTCTTCATTGATGGGACGGTTCAGCTCTACGGTCTCACCATTTACTCCACAGCTTACAACGCTGCGTGCCAGAGCTGGTGAGATGCTCTCAGCAATCTGAAAACCAGTAACGCCCTGCTCATACGAACGAACAGATCCGTCTGGAAATGTAATGTTAATCATATCTACAATATATGTTTGAAATTAAATTGCCTGCAAAATTACAAAATAATTATGAATTATGCATTATGATTGATGAATTATTTGCACAATACGCTCGGCAGTACGTCCATCCCAACGGTCGGGCAGCGAAGAACGCTTCCACTGGCCTGCTACAAGTTCATTCAGCGACGAGCGCAACGTGTCGGCATCCTCACCCACCAAGACATTGGTTCCCTGCTTGACAGTCTCACTATGTTCGGTATAGGAGTTAAGCGTAATGCAAGGAACATGATTGAAAGTGGCTTCTTCAGCAACATTACCAGAATCAGTAATAATGCCCATAGCATGTGATGTCAGATAGCCGAAGTCAAGATAGCTCAGGGCATCGACAACAATGAACTGAGAATTAAGCGTTTTCACTACTTCCTGGGCACGACCACGCAGCGGGGCTATTACAGGAATTGCGCCTGCCACCTCAGCAATGACATCGAGCATACGCTTAAGATTTACCTCATTGGCTATCAATGCCTTACGATTGAGTGTAAAAACCAGATAGCGACCGTCTTCGATACCATCAAGACATGCAGGACGTGTCCATCGGTCGTGGTTATAGCGGAGGGTGTCCATCAGGATATTTCCCACCATGTATATCTTATGGTTCTCGGCTCCTTCACGTGTAGCAATACTGCTCGAGCCAACACCTGCAGTAAACAGCAGATCGCTGAGACCATCGATAACCAGACGATTTATCTCCTTTGGCATAGTGATATCAAACGAGCGTGTGCCTGCTAACAGATGCGCCAGTTGAAGACCACGCTTCTTGGTGACAATAGCTGCAGCCATCGTCGAGGCAAGGTCGTCGACCACAATGACGGTATCGGTGGCATGCTGTTCCAAATAGCGTTCAAACTCGGCCATCACCCTACCCGTCAGCTCGTTGAGGTTCTCACAATCGACACCCAGGAACACGTCGGGACGACGGATCTGCAGGTCGGCAAACAACGAATCCTCAAGGGTCGGGTCGTCAGCCACACCGGCATAGACCAACTGGTAGTCGCAACCCTCGGTTTTCTCTATCGCACGGATGAGTGGAGCCACCTTTACGAAATTTGGACGGGCCCCAGTAAAGAGACAAATATGTTTCATGATTGCAAAAGTAGCAAAAAACTATGAAACGACCAAACAAGACGGGCAACTTTCGTGACTTCTACTCACTATTTGCAGCCAATGCCCCGTGAGAACGCCGGTGACTCTTCCTTCAAAGTGAAGTCATAACGAAGATTCTGTTCATCGACAAGCAAAAAATGCTGCTTGCCCTGTATCTCGTCATCTTTCTTCTCCCACAGCATATCATAGAAGTGTTCAGCATCCTCAACCTCGGGTGTACGAAGCAGGCAGTTTTCAAAATGATATTCGCTCTCTTCATCTAAATCGCCCATCACTTCATCGTCGGAATAGCCCGTCACAAGGGTATTCATACAAGAGAGTGAGATGGGGTCTTCACTAGCTCCGAAACGAAGCGCCACCCCTCTGTTGCCAGCAAAAGGATAGAACTGAGCAAGGGTCGTCTGATCAATGATAGCCAAACCGCCACGGAGGGCCAAGCAATCACGAAGGGCGTTGGTAAACTGACACTGGCTCACGTGAACCTCAGAGTCATGAGCCCATAGGCCATAACCATTACTATTATGGATGACGGTACGCGAAAGATTGACTGTCGTTGAGTCAGCATACAAGCCATCGAGTGCATTACGAATCTCGCAGTCGGTGAGTGTACAACCCTCTGAATGAGGGTTTAACATAATGCCATCCCACTGTCCGCTAACACGGTCGTAAGGCAGATAGGCAAACATGTGGTCAAGGCGGTCGCCACGGAAACAGGTGGATTCAGCCTTCAGTTGACCATCAACGGTAATACCGGCTCCATCATGAAAATAGAGCGTGGTATTGTGAATGGTCAGTGTAGCACCCTTCCCGACATGAATTCCCTGATAGATGACGATAGGCGTTTCCGACTCAATGGTCATATCATCGTCTATCGTAAGCTGCTGATATTGAATAGCTTTCCAACTATAGGTCCGCAGATTGACACGCTGCTCCACCCCACTCTCCAACGTAAACAGCAGATTGTCCTCGACGAGCACAGGATCAGTAGACGTCTGTTCAAAGGCTGTCATCTCGACAAACACGCGGATGCTGTCGCCCTTGCGAATCTCAAGGTCATTGGCTACGGGATTGAGGAAGGTACCATCGACATTAACGCGAAAGCCCGACTGGCTGCCACGCTCCAGACGTACCGAACGCAGACGAATACCATCTGATGAGTTGTTGAACACCCAGAAGTTATAGGTCGATGAAGGCACGGTGGCAAACAAGGTATCGAGACGAATGGTATCAGCTGAAAAAGTAAGGCGCAAACTGCTGCTGGCCGAGAAACTGTCGTTGTCGGAACAGGCACTCAACAAAAGCACCACTGTCGTCATGAAAAGGAAAAGCCGTTTCATCATATACTGATAAAACGGCATTTTACGTGATTTATTGTCTGACGACTTACTTTCCAAAATAGCGTTTCAGCAATCCAGCAAAGCCAGCACCATGACGGGCCTCGTCCTTAGCCATCTCGTGAACAGTATCGTGGATAGCATCGAAACCAGCAGCTTTGGCATTTTTAGCGATACGGAACTTATCCTCACATGCACCAGCCTCAGCAGCAGCACGTTTCTCCAGATTGGTCTTAGTATCCCATACGCATTCACCCAACAGCTCAGCAAACTTAGAAGCGTGTTCTGCCTCTTCAAAAGCATAACGCTTGAAAGCCTCAGCAATCTCGGGATAGCCCTCACGATCAGCCTGACGGCTCATGGCCAAATACATTCCAACCTCACCACATTCACCATTGAAGTGATTGCGCAGGTCGTCAATCATCTCCTGGCTAACGCCCTCAGGCTTGCCATCACCAATGCGATGAACGGTAGCATAAGTGGTCTCACCCTCGTCCTTCAATTCAGAGAACTTAGAGGCAGGAGCCTTACAAATTGGGCACTTCTCGGGAGCTGCATCGCCTTCGTAGATATATCCACATACGGCGCAAATAAACTTTTTCTTCATAATTCTTTAAAGTATTAGGTTTGTTTAGTAATGAACTTTTGCAAAGATACACAGAAAAAACAAATCCCGCAAGTATTTTGCGAGATTTATTTTCAACAATTGGATAATTTGTCTTTATGATCTTACCTTTTCGATGAGTTCTTCGGGCGTAACCATTTGCTGCTCACCGGTTTCCATATTCTTGAGTGTTACCTTACCCTCTTTGATTTCATTCTCACCAGCCAACACGACAAAGGGAATCTGCTTGGCGTTGGCGTACGACATTTGCTTTTTCATCTTGGCGGCATCGGGGAAAATCTCTGCACGAACACCATACGCGCGTACCTTATTAATTATAGGCAGGCAGTAGGCAGTCTCCTTCTCACCGAAATTGATGAAGAGCAATTGCGTGGTCTGGAGCGAATCCTTGGGATAAAGGTCGAGAGCGTTGAGCACGTCATAGATACGGTCGACACCAAACGAAATGCCCACACCTGAGAGGCCTGGCATACCAAAGATGCCCGTGAGGTTGTCGTAGCGACCACCACCAGAGATAGAGCCCATCTGCGTATCGAGAGCCTTCACTTCGAAGATGGCGCCTGTGTAGTAACTCAAGCCGCGAGCAAGGGTGAGGTCGAGCTGAATCTCATTCTTCAATGAAGTCAGGAAACTGAGGATGTAACGAGATTCCTCGACGCCCTTCAGACCGGTCTCGCTGTCTTTCAGCACTTCAGCGATGGTGTTCAGCTTTTCTTCGTTGGTGCCTTCGAGCATGATGATGGGCTGCAACTTTGATATTTGTTCGTCTGTGAGACCATCTTCGCGCAATTCCTGATTGACGTTGTCGATGCCAATCTTGTCGAGTTTATCGATAGCCACCGTGATGTCCACAATCTTGTCGGCAGCACCAATGACTTCAGCAATACCCGTGAGGATTTTGCGGTTGTTAATCTTGATCTGCACACGAACGCCAAAGCGGGTAAAGACGGTGTCGACAATCTGCATGAGTTCGACCTCGTTGAGCAATGAATCGGAACCAACGACGTCGCCATCAAACTGATAGAACTCACGATAGCGGCCCTTCTGCGGACGGTCAGCACGCCAAACGGGCTGCACCTGATAGCGCTTGAAAGGCAACTGCAATTCCTCGCGGTGCATCACCACGTAGCGGGCAAAGGGCACGGTGAGGTCATAGCGCAGACCCTTCTCGCAGATTTTCGAAGCCAGACGAAGCGTGTTGCGCTCGGTCAGTTCCTGATCATCAATCTTATTGAGATAGTCGCCTGAGTTCAGAATCTTGAAAAGCAGTTTATCGCCCTCTTCGCCATACTTACCCATGAGCGTTGCCAGCGTCTCTTGAGCGGGTGTCTCAATCTGCTGGAAGCCATAGAGCTCGTAAACGGAGCGGATAGTATTGAAGATATAGTTGCGCTTGGCCATCTCCATGGGCCCGAAGTCGCGTGTTCCTTTAGGTATACTTGGTTTTTGTGCCATTTATTTGCGAACAATAGTTTGAGCACGGTCAGGACCGATGCTGATAATCTTAATAGGTGTCTCGAGTTCCTTCTCCAGGAAAGCGATATAATCCTGGAAAGCCTTGGGGAACTGCTCCTCAGAAGTAAACTGCGTCATATCAGTCTGCCAACCAGGAAGTTCCTCATAGACAGGCTCGATACCCTTCTCGATGTCGTAGGGGAAATCGCGCGTCAGGACACCATTTACTTTGTATGCCGTACATGCCTTGATCGTGGGGAAGTCGTCGAGCACGTCGCTCTTCATCATGATGAGCTGGGTAACACCATTCACCATAATCGAATAGCGCAAAGCTACGAGGTCAATCCAACCACAACGGCGCTCACGACCTGTCACGGCACCATACTCATGACCCAGATCACGAATCTTCTTGCCCGTCTCGTCGAAGAGCTCTGTGGGGAAAGGACCAGCACCGACACGTGTGCAGTAGGCCTTCATAATGCCAAATACCTCACCAATCTTGTTGGGACCAATGCCCAAGCCTGTGCAGGCACCAGCGCAGATGGTATTCGAAGAAGTCACGAAAGGATAGCTACCGAAGTCCACATCGAGCATCGTGCCCTGAGCGCCCTCGCAGAGTACGCTCTTACCATTGCGCAACAGACTATTGATTTCGTGCTCACTGTCAACGATGGGGAACTGGCGCAGGTACTCAATACCCTCTAACCACTTTTTCTCCACCTCGGTAATGTCGTATTCGAAGTTCAGCGACTTCAGGATAGCCTCATGACGAGCCTTGGCAGCAGCATACTTCTCGGGGAAGTTCTCCAGGATATCACCCACGCGCAGACCGTTACGACTGATCTTGTCGGTATATGTAGGACCAATACCCTTACCCGTTGTACCAACCTTATTCTTACCCTTCTGAGCCTCATAGGCAGCATCAAGTACGCGATGGGTAGGCATAATCAGGTGAGCCTTCTTGGAGATATGCAGACGCTCCTTCAGCGAATGACCACTGGCCTCGAGTGCCATAGCCTCCTCCATGAACAAGTCGGGAGCCAACACGACACCATTACCAATGATATTCACCTTACCACCCTGGAAGATACCAGAGGGGATAGAACGCAGCACATACTTCTGGCCTTCAAACTCCAGCGTATGACCGGCATTAGGACCACCCTGAAAACGGGCAACCACATCGTACTGGGGAGTCAACACGTCGACTACCTTACCCTTTCCTTCGTCGCCCCACTGCAAACCGAGCAGGACATCAACTTTAGCTTGCTTCATTGTTTTTTATTTAGTTTTTGATTCATCTTCTTATTCTCTCGCTCTGCATGACGACGCATCTTGACCTGACAAGTGCTACAAACACCATAGACATACAGTGTAAAACCATCCTTGCGGAAACGGCGCGTCGGCATATTATCAATGGCTTGCGTCACCTGTGGCGACTTGACCTCAGTCACCTTCCCACACATGGTGCATATTTGGTGGCAATGGCTATTGTTATCATAGCATGCCTCATATTTGGTCGTAGACTGAAAGCGGTGACGCACCACCAAACGAAGCTCGATAAAAAGGCGCAACGTATTATATAAGGTCGCGCGACTCACAGGGAAATTATAGTCCGTTGTAAGTTTCTCGCTAAGCTCTTCAAGTGAGAAATGTCCATTGATACTGTATACAGCATCAAGGATAGTGAAGCGCTCAGGCGTCTTTCTATGCTTGTTTAGTTCCAGATAGCCTGTCAAGATATTCTTGACGACAACCTTAATGTTCTCTCTCATTTTTATGTGGTCATACTGCTAAAAACCGCACAAAATTACTATATTTTTCGGAGAAACGAGCAATAATTATTTAAAAAAATTCTAAATTGATACTTTTAGCCGCACTTTTAGCCATCCGTTCATACACCAATCCCAACTCAGCAAAGCGCATCAGGCTTTGCATAGCCGCCTTGCGTACTGCTGGGAATGGGCCCTGAAGGGCAGCAAGAGCCTGATCGAGATACTCGTTGATACCTCGTTCGTTGGGCTCCTGATGATTCATAAACAAGCGCGTCAGCACATGGAAGCCACATAGCTGGTCATACTCCTTCTCAGAAGCCATCCATTGAAAGGCTTTCTCCGGGGCATAAGGCAGATACTGCCAAAGGTTGAAAGCCACTTGTTCGGCAATCTCCTGCGAGGGAATCTGTTCCATCCAGATATCAGCCACCTCGGGCAATATCTGTTCCGGAGGCATCAACATAGAAGCCAGTATTTTACACTCGCGCACATCTTCCTTCCACAGGGCGATGGCCAAATCGTAGTCCTTGCCGATTTCGTCAGCCTTTTCGCGCAACCTAGGCAACGTTGCACCCCAATTCAATTTATAGTTGACGCCCTTGTCACGCATCGACTGTGCGACAGAACCGTCCATCATCTGACGGAACGAGCGTTTGATTTCCTTGACTTTCTCTTGTATCTCTGGACTTGTCATATCAATGTAGCATATTCAGAACTATACCGCAGCATCTGCTCGACATAGCTCTCGGAATAGTTCACCTGGATATCCGCAATGTTCCCTTGTTCATCAAGTACGGGAACAAGCATCGGATTAATAAAACCTTTATATGGTGCAAGGTCTAACTTCTGATAACGCTCCAACACCTCAGCATGCAGGTGTGCATCGACCTTTACGGCATAACGCTCTACCAACTGACGGGCTGCCTCATAGTCTCCCTCACTCTTGATGCGTTGGATTTCCGCCAGCAAACGGGCAAAGAGCTGTCGCAGAGCCATATAGTCGGTGATGTGGACATAGGTCTTACCCTTGTGCTCTACCAGCTGCACGACTTCCCCACCCTGTTCATAGCACCAATGAGCTATCAAGGCACGATTACGCATGTGAGCCTCCTCTATCTGGTGACCTGGCGTGATACGGATGAGTTGTGTCATCAAGCCATTCATCAGGTAGCTGTAATAATGCGACTTATAGGCCTCAAGATTCGGCATCAGCCCTAATTCCACGAGTTTTTCGTCTGCCATATAATAGAGGCCAAAGAGGTCGGCACGGGCTTCTTCAATGGTATTGCCATAGGCCTTCAGCGCATCAGGGTCAGTACCAGGCAACAGTTGTCCGCTTCCATGTCCCAAACACTCATGCAAGTCGGTATGCAGGTCGTCACAGCGGTCACCATACTGTTCTATCAGCGCCAGTGTCTTCTGGTCGATGACAAATTCCTCCTTAAAGCCATTCCCATGAGCCGCCTTGTTATAAGCATCCGTAATATTGGATATCGTGATACTCTTACTACCATGTGCGGCACGAATCCAGTCGGCATTAGGCAGGTTGATGCCAATAGCAGTAGAGGGGTATTCGTCGCCACCCAACATAGCGGCACAGATGGCGTTGGCTGTCACACCTTTCACCTGAGGCTTACGGAAACGGGGATCAACGGGAGAATGGTCCTCAAACCACTGGGCATTCTGGCTAATCGTCTGAGTACGCTTGGTAGCCTCCATATCCTTATATTCCACGATACCTTCCCATGAACCTTTCAGCCCCAGCGGGTCGCCATAGACTTCGATAAAGCCGTTGACGAAGTCGATTCTTCCCTCGTGTTCCGACACCCATTCAATACAATAATCATTGAACACGAGCAGGTCACCCGTCTGATAGTATTTGATAAGCAGGGAGATGACACGTTGCTGTTGCTCATTCTCAGCAACGGCAGCAGCCTTCTCCAACCAGTAGACGATATAGCTGATGGCATTGCCATAGCGGCCTCCTACCTTCCACGTCTCTTCCTCTATCACGCCATCGCGTTTGACGAGTGTTGTATTCAGACCATAGGAAACAGGCGTCGACGTCTGGCCTTCCTGCTTTTTCTGATTGGCATAGAAGTCTTCTGCTTCCTGCTGTGTCACACCATCGTAGAAATGGCATGCTGACGTCTGAATCAAGTCTGCACCATCTGCCTTGTTGACGCGCTTGGGCAGAATCGTCTGGTCGAAAATGATGGGAAACAGTTCGTCACACATCTCATCAACGGTCTCTCCAGAGCGAAGCGGCAACTTGGTGGCCTCGACCTGTCGCAACACACTGCGCAGATAGTCGGCAGAGAATGCCGGTACGAACTTCTCCGAGCCATAGTGATGGTAGATGCCATTTGAGAACCAGACGCGCTTCAGATAGACCTCCAAAGCCCGAAAATCCTCCGTATCACGAGGGATGGTGAGATCGGTATAAACCACCTCCAACATCTTACGGATACGCAGATTATACTTTCCAAACTGGTCGAAAGTGATATCACGCCCATAGAGCGTCGCCTTCGACAAATAATACACCAACTTTTTCTGTAACAAAGACAATTGCTCAAATCCGTCTAAACGGTATCTGAGCAATTGTATGTCCGCAAAACGCTCGTTGGTACGATAACCAAAAGTGAGCTTGCCTTCTTCCGAATGGTTCATTTGGAGCTATGCGTCTTTTTCGGCTTCACCTTCTCGGCAGGATGCTGAGCCAGATGCTGCAGTCGATACTCACGAGGCGTCATATGCATCATCTTGTAGAACGAAGCATAGAACGACTGACGATTAGCGAAGCCCACCATGTCGCTCACCTCCTCCATGCGCAGACTCTGATACCTGCGATCCACGAGAATAGCCATAGCTTCCTCAATTCGGAACTTGTTGACGAAAGAAGTGTAGTTCATGTGGAATCGGACATTCACCACTGCTGAGATATAGCGCGTATTGGTCCCTAAATCTTCGGCAAGCTTTTTGGCTGAATAATCCTTGTCTTTATACTTCTTCTCCATGACGATGATGTTAAGGATTTTCTCCTTCATCTCGTCCATCAACCTCGGGCTGACGAGACTGCGATAAGCAGCCTCTTTTTCCTTCTTTTCAGTGATATTATATTTAGCCATACCCTAATTAATTTACTTTTCACTTGCAAATATACTAAAAATTTCTATACCATTATCACTTTTTTCCGAAAAAATGTCTAATTTTGTAGAAAATTCTCATTTTGTGAACAAATACAACATATTAAAACAGTATTATGGGTATCATTCCTTCCGAAAAAACCAGGAAGAAATTATCGATACGGTGACGTCAGGAAACGATTGTGTCGTCCTCATGCCGACAGGTGGTGGTAAAAGTATTTGTTACCAGGTACCAGCCTTGATGATGGAAGGTACAGCGATTGTCGTTTCCCCACTTATCAGTCTGATGAAAGACCAGGTTGAGACACTACGTGCCAATGGTATTGAGGCTGAAGCGCTGAACAGTGGCAACGACTTCACTGCCGACACGATGATTCGTCGCAAGTGTATGGATGGCACGCTGAAGCTCCTCTATATCTCACCCGAGAAACTCTTGTCCGAATTACCGTTTTTGTTAAAACAAATCCGCATCTCGCTTATCGCCATCGACGAAGCACACTGCATCAGTCAGTGGGGTCACGACTTCCGTCCGGAGTACACCCAACTCGGCATCCTTCATCAGGAGTTTCCTGGTGTTCCCATCATGGCGTTGACAGCCACTGCGGATAAGGTAACCCGACAGGATATCGTCAAACAACTGGGTCTGGTCAATGCCCGATATTTCATCTCCAGCTTCGACCGTCCGAATCTCAGTCTTAGCGTCAAGCGAGGCTTTACCACCAAGGAGAAGGATCAATACATTCTCAACTTCATCAAGGCCCGTCCCTTGGAGAGTGGCATCATCTATTGCCTTAGCAGAAAAAATTCAGAGAAAATTGCGAAATACTTGAGTACCAAAGGCATAAGCGTTTCAGCATATCATGCAGGACTCACCCAGCAAGAGCGTAATCAAGCCCAAGAGCTGTTCAAGCAAGACCGCCTGCAGGTAATCTGTGCCACCATTGCTTTCGGCATGGGTATCGACAAGAGCAACGTACGATGGATCATTCACTACAACATGCCCAAGAGCATCGAGAACTTCTATCAGGAAATAGGACGAGCCGGGCGCGATGGAGCCCCAGCTGACACCATCCTGTTCTACTCACTGGCCGATATCGTACAACTCTCTCAATTCGCCAAGGAGAGTGGCCAGCAGGAGCTCAACAGAGAGAAACTTCTCCACATGCAGAAGTACGCTGAGTCGGGCATCTGCAGACGACGCATCCTGTTAAATTATTTCGGAGAGCAGATGGACCACGATTGCGACAACTGCGACATCTGTGAGAACCCTCCCAAGCGTTTCGACGGCACCCGTTATATCCAGATGGCGCTCAGTGCCATCAAGCGTGCTAACGAACAAATCCGTACCTCTACCGTCGTTGAGATTCTGAAAGGCATTGCCTCGCCTACCGTCAAAAGACACGGTCTTGACCAACTGAAGACGTTTGGTGTGGGCAAAGAGGTCAGCACCAACGACTGGCAGGACTATCTGTTGCAGATGTTGCAAATGGGATTCATAGAGATTATCTACGACCAGAAGAACGTGGTACATATCACACCCAGTGGCGAGGACATCCTCTATGGGCGCAAGACAGCAGAACTTTGCGTCATCGACCACACCACAGAGGAAAAGGCCAAGCCCAAGCGACGCCTCCACCTTGAGATTCCCTCCATCACGATTCCCGGGTTGCCTTCCACTTCCGGTGTGGAGGATGCCAAACTCTTCGACGCCCTCCGTGCCTTGCGACTCCAATGTGCCGAAGAGGAGCATATGCCACCATATATCGTCTTCAGCGACAAGGTGCTCCACCATTTAGCCACCATCAAGCCCACCACCCTTGAGGCCTTTGGTTTCATCTCCGGCATTGGTGAATACAAGAAGAGAAAGTATGGTGAGCGCTTTGTCAGTCTCATCCAAAAATACGTCTAACCAAACAGAACGACTATGATATTCTATTTTTCCGGAACAGGCAACACCCGTTGGGCTGCCGAGCAACTGGCCCATGCTACTGGTGACGAGTTGATATATATACCTGATGAACTGGGCAATAGCAAGTCCTACCAATTAAAAGAGGGCGAACGCCTGGGGTTCTGCTTTCCGACACATGGCTGGCAACCGCCACGCATCGTCCGTGAATTCATCCGACGTTCAACGTTCAGCGTCCAACCATCTACGTATATCTATGCCCTGACCACCTGTGGCGACAATATGGGATATGCGATGCGCATCCTGCGCAAGGAGCTTCGTCGCAAGGGGCTGTCACTTGATGCCGCCTTTGCCGTTGTCATGCCCGAGTCGAATGTCTGTTTCTCCTTCCTCCATCTCGACACGCCAGAAAGCGAACAGCGCAAGATAGAGGCAGCCCGTCAGCGCATGCCCCACATCTGTCAGTTAGTGAAAGACAAGGCGACAGGTGTCGAGGAGTTGGTCAAGGGAGCCATTCCCTTTACCTTTACTTATATTCTTGGCGGGTATTACAACAAGCACCTCATTACCGACGAGAAATTCTGGGTCGATACCGAGGCCTGCATCCAGTGTGGTCTCTGTGCCAAGCGGTGTCCGGTGAATGATATAGAAGGACTGCCGCCACACTGGAAGCATGACGGCAGTTGTACCAATTGTCTGGCTTGTTACCATTATTGTCCCACGCACGCCATCCACTGGGGCAACATGCAGCGAGGACAATACTATTTTAATAGACGCGAGGACCGAAAATAGTCGTTCCCACACGTACCATCGTCGACCCCTCTTCTACTGCCAAAGGGTAATCGTGGCTCATACCCCACGAACGCTCCTTGAAATAAGGCGCATCAGCAAAATAGGTAGCCTTGACTTCGTCAAACAGGTTCTTGGCGATACGGAACTCGCTACGGATCTGTGCCTCGTCGTCGACATAAGAGGCCATCATCATCAGACCACAGATGCGCACATGACTCAGTGAGCGCCACTCGCCATCAGCCAAAAGCTGACGGCACGCATCGGGCGTCAGACCGTATTTCGTTTCCTCCTCAGCGATATGCAGTTCCAGCAGCACATCGATGACACGCTCCTGCTTGGCAGCCTGCTTGTCTATCTCCTTGAGCAGTTTCAACGAGTCAACAGCCTCAATCATCGACACGTACGGGGCGATATATTTCACCTTGTTGGTCTGCAGATGTCCGATGAAGTGCCATTCGATATCACTGGGCAGCGAAGCATGCTTCTGGCGCAGTTCCTGTTCGTGGCTCTCACCAAAGATGCGCTGACCCTCCTCGTAGGCTGCCTCGATATATTCGTTGGGGTGATACTTCGAGATAGCCACAAGGCGCACACCCTGTGGTAAGTTAGCAAGAACCTGCTTCAGATTACCTTTAACGTCGTACATCATCCCTCGTATTCGGGCTTGTCGTCGTGCTTGTCTTTGCCGTATTCGAAGACATCCATCAGCGTCGTCTCAGCGACAGAAGCAATGACATAGTCAATCATCGTGCCACCCATCACCTCGTCGATATTCTTCACGGCACCGTTCAGCGTACCGGCCTGTACCAGGTAGTTGACATTGGAGCGCTTCTCTTTCTCCGTCTTCTCGTCGATGGTGATAAACTGCAACTTACACTTATACCAGCGGTCGGCCATCTCCTCGTCAGAGAAGAAAATCTCGCCATAAGGTGCTATCTTGATATCCTTGACAGTGAATTCCCCACTGATATAGTTAGACATCTCCTCCATGATACGCTTCTCAGCCTCTGTGAAACTGAGGGCGTCGACCACGTAGTTCTCCGTCACTTTCTTCTGCAAGCCGTCGTCCATCGTCTTCTCGTAGGCAATCTTGCACTCAAACCATGTTGCTGTTCTTGATCTCATTGTGTTTTACTTCTATTTATTATTCTTTAATTGTTTCTTCTTCTCATTGGTGATGCGTTCGATAATCTGGCTGGCAATGAGTTGGGCACGCTCAGGCGTGAGATTGGCCTCCTGCCCCATCTTCTGCTGAGCCACCATCAATTCCTGGATAGTTGATTCGCTCTCTGCAGCAAAACGCTTCTCCGTACTGTTCATGTAATCCTTGCTATAGATCTTGGAGAGAATGCGGTCAGCCTCTTTCTCGTAATTCTTGCGGAATATCTCCTCGGCTTTCGCCTGATAGACGCGCTGAGCTTCCATTTCCTCCTCGCTGAGCGAGTCGCCACTCACCACACCGAGGTCTTCTGGCTTGTAGCCGTCATCCAGCAGGTCGTCAGTAGCCTGACGGGGCGCAGGTTTCACATATTCCACATGTACGGGCTCAGGTACAATCTCCATATAGATACCCACACCGATCAGTGCGACGACGAGGGCTGCCAGCATCATCTTTGCCGAGTGCATCATGCTACGTCGTGCGTTAACAGCCTTCAGCATAGCTTGGGGCGTCTCGTAGCGGTCTTCAGGTTTCTCACTGGTGGCACGCTTCAATGCCTGCTTGTATTCCAGCGTCATATCCGCATGGGCGAAGATAGCCTCCATGAACTTTCCGATGGAATAGACGTCGCAGCGCTCGTCGATGGTGCCGTGCTCCAACACCTCCGGAGCGACATAGTATGCATCATCGCCATAGAACAGGCGCTGATTCTCCATCGCAAAATAGAACGAGCCGTGACTGAGCAGCATGACAGCATGATCCCCCTTGCGTACCAGCACGCTCTTGGGCGAATAGCACACATGCTTGATGCCCTGACTATGCAGATAGGTCGTGACCTCCACCAGTGCTGCCAGAACGTTTTCGACAAAGCCCTTCTCAGCAACGACGGCAGGATTGTCGATGAGCAACTGCTCCATAGACATGAAGACACCAGGCTCCAACTCCAGTTGTCGCACCTCGTTCTGTTCCATGATGGGTGTAAAGTGCAACTGGTAGCGATTCACCAGCGTCTTATTGCGTTCACATTCTGCCTTCAGTGCCTCAGAAAAGACAATGCTCTCGTGCAGTTCGGGACGGATGGTCACCAAACCGATGTATTTCCCGTCCTGCTGAATACGGTAGTACTCACCTAATGGCAGACGGCTTCTGTTCAGCTTGCCGTCATTCTTGGAAGCCAGCATTTCTTCGTAGTTCATACCCGACTATTTGATTTTCGTGGCGCAAAAGTACAAAAAAATAATGAATTATGCATTATTAATTATGAATTATTTCGTACCTTTGCACTCGATTTACGTAAATTAGACAAAATGCCAGAAATATCAGTACGCGGACTGGAGATGCCAGAGTCACCGATTAGGAAGCTCGCACCACTGGCTGCCGCAGCCAAGAAACGTGGTACCCACGTGTATCATCTCAACATCGGACAACCCGATCTGCCCACCCCTCAAGTAGGTCTTGATGCGCTGAAGCAGATAGATCGCGATATTCTCGAATACTCCCCTTCACAGGGTTATCTGAGCTATCGCGAGAAGCTTGTCAGCTATTATGCCAAATATAACATCCAGGTGACAGCCGATGACATCATCATCACCTCAGGAGGTTCTGAGGCGGTACTTTTCGCGTTCCTGTCGTGTCTGAATCCTGGTGACGAGATCATCGTGCCCGAGCCCGCATACGCCAACTATATGGCCTTTGCCATCTCTGCAGGTGCCAAGATCCGTACCATCGCCACAACGATTGACGAGGGTTTTTCTCTGCCTAAGGTCGAGAAGTTCGAAGAGCTCATCAACGACCGCACGCGTGCCATCATGATCTGTAACCCCAACAACCCGACGGGTTACCTCTACACACGTCGTGAGATGAACCAGATTCGTGATTTGGTGAAGAAATACGACCTCTACCTCTTCTCCGACGAGGTGTACCGCGAGTATATCTATACCGGTTCGCCCTATATCTCTGCCTGTCATCTGGAGGGTATCGAGCAAAACGTCATCCTCATCGACTCCGTTTCCAAGCGCTATTCAGAGTGCGGTATCCGTATCGGTGCCCTGATTACGAAGAATGCCGAGGTTCGCAAGGCAGTGATGAAGTTCTGTCAAGCCCGTCTGTCACCCCCTCTGATCGGCCAGATTGTTGCCGAGGCATCCCTTGATGCCCCGGATGAATACTACCGCGACGTCTACGATGAGTACGTAGAGCGCCGTAAGTGTCTGATTGACGGACTGAACCGCATTCCTGGCGTCTATTCTCCGATTCCCATGGGTGCCTTCTATACCGTTGCCAAGTTGCCTGTCGATGATGCTGAGAAGTTCTGTCGCTGGTGTCTGGCCGACTTCGAGTATGAGGGCGAGACTGTGATGATGGCTCCCGCTGCCGGATTCTACACCACGCCTGGCGCAGGCATCAATCAGGTACGTATCGCCTACGTGCTGAAGAAGCAAGACCTCGAGCGTGCCCTTGTCGTACTGCGCAAGGCGCTTGAAGCCTACCCGGGGAGAGTGGAGTGAAAAGTGATGAGTGAAAAGTGAAGAGTAAAGAGTGAACTTTCCTCTATTCATAGCCAAACGCATCTATTTTTCTGAGGGCGACCGCCATGAGGTGAGTCGTCCGGCTATCCGTATTGCGACGATTGGCGTAGCCATCGGTTTGGCGGTGATGATTATCACCGTCAGCGTGATTCTGGGTTTCAAGCATACCATCCGCGACAAGGTAGTCGGCTTTGGCAGCCATATCCAGGTCACCAACTTCATGGCCCAACAGACGGCTATCCCCGCTCCCATCGCCATCAACGACACGCTGATGCGCCAGCTCCGCCACACACCTAATATCAAGAGTGTGGCCTGCTATACCTTTGTACAAGGTATTCTGAAGACCGACAGCGACTTTCTGGGGGTGGCCTTCAAGGGTGTGGGCAAGGACTACGACCTCTCTTTTATCCGTCAGCACCTGCAGGAGGGCAAGATGCCCGATCTCAATGGCAATAGTAGCAGTTACCAGCTGCTCATCTCACGCAAGATGGCTGACAAGCTCTACCTTCATGTGGGCGACAAGGTCTATGCCTATTTCATTGCCTACGATGATGTCCGCGCCCGTCGCTTCACCGTCAGTGGCATCTACCAGAGCAATATGAAGCAGTTTGATGATGTGCTGTGCATCACCGATCAGCGCATCACGTCGAAGCTCAACAACTGGGAAGCCGACCAGTGTTCAGGGGCAGAGATACTGGTTAACGACTTCGACCGCCTCAACGAGACCTACGACAGCGTTCTCAACCTGGTCAAGGGAGAAACCGACCGTTATGGCGAGACGCTGACGGTACAGAGCATCTACGAGGCCTATCCGCAGATATTCTCGTGGCTCTCGCTGCTCGACGTCAATGTATGGATTATTCTGGCACTGATGGTGTGTGTGGCAGGCTTTACGATGATTAGCGGTCTGCTGATTATCATTCTGGAACGTACCCAGCTCATCGGCACCCTCAAGGCCCTTGGAGCACGCAATGCCACCGTGCGCCACACCTTCCTCTGGTTTGCAGCCTTCATCATCAGTCGAGGCCTGCTCGTGGGCGACCTGTTGGGTATCGGTCTGGTGCTTCTCCAGCAACATACGTCATTCATCACGCTCGACCCCGCCAGCTACTACGTCGATACGGCACCGATGGAGCTGAACATTCCCATCATCGTAGCACTGAATGTCGCCACACTGCTCATCTCCGTCTTCGTGCTGATAGCACCAAGCTATCTGGTATCACACATCCGCCCAGTCAGAGCCATGCAGTTTGACTGAGTCCGTTCAATAGACTTACTTTTTCGCCTACTTCAATTCGTAAGGTCCTGTGGGGGTCGTACGCTTCAGCACCTCCAGCAGCAGGTCTGTGCCAGGTATGATGCCATAGCTGCGCAACACCGACTCAACGGTCTTTCTGGCCAGCTCAGGATGGTTGTTTTCCTCGCTGAGGTGACACAGCCATACGCGCTGCAGCTCTTCCGACATATTCTCTGCCACAGCGATGGCACTGTCCTTGTTGCACAGATGTCCCGTACCTGAGAGGATGCGCTCCTTGAGGAACTGCGGATAAGGTCCGTTCATCACCATCTCCACATCATGATTGGCCTCGATGATGAGGTTGCGGGCCCGTTGGATATACTGCTTCATCTCGTCAGTCACCAGGCCAGCATCCGTGATAAGACAGATATTGGTGCCTCCAGCCTCGATGAAATAGCCTACATTGTCAGCACTGTCGTGAGGCACAGCGAAAGGTGTCACCAGAAAGTCGCCGATCTGCTCGGTACGACCTTTCTCCACCAGTCTCACCAGTTCTGCGTCAATCTTCTTGGCCACACAATAGTTGCGGTTGATGCCTTCGTGCACCTCGCGGGTGGCATAGACGGGCACCTGATAGTCGTTGCTGAAAGAGCCTACCGACTTGATATGGTCGGCATGGTCGTGGGTAATCAGGATATGATGCACTGATGAGAGGCTAACGCCATAGTCGCGACAGGCTTTCTTCAGACCTCTCACCCCCACTCCGATGTCGATCATCAGCATATCTGAGGAGGTAGCCAGCACATAGCAGTTACCACTGCTGCCACTACCGAAGGAGATAAATTTCAGCATGTGTTTTTTTATTTTTGCCTGCAAAATTACAAAATATTTACGATATACGAATCATGATTTAGGATTTATTTCGTAACTTTGTGCCCACAAATCCGAAAAAATCATGAGAAAAGCAATCGTCATGGCGCTGACAGTTCTGATGTCGGGCTGCAGCATGATACAGAGTGATGACAACCAAGCCACTGAGGCTGCTGTCGCATGGGGCGAAGCCTTCTTCAACTGCGACTTCCACGAGGCTGAACAGTATTGTACACCCGAGAGTGGACGCTGGCTGAAGTTTGCCGCTTCCAATACCACCCAGCACGACCTCGACCTGTTGGCCCGTCAGGGTGCTACTGTCCAGGCCACCGACTACTTCCCTGAGGCCAACGACACCCTGCGTGTGGTCGAGCTGCGTGTCAGCCATGCCCTCAAGCCATCGGCTCCTGGTGCCGAAGCCCAGCAGGTTGATGAGGCACTCTACCATGTCGTGGTGGTCAACCGCTCAGGCAGTTGGCAGGTCAGAATGGCAGGCCTACCGCGAAGTGAAAAGCAAAGTCGCGACTGAATTTCGGATGTAGAATAGGATAATGATTATAATCATCGTCGTAGGCGGGGTTGACAGCCTTCATACCCATATCGAAGCGTACGATGAAGAAGTCGAAATTCAGACGGATACCCAAGCCGTAGCTGGCTGCCAGCTGTTTCCAGAATTCTGAGAACTCAAACTGTCCGCCAGGCTGTTCGTCGTATGCACGCAGTGTCCAGATATTACCAGCATCGATAAACAAGGCCCCGCTGAATTTCCAGAACAACTTGGCACGATACTCCAGGTTGAGATCCAGCTTCATATCACCCGTCTGGTTGATGAAGTCAATACGTCCGTCACTGCCTAAGAACTTACCAGGTCCCAGCGAGCGTACGCTCCATCCTCTCACACTGTTGGCACCACCCGAGAAGTAGCGCTTTTCAAAGGGCAGGATGGTACTGTTGCCATAGGGATAGGCCAAGCCCAGTCCTACGTGGAATACCAGCTGGTTGTTGTAGTCGAAATTGATATACCGCGTGAAGTCGAAGGTACCGCGTACATACTGCGCGTAGGCGATATTCAGGAAGGTGTAGCGTCCCTCCTCATCGGTATGGAAGTGCATCGCGCGTGCTACCCAGTTCAGCAGGTTGCCCGCCGTCTCCATATTGGCCTTGAAAGCCCATCGCGAGTTGTTGAACGAATAGCCGAAGCCCAGTTTCATAATAAAGAGGTTCTCGTAGTTATACCTCAATATCGAGTTGCGCGATGTCGTATTGTCGAGATATTCCTCGCGGAACGTGTCACTGATCCACGGCATGTAGATGTAGTTCAGGTCGAGCAGGTCTACCGTATAGCGGTCGTTATGCTTCTGGTCGTACCACTTGTATCTCCACGCTACGGAGAACACGCGACGATGGAATTCAGGACGGTCCTGCAGGTCGTAGTTGGCTGCCAGCTCTGAGGTGGCATTGATACGGCGACGGAAGCTCTTGGGCAGGAAGGGCGCGATGAATCGCGGGAACGTCAGTCGCGAACCGATTCTGTATTCCACGAAGTTGTCGTTGCCATAGCCCTCCAGACCTTTGATGGCCTCATAGGCACCGCGCAGCTCTATCGAGAGATTTTCCGAACCCCTGAAGATGTTGCGGTTTTGGAAGGTCAGCGTGGCAGCAGCACCGAAGTCACCTGCCGTATTGGTACCCTCCGGCTGGAACGAGATGGTCGACGACTTGTTGGTGCTGAGCGTGATGTTACAGTCGAGCACGGGGTCATCCTGACGTTCGTGGAAGTTGATATTGGTATAGCGCACGATGCCCAGGCGTCCGAAGCGGTCGTACGTACTACGCAGGTCCTTGGCAGAATAGACATCACCCACCTCCATGAACGTGTTGCGCTCCAGCACCTTGCGTCGCAGCGGAATCTTCGGATTGTCAGGGTTGCCGCTCAGGTAGTTGATGCTGCCGATGGTATAGACGCTATGTGGCCGATAACCGTTGTTGTCGAGATAAGGGTGCAGCACCAGCGTCAGGTCTATCTCGTTGGAACCCACTATCGAGTCGGCACGATACGTGATGAAGTCCTTGTTGAAGTGATAGTAGCCACGATCCACCAGATACTGTGTAATCTGCGTGCGCTCCTTATCCAGGTTGTCGGCATTGAAAACCATACCCTTATGCAGCACACGGCGCGAGGGGTCCATCGTGTCGAGCAGACGGGCCACCGCCGTGTCCTGGATGTCATAGCTGACACTGCGCAGGAAATAAGGCATACCGGGATAGAGGGTATAGAGCGTACGCAACTTCTTGCCCTTGCGCTCCACCGTCACGTCCACTCCCGAACGCAGGTAGCCCTGATTCTGCATCTGAGCCTGCAGGGCCTCCACCGACTGTATCGTCAGCATCGAGTCGTAGAGCTCTGGCGGCTCACCCATCGAGCGCAGCAGACGGTTGATCCATTTCGTCGAGTCGCGGCCCGACAGCGAATAGGTCATCAGCGGCAGCTTCGTCGTCGAGAACCATCGTGAGTTGCCATGCTGGCGGATATAGGGGCTCATCTCCGACAGGCTGATATAGCGAGCAGGCTCAGCCAGGCGCAGGTCGGCACGGTCCAGCAGGTATTCACCATCAGGAACGTACTTCGTCACCGAGCACGATACCAGCGCCAGCGCCATCAGCACCGCCAGAATGATTCTATGTCCTATTGCCTTCTTCTCCATTTACGCTACAAAGTTAATAATTATTTCCGACAATACCAAAAATCAAACGACCTTTTTGTGTAAAAGATTCCCGAGCCGAAAATTCGACCAGGCTTCCAGAAAGCCGTTTATTTCAAAGCGCGTTGCAGTTGTTGCAGTGTTGCAGTTCCAAAATAGGTTGTATGAATGTCAAAAATTAACTCTATATTTATATATAAATATAGAAGTATTTTTAGGGTATGGGAATAGCTTTAAGAGAACTGCAACACTGCAACACTGCAACGTCAACCTTTTCAGTACGAAAATAAAATCACAAAAATAAAAAATTTCTTATAAAACATTCGTGAACCGCAATGGGAATGTTGTACCTTTGTAGCGTCGAAAAATGAGGGAAGCCTGATTGCTGAGAGAGAAAAGCCTTATCGCCTGCAGAGATAAGACTGAACGCTCGAAGAGATTGTTTATTTATCCATGATGACGGTGGGGGTGTCGTGGTAGCGGCCAACGACGAGGAAGGTCTTCTTGGTCTTGTAGCGATAGAGGCCGGAGAGCGTGGTGACGACGAGCTCGTAGCTGCGACCGATCTCGAGCTGGTCGAGGGTGAGCAGGCGGCTGTAGCCGCGCACGTCCTTGGGTTTGAACTCATAGAAGACGCTGTCGGGGATGAGCACGGTCTGCGGGTCGTCGAGGTTGAGGGGTGCCGAGAAGGTGCCTACGGGCGAGCCGATACCAGTGAAGACGAAGTGGACATCGCTGCCACAGTAGGTGCGCAACAGTTCGAAACTGGCGCTGAGGTGGTCGACATCATAGACCAGGACGCAGTGCAGGGCAGGCCACAGCTGCTCGATCCCCACTCTCTGAGGGCGTCTGCTGCCATCTGCATGGCCTCCTGAGGTACCCAATATGCAGGCGAGACAATTGCAACTTTGTCTCCTGCCTGCAGATAGGGTGGCTGAATCATCTTCTTACCTTGTGTCATAATTTTATCTATAAAAATCATTATATGCCAAATCAATGATGCAAAATTATAAATTTCGCAGCAATTATGCAAGAAATTGGTGTGTCCTTCTTGCAATTTTTGTAAATTCTGCAATTTTTTGTAAATTCTGAAACCTACGATATCCGCCTGATCCACTGAGAGGCCGTCATACCTTTGTATTGTCTGAAGGCAGAAGAGAACGTGCTATAGCTGCGGAAGCCCGCCTCATAGCTCAATCTCAGGGCAGAAACATTGCGGTGAGTGGCAATGGCCTGCTGGTAGAGGCGCATGAAATGCTCGATGCGCAATCCGTTGATATAGGCATTATACGTGATGCCCTGTTGGGCAAAATAACGGCCAAGATAGGTGCGGTTGGTACCCAGTGCGTCAGCGAGCTGCTGCAGCGTCAGGTCGTGCTGCAGATAGATTCGCGACTTCTCACAGCGCTTCTTCAGCAAACTGTCGATAACAGCCAAAGACGACTGCTTGTCTGAAGCGGGTATTGTCACCTGCTCAACAGGCATTTCCTCCACAGGTGCATCCTCCACGAGGTCATCCTGAGCAGTCTCGTCTGGCACGATAAGCTCCTGCAGGGTCTCGACACGCCACAACAGGAAGGCGATGATGACAACGGTATTGATCTGTGCGAGGTATTCGCCTACGAGATCACCCTCGTTGGAGGCATAGCCTACATATGAGAAGAGGAGCATGGCGAATAGCAGCAGACTGCCCCAAACCTCTTTGTGCTCAAGGTCGGCATAGTTGTCGCGTAACCAGTGACCATATTGGCGCACGGCATATACATAATATATAAGGAATGCGAGACCTGTCAGCAAGCTGTAGCACTCGGTGACGAGCTCGAAATAATCACAATGCGCCACGAGACAATAGAAGGAGAAGACGGCAAGGGGCACAAAGGCAGCGGCAACAGGCCAGAGCGGACGAGGGCGGTCTTGCAACATGCGCAGGAGCACACACATGACCAGTGGCACGAAAGTCAGACGGTCGAGGGTGATAGCCACAATGTTGCGTATCAAGCGGTCATCAGTAAGATAGAGCGTACCCAACAGCGACCACCACACATGACTGCCCACGACAGCGACCATGAAGGCGGCCGTCCACAGGCGCAACTGTCGGGGAGAGCTGCCTACGCTGGTGAAGGCATTGCCACGACGGAACAGCAGATAGATGCAGGATGCCAAGGCGAGCGCCGTAGCACCACCATAAAGCATGATGAAATAGATGTCTTGAAGTCCCTGATACTCGTACATTTCCTGACGATTGTGGAGATTGATTTCCCATGCAAAATTACGGATATTTCAACAAACATGCAAGAAATTGATACTTTTTTTGTATCTTTGCACACAAAAAGTAGAAGATATGCTGACGAAAAATCAAATCAAGCTCGTCCGTTCGTTGGAACAGAAGAAAAACCGCAAGCGCGAAGGCTTGTTCGTAGCCGAGGGCCCCAAGGTAGTAGGCGACCTGCTGCGAGGCGGCTTTCGTCCGTATGCCATATACTCTACCCTGCCACGTCCCGATGCACAGCTCATTACCGACGAGGAACTCCACAAGCTCAGCTTCCTACAGCATCCCCAAGAGGTCATAGCGGTCTTTGAGATACCACACTCCTCACTCCTCACTCCACACTCCTCGCTCCCCACTCCACACTCCTCGCTCAGCATCGCATTAGACGGCATCCAAGACCCAGGGAATCTGGGCACCATCATCCGCATTGCCGACTGGTTCGGCATTGATACCATCTACTGTTCGGAGGATACTGCCGACGTATATAACCCCAAGGTGGTGCAAGCCACGATGGGTTCGCTGGCCCATATCAACATCATCTATACCGACCTGGTGGAACTGCTCCAAAATGCCCACTGTCCTGTCTATGGCACCCTACTCGACGGAGAGGATATCTACCATCAGGAACTGGCATCAGAGGGCATCATCGTGATGGGTAACGAGGGCAATGGCATCTCACAAAAGGTGCGCCCGCTGATTACTCATCGACTACTGATTCCAAACTTTAACAAAAACAAAGAAACTGCTGAAAGTCTGAACGTTGCAATTGCAACAGCCATCACTTGTTCAGAGTTTCGCAGACGTGGTTAACACACGGTTTATGCAAACTGTCTCAGCGCTTCGTAAATGCGCTGAACGGGCAATCCCATTACATTGAAATAACTGCCGTTGAGGGCTGTCACACCGATGTATCCTATCCACTCCTGGATACCATAGGCACCAGCCTTGTCGAAGGGTTTGTAGCGCGTCACATAGTAGTCAATCTCGTCTTCTGAGAGTGTCTTGAAGGTAACGTCGCTCACCACACTGAACGACTGCTGGCGCTCAAGGGTGGTCAGCGTCACACCAGTCACCACCTGATGCGTCTGTCCGCTCAACTCGCGCAACATCTGGCGAGCCTCAGCATCGTCGTGAGGCTTACCCATCACCTTGTCACCCAGAATCACAACGGTATCGGCAGTAATCACCAGTTCATCGGCAGCCATCGTGGCACGATAGGCAGCAGCCTTCTTCTTGGAGATATACTCGGCAATCTCGGCTGTGGGCAACGTAGCGGGATAGCTCTCATCGATATCCTTCAGCACACGCACCTCGAAATCAACGTCAAGACCTGCCAACAGTTCCTTGCGTCTGGGCGAGTTGCTGGCTAGAATAAACTTATAATGATTCATAATCTCTTGTTCAGACCCCTATCGCCCCCAATTCGCAACGCCACACTTTGACTGTGGTCAAAGAACTTAGGGGGCTTATATTACCATCCGAATGCCCTTTCATCCTGTAGCCACTTGCCCTGGGCACGCAGCGTCTGTTCGATGACATCACGTCCACAACCATAGCCACCCTGAAGGTTGCTGATATAAATGCTGGCCTCCTTCACCTCGGGACAGGCATCAAAGGGACATACGGGACAACCCACCAGGCGCATCACCTCAAGGTCGGGGATGTCGTCGCCCATGAACATCACCTCGTCATCCGACAGGCCGTATTTGTCACAGAACTCCTTGTACACGGTGACCTTGACAGCTGCACCCAGATAGATATCCTGCATGCCAAGACCTTCGTAGCGCTTGCGTACAGCCTCAATCTTGCAACCTGAGATGATGGCGACACGCAGTCCCATCTTGATAGCCAACTGAATGGCATAGCCATCCTTGATATTCACCGTACGCAAAGGAGTTCCGTCGATGCCAAGGGCTATCGTCTCGGCTGAAAGCACACCGTCGAGGTCGAAGACGATGGCTCGTATTTTCTGTAAATCGTAGTTGATCATATAGGATTATAGATGCTCTTGAATACTTTTTGACAACAGTTCATAGATGGTACGCTCGGGCGTGTCGAGCAGGGCGGCCTGGGCTTTCATCACATTCTGGTCGCCACGAATGGCAGGGCCCGTCTGTGCTGCCTTGGGAGACAGCTCATGCACCTTGCGGGCAGTCTCGTCAACCAGTGGCAACATGACGTCGAAAGGCAACCCCTTCTGTGCCAGTACATCGGCAGCCAACGTATAGCAGTGATTGACGAAGTTACAGGCGAAGACGGCAGCCAGATGCAGGTAGCGGCGATCAGCGGTAGAGAGCTCATAGACGTGTTGACTGATGCCATCTGCCAATGTACGGATTTGCTGCAACGACTCGGCATCAGAGGCCTCGATAAACAAGGGTATCTCACGAAAGTCCACCTCACGCTCCATCGAGAAGGTCTGCATGGGATACAGCACGCCACCATGTCGGGTATAGCCGTCGAACACGCTGAGCGGCATCGAGCCAGCGGTATGGAGGAACAGGGACGACTCCCTCCCCTTCGTCACCTTGCAGATAACCTCTTGCAGCGCACTATCCTTCACGGCAATGATGTAGGCATCGGCATCCTGTGGCAATTCCGCCAGTGTACGGCTATTGACACTGACCACCTTATGACCAGCCTGCAGCAATGCCTTACCCAAGTGGGTAGCCACGCGACCACGTCCGATTAATGCGATTTTCATTTCGATGTTTCGAATTTTCGACGATTAAAATTTTTCCAGGTGAACATTCTCCCACTTCAGCTTATCCTCATTCTGAGGCTTGCGCTCGTCGGCCTTGTGACCTACGGCAAGAATGCACAGGCACGACAGGTTCTCGGGGATGTCGAGCACGCCCTGGATAACGGTATCTGCCGAGGTGCCGTCGGACAAGCCGCGTCCACGCATCTGAATCCAGCAGGAACCCAATCCAAGCGCCTCAATCTGGTACTGCATGGAGATGGCAGCGATAGCACCATCTTCTACCCAACAG
The DNA here is from genome assembly GCA_902799655.1 of uncultured Bacteroidales bacterium. GTDB lineage: Bacteria > Bacteroidota > Bacteroidia > Bacteroidales > Bacteroidaceae > Prevotella. Next base: position 39,239 of record CADCBH010000006.1, read on the forward strand.
TCGTTCTGCATGGGATCGCCCAGCACGACAATAGCCATCGCAGCGTCACGCAGAAACTGTCCACCCATATCCTTGGCATCGGAAAGCTTCTCCAAATCGGTCTTGTCGTCAACGACAACAAACTGCCAGGCACGCTGGTTCTTAGAGGTGGGAGACATCAGTCCGGCACGCAATATCAACTTCACGTCGTCGCCGCTAATCTCCTCACCCGTAAACTTACGGTGAGAACGGCGCTGTTGTACTAAATCCTTGAATTCCATAGTTCTATTGAGTGATAATTTGCCCACAAAGGTACAAAAAAAATGGTGTATCACTTCACTTTTCACTTTTTTTTTGTACATTTGCAGACATGAAAGTCACCATATACACGGATGCCGACACGCTGCCAGCCCTGAACGGCGACAATTTCTTTCATAGCAAGGAACTGATGGCACTCTGCCTGCAGACACCCCGTCATAAGCCCTATATGGCTGTGGCTACAGACGATGAGGGACGTGTCTGCGGACAGTTGCTGGCCATCGAGCGCTATCGTCATGCGTGGCTGCCACCATTCCTGCACCGTCATGTGCGCATCATGGGAGAAGGCGTCTATGCAGACGAACCTTCCAACATGCTCTTCTCGATGATGATCCACGCACTGACACGTCGTCTGCAGGGACATGTGCTCTATATGGAGGTGAGCAACCTGTCACAGAAGATGTTTGGCTATGCGCCACTACGTGCGGAGGGCTATTTCCCTGTACGCTGGATGAAGGTGCACAACTCGCTGCACTCGCGTCCGCCCGAGGAGCGCATCAACGAACGCCAGCTGCAACGCATCGAGAGTGCCATGCAGCGCGGCATCGAGACCCACGAGGTCAAGAATGACGAGGAGTTCTGCAGTTTCTCCCGTCTGCTACGACGCCACAACTGGCTGAAGCCCCGTCGCTTCATGCCCGATGACTCCCTCTTCCGAAGCATGATGGAGACAGGACGCTGCAAGATATACATCACCACCTATAAGGGGATAACGGTAGGCTGTTCCGTTGTCGTTTACTCCGAGGGTGATGCCTACCTGTTGTATTCAGCCTCGCGTCGCAAGAGCTTTGCCACCCTGCATCCCAATGCTGTCACCTTCTGGAACACCATTCGCTACTGCCATCAGGAAGGCTGCCAGCATATCCGCTTCATGGATGTGGAACTTCCCTACCAGCGCAACCCCTACCGCGAATTCATCCTGAGCTTCGGAGGCAAGGAGGTCAGCACGTACCGTTGGTTCCATACGCGACTGAAGCTGATTAACAAACTGGCATCGTGGTTGTGGAGAGAGTAATTCATAATGCATAATTCATAATGCATAATAAATGAGGGAATTTTGCGTTATTATAGACAATGAACGCAAAGAAGCTACATCTTATCACGATATTTCTGCTGCTGGCAATGGTTGCCAGCGCCCAGCAGTTTACGCTATCTGGAAAGGTCAGCGACCAGGATGGCAATGCCATTGAACTGGCCACTGTATCGTGTCTGGAACAAGGTGCCGTGACAATGGCCAACCTGAAAGGCGAATATTCGCTGAAGCTCCACTCGGCAGACTCGGTAGTCGTCAAATTCTCGATGGTGGGCTATCAGACCAAGACGCGTGTGCTGCGTCGTCCGCGAGGCAACCAGCGACTGCTCATCCAACTGCAACCTCAGGAGGCACTGAAGGAGGTGGTGGTCACGGAACGTCGCAGACAGACAACAGGAACGGAACAACTCGACGTGAACCATATCCGCCAGACACCATCGACCACAGGCAACGCCGTTGAGGAACTGGTACAGCAACAGGCAGGCGTATCGACACACAATGAACTGTCGTCGCAGTACAACGTGCGAGGCGGTTCGTTTGACGAGAACTCTGTGTATATCAACAATGTAGAGATCTATCGCCCACTGCTCATCCGCTCTGGTCAGCAGGAGGGTCTGAGCATCATCAACTCGGATATGGTGGAGCGCATCGGATTCTCCAGTGGTGGCTTTGAGGCGAAATATGGTGACAAGATGTCGAGTGCACTCGATATCCACTATCGTCGCCCCACCCGTCTGGAAGGCAACATACAAGGCTCACTTCTGGGTGCCAGTGCTTTTCTGGGCTATGGCAACAAGAAGTTCTCGATGAGTCACGGCTTGCGATACAAGACCAACCGCTACCTGTTGGGGTCGCTGGAGACCAAGGGCGAATACCGTCCCAACTTCCTTGACTACCAGACGTATATTACCTATCAGCCCAACGAACGCTGGGAGGTGGACTTCATCGGCAATATCTCGGAGAACCGCTATCAGTTCAAGCCCTCAGATCGCGAGACCTCGTTTGGCACCATGCAGAACGTGAAGCAGTTCAGGGTGTATTTCGACGGACAGGAGGAAGACATCTTCCGCACGCTGTTCGGCTCCCTACGTCTGCAACGCATCCTCTCACCCCAGACACGCTTTGGACTGATCTTCTCTGCCTTCCATACCAAGGAGCAGGAGACTTACGACATTCAGGGACAATACTGGCTCGACGACACACAGACACAGGAGCAGCTGGGTGTGGGCACCTATATGGAGCATGCCCGCAACTACCTGACAGCCAATGTACAGAGTGTAAAGCTGATGGCCAACCACAAGGTAGGTCGCCACGACTGGGAGGCTGGCGTCACCATCAAATGGGAGAAGATAGAAGAGAAGGCACGCGAATACGAGATGCGTGACTCCAGCGGCTATTCGATACCCCACAAAGCAGACCGTCTGGACCTCATCTATTCGCTGGCATCCACGAACAAGATGACCTCCACTCGCGTCGAAGGATACCTGCAGGACACCTACCGCTTCTCGACGAATGGTGAGCATCCCTGGCACTTCACATTCAACTACGGTTTGCGCATCAGCAACTGGAGTTACAACAAGGAGACCATCGTCTCACCACGTCTCTCGATAGCCGCTATCCCTTCGTTCAACGAGAATATGACGTTCCGTTTCTCAACGGGTCTATACTATCAGGCACCTTTCTACAAGGAGTTGCGCGATACGACAACAACCAACGGACAGACCATCGTCACACTGAACCAGAAAATCAAGAGTCAGCGCTCGCTACACTTCGTGGGAGCCTTCGACTACCGCTTCCGCATGATGGACCGTCCCTTCCGCTTCACTGCCGAAGCCTACTACAAGCTGATGGACAACCTCGTGCCCTATAATGTGCAGAACATGAAGGTGGTGTATTATGGTGAAAACCTCGCTTCGGGACATGCCTTCGGACTCGACCTGAAACTCTTTGGTGAATTTGTACCAGGTACCGACTCTTGGGTCACCTTCAGCGTCATGTCCACACGTCAGAAGATTCATGGTGTCAGCGTTCCCATGCCTACCGATCAGCGCTGGGGCATGAACCTCCACTTCACGGACTATTTCCCAGGCACCGAACGCTGGAAGATGACGCTGCGACTGGCCTTTGCCGACGGACTGCCTTTTGGTGCGCCTCATCGCGGATTGGAGTATCAGCAGTTCCGTGCACCAGCCTACAAGCGTGCAGACATCGGTATGAGTTACCTGCTGTTAGGCGACAACCATCAGACACCATCGTTCCGCAAGCCACGTATCTGGCTGGGTGTTGATGGCCTCAACATCTTCGGCATCTCGAATGTCAACAGCTACTATTGGGTTACCGACGTCACCAACCACCAATACGCAGTACCCAACTACCTGACGGGTCGCCAGATCAATGGACGCATCCTCGTCGAATTCTAAGCAACGATTATGAAGATAGGTATCATACAACACACCATCAGACCACGCGAACTGGAGTGGAACCTGCAACAGTTGACAGGCCTGCTTGACCAGCAGCCAGGAGCCGACCTCTATGTGCTGAGTGAGACGTTTGCCACAGGATTTATGGCAGAAGGCTCTGCTGAGCAGGCTGAAAGCCAATGGCCCGTCATTCTCAACTGGATGCAGGAGCAAGCCAGGAGAATCCATGCGGCTATTGCAGGCAGCGTGGCAGCAAAAGACGAACAGGGACAGCTACGCAACAGGCTGTTCTTCGTACGTCCTGACGGCATCTACGACTATTACGACAAACGCCACCTCTTCGGCTTTGCTGGTGAAACGGACGAGTATGTGGCTGGTGAACGACGTGTGATAACGGAATGGTGCGGTGTACGTTTTCTGCTGCAGGTGTGCTACGACCTGCGGTTCCCCATATTCTCGCGCAATCATGGTGACTACGACGCCATTATCTATGTGGCCAACTGGCCCTCACAACGTCGTGATGTCTGGCAGACACTGCTCAAGGCCCGTGCCCTTGAGAACCAGTGCTTCGTGGCGGGTGTGAATATCGTGGGCAGCGACAGTGTGTGTGAGTATCAGGGTGACTCGGTTATCATCAACGCCTATGGACAAATCATCGCCTCTTGCAAGCCAGGGATGGTGGATGTAGCTGTAGCAGAACTCGATATGGAAGGCTTGCAACGTTTCCGCAAGAAGTTTCCCGTCCTGAAGGATGCCGACATATAAGCGATGTCTTCTCACTTTCTACTGTAAAGAGAAAGAAAAATGTTTAATATAGCCAAAAAGTACCAGGAATATTTGGTATAGGGCAATATTTTTTGTACCTTTGCAGTCATTAATGAATCATTAATATTAATAAGGTTATGAAGATTTCGCACATTGAGCATCTGGGCATTGCTGTCCAGAGCATCGAAGAGAGCCTGCCGTACTTTACTGACGTGCTAGGTTTGGAGTGTTATGCAACAGAGGTAGTGGAAGACCAGAAGGTAAAGACTGCTTTCCTGCGCTGTGGTGAGGTGAAGTTGGAATTGCTGGAGCCCACAAGTCCTGAGAGCACCATCCAGAAGTGGCTCGACAAAGGCAACAAGGGTGTACACCATGTAGCATTCTGCGTAGAGGATGGCGTAGCCAAAGGTCTGGCAGAAGTTAGCGAGAAGGGTGTCCGTCTGATTGACGAGAAGCCTCGCAAGGGTGCTGAAGGCCTTAACATCGCATTCCTTCATCCGAAATCAACATGTGGAATCCTGACCGAGCTCTGTGAGCACCCCGAATAATTGAAAAATGATAATTGACAATTGATAATTAAACAACAACAATGAGCAAGCAATTAGAGAAAATCAAACAGCTTATCGAGAAGCGCGAGCAGGCTCGTCTCGGTGGTGGTGAGAAAGCCATACAGAAGCAGCACGAAAAAGGAAAGTACACTGCACGTGAGCGTGTAGAGATGCTGCTCGACAAGGGCTCGTTCGAAGAGTACGATATGTTCAAGGAGCATCGTTGCTACAACTTCGGCATGGAGAAGAAGAACTTCCTCGGCGATGGTGTGGTAGCAGGTTCTGGTACCATCGACGGTCGTCTGGTATTCATCTTCGCACAGGACTTCACCGTTCACGCTGGTTCGCTGTCAGAGACCATGTCGCAGAAGATCTGCAAGGTCATGGATATGGCTATGAAGATGGGTGCCCCGCTGATTGGCATCAACGACTCGGGTGGTGCCCGTATCCAGGAGGGTATCAATGCACTGGCAGGCTACGCTGAGATTTTTGAGCGTAATATTCTGGCATCAGGTGTGATTCCTCAGATTTCAGGTATCTTCGGTCCTTGCGCAGGTGGTGCTGTTTACTCCCCTGCCCTCACAGACTTCACACTGATGATGGAAGGCACTTCATATATGTTCCTGACTGGTCCTAAGGTGGTAAAGACTGTCACTGGTGAGGACATCGACCAGGAGCATCTGGGTGGTGCTTCAGTACACGCATCGAAGTCGGGTGTGACCCACTTCACCGCTAAGACGGAGGAAGAGGCTGTTGAGATGCTGAAGACCCTGTTGAGCTATATTCCTTCTAACAACATGGAGCTGGCTCCTCGCAAGAAGTGTGACGACCCCATCGATCGTCTGGAGGATTCACTCAACGAGATTATCCCTGAGAATCCCAACGAGGCATACGATATGTACAAGGTCATCTCGGCTATCACCGATGATCACGAGTTCTTCGAGGTACAGCCTAAGTTTGCCAAGAACATCATCGTGGGTTTTGCACGTTTCAACGGACAGAGTGTGGGTATCGTAGCCAACCAGCCTTCATGCTATGCTGGTGTGCTCGACGTGAACGCTTCTCGTAAGGGTGCCCGCTTCGTACGTTTCTGCGACGCTTTCAATATTCCTATCGTATCACTGGTTGACGTACCAGGATTCCTGCCCGGTACTGGTCAGGAGTACAACGCAGTCATCCTGCACGGTGCTCAGCTGTTGTATGCTTATGGCGAGGCTACTGTTCCCAAGATCACCGTTACCCTGCGTAAGTCGTATGGTGGTTCACACATCGTGATGGGTTCTAAGCAGTTGCATACCGACTTGAACTACGCATGGCCTTCTGCTGAGATTGCCGTGATGGGTGCATCTGGTGCTGCTGCTGTGCTCTATGCCAAGGAGGCTAAGGCCAAGAAGGAAGCAGGTGAAGACGTGAAGGCATTTATCGCTGAGAAGGAGGAAGAGTACAACGATCTCTTCGCTAATCCTTATCAGGCTGCCAAGTATGGTTACATCGACGATGTCATCGAACCTCGCAACACACGTTTCCGCATCTGTCGTGCATTGGCCCAGTTGGCTACTAAGCGTGACTCACTGCCCGCTAAGAAGCATGGCAACATACCTATGTAAAGTTTAAAGTTTAAAGTTCAAAGTTTAAAGTTTCAGGTATGAACAACGAAGTATATGCAGCCATTGCAATGGCACTGTACGAGTTCAAGGGCAACAACGTCCACGACAAGGAGCCCGGCATCATCACGATTGCCGAGAAGCAGACCCAGTGGAATGGTTATGCCCTCACAATGACAGAACACCCCTAATAAGGGAATATTGAATAGTGAAAAGTAACAAACCATGAAGAAAGAATATAAGTATACTATCAATGGTCATCAGTACGAGGTCGCTATTGGTGACATCGAAGATACCATTGCAACCGTTGTCGTCAACGGCGAAGAGTACAAAGTAGAATGGGAACCCGAGGCTGAGCCTGAAAAGAAGAAGCCAGTACTCGGCAAGCCTGCAGCAGCAAACGATACCACTACTCCAGAAGAGTCAGCTTCGGGCGCTAATGTTAACACCAACAACGCCATCAAGGCTCCTCTGCCTGGCGTCATCACCTCTATCGAGGTGAATGTGGGCGATGAGGTGAAGGCTGGCGACACAGTACTCGTACTCGAAGCCATGAAGATGGCCAACAACATCGAAGCCGAGAAAGACGGTAAGGTGACAGCCATCTGCGTGAAAGCTGGTCAGACGGTGATGGAAGACGATGCACTGGTAGTCATCGAGTAAACCCAAGAATAACGTCAACAAAAAAGCTGCTCTCTATTGAAGATGAGCAGCTTTTTTTATGTTTTTAATTGGAATTGCTTATAATCTGTTACCCTCTTTGGGAAACACCACAAAAGGTTTGAAGGTCTTGGCCTCTTCGAAATCCATCGTGGCATAAGAGATAATAATCACGGTATCGCCTACCTGCACCTTACGGGCTGCGGCACCATTCAGGCAGATACAGCCACTACCACGTTCGCCTTTAATAATATAGGTCTCGAAACGCTCACCATTGTTATTATCAACAATCTGCACCTTCTCGCCAGCAATCAAATTGGCAGCATCCATCAGATCTTCATCAATCGTGATGCTACCCATATAGTTGAGATTGGCCTCAGTCACTGTCACACAGTGCAGCTTAGACTTCAATACTTGAATCATCATAATGCCTTGTACTTGATATGGTCAATTAAACGAATGGGGGTCTTTCCACAATAGACGGTAATGCAACCCACCACATAGGGTGTATCGTCCCAGTTCTGGATATCCTGAAGGGTATTGCCATCGACAATAGAGAAATACTCTACATCAAGACCCTCGACAGCGTTGATGTCGCTGACCACCTTGTCGTGGGTTTCCTGAACAGTATGTTTCTTCGCATACGTCACACTCGCCTTCAACGCCTTGTAGATAGCAGGAGCGATGGCACGCTCGTCTGGAGCCAGCAACGTATTACGACTGCTACGCGCCAATCCGTCAGCATCACGTACAATGTCACACTCGACAATCTGTACAGGCAACTGCAGATGGCGCACCATAGCCTTGACGACAGCGATTTGCTGCCAGTCTTTCTCACCAAAATAAGCGCGCTGGGGTTTCACGATATAAAACAAACGGCTCACCACCTGACAGACACCATTAAAATGGCCAGGACGATGGGCGCCCTCCATCACTGTTGATACTGGAGGATACTCAAACTGACGGGTATCGGGCACGGGATACATCTCCTCAACAGAAGGTGCCAACACATAATCAGCGCCACACTCGTCAAGCAACTTACAGTCGGCATCCAGTGTGCGTGGATAATTCTTGAGGTCGTTTTTGTCGTTGAACTGTGTCGGATTGACAAATACCGACACCACTGTTATCCCGTTTTCCTTCACACTGCGACGTACCAGCGAGGCATGTCCCTCATGCAGTGCTCCCATTGTAGGCACAAGGCCTATCTCTTTACCTTGCTTGCGATCTTCAAACAACTGGTTTTGAAGGTCAACAATCTTATTGAATACTTTCATCTCTATGCTATGATGTGCGAAATCGGGTGCAAAATAACAACATTTTTATCAAATAAGGAAAAAATATCGTAAAAATATGCCAAAAACAAGGCTAAAATCATTAAAATATGCACATTTTTGCGGTTTTGTGAGTTTTTTTTCGTAACTTTGCAGTCAATGATAGCAAGACTGCTAAATAAAAATCGTACGATATGGCAAAGAAGATTCTATTCATCAATCAGGAAATTACGCCTTATGTCCCTGACACCGACCTCTCACTGATGGGTAAAGCATTGCCTCAGGCCATGCAGGAGAATGGTCATGAAATCCGCACGTTCATGCCTAAATGGGGCACTATCAATGAGCGTCGTGGACAGCTACATGAGGTGATACGCCTGTCGGGAATGAATCTGATTATCGACGATACCGATCACCCACTGATTATCAAGGTAGCCACCATCGTAGGTACCCGTATTCAGGTGTACTTCATCGATAATGACGACTATTTCTCACGTCGTCAGATGGCTCAGGACGAGAATGGCAACGACTATGCCGACAACGGAGAGCGCGCTATCTTCTTCGCCCGTGGTGTATTGGAAACTGTCAAGAAACTGCGCTGGGTACCCGACATCATCCACGTTCAAGGATGGATGAGTGCCGTTGTTCCCCTCTATATCAAAACCGCCTACCATGACGAGCCTTCGTTCTCTAATGTCAAGGTGGTTACCTCGCTGTTCTCCAAGAGCCTGACAGCAGATTTGGACAGCAATTTCAAGAGATGCGTAGAGTTCCGCGAGGCCGATGCCGAACAACTGAAGAAATACAAGGACACATTCGACTTCGACGAGCTCTGCAAGCTGGCTATTGACTACAGCGATGGCGTCATAGCAGCAGACAAGAATGTAAACACTGAACTTCTGAAATATGCCACAGACAACAAGATTCCTGCCCTCGCCTACCCTGGGGAGGATTTCTACAGTGCATACGAGGATTTTTATGAAAAGTTATAATTAGAAAGATGAGAAAATGGATAATGGCAGGGATTGCGCTTCTTACAATCGCAATCTCTTCTTGTAGTGATGAAACGGCAACACTGGGTAATTCGCTGACAAGCGATGTTGACCGATTCACAATCAAAACGGACACCTTCGATATCACGACACGCTCGCTGGCTGCTGGTCATGTGTTGTCGAGAAGCAGTTATAGCTACCTCGGATGCATCAAGGATCCCGAGACAGGCACCTATATCACCTGCGACTACACTACACAGTTCTCTATTCTGGAGAAAGAGGCTCCCACGCTGTTTACCAACAAGGATCTTGTCGTTGGACGTGACGACAATAACGAGCCAATCGTTGACTCTTGTTTTGTCAACATCATGCTCAATTCCTTTCAGGGTGACTCACTGACAGCCATGAAGTTACAGCTGTTAGAGTATGCAGAGCCGCTGACGAGCTCTGACGTTATCTACACGGATTTCGACCCAGAGGAAGCAGGTTTCATCCGCGAAGACGCTGGTGCCATCAACGTACAGAGAGTGTATAGCGTCAGCGACCTGACCATGAGCGACAGCTTGCGCAATGTGTATCGTCAGGGAGGTTACTACTGGTATGTCAAGGTTCCTATCAACAAGGAATATACCGACCAGGAGGGCAACAAGTACAACAATTATGGTACATACCTGATGCGTAAATTCTACAAGGATCCTTCGCTCTTCAAGAACTTCAATTCATTCACTCGCAACGTCTGCCCAGGATTCCTGATAAAGACAACAGACGGACAGGACTTGATGATTGAGGTGGCCTACACCCAGTTGTCGATGTACTATCGCTATAAGGATGGCGACAATGTCAAGACAGCCAATCGCACTCTGAACTCTACCAGCGAGGTATTGCGAGCCACCCATATCGACTATGACGAGACGGGTATCAACAAACTGGTAGCAGCTGATACCTGCACCTATCTGAAGACACCTGCTGGCATCTATACTGAGGTCACACTGCCAATCGAGGACATCATGAGGGGCCACGAGACTGACACCATCACCTCTGCCAAGATTGTCTTCCGTCGTATGAGGTCTGCCAACAACCTGTCGGATATTGTGCTTGAAGAACCTACCAGCGTACTGCTCATCGAGCGCGACAGCCTCTATACTTTCTTCGAGAACAATGGTACACCCGACTATATCAATGCTTATGTGGCAACGTTCAACAGCACACAGAAAACATATAGTTTCAACAACATCTGTCATTTGATAAACCGTATGGCTGCCAAAAATGGAAATTCAGACAACTGGAACAAAGCGGTACTGATACCAGTACAGTTGGCTAAGGCGACCACTACCACCACCACAGCGACAACAGTAGCCAGTGTATCAAACGAGATGAATGTCAACAGTGTTCGACTGGTGGGTGGTTCCAACAATAAACACGCGCCCATACGTATGAGCGTGATATATAATGTGAATCAATAGCGATGGCTGACAACTTCCTTGAGAAGCATTACGAAGAGTATGAGGCTCGCAAGGCAGCCTATCTTCGCAAGAAAAAGCATCTGCCAAAAATAAAGTCTCGCCTTCTGGAACGTCCAGAAGACGAGGCTTTATAGTTCCTATCTCTAGATCTTCTAGTAAATCTAGATCATCTAGCTGATTATCGTATAGCGTGCGAACTTCAGCAACAGCTGCTTAGTTCCCGCATTCTTAAAGGCCACCGTAGCCTTTGTGTTTTCCCCACTACCCTCGATATTGATGACCTTACCAATGCCAAAGCGTTGGTGTTCGATGGTATTGCCGACTTTCAGTCCGATATCGCCTATCGACGACTGAGGCGCTGGTGTTTCCTTACGGATGGGAACAAGTCGTGGCTTCACATCAGCAATAAATTGTGTGGCCACAGGGCGCGGATTCTGCACGGGTCGCTCATAGCGACTAGTAGGACTAGTATAACTAGTAGCTCTAGTACTACTAGTATGACTAGATGAACTTGTACGACTAGCAGTACTAGTAAGCCCAGGGCCTCCGTTCCCTTCTACCCTCAACAGGCTGGGATCAATATCCTTGATGAAGCGCGATGGCGTGTCGTACTCCATACGGCCATAGCGGAAGCGATTCTGTGCACAGGTCAGGATGCAGTGTTTCTCAGCACGTGTGATGGCGACATAGAGCAGACGACGCTCCTCTTCCAACTCACGCATCGAACCCGTACACATCGGCGACGGGAAGATGTTCTCTTCAAGACCTACCACAAAAACAGTAGGAAACTCCAGACCTTTGGCAGCATGTATCGTCATCAATGTCACCTTGGGCTGATCGTCATCACCATCGCTATCCAAATCCGTCAGTAAAGCCACCTCCTGCAAGAAATCACCCAACGACAGCTGATCCAGAAGTCCTTCCTCCTTGCGCGACTCCACAAAGTCCTGCATACCACCCAGAAACTCCTCCAGATTCTCCTGGCGTGACAGGTCTTCAGGATTATTAGAACTATAGATATCCTTGCTGATACCACTCTCCATGATGATGCTATGGCCCAGTTCGTAGGCATCTTCCTGCGCAACACGAGCTGTCCAGCCCTCTATCAGCTGCTTGAAAGCATCGAGTTTTGTCAGTGTACCCTTCGACAGTTTCAAGTCGAAGACGATAGGTTGTTGTATGACGCGCCACAGACTGACATGATGCATATTGGCTGTCTCTACGATCTTACTCACCGTCGTATCACCAATACCTCGTGTAGGATAATTGATGATACGACGCAGGGCCTCCTCATCATCAGGATTGGCCACCACACGGAAGTAGGCTATCACATCCTTAATCTCCTTGCGCTGATAGAAACTCAAGCCACCATAAATACGATAGGGGATGCCATCCTTGCGCATCTGTTCCTCAAACGAACGACTCTGGGCATTAGTACGATACAGGATGGCAAAATCATTATAGGCAGCCTGCTCCTGCCTGCGTATGCGCTTGATGTCGTTGCAAACGATGATAGCCTCCTCACGATCACTATAGGCTGGTTTCAGCATCAGACGCTCACCCTGCTCATTCTCACTGAAGACATCCTTATGGATTTGACGCTCATTCTTACGAATCAGACTATTGGCAGCTTTCACGATAAGCTGTGTAGAACGATAGTTCTGCTCCAACTTAAAGAGCTGCGAACCAGCATACTGTTGCTGGAAATTAAGGATATTGTCGATATTGGCTCCTCGGAAGCTATAGATGCTCTGGGCATCATCACCTACCACACAGATACGGCCCGTCTGCTGCGTCAACTGCAACAGGATGGCCTGCTGAGCATAGTTAGTATCCTGATACTCATCTACCAGCACATAGCCGTAGCGCTCCACATATTTCTGACGGATATCCGCATGCTGCTGGAAGAGCAGGAAGGTCTGTACCAACAGGTCGTCAAAGTCCATCGCATTAGCCTGACGACAGCGTTCCGCGTACCTATTATATATAGTAGATACCTGCGGACGCTTCTTCTGTGCATCATCAGCTGCCCAGGAGCTCACCATATACTGCTGAGGCAGAATCAGATGGTTCTTGGCCATCGAGATACGGTCGGCCACACTGGCAGGCTTGTATTCCTTCTCATCGAGTTGCAACTCCTTGATGATACTCTTCACCAGCGAACGAGAGTCACTCTGGTCGTAGATGGTGAAGTTGGACGAGAAACCAATGTGCTCCGCTTCTGCCCTGAGAATGCGCGAAAACACAGAGTGGAACGTACCCATCTGCAGATAGCGGGCATTGTCAGCACCCACCAATCTGCCTATACGCTCTTTCATCTCGCGTGCTGCCTTATTGGTGAATGTGAGCGCTAGGATGTTCCACGGATTCATATGATGATGAGACAGCAGATAAGCTATCTTATACGTCAGCACACGCGTCTTACCAGAGCCTGCACCAGCGATAATCAACTGAGGACCATCACAATACGTGACGGCTTCACGCTGTCCTTGATTGAGTTGTTCTAACAATTGCTCGTCCATGTTACAGTGTCTTGATTTGTCGCTCAAACTGCTCGCGATTACCGATAGCTCCATTCTTGATGCGCGCACGGTAGTTGTAGATAGTGTTGACGGAATAATGCAGGAACTCAGCAATCTTTGAGGAGTCTTCAATACCCAGGCGAATCAGAGCAAAGATGCGGATTTCAGTAGTCAAGCGATTATCCTCCTTAGACTGTACACGCAACTCCGGCTGCAAAAGGGCGTTGAAGTCGTTGACGAAGTTGGGGAAGAGATGCAAGAAGACGCTATCGAAATTCAGGAATAGCTCCTCCAACTCCTTATCTTTCAGTTCAGTTGACTTGGAGATGAGAAATAGTTCCTCGAGTTCCTTGTTCTTCATTTTCTTGTTCACCATCTTGCGATAGTTGTCGAGTTTGTCAATATACTGCGAGCAGAGGCTCATGAAACGTCCGATATACTCTTCCTTGACACGATTGCTTTCAGACAACTGAGAATTCAAAACCGACAGTTGCGAATTAAGAATGGAAAGTTCATGGGTTTGATCTGCCAATTGTTTGTTGGCCGTTGCCAACTCGTCGTTGGATTCCTTCAGGGCATTACGGGCAGAAGCAAGCTGCTTGTTACGACGATGGAGGAACAAAAGCACACCAAGAAGCCATAACATAAGGATGCTGATGACGACAAGAGCCACCCACAGTTGGGCGGTATTTCGTTCGCTCTGGGCTTTATAGTTCTTGGCGATGGTAGCCAACAGAGGCGCTATCTGCCAGTTGCGTTGACGGGAGCCGTAGCGGTTGGCACAATCGCTAGTGAAACTGATATAGCTTGAGGCCTTGTCGATATCTCCGTTCAACATCAACTCATTGGCAAGTTCCCACATCGAACCTTGGTCCATGGCGGCATTACGCAGGTCTGCCAATACCGACTCCACCAACCAATGAATCATCTGTACACTGTCACCTCGCAACTTATATTCGATATAACGGTATAGCGCAACGAGGGCATAGGGGTGAGAGCCGACCTCGACAGTCTTCATCCACTCATCGTTGATACGCAAGGCCTCGTCAAGCTTGCCTTCAGCCTGTGCTCTTTGCTCACGACGCAGGAAACAAGACTCGCTGGTGGGTGGCAGTGTGGCCAGCATCAGTTGTTCGTAATACTTGGACTTGGCATTATAGAACTCGTGCATATTGTCAAGACGGGTATAATAGGCCAACTCACTATAAACATTATTATAGGCCTCATAATAGGTACCAAGAGAAAGGGTATCTATATGCTGAGCGTTAATGGAGTCTAGGATGTTGAGAGCCTCATCATACATACCGATATTCGAACAGCGAATAGCCATCAGCGAACGACATCTGACAGCTGACGACTTATCCCCCATCCCATCAGCTAACAAGATGCACTGACGGAGGAAGAACATGGCGGAGTCGCTGACAAATGGCTTATAAAGTTCATAGAGACGGAAATTCTGCTGGTATTTTCCCTTTGGTGTATTCTCAAGGGTAAGGGCACGACGAGCTTCACCAATCTTTTTCTCATGAGCAGCCACATAGTCCTGTGAATGGGCGATAGCCTCATCAATCTGCTGACAATACGTCGAAAGGTCGCTCTGTCCATAGGCCTGCAAAGCGAAAAGGAAACTACAAAAAGTAAATAGTAAGTGTCGTTTTTTCATTCAATGTTGGTATCTTTGCTGCAAAAGTACAAAAAAGTCTGGAAAATATCACTACTTCCCAGACATTTTTTCATGGAATACCCAATAATCAATCTTACTTACTTTCTTATATAACTAATAACTATTGTTTCAATTCGAACGTACATTTGCCTGTTAGTCGGTCTGAGGCTGTACCGACATGAGCCTCAAACTGACCTGGTTCAGCTGTCCAGCAACCTTTCACCTCATCATAGAAACTCAGGGCATCTATTCCGATAGTCAGCGTCACGTCACGGCTCTCGCCTGGCTGCAGACAAACCTTTTGGAAGGCTTTGAGTTCCTTGACGGGACGATCTACCGATGCTTTCTTATCACTGATATACAGTTGGATAGTCTCTGCTCCTACCCGACTACCAGTATTAATAACATTAATGGTTATCGAAATCTTCTCATCGGCAGTTATCGACGATTTATCAGCAACAGGTTTGCCCAACTTAAATGTCGTATAACTGAGTCCATGACCAAAGGCGAAAAGCGGACGAATCTTCTGCTTGTCTGCCCAGCGATAACCGACATAGATACCTTCCTTGTATTCTTCATCAATAATCTTGTAGTCGTCACGCCAAATGCCCGGGAAGGCCTTTAGGGCATGCGCTCCACAGTCGTCCAGACGCTGATACCAGGTATAAGGCAGTTTGCCAGAGGGGGTGACATCGCCAAAGAGCACATCGGCAATCGCATTACCTGCCTCAGAACCGAGGAACCACGCCTGTAGGATGGCAGGTACCTTATTAGCCCAAGGCATAGCGACTGCATTGCCACTGATATTGACATATACCAGACGTGGATTGACAGCCACCAAAGCCTCGATGAGCTCATTCTGTCCATAGGGCAACTCGTACTGCTTGCGGTCGTGTCCTTCACAATCCTGAAAATCGCTCTTGTTCAATCCTCCGAAGAAGATAACCACATCAGCTTGCTTTGCCTTCTCCACAGCTTCAGCGATGAGCTCAGCCTGTGAACGACTCTCACGAAGACTGCGACCTACGGTGACACCATCGAAACTCTGAATGGTGTCGCCCACATAGCCACGAGCATAGTCTATGGATGATGACTGATGGAGCAACGATGAGGTAAGACCATCGAGAGGCAGAATCTCGTGCTGAACTTTGAGCGACGAAGAGCCACCACCTACCGTCATCATCTTGATGGCATTCTCACCCACCACAAGGATGCGTTGCTGCTTCGACTTATCCAGTGGCAACAGGTTCTTCTCGTTCTTCAGCAGCACGATGCCTTCCTGTGCAATCTTACGTGCAGCATCATAGTGAGCTTCGGAACAGAGGAAGCCATAGGGTTTATGGCGATTCATCGTCGTGCGATAGAACAGACGCAGCACACGACGTACCTTTTCGTCGAGTTCCTTCGTGGTGAACTTTCCTTCCTCAATCAGTCGCTTGTAGGCCACTGCCATATGGTAGCTGTCGTAAGCATTAGTGCGTCCCATTGTCAAACCATCGGTCCATGTGCCGAACTCAAGGTCGAGACCATTGGTGACAGCTTCCTCGGTATTATGGCAACCTCCCCAGTCGCTGATGACCACACCATCGAATCCCCAGTCGCCTTTCAGTATCTTGTTCAGTAACAGGGCATTATGACAGTTATGCTGTTCTTTATAGAGATTGTAGGCGCCCATGATAGCCCATGCGCCTCCCTCCTGTACAGCAGCACGGAAGGCAGGCAGATAGATCTCATGAAGGGCACGATCACTGACGATGACATTCACCTGATGGCGATATTCCTCGTCATTGTTCAGAGCATAGTGTTTTACACAAGAGGCAACACCCTTCGACTGCAGTCCCTGTACGTAGGGCACTACCATCTGAGAGGCCAGATACGGGTCTTCGCCCATATACTCGAAGTTACGACCACCCAACGGGGTGCGGTTGATATTGACACCAGGTCCCAAAATGACGTTCTTATTGCGATAGAGCGCCTCCTCGCCCAGCGATGTGCCATAGAGCGACGCCATTGCAGGATTCCAGGTAGCAGCCAGACAGGTGAGTGCAGGAAAAGCCACACACGAGTCGTTGGTTTGACCTGCCTGTACCCACTCGTCCCACAACACATCAGGACGAACGCCATGAGGACCATCATCAGTCCACAGATCGGGGAATCCCAGACGTTTTACACCAGGACTTGAAAACTTAGACTGCGCGTGGATAACGGCAATCTTCTCATCGAGCGTCATACGGCTCAGCGCATCGTCTATACGCTGCTCTAGCGGTTTGCTCTCATCGAGATACACGGGCAGACTCTGTGCCTGCATGCTGGCTGTAGCGCCTAACAGGAGTGCTGTCATTACTGTTTTCTTCATTATAATATTATTTTTTTCCTGTTCTGGATATATATTCCTTTTTTGTTTGTTTGCTGCACCTTTCGTCCTTGTAGGTCGTAGAGGGTGCTGCTATGCTCATCACTTGTCTTGGCAGGTGTGATACCATTGGTGCCAAGTTTCTGAGCGAAGGCCTGTTGCAGATAGGGTATGTGAGTGTTCACAAACGCCTTCAAGTCGTCTATATAGCTATCGTAATTGGTATAATAGTTATGCTTCTCGAAGCTATACACCTGCTTGTTGATAGGCCACACCTTGAAGTTCTGTCCCTGTGTCTGCCAGATGGCATTTCTCAGACTGTCGATAGCTGTAATGAGGTGCTGCTGCAGTCCTGCCTCCACCAACTGGTTCAGTCTGTCGTTGCACGCTTGTGCAAACCAAGGGTCTTTCCACAGTCGCTGCAGAATCTTCTCAAAAGGTCTGTTCCACAGTCCCAGAAAGGCCTCCAAATTACGCAGCAAGCTCTTTTCCGAACTGTTGTCGTAGCCGATGTCCAGATCCCACAATGGTCCGAAGTGCATCTTCTGCTCGTCAGCCTCCTTGTACATATAGATGCTGTATAGAGCATCGATATTGCCAGTCAGTTCAGCCCCCACGTACCAGTTGATAAAGTCCGTCTCGTCGATATAGGCGCGATAGCCCGTCTCAGGATTCTGATAGTCGTTGCTCGCCACCGCTTTCTCGAAAGCCTCCAGCCACTGCCCTATGGCGATACGCTGATCCACCGTCAGCAGCTCGTCATCAGGGTTTTTGATGTTATATGTGATGCTGTAGCGTGTCGATGTGATATAAGGTTCCTCTTTCGAGTTCTCGTTGGCCACCTCGAGCAGCCAGCCATTATCCTCATCCACCTCTATGCGCTTCTTATGCACCTGCACGTGGTCACTAATCTGGTAGGTGCCACGATATTTGCCATTCAGATACAGGTCGATGAACTTGGCAGCCGGACAGAACTTCATGCCCATGAAACGTCCGAGTTGATAGGTCAGGGCATTGCGAATCATCGTCTTGTCGCCATGATTGGCCAGCAGAGTCCAGTTCTTCGCTTTCGCAAAGTCCTCACCTAACAGTTGTTGCTTCTTGTCAAACTTAACTCGGTATGGTTTCTTGTCAGAGTTCCACCACGATGAGTTGCCGCGTCCTCTTATCTGCGTGTTCTCCAGACGAGTGACATTGTCGCCATCCACCATGATGAAGGTACAATTCAGGTAGTTTTCCTTGCTGGTGATGTCCTGCGCGTTCTCCGTCTCGATATACACCGTTGGCACGTCAGTCAGCTGTTGGTATTGCTGGGCCAGCGCCTTGCTGGCCACAGCAATAAACAGCATCGTTAAGTATAGTATTATCCTGTTCTTCATTTCTTTTGGAATACACGTACGTAGTCCACTTCCATCGTAGCGGGCAGAGCACTCTCGTCAACACCCTGAGCGCCACCCCAGTCACCACCCCATGCGAGGTTGAAGATGACATAGAACGGATCGTCATAGGGCCAGTCGTCGCGACCCAGTCCACGATTGTCGTAGCTCAGCTGTTTCTGACCATCGACATAGGTGGTAATGTTCTCGTGTGTCCACAGGATAGCATAGGTGTGGAATTCGCCCTCAGCACCTTCACACTTCATATCGTGAGTCACCTGCGTACCCTTAGAGTGTACGTGCGAATTGGCATGCAGGCTCGATGATACATAGTCAGGGTGATAACCCACCTCTTCCATAATATCTATCTCACCGTCATCGGGCCATGAGCGGAAGTTGACAGGCATCATCCAGAAGGCAGGCCATGTGCCCTTACCCTTGGGCAGTTTGATGCTGGCTTCGATATAGCCATACTTCCAGCCACTCTTCACCTTAGCATATACACGACCAGAATAGATCTTGCCGTTTTCCTTCAGAGCAGTGATGCGCAGCTTACCGCCTCTGATTTCTGTGACGAATTTGCCATCAGGCGTCTTGTGGTTCACATAGTTCTGCAATTCGTGGTTCACCCATCCTGCGTTCTGTACCTCGTGAGTCCAGTCGTCGCCATTCAGTTCAGAACCCTTGTCAAACTCGTCGTGCCACACCAGACTGTAACCATCAGGTGCATTATATGCAGACTGGCCAGCAGCCTCCTGTCTTACAGCAATGCTCTTGCGGGCTACACCCGACATGATGATGACATTGCCAGAGCGAGTACTCGTCGTAGGATTTGCAGCAACAGTGACATTCACTGCCGACTGACTTCCGCTGACCTTCTCAACAGTGACGAAGTCTGCATCAGAATAGACACCCCACTCCTTGCCTGTTGTCGTGACGTTAACGCTATAGTCACCACCTTCTGCTGTAGCGCTGATGCTTTCAGGCGAGACGGTGATTGTAGGCGTTGGAGCCTCGCTTCCCTCGTCACTCCCACCACAGCCCGTAAGGGCCATGGTGAGTGAGAGTAATAGAGTGTTAAACATGTAACGTTTCATTAATAATACTGTTATTGAGCCTTTTCAAAGATAATATCCTTAATAGTGATGTTTGTGCCTGCTTGAGCTCCTCCGAAGTCAAAGACCATCGTAAACTCGTGAGCATCACCTTTTGGAAGGACGACACCAGTTACTTGATATACGAATGGCTCGTCAGCCTTCAAGTCATGACGACCATCGAAATAGAAGTTATCATCGTGCTTATTCGATTCGCTCTCATCACTCTGAGTCAGCTTGATGGTAGCACCAGCGATGTCGCTATCAGCAGTGATAGTGCACTGGAAGTTGTAGGGATCAGTCTGTTTTGCACTCAGTGTAGTGAATATCTTCACCTGTCCTTGCCACTGTGAAGCTCCTACGCCCTCAGGCACTACCAGGCTCCACTTACTACCCTCATGCTTTATCTCAGGCTGATCAGCAAGTGCTACCCATCCGTCGTTAGCAAACCAGGTAGAAGTACCCTTGAATGCATCACCAGTATCTACGCTCTTCCACAGGTTGTTGGCATCGTCATAGCTCAAGACAACAACCTCTTCGAGATAGATCTTGCTAATCTTCACATGAGCACCTTCAGGAGCACCACCAAAGTCGTAAACCAGTGTCAGTTCGTGTGCATCGGCTTTTGACAATTCAGCAGCTTCTGCCTTATAAACCATAGGTACATCAGCCTTGACATCATGACGTCCGTCAAAGAAGAAGTTGTCATCATGCTTATTCGATTCGCTCTCATCACTCTGTGTCAGCTTGATGGTTACGCCAGGAATGTCCATATCCGACTCGACGACGCAATAGAAGTTGTATTTCTTAGCTTTCGATGCTGGAACGGTTGTGAATATCTTCAGCTGTCCCTGCCACTGGCTTGAGCCGATGCCACCAGGAGCGACAAACTCCCAAACGCCATCCTTATGTACAATCTCAGGCTGATCAGCAAGTGCTACCCATCCGTCGTTGGCAAACCAGGTAGAAGTACCCTTGAATGCATCGCCAGCTTCTACAGCCTTCCAGAGGTTCGAACCAGCAGCAGGATCCCAGTCAGCCTTAGGAGCATCGGGAGTCTCGCCACCTTCCTTCACGATAGTGCCGTCGTCGTTGGCATGATCCTTGATGACCACGTTGCTAATATTGATGGTGGTAGCGCCTGTAGCATGACCGAAGTCGAATACCAGCTTCACCTTAGAGAGGTCCTTACCAGCGATGTCGCTCTTCCAGAATACCACATCCTGACCAGCCTTCAGGCTTACGTCAGCGACGTCGATGATAGCGTCAGCATCCGTCTCGTCAGTCAGTTTGACAGTCACACCGTCGATATCCTTATCAGCATTGAAGATGACAGAGAAGTCGTAGTTGGTGCCAGCCTTCAGTTCCAGATCGGTATGGAGGTGCATCTGAGCCTGCCAGCGGTCTGCGCAAGCATCAGTCACAGTGACGGTATAGTCGTTGCTGCCTCCTACGTAGGTACCCTCCATCTCGCTTGTGCGAGGTGTTTCTGCCCAACCTGGGTTGAAGTAGAATGTAGCAGTTGGCGTGATACCCTTCCACATGTTGAAGTCGCTGTTGGCATCGAATCCCATTTCCTCTACCAGGCGCTCGTCAGGAGCACTTGTCAGTATGAAGCGCCATGCGATGCTGCGATCAGGAGCATCATATACCAGTACCATCTTGGTAGCTGTGAGGCTTTCGATACGGAACTTAGGATTCTCATACTGAGCGTCGCTTGAGATATAGGGGAAGGCGGTGTTGGCACCCAGCTGGATATAGGTCTGCGTTGTTACCTGTCCGTCAGCATCCTCCCAGTTGTACACCTCGAAGCTCCAGCTTGCTGTCTGGTTGCCTATAGCAGTGTCGAAGTCTTCAGCCTGCGAGCCCCATTTCGTGGTACCCTTATTCACATAGGTCATACCGTCAGCACCAGCATTGTAGGTGAAGGTACCACCCTTGCGGTTCTCTTCAGTAAAGGTGATGCGGTCGTCGTAAACGCCAAAGTCTTTCTTGTCGTTGGGATTAGCGCTCCACCACTCTGTACCTGCTGTTCCAGCAGGGCCGCAACCCATGTGTCCAACCTCTTTGTTAGCGATGCGCCATTCCTTGCCAGTGATACGGCGGAAGTCTGCCGAATAGTCTATCTTGGTCTCGTTGAACGTATAGGTCTTCTTGACGCCATCCTGGCTAAAGCCGTTACGATTGGCCAGTTTCAGCTCCACAGTATGTGAGCCAGCCTCACTGTTCTTGTAGCCCACCTGCTGCAAGGTAGAATACTGTGTACCGTCGAGAATCCAGACGGGATATACGCCACTCTTTGGAGTATAGTTGGCAGTCATCTGGTTATTCTCCTGATCGACGTTGAGTTCGAAGTCAACACCCTCCATAGTAGGAATACCCTGCTGGTTGGCCCCGTCGAACTTGTCGGGCGAGCAAGCAGTGAAGGCAGCGGCGATACCACAGCATACGACACCTGCTCGTAGTAAATGATGTATCTTGTTCATAATGATTATCTTTTTCAATAATACTGTTTTACAAATGATTAATAGTTGTTAGGCTTCAGTGAGGGGTCAGCATCGAGCTCGCTCTGAGCCAGAGGGATGTACTTCTTTGAAGGTGTCCATGAGTTGGTGCGATAGCCATAGGTGTCAGGAACGAGCACTGTCGAGGCCTTCTGAGTAGCACCGCTGATACCCTCAGCACGTACGAGGTCGAAATAGCGCTTGCCCTCGCCACAGAACTCCAGGTGACGCTCGGTGAGAATGTCGTCGATGGTGACACCATTCAGAGCAGCCAGACCAGCACGAGCACGAACCTCGTTCACGTAGCCAGTAGCCTCTGCCACGCTACCACCTGTCTGCAACAGCAGTTCAGCAGCGTTGAGCAGTGTCTCGGCATAGCGATAGATACGCTTGTTGTTGTTGTAGTTCAGGTTCTTCGAAGTCGGGCAGTCCTGATTGTTCTTCGACTGTGGACGATACTTGCCGTGCCAGATGTGGGTATCCTGATAGCGCTCTGTATAGGTATAGCCGCGAACATCCCAGCAGGTAGCGTTGCGACGCTTGTCGTTGTCAGCATACATATTGTAAGCCTCTAAGCGCATAGGCAGGAAGCCCCAACCGTCGTTACCAGTATCCCATCCGTCGCCACCCTTCCAGCTGTTGGGAGAGCAGAGTGTGGGGAATACGGTACCACCAGCGTTGATGGCTGCTGCACCCCAGTCGCGCTGAGCCTGGTCGTCGTTGTAGTTAATCTCGAAGATGCTCTCTTCGCACCATTCGCCACTCTCGTCCCACAGGTCGTCGAAGCTGGGATTCAGCTTGTAGCTGCCATCAGCGATGATCTGCTTCATGTAGGCGAGCGCCTGCGGATAGCGTGCGCTGTCGTTCTGGTACATCACCATTTCAGCATACAGCATCATGGCGAAGGCCTGGCTCACGCGTCCTGCCTCAGCATTGCTCCAGCGCATGGGCAGCACACCAGCAGCGATGATATCCTCCAGCTCTGGCATCAGCTTGCCGTAGATCTCGTCAGCAGTCAGCTGCGGAGCAGTATATGGCATAGTCAGGTTCTCCAGATAGAAGGGCACGTTGCCATAGTAGTGCCACAGGATATTATAGTAGTACACGCGAAGCAGACGAGCCTGAGCGTCCATGCCTTTGATGAAGTTGTCAGGCAGTTTGCCCTCGTTCCATCCAGCATACTTGATGGCGTCGTTACAGCGCTTGATACCACTGTAGAAGTCGCCCCAGAGGGTAGCCAGCGTATTGTTGCCGTCAGCCTCGAAGTTGAACAGGCGGTGCCAGTGCTGGTTGTCGGTATTGTCGCTACCGCCTACCCAGAAGTCGTCACCCATGATTTCGCCATCAACAGTCAGGTCGTTATAGGCAGTACCGTCCCAGTCGGGCCAGTGCAGCGGTGCATAGGCTGAAGTGAGTGCCTCTTCCAGGGTCTCACGGGTAGTATAGTATTCTTCGAGGGGCTCACCCGTAGGATTCTTCACCTCGAGGAAGTCTTTGGAGCAGGAAGTGAGGCTGGCAGCGATGCCACAGCACACGAACCCTGCAGAAAGAAAATGATATATCTTGTTCATAGTCTTATGTCTTTTTATGATTAGAGTGAAACATTGAATCCTACTGTGAATGTGCGAGCTTGCGGATAGACACCGTAGTCAACACCGAGGCTGGTAGAACCTGAACCGATTTCAGGATCGAAGCCCCAATACTTGGTCCATGTGAAGAGGTTCTCAGCACGTGCGAAGACGCGGAAGCGGTTGATACCCACCTTGTTGGTCAGCTGACGTGGAATGGTGTATCCCAGTGTCAGGTTCTTCAGGCGCAGGTAGCTGCCGTCTTGGATATACATATCGCTGCACACCCAGTTCTTCGAGTTGCCCAGCGTAGGCACAGAGCTTGAGGTGCCCTCACCAGTCCAGCGCTGCAGCACCCAGGTGGGATAGTTACCTGATGCGATGTCCTGACGATAGGTAGCGTCGAAGACGTCAGCACCACTGACACCCTGGAAGAATACGCTCAGGTCGAATCCCTTCCACTCAGCGTTGAAGGTCAGACCAAAGGTCCAGTCGGGTACACCGTTACCGATGTTGGTACGGTCGTCTGGTGTAATCTTGTTATCGTTGTTGGTATCTACGAAGCGGAAGTCACCAGGTGCCGATGTTGTACCGTACTGTGTATTGTAAGCATCAGCCTCTGCCTGATTCTGCAGGATGCCGTTAGTCTTGTAACCATAGAAGAATGGGAAGGGCTGACCGTTCTCAGCACGTGTGCCACCATCAGCAAACTGGCTGATGCCATAGTTCAGGAAGCCAGTGTCGTTACCCAGGTTCTTCAATTCATTCTTCAGATAGGCGGCATTACCCTTGA
The DNA here is from genome assembly GCA_902799655.1 of uncultured Bacteroidales bacterium. GTDB lineage: Bacteria > Bacteroidota > Bacteroidia > Bacteroidales > Bacteroidaceae > Prevotella. Next base: position 64,168 of record CADCBH010000006.1, read on the forward strand.
TGGCGAAGTTGGCATCGGCAATGTTCCATTTGTAGCCAAGCTCAAACTCCCAACCCTTGTTCTCCATATCACCGACGTTGGCGAGCGGACGAGCCTCACCGACGTAGCTGGGGATAGGCATCTCAATGATCATACCGTTGGTCTTCTTGATATAGTAGTCAACGCTGAAGGTCAGCTTGTTGTTCCAGAAACCGAAGTCAACACCGATATTGGTCTGCTCGCTCTCCTCCCACTTCAGGTCTTCGTTGGCCAGGCGGTTAGCCTTAGAGCCATAAGCCATCGAGGCGTTCTGTCCGTAGTAGTAGTTGCTTGAGCCACCAGTAGCAGTCAGTGTGGTATAGGCGAAGTCGCCGATGTTGTCGTTACCGTTCTTACCCCAGCTGGCGCGAATCTTCAAGTTGTTCAGCCAGTCGCGGGTGTCCTTCATGAAGGCCTCGTTCATCACGTTCCAACCTAATGAGAATGAGGGGAATGTACCGTATTTATAGTTCGAACCGAAGCGGCTTGAACCATCACGACGGATAGTAGCCTGGACCATGTAGCGCTCGTCGTAGTTATAGCTGGCACGAGCGAAGAGTGACGACAGGCGATGCTCTGTATAGGGGCCGCCCCATACGTTAGCGATTGCCTTCACGCCAATAATCTTGCCATCAGCATCGAGTGTAGTCTCATACATACCGCCAGTGGTATAGTTGATGCTGGGCTTGTTGACATTCACCAGGTTCCAGTGTGAGCCACCCAGCTCGTCACCAGTGGTCTTCAGTGCCGACTGTCCGAGTACCACGCTGAAGCTGTGCTTGTCGATGGTCTTGTCGTAGGTCAGCGTGTTCTCAATCTGCCATGTAGAGTTGTTACCTTTGTATGATGTAGCTTGTGTGTGGTCGCTATTGTTGTTACCAGAGAGGTAGAACTTCTGCTTGGTGGCAGCGTCGTAGCCCCAGAATGAGAGCTCGGCACTGTAGGTGAAGTGGTATTTCAGCTCGTCAAACAGCTGCAGGTCGATAGAGAATCTGGGCATGAACTTATGGCTCCAGTTCTTGCTGGGAGTACCCTGCATCATGGCGATGGGGTTGTTCTGCTCCTGATAGCTGCCTACATAGCCAGGAATGGTATAGGGGTTGCCCTTGCTGTCGTAGTAGAGGTCGTAGTTGGCATACTGGTCGATCATGGCCTGTCCGTAGCGGGGAGAGCCGTCTTCGTTGTAACCCAGCTGTGTCAGGGTGACGGGCAGCGTGGGAGCCAGATAGAGGGCAGAGCCGAGTGGTGAGCCCCATGTAGAGTTGGCCTCAATACCTGTATTATGTACGCGCATGTACGAGAGGTTGGCACCAACGTCCAGCTTGTTCAGGAATCTGCGCTCCTTAGAGGCGTCAAACAGGTTGAACTGGTTGTTCGAGCGGATGGTCAGACGGTCGTAGTTAGACTGTCCGTAGTTACCGCCTACGATACCATCCTGTGAGAAGTAGCCCAGTGAGAGATAGTAGTTCACCTTCTCAGAGGCACCGCTGATGCTGAGGTCGTGCTGCTGGATAGGAGCATTGTCGTTGAACAGCTTATCCTGCCAGTCGGTACCAAAGCCCTTGATGGCCTCACCGTTGGCATCTACCAGATTGTATGGATCGGGATAGAGGGGAGCCAGTCCGTTCTGCATGCGGCGCTCGTTCTGCAGGATAGCATAGTCGGTAGCACCCGTCATGTCGCGCTTCTTCCAGGCACTCTGCCAGCCATACGAGAAGGTATAGTTGATCTGAGCCTTGCCCGTCTTACCCTTCTTCGTGGTGACCAGGATGACACCGTTGGCAGCACGAGCACCATAGATAGCACCAGAGGCAGCGTCCTTCAGCACCTCGATGCTCTCGATGTCGCTGGGGTTCACGCTCTCCATACCGTCTTGGTTGGTAGGCATGCCGTCAATAATATAAAGAGGATTAGAATCGTTGATGGTACCGATACCACGAATGCGGATCATCGACTTGGCACCAGGCTGACCAGAAGCCGATGTGACGTTCACACCAGCTGCCATACCCTTCAGGGCATCCTCAGCACGCAGACGTGTCTTACCATCCAGGTCTTCCGAGCTCACCTTAGCGATAGAGGCGGTGACCACGCTCTTCTTCTGTACGCCGTAGCCGATGACCACCACGTCCTGCAGTGTCTGGGCGTCTTCCTTCATCGTCACGCGCATGCCGTTGGTGGCTTTCACCTCCTGCGTCACGTAGCCGATGTAGCTGATGCTAATAGTAGTACCAGCGCTCACGTTGATGTTGAACTTACCATCATAGTCGGTGATGGTACCGTTCTGGGGATTACCCTTTTCGACGACAGAGGCTCCGATGACGGGCTCTCCCTGATCGTCTGTCACAGTGCCCGAGATTCTCTGGGCGAAGGATGCCATAGACACGAAGAGTGCCAACAACATCATTACAAACCTGCTTTTTTTCATACTTAGTTTAAATTAGTGTTTTGATATAATTGGATTTTGTGTGTTGATTGGTTTTGTGCTGCAAAATTATTAAAAAAAGATACACTTTTTCGAGAGTGGGCCGTAAAAGTGGACAATTATCGATACGACAAATCGTAAGTTACTGATTTACAAACGTTTGGCTTTTTGATGTAACAAGAAAAAGTGGACGAAATATAGAGGTGTAAAACAGACACAAAAGGCGTTTTTCACCTTTTTTTGTCCGTATTTCGACAAAAAAGTCGTACCTTTGCCGCTATGAAACCAGCTCAGATATTCCATCAGTACATCTGGATTATCAATATCCTCCGAGCCTACCGTCAGCTCACCTTCGAGGAGTTGAACCAGAAGTGGCAGGAAGACGATGTGGCAGCACTCTTGAGGTCCTCCAGCCCGCTAACCTCCGCCAGCACTTCCGCTCGTTGGTAGCCGACACCCTCAAAAGGTATTGAAAATATTTGTACGATTACAACCTAGAAAATCAGCAAAATAACAATAATGTAAAATAATATGTTCAAACCAACTTACCAAGTATCTGCTGAAGCGATTGCTTTAGTGGCAGAAATTTCAGAACAAATCGGTATCCTTGAAACGTTTACTGGACAGATTCCTGAATCGCCAAAGGAAGCCTTCGACCCATTCCTGGAAGATGATCTCATGCGCGCACAAGAGAAATTTGTCGATGGATTGAGTGAGTCCGTTGGTCGCTATTCTGGCAACGATCAGCGCGTCAGATTGCACATGGCGATACTCTTCGACTGGCTCAAAAACAGCGACGAACACATGCTGATTCGTAGCTGCATATTTCATTACAAATTAATCGCTATTCATCCGTTTTCAGAGGGAAATGAGCGTCTTGGACTCTATTGGCAGACCTTACTTTTAGCGCGTTGGCGACCCATTTTAGCAGGTCTTCCCTTAGAGACTGTCGTTGTAGAGCGTCAGCAAGAATATCGTCGCGTTTTGGCGTATCTCGATGAATCGGCAAAAACGACCCATTTCATCGAGTTTATTCTGCGCTGTTTACTGGATGTCATCCTACAAGAGGTAAAGAATAAAGTAGAGAATAAAGTAAAGAATAAAAGTAGAGGAAAAGTACAGGATAATACGGCTGAAAATGCCCTTGACGAGGCCATTGAGACCCCACTTTCTAAGTCTGAGCAGCGTATTGTGAAGCTCCTGGCAGCCGAACCGCGTATCACCATCGGTACCCTCGCCCACCGTCTACAGCTCTCAGAGGCCGGTATTAACAAGGTTTTAGCCGCTTTACGCAAGAAGGGAGTCATCGAACGCGTGGGTGCCAACAAAAATGGCTCGTGGAAAGTCAATCTCTAACGTTTTCCTTGAACATATATTCTATATATACCTAAGTATTAGCGTATTATAAAAATAATAATAGAGAGGCCTCTCATCCCCATGAGTCCTCTCTTTTGCCTCTCTCCACCCTCAAAACCCTTCCAAATCCCCTCCTCAGATCCATCACCCCCTTCCTCATAAATTATATTTTACATTTCTCACTCCTCACTCCACCCTCCTCACTCCTCGAAACACCCTCAAAAATACCCTCAAAAGCAACTCGTCCTCCCTCCTCAAAAACCACACTCCCCCACCCTCACACCTCGAAACATTTCTCCCTCCACACTCCTCACTCCACACTCCACCAGAAAATCTCCCGCCTCCAAACATTTCTCACTCCACCCTCCACACTCCACACTCCACCAGAAAATCTCACGCCTCTAAAATTTAAACAAATCTCACTCCACACTCCACACTCCTCCCTCCTCGATATTATAAATAAATTTCATAAGTGTACAAATAACACACAAGTAAAAAGACGAGGATAAACCTTGTAGTTTCGAATATTTTTCTTATCTTTGTGGAGTTAAAACACAAGACTATACGATTATTAACCCTAAAACGAAAAGAATATGAAGAACGTTTTATTATCACTTTTATGTCTGATGATGGCAGTCGTTGCACAGGCTGGCAATATCAAAATCAAGAAAACAGAGGTCAACAGCTTCGGGATGGACGCCAGTGGCGTGTTCTTTAATGCCGAAGTAACCGTCCAGGCAGATCAGATAGGCAAAGAAAAGTGGGCGCTGGTGGTGCTGATGGACAACAACAAGTGGGACGAGAATATCAGTGGTGCCCAACTGTCGCAATTAGCCAGCAAGATCTGCTATGCCGAGATAGCCATCCCTTCCGATACGCGTGGTCTGAAGACCTTTACCGTTAGCGTTCCCCTCGACGAGCATCGTGTCACGGGTACGGGCAAGATCCTCTATATCAAAGCCTATGTCGTCAACCTGACCAAGTCGCTGCTGGCCGACCAGGGCACCTTCCTACCCTATACCCCTAAGGCAGAGCACATGAAGAACCAGCTGATTCGTCAGCAGATGCAGTCGTTGGCAGAAATGGGCGCCACCCTCAAGGCCCTGGGCATCGCCAAGTCGGGTGGTAGTGGCGGATCAGGCAAAGGCACCCGCTGTCATTACTGCAGTGGCTCTGGCACGTGTCATTACTGCGATGGCTCTGGCAAATACCCCAATGGCGAAAATTGCGCGTGTGGTGGTACAGGCAAGTGTGGCCACTGCAATGGCTCTGGTTATGAATAAGGCAACAAGATAAAAAAGGCCGCTTAGAATATTCCAAGCGGTCTTTTTATTGATGTGCATAGACTAAGCAAACGCCTCCTCTAAAGTGGCATCAGAATAGGCCATTTGTTCCTCAGGGAGAATGAGGTTAATGTCAAGTGCATCCTCTAGTTTAGTGAGGGTGTCAAGCGACATGTTCTCAGTTCCTTTGAGAATCTTTGATACATACTGTTGGGTGCAATTCATGCGTTCAGCCAAGACTTTCTGCGTCATATGTTCCTGCTTCATTCGCATCAACACTTTAACGGCTATCATCTGAGAATGACGAAGCCAAGAAGCATTAGCACGCCTCCATTCTGCTTCTTCACGCCATTTTGATGGTGTTTCGCTTTTGTGTTCCTCAAGGAACTCAAGTGTTTTCTGTTTCATATCAACCTCCTTTTATTATAAATAATGTCATTGCATTTCTGTAAGATAATCCAAAAGGCCATCAGCATCAATAGCGCCTTCACTGATGAGGAAATTGCGCACAGACTCCATCTTATTGAGTTCACGAAGCGTATGTGCACGCTCCTGCATTGTTCGAGTCAGTTTGATAGCACCACCTGTTATGATATAGCATCCTGGTTCTAATTTTATCGCATATAAACGAAGCCAAGAAGCATGATTAGGACGCTCCTTGATACGAGCCTTTTCTTTACCAAGTAGCATTTCACTTGTTCTGCTATTATTAAGAGGGCGGAAAAGCTTATCCAAGTCGGCATCTGGCGAAATGTCCAATATAAGACATTGAATACGCTCACTGTCCTCAATAGTGTCAAATATGGCCTGATTGATGTCTGTAATCATGAAGTACGACTCCAAGTCAGACATATTGTCCATAAAGAAGTCCACCAACCACTCAGGATCACTCCATTGCTGAAACAGCTGCTGAAGGACGTTGTCATCAGCATTGTCTTCGCGTATAGCCCAGAGCGTATTGTTGTCAAGTATCTTATCGAATTTCATAATCATTCCTATTTCTGGTGCAAAGATACAATTTTATTTTGAGAAAAACAACTGATAGTTGTAAAAAGTGATATATTTAACAATTACGGGTATCAGGTTCGTTTCTTTTTTTGCCCAATCCTTTGGAAGTTTCAGAAATCTTTATTATCTTTGCAACGTTGAAATGCTTACTTGAAACAACTAACATATTATTCATTAAAAAACTTACTTATCTATGAAAAAACAATTACTTAAATCAATGCTCCTGCTATGCGCCCTAGTAGTGGGAAGTAGTAGTGTGTGGGCGGCAAGCAAAAAATATAAACATGTATTTGCTTCTGGCGAACTAAATGGAATTGCTAATAATCAAACGTCAAAAAACTTGAGTGATGCAAATGGAAATGTCACAACAGGTGTTACTTGGTCAGTTGCACTATCATGGAAAACATCCGCCCCATCAAATGGAGGAAGTGTGGATGGAACAAAAGGCCAACAATTGAAGTGAACCCCAAAGTTTGGACGGTTAAACAATCGAAGCTGTCAGCATTTTCCTATATTGTACAGGAGACATGCCATTAAGCCTCAGTTTTATTCTTTCATTATTGTAATACTCAATGTACTCCTTCAGGTCTTTTATGAAGACTTCCATAGATGTATACTTACCTGGATACAACAATTCCGATTTCATAAGACCAAAGAAATTCTCCATCATGGCATTGTCCAGACAGTTTCCCTTGCGAGACATGCTTTGGGTGATGCCATGTTTCTTTAGGCTGTTCTGATAGGCTATATGTTGGTAGTGCCATCCTTGATCAGAGTGTAACACAACGCCCTCAGGCAGCTTTATATGCTCGTACATCTGGTTGAGCATACCGAGTACCATTTCCATGTTTGGCTTCTCTGTGATTGAATATGCAAGGATTTCACCGTCACACATGTCGAGTATTGGTGAGAGGTAGGCCTTACGACCCTCTATCGTCACCTGAGTCACGTCTGTAGCAAGCTTCTGGTAAGGCCTGTCAGCAGCAAAATCCCTGTCGATGATATTGGGAGCCGTCTTACCCACTTCTCCCTTATAGGAGCGGTATTTCACCTTCCTGACCTCGCTTTTCAGCCCCAGCTCATTCATAAGTTTCTTGACCGTCTTGTGATTGATAAGACGCCCATCATTACGGAGTTCCAGCGTTATACGCCTATAGCCGTAACGACCTTTATGCTTATGGAATATGGTGTATATCATATCTTTTACTTCCTTGTACTTGTCTTTCTTCTTGCCATGCCTGAGGTGATAATAGAACGTGCTTCGCGCCATCTTCTTGAGTTCCAGCAGGATGTCTAAATCCGCGTGCTCATTACGCCTTAGTTCTTCGATGGCTTGCGCCCAATCGCTTTGTTTCGGGCTTCTCTTTCCTCGACTAAGGCTCTCACTTTTTTTAGCAGGAGAATCTCCAGCCTTAAGCGTTCGTTCTCCTTGCGAAGGCGTTCATTTTCCTTCTCGCATTCTTCTTTGGGGAGTCGTTTCATTCTTACCATACCAGTCTTTGGCCCTCGTTTTTTAGGCGCCAGCGCTTCAAAGCCATACTTCTCAGCTAGCCGAACCCAAATGCCAAGTTGTGAGCTCGTTACGTTATGTTTTACCGAAAGCTGGTACAAAGTTAATTCACTTTCTTGATATTCACGAACAATTTTACATTTTTCTTCGTATGAGCGTCTATTTCCTCTTTTACTCTTAGGCATTAATCCCTGGACACCTCTATCCTTATAAGCTGCCACCCACTCATAGACAATATGTCTCCCTAAATGAAGTTTGTCAGATACAGAACGAACAGACTGTCCTTGTTCTACTTCTTTAATAATTGCTAGCTTTTCTTCCAAACTACAATGTCGTTTCATTTGAACCTTTAAGTTGTGTCCAACTTTCTGGGTTCACTTCAGCACCTGTCTCGTGTTTTATGTCCTCTTATCACATTTTTAAGCAGAATATCCCAGAAATTTGGAGGTTACATGGAAATGACGTACCTTTGCAGTCAAAACTGTGAAATGTTGGAAGAAAGATAAACTGAAATGTCGTAAGGCCATA
>CADCBH010000007.1 GCA_902799655.1 uncultured Bacteroidales bacterium
TTCTTTGGTAATCTCGTTCTTTTTTTGTACCTTTGTAATATGAAAAAGGACGAGATTATCAGTATGCTCCAGCAGCAAGTAGCCTTCCTGCAACAACAGCTCGGGGAGGCCAACCGCAAGGTGGATGAGCTTCTCCGGAAGGTGTCATCGCTGGAGGAGATGCTCGTCCGGAAGAACCAGGAGGAGCAGAAGCAGCGCAATGTCATCAAGGGCCTGGCGAAGATACAGCAGAACAAGTCTGAGAAGCAGACCCCGCCAGCCGCATCTGATTCGGAAACTGCGCCCCGGACAGAGCCGAAGCCAAGGGCGAAGACCAACTACGGGGCCAGGCGTAAGGATCACTATGAGGTAGAGGTCGAGGAGGAGGACGTCTATCCTGACGATTCCCGCTTCGATGAGATGAAGGCCCGCCTGATAGACACCCATGACGTGGTACGCTACATCCTCGTACCCATGCGCTTCATCAAGAAGGTCTATCATGTACGCGTCTATACGCAGGACGGAGCCGTCATGGAGGGCAAGGCCCCCGTCGCTCCCCTGCTGGGCTCGAACTACGACGGCTCCTTTATCGCAGGCATCGCCCAGCTGCGCTACATCTACTCCATGCCCGTGGAGCGTATCGTCAAATACTTTACAGAGAACGGCTTCGACATGGACAAGGGCACTGCCCACGGGCTGCTGCGCAAGACAGAGGCCATATTCGAGAACCTGTACAGGGCAATGGGGCTGGCCGTCAAGGAGGACGACTACCTGGCAGGCGACGAGACTTATCATCGCGTACTTGTCAAGATGCCTGGCGGAAAGGGCTCGAAGAAAGGATACATCTGGGTAGTGACAGCCATGCACACAGGACTGGTCTATTATTTTTATCACGACGGATCAAGAGGACAGGATGTCATCCTTAACTATATAGGCGACTATGGAGGAACCTTCCAGTCAGACGGATTCTATCCCTACAGGAAGATGGCTGCAAAACTTACGAGACTCTCCTGCCTACAGCATGTGAAGAGGAAATTTCTCGACTGCGATGATGACGGTGAGGCACAGACTATAGTCAGGCTTATAAACGAGCTTTACCAAATGGAGCATCATCATAGGATTGAGACAGACGGCTGGACGGTAGAGAAAAACCTCCGCTGGAGACAGAAGTATGCCCCCAAGATACTGAAAGAGATACGCAAGAGGCTTGACCGGATGGCGGCAGACCCGGAGATGCTGCCCAAGTCGGACAAGTATATTGCCGTGCACTATATGCTCAACGAATGGGAAGCCATCGGAAATATCTTCACCAGGGGAGACTATCATTTGGACAACAACCTCGTTGAGAGACTCAACAGGTACATATCGCTCTCAAGGAGAAACTCGCTCTTCTTCGGATCACACAAAGGAGCCCAGCGTGCTGCCATGTTTTACTCGCTGGCCTGCTCCTGCAGACTCAACAACGTCAATTTCTTCGAGTATATCTCAGACGTCATCAACAGAACTGCGCTGATGCAGCCGAATACAAGCATCAGCCAATACAGAGCACTCCTGCCAGACAAATGGAAGGACTTATAGCCTGCAAGGCGTCAGAGCGGATACGCTTACCCCAAAAGGGAGGGAGACGGGAGGGACATTCGTTCTCCCTCCCGTACCCTCAGCCCTTTGTACATCGGCATTTGAGAGGGGTGACGGGAGGAAGGGAGGGTAAAATCGCGCAGTCAACAAAAATCAGGGATTAGTCAGAGCGATAAGTAGAGTTACTATCAGAGAAAAGGCTTCTCTCTCATCGAGAAACGACGAGTTGCTCATCGAGAAACGACGAGTTGCTGAAAGGTACGTCACTTTCGACTCGTTTCTAACGTACTTTCCATCCGTTCCTACGTCACTTTCGAGTCGAAGATGACGTCGGAAGCACCGCAAGATGACGTTGGCACGACCCGAATGCAACGCCACACTCAGACCTTCAGGTCAGAGAAAGTGACTATTGATAGAAAATGCCTAAAAAATTTTGGAAGTCTCCGAGAAAGTTTATAATTTTGCAACGAAGGTAAAGAAGTATGGGAGACATCAGGAAACCAACGGAGCATAACATGAAGCGGCGCAGCCATACACACGACTACAGCCGCAGCGGATATTATCATATCACTATCAGCACGGCAAAGGCGCTTTATCAGCCGCTTGGACAGATGGCTGGCCAACTGGACAAACCCGATGGTGACAGCGATGCACCGCATGTGGTGCTGTCGCCCTTGGGACAGATGGTGGAGCAGGAACTAAGGGAGAGTATCCAGAGGTATTACCCGATGCTCGAAGTGATGGATTATGTCGTCATGCCCGAGCATATCCATTTCCTGCTGGCGGCCCATAGAGACATCGTGTCGATGAGTGGCAAGCCCACGCATCTGGGCCTAGTCATCGCCGGCTTCAAATACGGTTGCAACAAGCGCTACTGGGCCATGATCGGTAAGGCCATACCGGCAAAGGCTGCCCCCACCCCGGCGCCCGAACCGCCGGCCACTCGTCCCACAGTGCTTGGCGGTTCGGCCCCCACTCCTCCCACAGTGCTTGGCGGTTCGGCTCCCACTCCTCCCACAGTGCTTGGCGGTTCGGCCGCCAAGCTAGAATCCCCTCCCCTCTTCGATACCGGCTACTGCGACGTGATGCCCATCAACGAGGCGCAGCTCGCCACGCAGCGGGCCTACATCCGCGCCAATCCGCGCAACCGCCTGCTCCGCATGTCGCACCGTTCTTGGCTGCAACCGCAGCGGATGTGCGTAGAGACGCATCTATCGCTGCGCGCATTAAAGGGATATCTACAGCGCGAGTGCCTGGCAGTGCAGTTTAATGAGGAAATATGGCAGGACATATCCGGATGGCTAATCGTCAAGGACGGAATGATTTATTGCGACAGGTACGGCAGTGACGAGCTGCTTCGCGATAGGCTTCTGCCTGTAGTGTGCCATCGGAAGGATGCACGCCTACACGATGAACAGCTACAGCGGTGTTTAGAGGCTGCTGGCCATGGGACCGTGATGGTGTCGGCACGTATTGCTAAGCGTGAACAGGAGATCATGGCTGCCGTACAAGAAAAGGCATATCCGGTGGTTGTCGTTGCCGACAACGGATTCCCCAAGATTTACCATCCATCGGAGGACAAGCAGGAACGCTGTGCCGCAGGCAAGCTTCTACTGCTAACGCCATGGAAATATCACTATCGGACATCAGAAGAGGCCATCACTGTTGCCGTCTGCAAAACCATGAACTGTATTGCCCAGGCCATTTGTCGGCAAAAGGATGACTGGTGGATGTAACTGACTATGGCTGCATCCGTTTAACGAGTTCAAGCCGTAGTGCAGTCAGCAAATCTAGGATTTGTCATTGATAAATCTAGGACTTGCGAGCTTTAAATCCAGGATTTATTCTCATTATTCTTGCTTCAAGATAAAGGCAGGTTATTGCGAGATAAAGGCAGGTTATTGCGAGATAAAGGCAGGTTATTGCACGCTAATCGCTTGCTCGAAGCAAGCGGCCCTTCTGCTCGAAGCAAGCGACCCTTCTGCTTGAAGCAAGCGACCCTTCTGCTTGAAGCAAGCGACCCTTCTGCTCGAAGCAAGCGACCCACGAGGAAGAAGCAAGCAAGGCGCTTGCTTCTTTCAAGCGTTTGACCCCTTATTTTACGTAATCCTTTACGCTAATTTCCATATATATTTTTTTGCTCATCTCGAAGATTATTCGTAACTTTGTAACCAAATATAATTCACTAACTACAAAACAAAATCAAAACGTATGAAGAAATTTTTTACTTTATTGACGCTACTCTTCACTATTGTGGGAGGGGCAAATTCTGTTTGGGGAGCATCGGAACTTGTGTATCATGGTGCAACTGATGCCACTATTTCAGGGACAACCTACACATCTGCTACAGGATTGACACTTGTTCAGTCAAATTCTAAAGAATTGGCATCTGGCAAAAATATTACTGTCAATTCTGCGGCATACACCTCTTTCAAGCTTTCAACGGGTAGTAGAAATTTTACTGTCACAGCTCCTTCTGGGAAGGAAATCACAGCAATTACCATCTATTCTTACGAGAACAATTCAACACCGGAAGGAGGAGCTTTCACAATAGTAGCAGGAACCGAAATCTCCAATACAGCAGGAACAACGTTTACAAAAGGAAGTAACGATAACGCGACCCCTGATGTACAGAAATTTGTTTTTGCGCCAGCATCTTCTATTCAATTTAGTTGGACAGGCAAACAGAATTGCTGCGTTCTTGAAGTTGAGTATTTCAACACCTCTGATAGCAAATACACTTTGACGACTGCTGCGAACCCTTCAGAAGGTAAAAACACTATTGTGGCAAGTCGTCAATATTATAGCGGCTCTACTGCATTTTTGAACACGACTCCTGCTGATGGTTATGTATTTTCAAACTGGACTAATGAGAGCAGCGTTGAAGTATCTGCTAGTGCAAAAGCATTCGTTACCATGCCTGCCTCTAACGTCACTTACACTGCAAACTTCACTTCAGGTAACACTCATACCATTACAGCAGAAATCGCAGATGGGCAAAGCACATATGGCTCAATTACTAACGCAGGTGCTAATGTAGTAGTTGAAAATGAAGAAATCACATTCGCTGCTACAGCAAACGAGGGATATGCTTTTATAAATTGGACCTCAGGTGGTTCAGTATATAGTACTAATGCCTCTATTACCGTCACCTCAACAGCAGACGCCACTTATACAGCTAATTTTAAGAAACTCTTCAGGGTAACTTATGACAAGAGCAATTATATTGGCGATATCAATTCTTCAAAAATACTAAGCACCTATACAACAAGTGTGAACGAGAAATATGCAGACAAGAATGACAGCTACACTATCCCTGCATATGCAGACTTGTATTTCCACAGAGATGGATATACATTCGACAAATGGTCGGATGGTAATGGCAACTACTATGATTCTGGTGATGTAATTGTAAGCATGACAGCAGACGTAACATTAACCCCCACCTGGGCAACTGTTACGGAATCTTTGAGCAATTCACAAAATAAGAATATTGTAACTTGGAGTTTTGCAAAATCGAATATAATCTTTGCTGACTGGCAAAGTTCAGATTATGGTTACTATGTCCAAAAAGCAATTGTTAATGGAGAAACCGTCAGTTTACCAATGCAGATTGTTAATGGTAAGGTTGGAAACTATAACAGATCCGATGATTTGGCACAGACCAACCAAAATACGAAGTTTACTATCCCTGCTGTAAGCGGAATGGTTGTGGAGATTCCTGATGCCTATACAAATTTATCTACAACAACGATAGCAGGTTCTACTTCATACACAGGAACAGGAACAAAGTCAATCTCTTATACATATACTGGTGATGCATCGACAATTGATATTGTCATTGGAGAGAATAACCAGTATCTGAAAAGAATCGTTGTTACTTATCCTGTTACAGCAGCAAATGTTACTATTTCACCCGCCAAGGAATACACCACCTATGTAACTGAAGCCCCTCTCGACTTCACAGGCATTGAAGGTTTGAAGGCTTATATCGCAACAGCGGTTTCTGAAAGCAACGTCCAAATGACACGAGTTAATAAAGTTCCTGCAGGTACAGGATTGGTACTCAAGACCTCAGGTTCTTCTTTTGATGTTCCTGTGTTCGATGGTACTGGTGCTGATAATGTCTCAGGAAACAAGATGGCTGGTTCTGCAACAGCAACGACAGCTGTAGCTGCTAATGCAGGTTACATTTTGAAGGATGGCGTATTCCAGCCCAGTTCTGAGGGTAATCTGCCTGCTGGTAAGGCTTACTTAAACATTGCAGTTAGTGGAGCCCGCGAGCTGACGATGAGTTTCGAGGACGATGATGTGACAGGAATTCAGTCAATTGAAAATGGAAAATCGGCCATTGACAATTCTGTTTATGACCTCAGCGGTCGTCGCGTAGCTCAGCCCACTAATGGACTGTATATCGTGAATGGTAAAAAGGTAGTCATTAAGTAATTCATGGAGGACACTATTATGAAGAAAACATATATCAATCCCACATTGGAAGTGGTGAAAATCAATACAGGCGCGCAACTGCTGGCTGGTTCAACAATACCAACTGGTACTACACCAACAGACCCAAGTGGTTCTGACGCCCGCTGGTTCGACGACGACGATTCATTCTTCGACGAGTAAATCGCCTAAAAAATAAGGAGGATGGCAGGCATGTGGTCTGTCATCCTCTTACTAAAACGAGCAAAACAAGCTACTTAAAAACTAACAAACTAATTAATACAAAAAGGAAGATGAAGAAACTTTTACTCTTTATGGGTATGTTCCTGCTGTCGATGAATATGATGGCAGAGGGAACGGAGCCTGAAAAAGTGGACGTGAAGGAGCTGACGAAGATCACCTTCGACGGGGATAATGTCATCCTGCACTACAAAGACGGTACGACGACTGCCACCAAGGATATGGCGGAGGTGACGATCGACCTGAGCAATGCCACGAGCATTGAGACACTGCGCCAAGTGGAGGAACTGAAGGGCCAGGCTGTGTACAACCTGCGCGGACAATATGTTGGCAACAGCGTGGTGGGACTGCCTAAGGGTGTCTATATCGCTGGACAGAAGAAAGTGATTATTAAATAAATAAGGAGGAACAGACTATGAAAAAACAGATATTCATGACGCTGCTCGTCCTGCTGGGACTGAGCCAGACGATGAAGGCACAGACATGGGACTTTTCTACACTGGATGCCAACGACGCCGAACTGATGGATGCCGACAACAACTGGTATCACAACACGACTGACAAGAAGAACCGCTATAGCTATACCAAGGCGCTGGAGAAGGAGGCCGTGAAGGCTAACAATCAGGAGATAGCCTATACGAAGGGACTGCTGCTGACGATAGCTGACGTAAGTAGTGGCGAGGGTAACCTGCGCGCTGGCAACGACGCTTCGAACAAGCGCATGTGGCTGCAGGGCAACTCGGTCATCACGATTCCGAGCTTGAAGGCTGGCATGAAGGTGACAGTAAGTTGTATGTCATCGAGCAAAGACGAGGCTCGTGGCATCAATACAGAGAACATCACCGAGGTGTCGGGTGACTTCAACAAGACCGCTAAGGGTACAGCTGAATCGACGAATATCGGTACGGTAACGGCTGACGGCGACGTGACGCTAACCATGAACGGTGCGATGTATATATATCTGATTAAGGTGGAAGACCCCAACGACACTGACGACGAGGAAGGTGGCAGCGACGACACTGGTGGTGGCTCGACGCCAACAACCAACGACCTCTCGACATCAGCCAACTCGATGAAGAACCAGGCCGTGCTGACACTGAAGGACGGCACCAGCAGATACTACAACACGGAGGCGCTGCAGAGCATCGACTTCGAGAATGCCAACGTGAAGGTGGTAAAAGACGCTCAGACGTCGTACACCTTCGAGAACACGGTAGCTGGCATCTCGTTCAACAAGGCTGAGAAGGGCGAATCGGGTACGGTAGTCAACGAGGAAGGCGCCGTAAAGATCACCGAGGCCAGAGGCTGGCTGGAGAGTGCCTACGTGAAGTTCGAGAAGATGGAGAGTGCCAAGTCGTATGCGGCCTATATCAAGGGTGGCCAGTATGCTGACTATACCAAGATTGACAAGGAGCTGGTACGTGACTACAAAACATACGGACGTGCCGATGTGGTGGGATTGACACCTGCCGAGAACTATATTATCAAGATCGTGCCCATCGATGCCGACGGCAACGAGATGACCGCCAACGCCAACGAGGCCACTGGTCTGAAGGTGAAGAGCTACAGTCGTCAGGGCTTTGCATTCATGAACAACTACGTGCCAGGCGCCTACAATGCCGACGGTACGCTGAAGACCAATGCCAAGATACTGTATATCACATCGAAGACCGCCAAGACGGTAGAGACGGAGGTCGTCACCAACAACAAGGGTGGCAAGGAGACCTTCACGGGCTTCCAGGCTATCATCGACGCCTATCAGAAGGGCTACGACAAGACACCTATCGCCTTCCGCATCATCGGACTGGTAGAGAAAGACAATCTGGACGGTGTCAGCAGCAAGGAAGAAGGTATCCAGATCAAGGGTAAGGGCGCCGACAGCGACATGCCCTTCACCATCGAGGGTATCGGCGACGATGCTACCATCAGGGGCTTCGGATTCCTGGTACGCAACTCTAAGGGTGTAGAGTTCCGCAACTTCGCCGTCATCCGTTGCATGGACGATGGTATCTCACTGGACACTGACAACTCGAACATCTGGATTCACCATACTGACATCTTCTACGGCAAGGGTGGCTCGGGCGACCACGCTAAGGGCGACGGTGCTACTGACGTGAAGTCGGACTCGAAGTATGTGACGGTGAGCTACAACCGCTACTGGGATACTGGCAAGACCAACATGTTCGGTATGAAGAGCGAGAGCGGACCCAACTACATCAGCTACGACCACAACTGGTTCTACCACTCTGACTCACGTCATCCACGCGTACGTACCATGACGGTACACGTATGGAACAACTACTTCGACAACGTGGCGAAGTACGGCGTAGGTGCTACAACGGGTTCGAGCGTCTTTGTAGAGAACAACTACTTCCTCAAGACCAAGAAGCCTATCCTCTCATCACTGCAGGGTACTGACGGCATGGGTTCAAAAGGTACCTTCTCGGGCGAGAACGGTGGTATGATCAAGGCCTATGGCAACTATATGGACAAGACAGCTGCTCACTTCAGCTTCTACAACCAGAAGAATCCGTCGGCCAAGGGCTACGATGCCTACGAGACGGCTACACGCGACGAGCAGGTGCCTGCAACGGAGAAGACACTGGTGGGTGGTACAACCTACAACAACTTCGACACCAACGCTGCGCTGATGCATACATATACTGCCGATGCTGCAGAGAACGTGCCTTCGATAGTAACAGGATACTATGGTGCAGGACGCATGAATCATGGCGACATCGTATATAGTCTGCCAGACAATGTGGGTCTGGACGATACCGACTCTGCATTAGACAAGGATCTGGCTGCGCTGATAGACGGCTACAAGTCATCACTCGTTGGCTTCTTCGACGGCAATTCTTCGTCAGGTACTGGTAGCGAGACTGGCGGTGGTAGCGAGACTGGCGGCGGTAGCGAGACTGGCGGTGGTAGCGAGACTGGCGGCGGCAACACCGGCGGTGAGACACCTGCAGGTACTATAGAATGCTGGTTTGAGAATGACGCCGCAACGAATACTTTCTTTACTACAGCTGGTGACAAGAAAAACTATACGGGCGATAAAACCATTACCTATAATGGTAAGACATACACTCAGGCTTGGAATTGTAATAGTTCAGGAACTATCACTTTCACTACAACAGCGGCTATGAAACTGACCATCGCCCTAACGACAAAGAGAAACGAAATTGGAGTAGATGGAACAGCATATACCGGTACGGCAGGAACTGGATACTACGAGGTTGTTATCCCAAGTCTCGCAGCAGGAAGTCATACCATTGCTAAGGCTGGTGGAGAAACTCATCCGTTCTACATCAAATTGGAACCTATTACAGAATAGTCTTAAGGGCCTGCAGAAATGCGGGCCTTTTATTATATAAAACAGGAATAACTCTGTGTTTAGATTTATACAAAAACCAGAAAAACCCTCACTCAGTATGTGCCGGACTTGCAGTCCTTACAAGATGAGAGATGCCTATTTTTCCTTGTGAGCAAGCTCCCAGATAAAATATCCACCTCTCATCTTCGTCTCTTACAGAGCCATCACATCCTTCGTGAGCAAAAACACCGATTTCTTCGAAATCTAAAAAAGTTCTTTTAACCTTAACGATAACCTAGAAAGCGTACATATGGCCTGTCTGTTTGTCCAAGTAGTATCGTTCACATTGGTCATGGACAGGAGCAAAGTTGTATAATACCCCAATACAAATTCCTGAAAGTCTCATATAGTTCCATAACTGCTGACGCTGCTCTGGTCCAAGATGCTCAATGGCTTTACATTCTATCAGTATGTCATTACCTACAAGGAAATCAGCATAATGCTTATGTCTGATCTGCCTACCGTGAAATGTTACTGAGAAATAATATTCCTTCACGCGTGCAATGTCATTTTCGTCGAACAATATATCTAAAGCCTCTTGATACATATATTCGTTGAGGAAAGGTCCCATTTCCTTGTGCACCTGTTGGCATAAACCTACAACTCTGTAACACTTGTTTCTGAGTTCTGCAGCCAAATCTGGGTTGATATCTGCAAGTTTTGAGATATTATAATTCATAAATAAAGAGATTTAATGACAAAACGCAGAATCAGATAGTATTATTGTGGAATTTTGGAAAAAAACAATAAAAACCCTTTTTGATGTTTGTCGCTCTTTCAGAGCTCATGTGCTAAGCGCTATGTCTTTGTCTGTAAGAGCTCGCTCTTACGCCAAGACCATAGCACTCATCACATAACTTCGTTATTGCAAACGTCAAAAAGCAAAAACATCGGTTCTACGAACCTAAAAAACATTTTTACTTTAACCTTAACCATAACGAAAACGATAACATAAACAATTACATGAATGTTCAATAGGTTAAAAGTTCAAAGGTTCAATAATTGTTTTTTAGATTTCGAAGAAATCGGTGTTTTTGCCATTAAAGAGATTGAAGCCCTGAAAGGGTAACGGGATGAGTGAAAATCTTATCTGAGAGCTTGCTCTCAAGGAAGATTGGCACTGATACCGTTAGTACTCTGCTAAGAGTACAATCTCTTTAATGGGGTTTTTCTGGTTTTTGTGTATTACTTTCGTTCGAAATAACAAAAAAAACAAGTTTTTCTTGGTTATTTGCTCACTTATTCGTAACTTTGCAGTCGAATTTCAGAAAAGGTGTTTCCGTTCGCGAAGCACATCTTTCCAAACTTTTCAATTTTGCGTTCGAAATTAATTAACGAATCACTGTATATTATATGTACACGAAAGAAGAATTAGAGCGTCTTTCCATACCCGAACTTATGGAAATCGCTAACGAATTAGATGTGAAAGTCTCTCAGGATGACGAGCTCGAAAGCGTGATCTACGCTATTCTCGACAAGGCTGCAGAGAATTCAGCTGCAGGCATTCCCGCTACAAAGCGCAAGCGTACACGTATTGCAAAGAAAGATACCAGCAAGGTCTATACCGTCAACGGTAGCGATGGCGAGAACCTCGACGCGACAAGCCAGAAGAAGAAGACTAAGAAGCCTACACTCGACAGTCTGTTTGCTGAACAGGAAGCTGCTGAGCAGGAGGCCGCTGCCGAAGTTGCTACTGAAGCACCCGCCGAGGAAGCTGCACCTGCTGCTGAGAAACCCGCTCCCAAGAAGCGTGGCCGTAAGTCGAAGAAGGAACTGGAGGCAGAGGCTGCCGCAGCTGCTGAAGCTGAAGCTGCAAAGGCCGCAGAGGCTGAAGCACCCGCCGAGGCTGAAGCACCCGCCGAGGAGGCTGTCGTGCCAGAGGCTACTGAAGTCGTCAACGCCGAACCGCTGGAGGAGAACCTGATCAACCAGCTTCAGGAGAAGATGGCACAGCATCCGCAGGAAACTGTCCAGGGCGCTGAGGTCACTAACGACGAGGTATGGGCTGGTGATCCAGGTGACGGCACTGACTTTATTCCCGTCATCGACCTCCCCATCGAGGACCAGGCTGCCATTCCTTCACTCGACATCTTCGACCGTCCGATGGCACAGCAGATGTCTAACGACACGATAGAAGTGCGCCAGCCAGTAGTTGACAACAGCATGCGCGACAATACCAGATACGACTTTGCCGACCTGATTACAGGTAATGGTGTGCTGGAGATTCTGCAGGACGGCTACGGATTCCTGCGCTCAAGCGACTACAACTACCTGTCATCTCCCGACGACATCTACGTATCGCCCCAGCAGATCAAGCGCTGGAGCCTGAAGACGGGTGACGTCGTTGACTGCACAGTACGTCCGCCACACGACAACGAGAAGTACTTCGCCATGAGCAACGTGAATACCATCAATGGCCGTCAGCCCCACGAAGTGCGCGACCGCGTATCGTTCGAGCACCTGACACCGCTCTTTCCCGAGGAGAAGTTCACACTGTGCGGCGACCGTGCCACCACGAATCCCAGCGTGCGCATCGTGGACTTGTTTGCACCAATCGGTAAAGGTCAGCGTGCCCTCATCGTGGCTCAGCCAAAGACCGGTAAGACCATCCTGATGAAGGATATTGCCAACGCCATCGCAGCCAACCACCCCGAGGCTTACATCATGATGCTGCTCATCGACGAGCGTCCTGAGGAGGTAACGGATATGGCACGTACCGTCAATGCCGAGGTGATCGCCTCAACATTCGACGAGCCTGCCGACCGCCACGTGAAGATTGCCGGCATCGTGCTGGAGAAGGCTAAGCGCATGGTAGAATGCGGACACGATGTGGTCATCTTCCTCGACTCTATCACACGTTTGGCTCGTGCCTACAACACGGTAGCTCCTGCATCAGGCAAGGTGCTCACCGGTGGTGTAGACGCCAACGCCCTGCAGAAGCCTAAGCGCTTCTTCGGTGCTGCCCGTAACATCGAGAACGGCGGTTCACTGACCATCATCGCCACAGCACTGACAGATACCGGTTCGAAGATGGACGAGGTGATCTTCGAGGAATTCAAGGGTACTGGTAACTCTGAGCTGCAGCTGGATCGTATGCTCGCCAACAAGCGTGTATTCCCTGCTGTCAACCTGGTTCAGTCTTCTACTCGTCGCGACGAGCTGCTGCAAGACCAGACCACGCTGAACCGCATGTGGATTATCCGCAAGTTCATTGCCGAGATGAATCCTATCGAGGCCATGAATACCGTTCGCGACCGTCTGGTGCAGACACACTCCAACGAGGAGTTCCTGCTGAGCATGAACGGTTAATTTTCGATATTTCGAAACCTCGAAACATCGAAACCTCGAATTATCGAAACATCGACAATGGACATCATCCAGAAATATTTCCCCCAACTAAGCGAGAGGCAGCAACAGCAGTTTGCTGCCCTCGACGCTTTGTATCGTGACTGGAACGCGAAGATCAACGTCATCTCGCGCAAAGACATCGACAACCTCTACGAGCACCACGTGCTCCACTCACTGGGTATTGCCAAGATGCTGTCGTTCAAGCCTGGCACGCGTATTCTCGACTTTGGTACGGGAGGCGGTTTCCCAGGCATCCCTCTGGCTATCCTCTTCCCTGAATGCCAGTTCAAGCTCATCGACGGAACAGGCAAGAAGATTCGTGTGGCACAGGAGGTCTGTCAGGCTATCGGACTGGACAACTGTCAGCCAGAGCATCTGCGTGGTGAGGACGAGAAGGGCAAGTACGACTTCATCGTGAGCCGTGCTGTGATGCCCCTACCCGACCTGACGAAGATTGTACGCAAAAATATAGGCAGAGAGCAACATAACTCTCTGCCCAATGGTATTCTCTGTCTGAAAGGCGGCGACCTGCAGGCTGAGCTGCAGCCCTACCGTCGCATCGTAGATAGCATGGAACTCTCCCAATGGTTCGACGAACCTTGGTTCAAGGAGAAATACGTCATCTACCTGCCGCTATAAGCGCTATCAGACGAGCGAAAAGGCGACATCCATCATGTGGGTGAAGTTGTTCTGACGCTCCTCAGCAGTCGTTGCCTCACCAGTGAGAATGTGATCGGAAATGGTGCAGATACCCAGGGCACGATTGCCAGAACGGGCGGCATTCATATACAGGGCGGCAATCTCCATCTCGACAGCCATCACACCCATGTTGATCCACTTGTCGGTATGAGGATTCTCACTATAGAACGTGTCGGAAGACATGACATTGCCACACATATAGTGGTAGCCAAACTTCTCGCACGACTCTACTGCAGCACGAACGAGGTCGAAGCTGGCAATAGGAGCAAAGGTACCTGGCAACTCATACTGTGCACCGTAATTGCTGTTGGTGCAAGCACCCATAGCAATAGCGATATCGCCAATATGGAGGTCTTTATTGATAGAACCGGCAGAACCTACACGGATGATGGTCTTGACACCATAGAAGTTGTAGAGTTCGTAGGTATAGATACCGATAGAGGCTGTTCCCATACCATGTCCCATCACGCTGACACGCTTGCCCTTATAGGTGCCTGTATAGCCCAGCATACCACGGACATTATTAAAACAAACGGGATTGTCGAGGAATTTCTCTGCCATGAGTTTCACACGCAGCGGGTCGCCCGCCATGATTACAGTCTCAGCGATTTCGCCGTACTGTGCCCCAATGTGGGGAGTTGGAGTATTTTTCATAAGCTTATTTAGTTGGGTTGTTTCTGCAAATATACGAATAATATTTTAAACTGCATAAAAAAAAAGACAAAAAAATACGATGACGAGAAAAGAACGCTATAAAATCGTCCTCGACTACTTCCGCAAGGAGATGCCAGAGGTGCAGACAGAACTGGAGTTTGGCAGCATTTTCCAGCTATTGGTGGCTGTAATACTAAGTGCACAGTGTACGGACAAGCGCATCAATCAAGTGACGCCGGAACTGTTTCGCCACTATCCTGATGCCCGTACGATGGCGCAGGCTGAGGTTGACGAGATACTGGAATATGTCAAGAGCGTGTCGTACCCCAATGCTAAAGCCCAGCATCTGGTACAGATGGCGCGCATGCTGATGGAGCGCCACAATGGTGAGGTGCCATCGGATATGAACCAGCTGCTCGACTTGCCTGGCGTAGGTCGCAAGACTGCCAACGTCATCCAGTCGGTAGCCTTTGGCAAGTCAACAATGGCGGTAGATACCCATGTATTTCGTGTCAGTCACCGTTTAGGTTTGGTATCTGCCAAGGCCGATACTCCATTGAAGGTAGAACAGGAACTGGTAAAAAATATACCCGCGGAAGATATTCCACGGGCTCATCACTGGCTGTTGCTGCATGGACGCTATATCTGTACGGCGCGACGTCCACACTGTAGCAGTTGCTCGCTTACTGGGGTCTGCCCTTCCGCCAACCTTTCATCGCCTGGCGATGGAAGCGGTGCTCGGCTCTGAGGACATCGAAGACCTTGCTGGCAGGTATCTGCTGCATCATCTTCTTATGATAGGTGCTCTCCAACTGGCGCAACTCCACATTCAACTTGTCGTATTCGGTAATCGCCTGCTTGCAGGCAGCATCGTCAGCAGGCTTGTTAGGACCGATACGGTGCATCTTGTCATACAACGGACGCTGCTTGTCGCGCATCTCACGCATCAGCGGAAACAGCTTGGCAGCTTCCTGCGGTGTCAGATTGGCCTCCTTGGTGATGAAGGCTTCCATATCGGCATTAAACTTCTCAGGCGAGAATTTTCTCTCCTGGGCATTCACCATTATGGTGAACATCATCAACAGGGCTATTGTTACTATCTTCTTCATCTTCGTAAAAACGTTCTGAGCATCTTCTACTCTTCAGCCAACAGCTGATAGATATCCGAATTGTCCATCATGGCATAATCGGCAGCCTCGTCAATATAGGTCTCAGTAGTAGCCACCTGCTGGCTGTCGTCTTGCTGATGGAAATGGAAGGAGAAGGCTGTCACTGCCAAAGCAGCCACACAGGCCGCAGCATAGAGCCAATGACGGACACGCAGAGACACCTGGCGTGCCGCCGGACGTTCCTCGGGCAGTTGGGCCATCATGCGCGTCGCAAACTGGTCGAAGTACCCGTCGGGCACACGGAAATGATTTTCCTGCCCTACTCTTTCCTTGAGGTATTGTTCTTCGTTTGTCATTGACATAATTCCTTATTTTTTAGATATGACGTTAGAAAATAGTAAAAGTTTAATCGTGTGACTTGAAAAATTCAGAAATCTTTTTCACGGCAATATGGTACGAGGCCTTCAGAGAGCCCTCGGAGGTATGCAGCATCTTGCTGATCTCGCTGTATTTCATCTCGTCGTAGTAGCGCAGGTTGAACACCGTACGCTGCACTTCTGGCAGTTGGGTAATGGCCTCGTTGAGCAGTGCAGCCGTCTCGTCACCATCGAAATAGCGGTCGGCTATCAAGGTCTGGGCAACACTCTGTTCGGGGGCATCTGTGCTGACAACCTGCTGCTTCTTCTGACGGCGCAGATAGTCGAGGCTTTCATTGACAGCGATACGGTAGAGCCACGTAGAGATCTTGGAATCCTGCTTGAAGTCGTCAAGATGTGTCCACGCCTTGAGAAACACATTCTGCATGATGTCGTCGGCATCGTCGTGGTTGAGCACCATACGACGCACATGCCAGTAGAGCTGTTCGCTATACTCGCGCACCAATCGTTCGAAAGCAGCACGCTGCGTCTTAGGATCAGTGAGTTGCCGCATCAGCAGCTGTTCATCGCTGTTCGTCATTTCAGATAGGGCTGTAAGTGCTGCAAAACCACACGGTCGTAGCCATAGACATCGGGCCATGTCTGCAAAGCACCGTTCTCATCGGGCCACAGGGTGTAATATATAATATAAAGAGGTACGTGAGGCTTCACGGGCACATAACCAATCAGCTTGTGGTCTTCCTCGTCACGATGGGTGCGCAGATATTGACGACCTCGATCGGTCTGGGCACGGAGCCCCATCGAAATTCTGATGCGGTCAAGCAGCCACTCGTCGGGCTCGTCGAGCACGAAATGGGCCAGTTCGAAAGGTCGCTGCACACGCACACAACCATGCGAGATGGCTCGCGAGTCGCGCTGGAACACCCAAGGTGTCGACGTGTAGTGCAGGAATACGGAAAACTTGTTCTTGAAACGGAAAACGATACGTCCCAGCGAGTTGTCGTCGCCACTCTGCTGAGCCACACGGTATTTGCCGCTAAGCAACATGGCCTTGGTGACCTCACCAATCTCCATCTGCTGGTTGGTGGCACGCTCATAGATGTTGTACTTGTTGCGGGCGAAGTAGGCGCTGTCGCCTGCATGGCGCACTACGTCTTTCTCCAAAATGCTCTGTGGGATAATCCATTGCGGATTGACCTCCATCCACTCTACCTCACTGGTGAGCAGGGGTGTCTTGGTCTTCGAGGCGCCACAAACCACACGCATGTGGAGCGTCGTATCCTGTCCATAGGCATAGAGATGGTAGGCTGGCACATTGACGATGACACGTTTGCCACTCTCAGGAATGGGATGATGCAGGCGCCAACGGGTGCGCTCCATATTGCAGAGGATGCGCTGGCGCTGTTCATCAGTCATCGCTTTGGTAAGCATCTGCTTCAGTTGCAAATAGAACTTGTCACGAGGCTGTATCTCCTCCAGATAGTCGGCAATGCTGTCGTAAGCTATCTTTCCGGCAACGGTAAGATAGTAGTCGTCAGGTGCAAAATCCATATCCACATCGAACAAGCCCCTATAGCGGACAATGCGGGGAGCACCCTCCTTCGGGTCTTCAGGATCAAGATGGTTGAAGATGCGGTTGGGATTGATGAAACCATAACGGGAGCCATAGGCATAACGCATACAGGCTTTGGTCAGATAGTATTCCAGACGGGCCACAAGATGGTTGATATCATCCTTGCCCTCACCTATCTGGAGCTGTCGGAACAATTGCATATCGCGCTCGATATCGGCTACGAAGAAGGCACTGTCGGACATGCCTATCTCACCCACCCGACGAAGACGGGCCAAGAGGGAGTCGGCACGGCTATCGAGGCCTGCACGATCGATCCATAGCAGCGAAGGATGCTCCTGGGTATAGAAATCGCGTGTCTTGCGGTCGGACTCTGTCTGAGCAGGGGTCTGACGAGCTATCTCTCCCAGCGATTTGGCTATCTGTTGGTAGTCTAAAACAAAGGCAGGCGCCTTCATATCAGAAAACGCCTCCATTGTCATGTCCTTGTTCTTTTTATGTCTATCTTCGCTGCATCCAGACATCAACAGCGCTGCGAAGACCAGCAGTCCAATTAGCGAACAGTAACTTTTCTGACTACCTTTCCGACTTTTAAGATATAGCAACCTTTTGGAATATTTAGTTCAATCTTCTGTGACGGACTCTCAATCTTCTCTGACTTCACGCAACGGCCTGTCAACGACACAACTTCGAGTGTCTGGCCCTGCGCACCTGTCACAATGACAGTCTGCCCATTGATGGTAATGGTGATTTCCTCCTCAATAAACTCCTCAATGCCAGGAGCCACAGGGATAGCGCTCATCACCATGGGGACAGCGAGCGTGAGGGTTAATGTAAGGGAGAGTATAAGTAGACTTTTCTTCATACGCAACAATATATATTTTGCGCAAAGTTAAGCATTATCTACGAAAATTCCAAATTTTTGGCGTGAAAAGTGGTTCTCAGACGTCAAAAACGTCCATTTCGTTAGTCAGATGCGTGTTTTCGAAGACTTCTCGGGCCTCGTCGAGCAAGACTTCCTCA
The DNA here is from genome assembly GCA_902799655.1 of uncultured Bacteroidales bacterium. Taxonomy (GTDB): domain Bacteria; phylum Bacteroidota; class Bacteroidia; order Bacteroidales; family Bacteroidaceae; genus Prevotella. The sequence continues at coordinate 18,397 of CADCBH010000007.1, forward strand.
CGCTCATAGCGAGATGAATAGTGACCCAACAACAACTGCCCCACCCTTGCATCACGGGCTACCAAGGCTGCCTGACGAGCTGTAGAATGATGATACTTCTCAGCCAGCAGTAGGTTGTCCTCGCCATAGGTGCTTTCATGGTAGAGCGTGGTGACACCTTTCAGTCGCTGATGGAGTGTGGGGATATAACGGGTATCGCTCAGATAGGCATAGCTACGAGGTGGATCTGCAGGTAAGACGAGGCGCTCATGGGCAACCTGTTCACCTTCTGCAGTTGTGAATCCGGCACCGGCCTTGATATTGTCGAACTGACTGACGGGCACACCATAGAAGTCGGCCACATCACGACGGATATGGGGCAACGAGGGTTTCTCGCGGAACAAGTATCCACAGCAATGTACACGGTGCTCCAAAGGAATACTCTCCACCGTCAGCGAACGGTCCTCGTAAATCACCTGTTGACACGTGGTATCTACTGGTATGAAAGCAACTTCGTATTCCAGATCGCGACAAAAGAAATCAATCTGTCTGCGCAGAATATCCGACAGTTCGGCTGGTGCGTAGACAGTGAGCTTGGCGGTACGTCCCAACAGACCAAATGTGCTCAGCATACCGATAAGCCCGAAACAGTGGTCACCATGCAGATGGGTGATGAAGACGGCACTGATCTTGGTAAAACGCAGCCGTGAACGACGCAACTGTATCTGGGTGCCCTCACCGCAATCCACGAGAAACAGTTTTCCGCGTATCTCGACAACTTGAGATGACGGAAAGTGCTTCAGAGTCGGCAGGGCACTGCCACAACCCAATATATGTACACGAAAGGGTTCCAATGGGCTTACATTTTAAAGTCTTCGTATGAGGCATCCTCCAGTTTGACATCGTCGCCATAGGTTTCCTTGGGCTTCTGACGGTAGTACTCGAAGGTTTCCTCAGCATCACGATACACCAGGGTGTCGGCCTGCAGTTTCAGAATATCATAGAAGCCGACTTCCTCAACATCGGTAGCACCATCGCGCACCATCACGATTTCCAGCTGACCACGAACCAGGCGCCATGTGCGATAGATGATAGAGCCCTGATCGATGCTTTCGGCAATACCACCTTCCTTGATGCTGATACCCACCTCGTCGCTGCCATCAATAGGATTAGGCATCACCCAGTTGCCCAACAGGGTTGACTGGTTGATGACAAGAGAGGCAACGGTCTTGTCGCCATTGGGCAATACTGCCATACGGTCGCCAGCCTGAAGGCCTCCCAGCACCTTGCCATTATCTCTGGCTGCTGAGATATCAAACGCCAGTGTATCACCAGTATCCGTGATAACCTGTAGCACATTCATCGATGTGGCCTCACCACAGATGCCGTAAACGGTAGAGTCTTGATCGACATTCAGCGAGTCGCCATTGTCGAAGGGCACTTTCTGCGTATTACCACCACAGCTGCCCATCATCAGGACTGCAGCCACTAACAAGAATAAAATACTGAACTTCTTCATATCTAAAGTGTTTTTATTGCTCCAACTTCTTCGCCTCTTCCCATAGGACATCCATCTCCTGCAAGGTCATTTCCGTCAAGGGGCGTCCCTGCTTGATGCTATGTTGCTCGATATAGTTGAAGCGATTAATAAATTTCTGATTCGTCTTCTCCAGCGCATTATCAGGATTCAGCTTATACAGGCGGGCGGCATTGATGACAGAGAAGAGGAAGTCGCCCAACTCTTCTTCAGAGCGCTGGCGGTCTTCTCGCTGCAGCTCAGCCTCAAGCTCGCCCAGTTCCTCGCGAACCTTCTGCCACACATCCTTGCGGTCTTCCCAGTCGAAACCGACATGACGCGCCTTATCCTGAATGCGATACGCCTTGATGAGCGAAGGCAACGCAGCAGGCACGCCTGCCAATACGGTCTTGTTGCCATCCTTCTCCTTCTGCTTGATCTGCTCCCAATTGTCAAGCACCTGCTCGACATTCTTCACCTTGGAGAACTCGCGATTCCCCTGTTCTTCGCCGTATGGTAGCGGACGGGGATTGGCTGCCCCAACCTGGGACGGATGATACACATGCGGATGGCGGAATATCAGTTTATCTACCAAATGATTGCAGACATCAGCAATATCAAACTGGGATTTCTCTTCACCAATGCGGGCATAGAACGCGATATGCAGCAAGACATCGCCCAACTCCTTGCAGACGTCAGCGACATCATTCTTCATCAACGCATCGCACAACTCATAGGTCTCTTCAATCGTATTGGGACGTAGGCTCTCGTTGGTCTGCTTACGATCCCATGGACATTTCTCACGCAGGGTATCCAGCACATCCAACATACGACCAAAGGCCTGCATCTTCTCTTCACGGGTATGTCTCTGTTCCATAACAGATGCAAAAGTACAAAGAAATTTTGTAAATCAGCAGAAACAGCACCGTTTTTTTATTGATGGTCCATTTTAACGATCCAATTCGCTTTATTCGAAGTCGTATGGGTTATCCTGGTTGGGGCTGCCCCATGATTCCGGGCTGCTGCAGAGTATCTGGTGCTGCCGAATCTGGATGACCTTTGATGAAGGCTTTTCGTATTGAATGCTTACATTGCAACGCCACACTTTGTACCTTTAGGTCAAAGAATAAGTCGAGAGCAAAACAAAAAAATTTATTCTTTTTTTTGTTTTTTCACTCGGTTTGCACTATCTTTGCAGCGTATGAAATAAAAGAGAAATATGAAAGACAGGTCTTTGAACTTCAGAGTGGTTAAGGCGATTTTGGCATTGCCAGTCACCGTATGTGTTTTGATCCCCGCAATCCTATTGTACCTATCTGATTGGCAGTGGGGTGATGTCTGCCTCTGGAGATTGATGGTAGGGGCGATCTGCCTTCTTGCCGGTTTGACGCTGGCAATATGGACCATCAGACTATTCCAGAATCAGGGTAAAGGAACGCTGGCTCCATGGGACGCCACGAGCCATCTTATCACTTCCGGCCCATATGCTTATGTGAGAAACCCGATGATTACTGGAATCTTCCTGATTTTAACTGGCGAAGCGTGCTTGCTGGCCTCTTATGCTATCGGCATCTGGGTTGTCGTATTTCTTTTTGTCAACATGTTCTACTTCCCTTTGTCGGAGGAGCCGGGGCTTCGCGCACGCTTCGGGAAGGAGTATGACACGTATTGCCAAAACGTGCCTCGATACATCCCCCGCCTAACACCATGGAAACAGATAGAAGTGGTAGCAGCGGTTATTCGCAAAGGTGACAGGATATTCGCCACACAGCGTGGATATGGCGATTATAAAGACTGGTGGGAGTTCCCTGGCGGAAAAATGGAGGCCGGGGAGACTCAGGAGAAGGCGCTGGTAAGGGAGATTCGTGAGGAGCTGTCTGCCGACATCAACGTGGATGAGTTCCTGTGCACGGTGGAGCACGACTACCCTCAGTTTCACCTGACAATGCATTGCTACCTCTGCTCACTGAAGACAGAGGCGCTACACCTGAATGAACACGAGGCAGCACGATGGCTCACAAACAACGAACTAGACAGCGTAAAGTGGCTGCCAGCGGACGTGAAGGTCGTGGAAGAGCTTAGAGGGCACAAAGGTACAGCTATTTTTGATACATACAAGTTATGAACCGATTTTATGTTGAATATCTTAAAAAAAGTATTAAAAGCTTCCTTACTGCATGGTTACAGAAGGAAGCCTTATAGAATTGACAGGAATCTACTTAGAATCGAAGGATATAACCATCGCCATCCTTAAAAGCATTGCACTTTGTCGAACCCTTAGCCCTGCCACGGGCTAAGGGTTACAAAAAGCAAAAAAATAACGAGCTAAAGTAAAACTTTGCTCGCTATTTCTTGCACTTTGTGATTCCGGCGGGATTCAAACCCACAACCTTCTGATCCGTAGTCAGATGCTCTATTCAGTTGAGCTACGGAACCTCCGTTCCTTAATTGCGGGTGCAAAGGTACGGACTTTTTCGGTAACTACCAAATAATTTCCAGACTTTTTTAAAAAATAATATTAATTCGTCTTTTTTTTTAAGATTATTAGGATTTCTGACATATTTTTATTACCTTTGGAGCCAACTAACACCTAACAACTATGAGAAAAACCGTCATACTATGGATGCTGACTGCGACCTTATCCATGTCGGCACAAGCTATAGAGGACACTACTCGCGTAAAAGTAGGATACGGAAGAGAAGAAATAAAGACAATAGGCGGTGCAGTTGACAAAGTTACCGAAGAGCGCATGAATAAAGGATTGGTCAACAGTTCGATTGAAGCGTTAAGCGGACAATCTGCTGGTGTCACAGTGCTGAGTGGTATCAACCAAGAGGCTATGCTCTCAGCTGTACGCGTGCGTGGTACGACTTCTTTGACGGGTGGCAACGACCCGTTGGTCATTATCGATGGTGTCCAGAGCGACCTGACCATGCTCTACTCTATCTATCCCGCAGACATTGAGAGTTTCACGATTCTGAAAGACGCATCGGAGACAGCACAATATGGTAGTCGTGGTGCCTCTGGCGTGATTGAAGTGGCTACCAAAAGAGGTAAAAAAGGGAGATTCCATATTTCGTACAGCGGGAACATTGGTTTTGAAAGTATTTACAAGAACATTGAGATGCTGAATGCATCGGAATTCCGTTCAGCAGCTCAGAATCTGGGCCTAAGTATTATCGACAAAGGTTATGATACCGATTTTGCGAAATCTCCTACCCGCACAGGTTATGTTCAAAATCATCATATTGCCTTCGGTGGTGGTACTGAAGCTGCCAACTACCGTGTTTCCATTGGTTATCAGGATCATAACACGGTCATTAAGAATAACCGTTTTCGCAACTACTTGGCAAAGATTGATGTCACCCAATTGGCTTTCGACAATCATCTGACAGTGGATGTCGGTGTCTTCGGATCACTTCAGAAAGACGATTATATTCCGGTACCACAACAGTTATTCTACTCGGCGGCAACCTTCAACCCGACATTTCCTGACGGAATAAACGAAAACGGCCAATTTGACCAAATACCTGAGGCTATATGGATTAGCAATCCCAACGCCATCATGAAGATACAGGACGATGCCAACAATGCCCACTTCAATGCCCACCTGAAAGCCAAGATTAACCTTGGCTATGGGCTGACATTGAGAGCTTTCGGTTCTTTCTCATACAACAACATCCATAGCGGACACTACTACCCCACTTATGTCTTTAGCGATGGTGAAGCCTATCGCCGAGAGATGAAGAGTGAAGAGGAGCTGGGAAACCTGTCGCTCAACTGGATTAAGACATTAGGACAGCACGATATCGACGTCATGTTCCTGGCAGAGGCCAGACGTAAGGCTCAGAAGGGATTCTATGCTACAGTGACAGACTTCTCAACTGATGCTTTCGGTTACGACAACCTTTCGGCAGGAGGCATACGTCCATGGGGCGGCACTAACTCGTTCTATACAGACACTCACATGGAGTCGTTCCTCTTCCGAGCAAAATACACTTACAAGAATCGCTATACCGTCACGGTGAATGCCCGTACAGATGCATCTTCAAAAGTGGGTAAAAATCACCGCTGGGGTTTCTTCCCATCTATCAGCGCAGCCTGGAATATCAATGAGGAACCTTTCATGAAATCCGTCACATGGCTCAACAAACTGAAATTACGCATGGGCTATGGTAAGAGTGGCAATTTAGGAGGTATCGACTCTTATCTCTCTCAAGAGCTTGTCCAGCCCAATGGTGTAGTCAATGTAGAAGGTCAGCCAACAACCACGTTGGGTATTATCCGCAATGCTAACCCTGACTTGCGTTGGGAAATCAAGCGTACATTCAACGTCGGTCTGAATATGGCATTCTGGGACAACCGCATCGTATTGTCTGCCGACTACTACACATCAAACACATCCGACCTATTGTACAACTATAATGTGCCTGTGCCTCCATACACTTACGGCAAGTTGCTAGCCAATATAGGAAAGATGCATAATCATGGTATTGAGATCGGCTTTGGCATCACCCCCATCCGCCAGAAAGACATGGTATTGAGCATCAACATGAACTGGAGTTTCCAGCGTAACGAGCTGGTAACCCTAAACGGTGATTTCAACGGCTACTATCTGACAGCACCTTCTTCGAAAGGTATCTCCTATCTCTATGGTGCTGGATTCCACGGTTCGAGCACGGTCTGTTACCAGATGATTGGAGAACCATTGGGCGTCTTTAGACTTCCACACTGTAAAGGCCTCATTACCAATCCTGACGGAACAAAGGAATATGATGTTACTGACGAGAAATATGTTTGCGGACAAGCGACCCCAAAGGCTACAATGGGTTCAAATATTGCGTTTAAATATCGCCAGTGGGACATCACGGTACAGATGAATGGTGCCTTTGGTCATAAGATTTATAATGGAACAGCACTTTCATATATGAATATGGCCTCACTGCCTAACTACAACGTCATGAAGGGAGCGCCAGAGATGAATATACACGACCAAACCATCAGCGACTACTGGCTGGAATCGGGCGATTATGTAAACATTGACTATATCACCATTGGCTGGGACGTTCCCATCCGTTCACGCTACATACAGAGTTTGCGTCTCTCCTGCTCTATCGACAATGTCGCAACGATTACAAGCTATTCGGGTCTCACTCCTATGATCAACTCAACGATCATGAACTCATCGCTAGGCATCGACGACAAACGGTCATATCCTGTTTACCGCTCATACTCAATGGGAATTAACATCACGTTCTAAATTAAAGAATGACATTATGAGAAAGCTCTTATTCATATTCTGCACTTTGGCGCTAACAGCCTGTTCACTGGAAGAGAACCCACGTGACCAGATTCCAGAGGAGGAAGCATTCAAGACAAAGAGGCTTCTGTTTGAGAATACTGTGGCTACCTTATATAATTATATTGGAGGTAATGTTGACGGAGAGGGCCTACAAGGCACATGTCGCGGTGTATATGACCTGCAGACATTCGGATCTGACGAGGCTATGCTACCAATACGTGGAGCCGACTGGTATGATGGAGGCTTATGGGTTGATATGTATAAGCACAGCTGGAATGCTGGCCATGAGTTTGTCAAAAACGCATGGTTATACCTATATAAAGTCATCGCCCTCTGCAATCGGTCTCTGTCAAAACTTGAGGCCCACCGCCAGTTGGCTGACAGAGACTACGAGTCATGGAATGCTGAAATACGCGCCCTACGTGCTATGTTCTACTGGTATCTCATAGATCTCTATGGCGATGTACCCTTGATTACCTCTCCAGACGTTTCCATGAACGAAGTGACACGTAATCCACGTAAAGAGGTCTTCAATTTCTGTATCAAAGAACTTGAGGAATGCATTCCCCTCCTTTACTATGAAAACAGCGTCTCTGAAGGTGAGTATTATGGTCGTATGACTATTCCCGTAGCACGCTTCGTTTTGGTTAAGCTATTGCTCAACAGTGCAGTATATACAGGCAGTAACGATGTCAACAAATATTATGAGGCATGCATACAGCATTGTAAGTATTTCGCAGTTATGTTTGAGTTGCAGAGGATGATGGCAGATAACTTTGCAGTTAATAACCAATACTCCAAGGAGAATATCTTCGTCATCCCCATGGATAAGAATATCTATACTAATCTCCAAAGCAACATAAATCGGTCTATCCATTACCGTCATGCAGATGCATTTGGGTTCAAGGCTGAAAACGGAACCTGCGCAACACTGAAGACAATGGAAATCTTCGGGTATGACACCAACAGTGAAGATTTACGAATTATAACAACATTCTTCATCGGTAAGGTCTTTGATCAGAAAGGAGAAGTCGTACTCGATCGCATGGGGGAGCCATTGGAATACTATCCCGACAAAGTGAAGTTGGATCTGACGGGTTCAAAATACGTAGAGACTGCAGGTGCTCGTATGTATAAATATGAAATCGACAAGAATGCTTTCAAGGATGGCAAACTGGTGGATAATGACATTGTACTATTTCGCTATGCCGACGTACTACTGATGATGGCTGAGGCTAAGGTGCGTCTTGGGCAAAGCGGCCAGAAAGAATTAGACATGATTCGCGAACGGTCCCTGATGGAAACAATTCCATGTACACTAGACAATATTTTGAACGAGCGCATGCTGGAACTTTGCTGGGAAGGTTGGCGTCGTCAAGACCTCATCCGTTTTGGTAAATACAAGTCACTTTATATGGGTACAGATGCTGTTGATGAGAGCGATGGTCACACGACTCTATTCCCGATTCCCAGCGATGTACGTACGGCAAATCCCAAACTCACACAGAACCCTGGCTACTAATAAAAAGATTATTAAGACAACTTACTGATTTACAGGATTTTTACCAAACAAGTCTTGCAGTAGTATCTTACGAGCATCTCGTAAATAGATACTACGCAATTCTATGGCCTTGCCCCACTCTTCGGAGAACAACTCGCTGACATCGAGGTCAATCTTCCATGTGCCAAAAGATTCCAAGCGGTCAACCATCACGCCCAATGTGAGATGATTAATATCCTCGGCAGGCATATAGCGTGAGGTCTCACCTTTCTCATCATTCGAAATCTCGACAATGAGGTTTGCTTGCATCTGTTCATAAAGCAGATCGTTGACGATACGGATGGGAATAGTCGTCTGCTCGCTCAGTTCAAGAGCAGTCAGCGGTTTCTGGCCTTTCTCAAAACGCTTACAGATGCGGCTCATCAGCAGGGCATTCAACAATATCTTATAACGATGGCTAATTTCACCCGTGTTGGCATCATAGTCGTAGAAGTCGAGATTCTGATTGGTATAACACAGTTCGGCACCAAACAGACAAATGGTCCATGATATCTGCACCCACAGCATGAACAACGGAAGCGCAGCAAACGACCCATAGACGGCGTTATAACTAGACAGGAATATCTGCGAATGGATGTAGATAATCTGTAATCCCTGCATGGCGGAACCTGCCAAGATACCTGGGAAGAAAGCATTGATAGGCTTCACATGGGTATTGGGCATGAAGATGTAGAGAGCGATAAACATGCCCGACATCAACAGATATGGTATCAGGTCTATCATGAAACGCAGTGTGGGCCCCAGCAACAAGAAATCTGGCATCAAGTCGGCAATGTTGGCCATGAAGATAGAGATACCCGATGTCAATACAATGATGATGGGAAAGAGGAAAAACATGGCCAGATAGTCCGTGAAGGTACGGAAGATAGATCTGGGTTTCTTGACCTGCCAAATTTCATTGAAGGCATCCTCGACATTACTGACAAGCATCAGTACCGTGTAAAGCATGAAGAGCAAACCGATACCCAGAAATACACCACTCTTGGTATGCACCAGATAGCTATTGACAAATCCGATAATCACCTCAGCCACCTGAGGCTGTGATTCGAAAGCGTCACGAAACCACACCTCGATATACTTGCTGTAGCCAAAGCCACGGGCAATAGCAAAGACAACAGCCATAATGGGCACGATGGCCAACAACGTAGAATACGTTAGTGCCGATGCCTTTTGCATGACGCGCTTTGCAGTAAAGAAACGGACAGCAAGCAAAAGCTTCTTGGCTATCTCCAAGAAGAGGAACTTCACTGGCGATACATCGCCCTGACTGATTCTCCAGATGTCAGTCGTGAAAAACTTGATGATATGATCTACTTTCTTACCCACTGATTACGTCTAAACAAAAAAAGCACTGCCCCTATAAGCCGGGTTCTGTACCTCTTACGAGGTGTCTGCCATTTATCTACTCCGCAGGTTACCCTACGGCTCAAGCATTCTACCCTCCATCGTTGTTTGCACATCGGACGGACCGCCCTCAGACGATGGTATACGCGAACTTGCAGCCTCCAGATGGAACAGCCCGACGATCACCCGCCGGCTGGTGGTCTCTTACACCACCTTCTCACCCTTACTCCTTGCGGAGCGGTCATTCTCTTCTCCCATATCCAGCTGTCACCAACTGCTGGCACTTTCACCAGTGGAGTGTCCTTAGCTGCCCGGACTTTCCTCTCGTGCTCCAATGAACACCAGCGGCAGACCGAGGCACTGCTTTCTGCGTGCAAAGGTACGAATAAGTGAGTGAAAATGCAAATTTATTTGCAATTTTCCGAACAGAAGTCCTTTCGAACGACGTTCAAAGGTACAAAAAAATCTTAAATCTTAATCCTATTTCATAAAATATTCGTACCTTTGCAGCCATTATTATAATAAGGTATATGGAATTAGCAAGTAAATACGACCCAAAAGAGGTCGAATCAAAATGGTATCAGTATTGGTTGGATAACAAGTTGTTTGCCTCAAAGCCTGATGGCAGAGAGCCTTACACGATTGTTATTCCTCCCCCCAACGTGACTGGTGTATTGCACATGGGACACATGCTCAACAACACGATTCAGGATATTCTGATTCGCCGTGCACGTATGGAGGGCAAGAATGCACTCTGGGTGCCAGGTACCGACCATGCATCTATTGCTACAGAGGCAAAGGTAGTCAAGAAACTCGCTGAACAGGGTATCAAGAAGCATGATCTAACACGTGATGAATTCCTGAAGCATGCATGGAATTGGACTGACGAGCACGGCGGCATCATCCTGAAGCAGTTGCGTCGCCTGGGTGCATCATGTGATTGGGATCGAACAGCATTTACCATGGACGAGAAGCGCTCAAAGAGTGTTATCAAAGTTTTTGTCGACCTCTATAACAAGGGGTTGATCTATCGTGGACTCCGTATGGTGAACTGGGATCCAAAGGCTCTGACAGCACTATCTACTGAGGAAGTCATCTATCGTGAGGAGCAAAGCCATCTCTTCCATCTGAAATACTACGTGGATGGTCTGACCTCCCTCGACAACGAGGAGGCACTGAAGGCCGAGGGCAACATTATCCACAAGGATGCCAAGGGCTACTACGCTGTCGTTGCTACCACCCGTCCGGAAACCATCATGGGCGATACCGCCATGTGTATCAACCCCAAGGATCCCAAGAACCAGTGGTTGAAGGGCCGCAAGGTGATTGTGCCTCTGGTGAATCGTGTCATCCCTGTCATCGAAGACCGTTATGTAGATATCGAGTTCGGTACGGGTTGTTTGAAGGTAACACCTGCCCACGATACCAACGACTACATGTTGGGAAAGACTCATAACCTTGAAACTATCGACATCTTTAATGCCGACGGTACAATCTCAGATCAGAGTCCTATCTATGTAGGCATGGATCGTATGGACTGCCGTAAGCAAATTGCCAAGGACTTGCTGGCTGCAGAGCTCATGGAGAAGATTGAGGACTATGTCAACAAGGTGGGCTATTCTGAGCGCAACCCTGATACGGCTATTGAGCCACGTCTCTCATTGCAGTGGTTCCTGAAGATGAAGCATTTTGCTGATATCGCCCTGCCTCCAGTAATGAACGACGAGCTGAAATTCTATCCTGCTAAGTACAAAAACACTTATAAGAACTGGTTGGAGAATATCCAAGACTGGTGTATCTCTCGTCAGTTGTGGTGGGGTCATCGTATTCCTGCCTATTATTACAACGAGAACGACGACTACGTTGTGGCCGAGACTCGTGAGGAGGCATTAAAGCTCGCTCAGCAGAAGAATCCAGCCATCACCGATGCTGACCTGCGTCAGGACGAGGATGCCCTCGACACCTGGTTCTCTTCCTGGCTCTGGCCTATCTCCCTCTTTGACGGTATCAACAATCCGGGCAACGAAGAGATCAAGTACTACTACCCCACCTCAGATCTTGTAACTGGTCCTGACATCATCTTCTTCTGGGTAGCACGTATGATTATGGCTGGCTATGAGTATATTGGAAACATGCCCTTCAAGAACGTCTATTTCACGGGTATCGTTCGCGACAAGCTGGGTCGTAAGATGTCAAAGTCACTGGGTAATTCACCTGACCCCATCGAACTTATCGAGAAGTTCGGTGCTGATGGTGTGCGCATGGGTATGATGCTCTCTGCACCAGCCGGCAACGACATCCTCTTCGACGAAGCACTCTGCGAACAGGGCCGTAACTTCAATAATAAGATTTGGAACGCCTTCCGTCTGGTTAAGGGTTGGAAAGTTGCTGAAATGCCACAGTCAGAGGCTGGCAAGATTGCTACCAAGTGGTTTGAGGCCAAGCTGAAGCAGACCAATGCCGAGATTGACGACCTCTTCAAAAAGTATCGTATCTCAGAGGCTCTAATGGCTGTCTATAAACTCTTCTGGGACGAGTTCTCCAGCTGGTATTTGGAGATGGTGAAGCCCGCTTACGTTAATGGCGAGGCACAGCCTATCGACCAGCAGACTTACGACAAGACGTTGGAGTTCTTCGAACAATTGCTCATGATGCTGCACCCCTTCATGCCATTTATCACTGAGGAGCTGTGGCAGCACCTCTACGACCGCAAGGAAGGTGAGAGCATCATGCGTGTCAGCCTGCATCTCCCCGCTCCTACAGCCGCTGACGACGAACTCGCCGCACAGATTGAGAGCGTTAAGCAGATTGTCTCTGCCGTTCGTATGGTTCGCAGTTCCAAGAACATTGCACCCAAGGAACAACTCCCATTGCAGACTGTTGGTCAGAACCGCTACGAGGCCTTTAATGCCGTCATCAGCAAGATGGCCAACCTGAGCTGCATCGAGGTGGTCGCTGAGAAGGACGCAACCGCCAGTGCCTTTATGATTGGTACTGACGAGTTTGCTGTACCTCTGGGCAACATGATTGACGTTGATGCCGAAATCGAGAAGATGGAAGCTCAGCTGAAACACCTCGAAGGCTTCTTGCAGGGTGTTTTGAAGAAACTCTCCAACGAGCGTTTCGTTGCCAATGCCCCTGAAGCAGTAGTAGCTATGGAGCGTAAGAAGCAGAGTGACTCTGAGGAGAAAATTGCCGCATTGCGCGAGTCAATTGCCGCACTCAAAGCACAGAAGTAATCGGCCTCATCATACAAAAATAATGGATGCCCATTTTTGAGCATCCATTATTTTTTCTTTCCATGTTAACTTATCGTAATCTGTCAGCGGCTCTCACCAATCGCTCATCAGCAAGAATACCTCTACGTGCCAACAGGCAGAAGATAGCAGCAATAATAGGAAAGCAAGCTGTCATGGGCAGTGTTTCAGCAGCCTTTCCCATATTGATAAGCACAACCAATGCCACATACCAAAGCAAGTTGACCAGCATGACCACAAGACAGAGGTTGGCTTGCAGAGGACGACGCTTATACAGGAAGATGGCTATCAGGCTAAGAGCTGATGCCAAAATCTGCATACCAAACAGTACCCACGACTGAAAATGCACCATGCCCAAAATGACGGCAATCAGCAGAAACAATGTTTGCTTGCGCTGAATCATGGCTTACAAACGATCCTCGTTGACAGCCTGCTCACGAGCAGGATCACGCCAGTATACCTTATTTTCTACAAACTCCTGTGTAGCCAACAATGAAGGCTTTGGGAGCTTTTCGTAGTAACGAGATATCTCAATCTGCTCACGATTCTCAAACACTTCTTCCAAAGAATCGTTATAAGAAGCAAACTCTGCCAGCTTTTTTGACAAATCCTCTTTAATTTGGAGACTGATTTGATTGGCGCGCTTTGAAATGATTGCCACACTCTCATAGATATTGCCAGTATCCTGACACAGATCCATGATGTTACGGGTCACGGTATTTACCGGTGCTTTTGATTTCTTGTAATCCATATTTAATAATTAATCTTTTGTTATTACCTTACATTTTTCAATATACTCCTGAGCTGTCTTGCATTCCTTAGACTCGGGGAACTCATTAAGGAAGCCATAACACTCGTCCTCAGCATCACGATAACGCTCGACCTTCTTCTCTTCAGAACTATTCTTAGCCAAATAGTACTTGCTCTTCATAATCAAAATGGAAAAGTCTTCACGCTTAGAAGTATATGGATATGTCTTTAGGGCATTCTGCGCAGTTATGATACATGCCTCGTAATTTGACTCAGTATTAGCGTTGATATTGCCAAAATAGCCTCCAAGATTGTAATAAAGCTTTGCAGAGAGATACTCTTTCTGAACTAAATTATCCTGCAATACAAAGAGACGTTTCTGGGCAGTCTCACGCAAAGAAGAATCCGGAAAATAGTCAAGAAAGTTCTGATATGCGCTAATAGCACCCACTGTCGGTGTCTGATCAAGACGAGGTTCTGGGACACTCTCATAAAGCGACTGACCGATATAGAAACAAGCCTGTTCAGCATAATCGCCTTTAGGATAGGTGCTGAAGTATTTCTTGAATGTAGCGCTAGCTGCCTCATAGTCTCGATTGTTATACTGAGACAATGCCAGCATATAAAGGCTCTCCTGAGCAGCCGTACGACCTTTCTGTACCATCACTACATCCTGCAAAAGTGTAGCAGCATACTCAAACTTACCTAAAGCAAAATACTGCTTTGCACACTCGTATTTATAGGATGTGTTGCGCGACTTATATATGGCATTGAACTCGTTGGAGCAACTTGATAATAGAATGGCCCCCAAAAGTACAACAAAAACATTCTTCTTCATGCTTGTTTGAAATTTGACGTGCAAAATTACGCATTTCCAGTGAGAAAAACAAAGTTTTTTGATAAAAATTAGGAATCAAGGCTACGAATTAGGAATTATTTCGTAATTTTGCATGAAATATGGACTATCAGCTCTCTTCAAAGTACAAACCAACAGGTGACCAACCCGAAGCCATCCGTCAACTCACAGATGGTATACTTCGAGGTGATAAAGCACAAGTATTGCTTGGCGTTACAGGTTCCGGGAAGACATTCACGGTGGCCAATGTCATAGCAAATGTGGGCATGCCTACTCTCATTCTCTCACATAACAAGACGCTAGCAGCCCAATTATACGAAGAGATGCGGGGTTTCTTTCCAGATAATGCGGTAGAATATTATGTCAGCTATTACGACTACTACCAACCAGAGGCATACCTACCCACCACCGACACCTATATTGAGAAGGATTTGGCCATCAATGAAGAAATTGACAGACTGAGGCTAAGCGCCGTAAGCGCTTTGATGTCAGGTAGAAAAGACGTCATCGTCGTATCATCTGTATCATGTATCTATGGAATGGGAAGTCCCATGGCTCTTAACGAAAATATCATAGAGATACATCGCGGCCAAATTCTTGACCGCAACACTTTGTTAAGAAAATTAGTTTCCGCTCTATATGTCCGGAACGACATAGAGCTCAAACGTGGATGCTTTCGAGTCAAGGGCGACACTATTGACATCGCGATGGCATATAGTGAGGTCATTCTTCGCATCACATTCTGGGATGACGAGATTGACAGCATTGAGGAAATGGATAGCACGACCATGCTTCGTCTGGCCCATTTCGAGGAGTACAAACTTTATCCCGCGAACCTTTTCACAACCACACAGGAACAGACCAATATCGCTATCCGTCAGATTCAAGATGACCTTGTAAAGCAAGTCGCTTTTTTTGAAGAAATGGGTGACGGCATTAAAGCCCAGCGCATCAAAGAACGTGTGGAGTATGATATGGAGATGATAAAAGAATTGGGACATTGCTCAGGTATTGAGAACTACTCGCGTTACTTTGATGGTCGCAAGGCGGGAGAACGTCCCTACTGCCTGCTCGACTTTTTCCCTGAGAATTTTCTGATGGTTATTGATGAAAGCCATGTCAGTGTACCTCAAATTGGTGCCATGTATGGTGGCGACCGTGCACGCAAAACAAACCTTGTAGAATACGGTTTCCGATTGCCTGCTGCCTTTGATAACCGTCCGCTTACCTTTGACGAGTTCAAGGCAATGACTCATCAGGTCATCTATGTATCTGCCACGCCTGCGGATTACGAACTCAATGAGGCCGAGGGTATTGTTGTCGAACAACTCATCCGCCCCACAGGTCTGCTAGACCCAGAAATCGAAGTACGTCCTACCGAAAACCAGATTGACGACCTGATGGACGAGATACAGCAGCGCATAGTACGAAAAGAGCGCATACTGGTAACGACACTCACCAAGCGCATGGCTGAAGAACTGAGCGAATACCTACTCAACCACGGCATCCAAACTGCCTATATCCATAGCGAGGTCACTACCCTCGACCGTATAAGAATTCTGGAGAACCTGCGCAATGGCACCTATGACGTACTCGTCGGAGTCAACTTGCTGCGCGAAGGTCTTGACCTGCCCGAAGTATCACTTGTTGCCATATTAGATGCCGACAAGGAGGGATTCCTTCGTTCACACCGCAGCCTCACACAGACAGCTGGGCGTGCTGCACGTAATGTCAATGGTAAAGTTATCATGTACGCTGACAACATCACGGCATCCATGCAACTAACAATCGATGAAACCCTGCGCCGTCGCAGTAAGCAGCTGAAATACAATGAAGAACATGGAATCACGCCCACACAAATCAAGAAGACGCTAACAGCCTCTCTTATCGGAGGTGACACACCAGACGCTAAAGAACTACAGCGTTCAACATTCACTGGCGGACCGGCGATAGCTTTTGCAGCAGATCCTATCATAGAGCAAATGACACGTCAGCAACTGGAGAAGAGCATTCAAGAAACTACTCGTCTCATGAAGGAGGCTGCCAAAAAGCTCGATTTCCTCCAAGCTGCCCAGTATCGTGACGAGATGCTGCGCCTTCAAAAAGAGCTGGAGTTGAAATAGACTTGACAGCCACAAGACTGGTCATCCCACCACTCAGTAACAAGTTTTATGAAAAAAAAGTTGGCTGTTTCAGAAAAAAGCCGTACCTTTGTACTTCTAAACAATACAGAGCACTAAGACATGAAGAAAAAAGTTATTATAGCCCTCGTTGCTTTGCTGCCGCTAAACATGCTGGCACAGGACAACACGTGGGAGAGACCTGAAGTAGAGGAGGTTCCCGTACAAGAGAAAGAAGACCCTAATGCGAAGTACCTAAAAGGTGCCGTAACAGAGGAAGATGGTCGTGTCGTATTTACGACCACCATTGAGGCACCTGGCAAAAGTGCTGCGGACATCTATGCCATTGCTAAGCAATATCTGCAAAAGATGATTAGTGAGAAAAACCAGATTCAGAGCCGTCTGATTACTGAAGATACTGAGAAGAATCTAGTGGCTGCCGCCTTTGAGGAATGGCTGGTTTTCAAATCTACATCCTTGGCACTTGATCGTACCCGCCTATACTATGGTCTACAGGCACAATGTAAGGATGGCAAACTGACGTTGAAGATGGGGCGTATACGCTATTTGTATGAAGAAGAACGGAAGCCCCAGCATCTCAGTGCTGAAGAATGGATCACCGACAAAGTCGCCCTCAACAAAAAAGGAACCAAAGTCCTGCCTGTATCAGGTAAGTTTCGTCGCAAAACAATTGATCGTAAGGACTTTATTTTCAACAAATTCAAAAGTCTCCTTCAATGAGCCTTAAAGTGATTCGCAACTGGCTGAACCTCATCTTTATTATTGGTGCTGCCATAGGAATGTACATATATTATACAGGCAACCGAGAGACTGGAACCTATATTATCCTCGCCTCGATAATTATAAAATTCATTGAGTCGGGTTTGAGAATGATTAAGTCAACATGAGAAGATTCTGCTTCATCCTATACTTGCTGACAGCCTGCATGATTGCCATGCAGGCTCAAACCTTTAAAGAGATGGATGCCAACGGCAATATTACTCAACGTAATGAAAACAGCAGCAACTTCAACCCAAACAAACGTGACTCTCTAGGCAGTAACAAAGAAGTGCCCAAGGGTGTGTGGGCTTGGAAGGTAGACCGTCTGCTGGGCGATATCACGCCAGTAGAGCTTGACACGATGCCCCACCTCTACCAGAACACCATCTACAATACGGGCGTCTATGGAGAATACAACTCCATAGGCAGTAACTACACCACACGCCTTAGCCGCATCTTCATCAACCGCAGATCGGCCAGCGATTTCCATTTCATCGACGGCTATGACTACATGCGTAAAGAGCCAGAGGACTTTCTCTTTCTGAATACGCTGTCACCTTATACGAATATCAGTTATGACAACTGCGGAGACCAGCAAAATGGAGAAGACCATATTGATGCGAAATTTGCCGTGAATGTCAACAAACGGCTTGGTTTTGGTTTTGACCTCGATTATTTCTACGCACGCGGTTACTACCAGAATCAGAACGTATCACACTTCCGCAGCATGCTATTTGCTTCATATCGCGGAGACCGCTACCAGATGCACGTCATAGGATCGGCATATCAGCACAAGACTAACGAAAATGGTGGTATTACCAATGACAACTATATCACCCATCCAGAATTGTTCACCGAGCAATATATGGAGAATGAAATACCTACTGTGCTTTCACAGAACTGGAACCGTAACAAATCTCAACACTTATTTCTGACCCACCGCTACAACATCGGTTTCTACCGCAAAGTAAAGATGACGGACGAAGAGATTAAAGCACGTCAGTTTGCTGCAGCATCAGCCAAACAAAAAGCAGCTCGCGAAGCTCGGGAAGGGAAAGGCAACAGAGACGAGTCATTGACTCAAAACGACAAAAAAACTAAGGAGAATGCTCCAACCGGTCGTCCAACAGATGCGAAGATTATGGGTAAAGAGCCTTCCAAGGAACAGACACAGGCCTCTGATACCACACGCGTAAAGGTTGGATCAGGTGAGTCGCTAGACAGTCTATTGGCAGTCACACACCAAAAAGACAGCCTAGAGGCTAATATGAAACGTGAGTATGTACCTGTCACTAGTTTCATCCATACTCTCGACGTCAGCAACTACGACCGTATCTATCAGGCCTATGCCACACCTGACAATTACTACGCTAACACGTATTACGACTTGGATTACGAAGGAGGAAGTTCTGGTGTCAGAATATACGATAAATACAACATGACGACAATTAAGAACACCTTTGCAATAGCACTGCTTGAGGGGTTCAACAAATATATGAAAGCCGGTCTAAAAGGATTTATCTCCTACGAACAACGTAACTATCAGATGCCATTCTTAGAAACGGGCGCCACAGCATATCACTTGGAGTCGGCATCAGAATACGACTTTACTGTGGGGGGAAGATTATCAAAGACACAGGGGCATACCTTCCATTTCAATGTCGGTGCGGAAATCGGTGTAACCGGTACAGATGCAGGTTCTATGAAACTCGACTTCAGCACCGACCTTAACTTCCCGTTGTTTGGCGACACCGTACGACTGGCTGCAAAGGCAGACTTTACACGTAAGACTCCTGGATATTTTATGAGAAACTACCATTCAAAGCATCTATGGTGGGAACACAATCTCAGTGCCGAGACACGCACCCATTTGGAAGGAATCTTCTCATATGACAAGACGAGAACTGGCCTACGCGTAGCCATTGACGAGATACAAAACTATACTTATTTCGGCATGAGCTATACCTATAGTGAAAAGACACGTCAAGCACTTACAGCCGACGTATATCAGGAAGCTGCCAACATCAACGTGCTGACCCTACAACTCAAGCAAGACTTCACGCTTGGGCCACTTAACTGGGATAATATAGTAACCTATCAGAACTCCAGCTCACCAACCATCCTACCCCTGCCAGCTCTCAATCTCTTCACAAACCTCTATTTAAAGTTCAAAATTGCCCGTGTACTGAGCGTTGAGCTTGGTGGCTGCATGACATACTTTACCAAATATGAAGCTCCTGACTATCTACCACAACTCAGTAGCTTTGCCATCCAGACAAATGCAGACAGCCGACTAAAGATTGGCGGGTACCCATTCGTCGACATATATGCCAACATGCACTTGAAACGTGCTCGTTTCTTCTTGGCTATGAGCCATGTCAATGCGAACTCAGGTACCAAGGAATACTTCTTAACACCACACTTCCCTACCAATACCCGTATCTTGCGATTCGGCGTGTCATGGAACTTCTATAATTAAATAATAACGTTTAAAAGATGATGATCCAGACGCCCTCACTCGACTTGGTTGAATTTATTGAGACCCAAATATTGCCTCAATACGCCAACTTCGACAAAGCTCACAATATGGAGCATGTAACACGAGTAATTCGCCAGTCACTTGACTTGGCAAAAAAGACGGGGGCCGATCTAGACATGGTCTACGCTATCGCTGCATACCATGATTTAGGGCTTAGTGGTCCACGTGCCATCCATCACCTAACCAGCGGAAAAATCCTAATATCTGACGCACGACTTAAACGATGGTTCACAGCCGATCAACTGATGATTATGAAAGAGGCTGTAGAAGACCACCGTGCCTCAGCATCAAGAGCGCCAAGAAGTATTTATGGCAAGATTGTTGCTGAAGCGGACCGTGACATGGACCCAGAAACAGTTATCCGTCGCACCATACAGTACGGCATGGCAAACTATCCTGAACTCGACGTTGAAGGCCATTGGCAACGTTTCATGCAACACATGGATGAAAAATACTCTGTCAACGGTTACATACGTCTATGGATACAAGGTTCTGAAAATGAGCGCAAGCTCAATGAGTTGCGTAAACTCATCGTTGAGCCTATGCACATGAGAGAACTATTTAACCGTATTTTTATTGAAGAGCAATGAACAAACAAGATATTCGACAAGATTCCCCCAAGGCATGGTTATTGGCTGCGCGTCCCAAGACACTGACTGGTGCAGCAGTTCCTGTGATGATTGGGTTGACACTAGCTTGGGTTGACTCACGTACATACATCGCCGATCTCTTCAGTTGGACTGCGGCTATGCTTTGTATAATCTTTGCGCTCATCATGCAGATTAATGCCAATTTCATCAACGACTTTTTCGACTACGTGAGAGGAAACGATCAGGAAGACACACGTCTCGGACCTTTGAGGGCTTGCTCGCAGGGATGGGTTAAACTGACATCCATGAAACGTGCTATTGCACTGACAACATGCTTAGCCTGTCTCATCGGTCTGCCACTAATAGCCTATGGCGGAATGGAAATGATTGTAGTAGGCATTGTGTGCGTATTATTCTGCTTCCTCTATACCACCCACCTATCGTATGTGGGTATGGGCGATGTGCTGGTTTTCATCTTCTTTGGCGTAGTTCCTGTATGTATTACCTATTATATCCAACTCCATACTTGTACGTGGCAAGTATTCATTGCTTCATTAGCCTGTGGAGCTGTCATTGACGGACTTCTCATTATCAACAACTATCGTGACCGAGAGAATGACCGACGCGATGGGAAAAAGACATTGGTGGTCGAAATCGGTGCTGAAGCGTCAGAGTGGCTATACTTGTCACTGGGTGTAGGGGCAGTGCTCATGGGAGTGGTTTTCTGGATAAATCACCATGTGCTTGCCTTTATACTTCCCTTCTTTTATCTGTTGCTTCACATACTAACCTGGCATAAAATGCGTTGCATCAACCATGGACGCGAACTAAATATTTGCTTGGGAGAAACAGCCCGTAACGTGCTCATCTACGGACTCTGTGTTTCAATAGGTCTATTGCTCATCTAAGATAACACCAGTAGATGGCCACACCAATGGCCACTAAGACTAATGTAACTACAGTCTTGACTAGACATGAGGCTATTTTCTTAGCTACCAAAACACCGATAATAATTAGTGCCAAAATAGCAAGATACATTGTCATATTGCTATCAATCGAGATTCCCATAGCTTTTATTTGAATAGATGACGAAACTGAGCTGGTACTGGTGTCTCAAACTCCATAGGCTGATGGGTCCATGGATGTTCAAAACAAAGCAACCATGCATGTAAGCACAGACGATGCAACGGATCATCGCCATTACCATATTTTATATCACCACATACAGGATGCCCCATATCGGCAGCATGAACACGGATTTGGTTCTTACGACCTGTCTCCAACTTAAACTCTGCCAATGTGCGATCCGCAGTACGATCAAGAACATGAAAGTGGGTGATAGCTAATTTACCGCCATTGTCAACAGGTGATGAAAAAGTAACATAAGCTTTATTGTCCTTCAACCAATTCTGTATGGTACCATCATCCTGCTCCATCTCACCCGAAAGTACGGCTACATAACGGCGGTCATAGACGATTTGATGCCAGTTATGTTCCAATACTTGCTCAGTTTCCATATCTTTGGCGTAAACCATCAATCCTGACGTGTCACGATCAAGACGGTGTACAACATGAGCCGTACACTTCTGACGGCTCTTCTTGAAATAGTCATCAAGTATGGATTTAACATTGAGCGTAGAGTGACCAGCTGCCATTGACAATATACCCGGCATCTTCTCAACTACAATAAGCCAACGGTCTTCGTAGACAATACGTACATAACGACTACGAAAGACCTGCTGATTACGTTTTGTTTTCGAGAAAGCTACCTTCATACCTGGTAGCAAGGAGTAGTCAAACTGAGTTACCGTCTTGCCGTTGACCTTTACACCCTGTCCTTGCAACGTAGCCTTAATTTTCGAGCGGCTCTGTTGCACATGACCGAGTAGAAACTCCAGAAGTGGAGACGCCTCGTCAACGTCAAAATGGTCATATTCCCCTTGTTGATTCGTACTATATCTCATAAACGGCTACAAAGGTACAAAAAATATTGAGAATCTGAGATTGTAATTCATATTTTTTTTGTACCTTTGCGCCATCTTTTATAATTGGAAAGGAAACACTGAACGTGATAGAGAAGCATATCGTATTAGAGGATATCGATCCTGTAGTGTTCTATGGCAAGGGGAATCAGCATCTACAAATGATTCGTGCGCTATACCCCAAGCTACGCATCGTGGCCCGTGACAATGTCATTCGTGTATTGGGCGACGAAGAGCAGATGGCGGCCTTTGAGGAGAACACCGAACGTATGCGTCAGCATGTGTTAAAGTTCAATTCCTTACACGAGGAAGACATTCTGGATATTACCAAAGGGCGCCGCACTAACGAAGAGATTCCTGACGGAGTCGTGTGCTACTCCATGTCAGGACGTGCTATCAAAGCACGCTCAGAGAACCAGCAGCGACTTATTGACGCCTATTTAAGCAATGACATGATCTTTGCTGTAGGTCCAGCCGGAACTGGCAAGACATACCTTTCCATTGCCTTAGCTGTCAAGGCATTAAAGGAGAAGACTGCCAAAAAGATTATTCTTTCGCGCCCAGCTGTAGAAGCCGGTGAGAAACTTGGATTTCTGCCTGGCGACATGAAGGATAAAATTGACCCATACCTGCAGCCGCTCTATGATGCCTTGGAGGACATGCTGCCTCAGGTAAAACTACAGGAAATGATGGAGCGCCACATCATTCAGATTGCCCCGTTGGCCTTTATGCGCGGTCGAACATTGAGTGATGCTGTTGTAATTCTCGACGAAGCACAGAACACGACACCCCAGCAGATCCGGATGTTCCTGACCCGTATGGGTTGGAACACAAAGATGATTATCACCGGTGACATGACACAGATTGACCTGCCTCACTCACAAAAAAGTGGTTTGGTGGAAGCACTCGACATACTGAAAGACGTTGAGGGTATTGGGATTGTGGAACTGAACCGCAAGGACATTGTGCGTCACAAACTAGTGACCCACATTGTCAACGCATATGAAAAATTCGACAACAAAAATAGTGGAAATGAAAGCATTAACAAGAACTGACTTCAACTTTGAAGGACAAAAAAGTGTGTATCACGGAAAGGTACGCGATGTGTACAACATCAATGATGACTTGATGGTCATGGTAGCCACAGACCGCATTTCGGCCTTTGACGTTATTCTGCCTAAAGGCATTCCATACAAAGGTCAAGTACTCAACCAGATTGCTGCCAAGTTCTTGGATGCCACAAATGACATCTGTCCCAACTGGAAACTAGCAACTCCTGACCCAATGGTTACAATTGGTCTTAAATGTGAAGGGTTCCGTGTGGAGATGATCATTCGAAGCATCCTTACAGGTTCGGCATGGCGTGAGTATAAGAATGGTTGCCGAGAGCTTTGCGGTGTTAAGCTTCCTGAAGGCATGAAAGAGAATGAGCGTTTTCCGGAGCCCATTATTACCCCTACCACTAAAGCAGACGAAGGGCACGATATGAATATCTCACGAGAGGAGATTATCGCTCAGGGTATTGTGTCGGAAGAGGACTATAAGGTGATGGAAAACTATACCCGCAAGCTTTTTGCACGTGGTCAGATGATTGCTCAGAAACAGGGACTCATTCTTGTTGACACGAAATATGAGTTTGGTAAGCGCGATGGTAAAGTATATCTCATCGATGAAATCCATACTCCTGACTCATCACGCTACTTCTATGCAGACGGCTATGAGGAGAAACTGGCAAAAGGCGAGCCTCAACGCCAGCTTTCAAAAGAATTTGTACGTCAGTGGCTCATTGAACATAACTTTATGAACGAGCCTGGGCAAACCATGCCCGAGATTACCGATGAATATGCCGAAAGTGTTAGCGAGCGCTACATCGAACTCTATGAACACATCATCGGCGAACGCTTCGAGAAGGCCGCTGACAATGACAACATCGCTGCACGCATTGAGCAGAATGTTAGCAAATATCTGAAAGCCAGATAAACCATGTACCAGCAAGAGACGATAACCCCCTACAACAACGGTTCAAAGGCCGAGCAGGTGGAGCAGATGTTTGACAACATCGCCCCCACCTACGATCGTCTGAACCATCGTCTCTCATGGGATATTGACCGTGGGTGGCGTCGCAAGGCCATCCGTCAATTGGAGCCTTACAAGCCTCAAACGATACTTGACATCGCTACTGGAACTGGTGATTTTGCTATTCTTGCCGCCAGGATGCTTCAACCCAAACATCTAATTGGTGCAGACATTTCAGAAGGTATGATGGATATCGGTAGACAGAAAGTTAATAACCTTCAACTTGACAAAATCATTAGCTTTGAACGACAAGATTGTCTGAAGCTCACCTACCCTGACGAACATTTCGACGCGATAACAGCGGCATTCGGCATACGTAACTTTGCTGACCTCGACTGTGGACTCAAAGAGATGTGCCGTGTTCTGAAAAAAGGCGGGCATCTAAGCATCGTAGAACTTACTACTCCCATCAGTTTCCCCATGAAACAACTGTTTCGCATTTATTCGCATACAGTATTGCCTATCTACGGTCGTATCATATCACGTGACCAAAGTGCTTACGCATATCTCACCCGGACCATTGAAGCTTTTCCACAAGGAGAGTGTATGGTCGACATCCTTCACAAAGCAGGTTTTGCAGAAGCCAGCTTTAAACGCCTTACTTTTGGAATCTGTACCATGTACTTTGCAACTAAATAGTAAATATTATGGATAAATATGGACTTATCGGCTACCCGCTCGGCCACTCGTTCTCCATCAGCTACTTCAATCAGCGTTTCCAAGATGAGGGTATCAATGCGGTGTACGAGAATTTCGAGATTCCGACCATTGAGGCACTTGATGAAGTGCTCAATCTGAATCCCGAACTAAAAGGCCTTAATGTCACCATTCCCTACAAAGAGAAGGTTATTCCCTACCTCGACAGTATCACACCAGAGGCGAGAGCCATCGGTGCAGTCAATGTGATTAAGGTAATCCATGAAGGCAAGGACTACAAACTAAAAGGGTTCAACTCCGATGTCATAGGTTTTACTAAAAGCATCGAGCCCATGCTTGACAAGAAGTGGCACAAGAAAGCCCTCATTCTTGGTACAGGCGGTGCGTCGAAGGCTATCAACTTCGGACTACACCACCTGGGGCTGGAGACCGTCTTCGTCAGTCGCTATGAGCGTCCTGACACCATTCAGTATCCCAGCATCACGCCCGACGTCATCAAAGAGTATAACGTCATCGTAAACTGCACGCCGCTGGGCATGTATCCAAAAACCGAGGAATGTCCGCTGCTGCCATACGAGGCGATGGATAGTCACACCATTCTCTACGACCTTATCTACAATCCAGACGAGACGCTCTTTATGAAGCGCGGAGCAGAATATGGTGCACAGACCAAAAATGGGCTGGAAATGCTACTCCTGCAGGCTTTTGCCTCCTGGGAATTCTGGAATGAGAAATAAGCAATTCTACACGAGATATGATCTATGGATGAATATAAAGTAGCACTCGACAAACTGACCAAACAGTACAACCATACCATCCAGGCCTTGGAGAGTGCCTTTGAATTGGAGAAAGGGCAGGTTGGTCGCGTCAATAAGCTCAGGGAGCAGTACTCTGAACGCTACATGCAGTTAGCACAGGAATATAAGACGAAACGCCAGGTCATCATTGAGGAGTACAAGCAGAGTCATCCCCAATGGACCAAGGCCCGCAAGATGTGGGGAAGAATCTTCGTGGTAGGCATCCTGACGGCCATGACCTGTTGCACCATGGCACTGCCCAATAGTCCAGAGTCCGAGGCCGTTGTGGAAACAGAAGATGTTTCTGCGCTTAGTGGGGCTCCCGCTGAGTCTGCTGAGGTTACCTATTGGAATGCAGACAACATCCCCATTCCATACATGCAGGACTCCACGCAATACGTCTCCAACCCCGATCACGTGCTTTCTCAACAAACCGTTGATAATATGAACATTACCCTGCAGCGTCTGAACCTCGACTTGGGGGTACAATCGGTGGTCATCGTGGTCAATCATATAGAGAACGACGACCCCTTCCGCCTTGCGCAGGATGTGGGCAACAAATATGGTGTAGGCTACGGTGACCGCGGCCTTATGATAGTTTGCGGTTATCAAGACCACTCGCTCAACATCTCGCCAGGACGCTCTCTGGAGGGCGACCTCACCGATGTAGAGTGTCATCGTCTGGAACAACAGTACGCCGTTCCATTCATGAAGCGCGAGCAGCCCGACAGCGCCATGTATTATCTCACTGAGGCCATCTACTCCACATTAGAGAAGAAGCAATTGCCCACAGCATCATCGCTGATGGCTGAAGAAGCAGAGGAAGACGAGGCTGAAGCAGTCATCTTAACTACCTTCATCGCTATCATTGGCTGGTGCATTTTCTTCCTTTACAAGAATAGCAAGTACTACTGGCTAGGACTTATGGGCATGGTACCCCTACTGGCCAACCCGTTCTATGTGGCTCCGCCAAGCAGCGGTCGTAGCGGTTTCGGAGGCTTTGGCGGTGGTGGTCATAGTGGCGGTGGCGGCTTTAGCGGAGGCTCCTTCGGAGGAGGAAGCTTTGGTGGCGGTGGCGCTACATCGCGTTGGTAACACCATCGTCGGAATATCGGAATAACGTAATAACGAATAACAATAAATTATGAAACTGAGTAAATCTACAATCGGAATTATCGCAGCCGTTGTCATCATCTGCATGTGGGCTGCCAGTGCTTACAACTCAATGGTCAGCGAACAGGAGAAAGCCACTACCGCTTTCGCCAATGTGCAGTCGGCCTATCAGCGTCGTGCCGACCTCATCCCCAATCTGGTGGAGGTTGTCAAGGGCTATGCTTCACATGAGAAAGAGACTTTCGAGAGTGTTGTTGCCGCACGTGCTAAGGCTACACAGATTACTGTTGATCCCTCAAACCTCACCGCTGACAAGCTGAAAGAGTTCCAGAAGGCTCAGGGCGAACTGGGTAGTGCACTCGGACGTCTGCTTGCCGTTCAGGAGAACTATCCCGAACTAAAGGCTAACGAGAACTTCCGCGACTTGCAGGCTCAACTGGAGGGTACTGAAAACCGCATCAACGAGGCCCGCAATAAGTTCAACGGCGTCGTACAGCAGTACAACATCGTTATCCGCAAGTTCCCGAAGAACATCCTTGCCGGCATCTTCGGCTTCAACACTATGGACAAGTTCGAGGCTGAGGCCGGTGCCGAGAAAGCTCCACAAGTAAAGTTCTAATGTTCAGTATGTTGCTGTACCACAGCAACAAACATAACAATAAATATGGACAACAGATATATGATGCGCGGTGTGAGTGCCGCCAAAGAAGACGTTCACGCAGCCATCAAGAACATCGACAAAGGTATCTTCCCGCAGGCTTTCTGCAAGATTATCCCCGACATTCTGGGTGGTGCCCCTGAGTATTGTAACATTATGCATGCCGATGGCGCAGG
This sequence comes from uncultured Bacteroidales bacterium, assembly GCA_902799655.1. Lineage (GTDB taxonomy): Bacteria > Bacteroidota > Bacteroidia > Bacteroidales > Bacteroidaceae > Prevotella. Next base: position 46,450 of record CADCBH010000007.1, read on the forward strand.
CACCAAGTCTGCCCTAGCCTACATGTATTGGAAGGAAACAGGCGATCTCTCTGTTTGGAAAGGTATTGCCCAGGATGCCATCGTCATGAACACCGATGACCTTCTCTGCGTAGGTGCAGTAGATAACATCCTTGTTTCAAGTACCATCGGACGCAACAAGATGCTCATCCCTGGTGAGGTCATCTCAGCCATCATTAATGGTACCGATGAATTACTGGCAGAGCTTCGTGAGATGGGCATTGGCATCTGGCCTACAGGTGGTGAGACGGCAGATGTAGGTGACCTTGTTCGCACCATCATCGTGGATAGTACCGTTACCTGTCGCATGAAGCGTTCTGACGTTATAGACAACGCCAATATTCGTCCAGGTGACGTTATCGTTGGTCTCAGTTCAACGGGACAGGCTACTTATGAAAAGCGCTACAACGGCGGTATGGGATCCAACGGCCTGACTTCGGCTCGCCACGATGTCTTCGCTAAATATCTGGCTGAAAACTATCCCGAGAGCTATGACCATGCCGTACCTGACGAACTGGTGTATAGCGGCAAGTACCGTCTTACAGACACCGTTGAGGGTTCTCCCATCGACGCAGGTCAACTTGTTCTCTCTCCCACCCGCACCTATGCGCCAGTCATCAAGAAGTTGCTCGATGAGCTTCGTCCTGAGATTCATGGTATGGTACATTGCACGGGGGGCGCTCAGACCAAGGTACTCCACTTCGTCAACGACAACTGCAGGGTTGTCAAGGACAACATGTTCCCTGTTCCACCCCTATTCCGCGCCATCCACGAGTGTTCTGGTACCGACTGGAAAGAGATGTACCAGGTGTTCAACATGGGTCACCGCATGGAGATCTACGTACGCAAAGAAGTAGCCGAGCAGGTGATTGCCATCTCAAAGTCGTTTAACATCGATGCCCAGGTAATAGGGCATATTGAGGAAGGGGCCAAGAGCCTAACCATTCACTCCGAATACGGCACATTCGATTATTAATCCTATTTAGTACCTTATCGTCAAAAAAGAGGAAAGAACCTAAAGCCTTTCCTCTTTTTAATTTTGTATTTACAACTAACAATAATCAAAATTGTTAATTTTGTTAGTCTTTTCACATTTCAAGCGTTAAATTCTAACAGCCGTTAAGTCTAGCGGCAGAAGTGTTAAATTGCGACAAAAAGATACGACAAATTGTCAGAATCCGAAAAAATGCCCCTATATTTGCACTCGGTTTTACAAACCAAACAATGACATTATTATTAATACATTAAAAAATAAAAAGCGTATGAAAAAGATTGTAAAGAGCATGATGCCTGCGATATACCTGATGGTTATCGCCTTTTCAGCAGCCTCGTGCAACCAAACGCAGGCTGCTCCTGCAGCTGTTGCCGGCACGCCAGGACAACCTGTTGACCTCACGTATGCAGCAGAAAAATCGCTGCCTGCAGTGGTATATATCAAGTCGGTCACCAACTCTAAGATGCAAACCGTAGAATATTCCGATCCGTTTGAAGATTTCTTCAGCGATCCCTTTGGTGGTTTCTTTGGTCGCGGACAAGGTCAGGGCAATAATGGCACTCGTAAGCGTCAGGTTCAAACACCTAAACGTGCTGCAGCAGGTTCGGGCGTAATCATCTCTGCAGATGGATACATTGTTACCAACAACCATGTCGTTGACGGTGCTGACGAATTGACTGTGACACTCAATGAAAACTCTAAGGAGTATTCGGCCCGAATTATCGGTGCTGACAAAACTACCGACCTGGCTCTTATCAAGATTGATGCAAAGAACCTACCCGCCATCGTCATTGCCAACAGCGATGATGTGAAGGTCGGTGAATGGGTACTAGCAGTGGGTAATCCTTTAGGTCTTAATAACACGGTTACTGCAGGTATCGTCAGTGCAAAAGCTCGCTCAATGGGGGCTGGTGTCAGTTCAATGATTCAAACTGACGCTGCTATTAATCAAGGTAACTCGGGAGGCGCATTAGTTAATACACGCGGTGAGTTGATTGGTATTAACGCTATGCTCTACTCACAAACAGGATCTAATATCGGCTATGGTTTTGCCATTCCTACCACTATCGTTCAGAAGGCCATTGAAGACTTTAAAAAGTATGGTGCCTACCAGCGTGCAATGATTGGTATTAAGGGTAGCGATGTCAGCAATTATGTCGACGTAGAGAAGGAGAAGGGCAACGAAGTCGATCTTGGTACTATGGAGGGTATCTATATCGCTGAGGTTGTTGAAGATGGAGCTGCCGCTGATGCTGGTCTTCAGAAGGGTGACGTCATTACCTCGATTGACGGCAAAAAGGTAAAGCAGTTTGGCGAACTCCAAGGCATTATTGCCCAGAAGCGTCCAGGAGACAAGATTACAGTAAAATACTTGCGCAACAAGAAGGAGAAGACAGTTACGCTTACGCTAAAGAACGAACAGGGTAATACGAAGGTGGTGAAAAATGCCGATGTCGATGTGCTGGGTATCGACGTCCGTCCTGTTACTGACAGCCAGAAGAAACAATTGGAGATCTCATATGGTCTTGAAGTGCTCAAGGTCAATGGTGGTAAGATGAAGGAAGCCGGTGTACCCAAAGGATTTATCATCCAGGTTGTCAATGATCAACCTATGCGTTCCTTTGATGATCTACAACAGGTTGTGAAAGACGCCAAAGATCAGATGCTCGTCATCAAAGGAATCTTCCCCACAGGAAAACGCGGTGGATTTGTAGTCTATTTGCAGAACGAATAGGCGAAAACTTTATACATCCATAAAAAAGTAAGGTATTCTTTTGGTTATTCCGAAAAAATACCTTACTTTTGCAATCAATTGTGAGAACGGGTTGCGCCTTTGCATAGAATTAGCTCTTTGCATTTGGTAGCACAGTCCTTGACAACAGGCTATTAGAAACGACTAAATGAGACAACTAAAAATCACTAAATCTATAACGAACCGCGAAAGCGAGTCGTTGGAGAAATACCTACAGGAAATAGGCCGTGAAGAACTACTCTCTTCTGACGAGGAAGTAGAGCTTGCCCAACGCATCCGCAAGGGCGATAGGAAAGCTCTTGATCGGCTTACCAAGGCCAATCTGCGATTTGTTGTCTCAGTTGCTAAGCAATATCAAAACCAAGGCATGTCGCTACCAGACCTCATCAATGAGGGAAACCTTGGACTGATTAAGGCTGCTGAAAAATTCGATGAGACGCGAGGCTTTAAGTTTATCTCCTATGCCGTATGGTGGATTCGACAAAGCATCTTGCAGGCTATCGCCGAGCAGAGCCGTATAGTCCGACTGCCTCTTAATCAGGTAGGATCTGTCAACAAGATAAATCGTATGCTCAATAAGTTTGAGCAGGAAAACGAACGCCGCCCGTCGGTCGATGAGATTGCGGAACAGACAGACCTTCCACAGGAGAAAGTTGATGAAGCCATGTTGGTCAACACACGTCATGTGTCTGTCGACGCTCCATTTATCGATGGAGAGGACAACTCACTACTCGATGTCTTGGTCAATGACGATGCGCCAATGGCCGACCGTCAACTAGTCATAGAATCGCTACGCTCTGAGATTAGCAACGTACTAAAAACACTCAATGACCGAGAGCAATGTGTCATCAAGGCATTCTATGGCATTGGTGAGCCAGAAATGACGCTCGAAGAAATTGGTAACAAATACGGTCTTACGCGTGAGCGTGTCCGCCAGATTAAGGAGAAAGCAATCCGTCGTCTGCGAAACAATACGAAGAATCAAATGTTAAAAGCATATTTAGGACAATGAGCAACTTAAAGTATATAATACTGACGCTTATGATTAGCGTCGCTATAGGAGCCGAGGCCAAGAGAGTGCAGGCCCCACACATGTATATGTTCGGTTTTTCAGCATCATTCAAGGACTCTGTAGTCTACATTACAGAGATTCAGGACGTTCAAGGCGCTTGGTATGACACGAAGACGCACTACCTACTTGGAAGAGACAGTTATTCTGCTCAGCTGAAAGATCACTTTAAAGATAAAATGCAGATAAAAGATAGAGTATGTATGGTATTCTTCGCAAAGAATAAGAAGAAAGCTGAGAAGCTCTATCTGAAATTGCGTAAGAAGTATATTGGCACCAAGAAACACCCTTCTACCTACGAAATCAGGTATCTCTCTCAGCAAGATTTCCGGTTTGAGGTTGTCGACATGTCAGAATAATCTATTCAGCATTCCTGTTTTAGAGTAACGCACAGTAACGAATAGTAAAACGACGTTTCTCTAACAGCAAAACGGCGTTTCTCTACTCGTGAAACGCCGTTTTACTATTATTGGAAATCCGTAACCTTATTTGGCTTCCTCTTTCTTCGAAGCTTCTGCCTTTTTAGGAGCTGCTTTCTTGGGGGCAGCAGCCTTCTTGGGGGCGGTTTTCTTTTCAGCCTTAACAGGCTCCAATTTCTCAAGGCGTGCCTTTAGGCGGGTGATTTCCTTATCCTTCATCTCGATTTCATCACCCTGATTGCGAATGGTAGTGAGCAATGCGTTGAGCTCATCATTCTCAATCTCCTGAGGATAAAGGGCATTGACTCGATTAATGAAATCACCGAGGATATTCATGTAATTAGTGAAAGCATCGAATGGTCCGCTATAAATGCCACGATCAAGTCCTACGTTAGAAGGTTTGGTGGTCATGAAGCGGAAATTGTTAGATGCCTGCAGGTAGTCCCAGTCTTGATTGATGCGTGGATCATCAGCAATGCGCAAACGATCGGCAACACTATAGAGCTTGTTGAAAGCCTCACGCTGCATAGCATTACCCAGCCAGCAAGACACATCGCGCTCCTCATCAACCCATGAAAGGGTATCGGGTACATCAAGATTACCTACACTCTTTACCTTCATACAAATCTCAGTAGGCGTCGAGAAAGTAATACCCTTTGCCTTAGCACAAGCGGGCAGAGCCTTCAGGAAGTCGAGAATATTCGAGCTAAGTGGCTGTGCGATGCCAAGAGCTGACAATTCCATGAAGATGTTGATGATCTGCTCTTCTTCGGGGAAACGGGCAATACGATCGATATAGTTATCCGCAAACAGAGGATAGCCCTCCCAGTCGGGATTATTGAAACGCAGAGAAATGTCATCAGACAACTCTACATCGCGCAACAGAAGCTTCAGACTTGGAGCCATGTTGCAATTATAGACATAATGAGGCGACTTCCAACCGAGCACATGCTTAGCACCCTCGGTTAGCATACCTTTGAAACCCATTGCAGCAATCTGCGCACCGATATCATCAGAATAAATAAGCGATGAGTTGCGTGCTACAGTTGGCTTCTTACCGAAGAGTTCCTCAATCTTGGCAGCCTGTTTCTTCACATCAAGGGCAAATGTTTCCTCATTGGCCAATGAGGAAAGTCCATGACTATATGGCTCGGCAAGGAACTCTACACAGCCTGTCTGGTTAAGTTCTTGCAGTTTTGCTATTACCTGCGGGGCATGGAACTCAAGCTGTTCAATGCCTGTTCCAGAGAGAGAAAAAGCGACTTTGAAGAACTCACCATTCTCACGAATCATATCACCAATGGCATTTAACGCAGGCATGTAGCTGCGGTTAGCGATATCAGTAATGCTACGCTCGTTCTCATAATCGTCGTAGTAATAATGGTCGGTACCGATATCAAAGAAACGATAGCGCTTCAGATGGATAATCTGGTGTATCTCGAAATATAAACAAATTGTTTTCATAATTATCAATTTTCAATTATCAGTTATCAATTATATTACTGCTCCCAACCAAGGGTGCGCTTATAGAGTGTAGCAATCCAGGCGCCCACTTTCTCCCATGTAATCTGGTCGACTTCGTTCTTTCCTTCCTCTTTGAGATATTGGAAAAGTGAGTCGTTAGCACATATGCTATAGATAGCGTCAGCAAGGGCGTGGATATCCCAATAGTCAACCTTGATACAGTTAGACAATATCTCGGCACAACCAGACTGCTTTGAGATGATTGAAGGAGTACCACACTGCATGGCCTCAAGCGGCGAAATGCCGAAGGGCTCTGACACAGAGGGCATTACATAAACATCTGAGTCTTTCAAACACTCATAGACCTGCTTGCCACGCATGAAACCTGGGAAGTGGAAACGGTCTGCGATACCTCGCTCTGCAGCTAAATGAATCATGGCGTCCATCATATCACCCGAGCCTGCCATACAAAAGCGTACGTTCTTAGTACGACGAATGACCATATTGGCAGCCTCAACAAAATACTCAGGTCCCTTCTGCATAGTGATACGGCCAAGGAACGTCACCACTTTGTCCTTACCTGTATGATCGGGACGCGGAATGTCTTGATACTCCTGAGGCAGTGGGTATACAGCATTGTGCACTGTATAGCACTTACGAGGATCTTGATGATAGTGATTGATAACTGTCTGACGTGTCAACTCCGATACACACATGATGCAATCAGCATTGTCCATACCATTCTTCTCAATCGAATAAACCGTCGGGTTCACTTTACCTCGCGAACGGTCAAAGTCGGTTGCGTGAACATGGATGCACAGGGGCTTACCACTAACTTGCTTGGCATGTATGCCTGCTGGATAAGTCAGCCAGTCGTGTGCATGAATGATATCATAGTCAAGTGTACGAGCTACGACACCTGCAATAATAGAGTAATTATTAATCTCCTCATGCAGATTCCCAGGATAGCCACCAGCAAACTCCATAGCGCCAAGATCATTGACATGCATGTAATTGAAATCAGCATACAAATGGTCACGCAAACGGAAATAGAGATCAGGATCCATGATGTTGCCAACTCGTTCGCGAACATAATCAGCCGATACGTCGCGATATGCAATAGGCACAGCATTCATTGCCACGATATGGGCGGCCTCACGCTCCTCATCACCAAAAGGATGAGGTAAACAGAGCGTGATATCCATATCGCCTTGTGCATAGAGACCCTGTGAGATACCATAATTAGCAGTGGCAAGACCACCGAACACGTGAGGAGGATACTCCCATCCAAACATTAAAACTTTCATAGCGTCTCCTCCTAATTATTTTTGGTAAGTGTATTTTTCCATCAGCTTCAATGAGCGTAAGATTTCTGCGACATTCATGGCAAAGGCCATAGCGCCTCGTCCGTAGAATGGCGGGTTACCATCAAACAACTCACTGATTGTTCCTAATGCATGATAATCCATCTCTTCCTCATATCCTACCATGTGGCGCTCGAGGAAAGACAGACGGGTGCGCTTATAGAGTTTCAGACAGGCCTCAATGTAGAAGCCTCCCAGCCATGGCCATGCAGTACCCTGATGGTAGGCATAATCGCGCTGTGTCTGAGGTCCGACATACATGGGGTTATATCCGCCACTCTTAGGTGACAACGAGCGCAATCCCTTTGGGGTAAGCAGCTCACGGGTACAGATGTCAAGCACGCTTTTCTTCTGTTCCTGCGACAGCGGAGAATAGTCAAAAGCAACTGGGAAGATCATATTGGGGCGAACACTCCAATCCATCATGTTGCCATCAACATAGTCAAGCAGATAGCCATACTCGTTCATGAAGGTGTCAATGAACGACTGCTTACACAACTCGGCTCGTTTTTCGAGTTTATCAGCTAATTTCTTATCACCAAACTCTGATTCCAACGAGGCGCAGAATTTCAATGCATTGTACCACAAGGCGTTAAACTCAACAATATAACCTGAGCGAGGTACAACAGGATGGCCGTTAGCAGTAGAGTTCATCCAGGTAATAGCTTTATTCCGACCATCAGCATAAAGCAGGCCATTGTCATCAAGGCGCATATTGGGATGACCACCATTAGAGATGTACTTGACGATGTCCTTCACCAACTTACCATACATCTTATATCCATGCTCACGACCAGCATCCTTGACATATTGTTGAATAGCCCAAATGGCCCACAACGGCACATCAGGATGATCAATCTCATAAATTTTTACGCTGAGAGGCTTGTCCTCCATAAACTCGCGAAGGCCCTTCTCAGCAGTCTTCATGACCAGTTCAAAGTAGTCTTGTTCACCAATGGAGAGTGTCAGACCTGGCAACGAGATAAACGTATCACGCGCACGAACCTTAAACCATGGATAACCAGCCAACAAATAGCGATCATCGTTGGGTTTACGGTTATGGAACTGATGAGCAGCCGTGACCAAACAATGATAGAAATTATCACGAGGTACTCGCTGTTCGACCTCTTTGTCAAAGAGAGCCTTCAACGTATTGGTCTTAATGGCCGATGTAGATGCTGAGAAAACGATGCTCTCACCCTTTTTAATACTCATCTCAAAATAGCCAGGAACATACAAGTCTTCGTTCGAAGCATAGCCACGTTCTTGCTCCTTAGGATACTCGATACCACGATACCAGTCAGGATGGAAAACAAATTCGTTCTTTTTATTGAACTGCATGTACAAATCGGGATAGCCAGCATACATACATGTTTTGATGCCATTGTCAACCTCATGGTACTCACGACTGGCAGTGCTGTTCTCATGGGTAAACTGGCGCACCGAGCGGAACGCAAGGAACGGACGGAAACGAAGTGTGGTAGCCGAATGAGCATCAACCAATGTGTAACGAATCAGGATGCGATCTTCATAATGATGGAAGACCACTTCCTTTTTTAACAACACGCCACCAACGCGATAGAGCGTGGTGGGAACCACATCACAGTCAAACTCTCGAATGTACTTGTGACCTTTAGGACTGTAATTGTTGCCCTGGTACTTGTGGAGTCCAAGATTGAACTCTGCACCATGCTGAATTACCGTACAATCGAGTGACGACAAGAGCACATGATTCTCATCATCCAACTCAGGTACGGGAACAACGAGCAGACCGTGATACTTACGCGTATTGCAGTCTACCAAGGTAGACGCACTATAAGCACCAGAACGGTTTGTTCGAAGCAATTCACGATGGAGCGACTCCTCAAGGTTGGTCATTACAGCTTTCTCTAATCGTAAATAACTCATAGTCCTTATTTTAAGATTAATTGTTTTAGATTTGTAATCACCTTCAAAATTAATGAATTTTATCGGGACTACCAAATATATTTCGGTTTTTTTTCCGAAATAGCTGTTTTTTTATGGTTCGGAGCCTCGATTCACCAAACAAAGTGATAAAAAGAGTATGATTTCTGACAGGTTATTAATCAGGAATCAGGAAATTAATAACCTCCTGTTCGACAGTAATGCGATATGGTCCTGTAGGTGTTCCAATCAGTCTACCGTCAACACCAACCAAAGCGTGAGGAGCATCCTCTATAATTACTTCGCGGGTACGATAGGGATGAACGCTACGATGGTTGAGGAAACGTCCGCTAATCAACAGCCAAAGTCCTGCGAACACCTGAATGATTTCAGTATGATATACCATTGACACGTCAAGCATACCGTTATAGGGCACAGCACTGGGAGTCTGTCCATAGCCAGGGCCACTACCTACACACATCGTCATCACCTTACGGTCGACTGTAGAATTGTTAACCTTGACACGCATCTTATAATCCATCCTGTGGAATATCATCAAGAAAATGGATACGATAAAAGAAAGCGTATGGGAACCTAACAGAGAACGGGTTTGGCGTCGTAGGTTCATGATGTCGGCTATCAAGCCAATGTTGACACAGTTAAGAAAATAGCGATGACATTTCTCCCCCTTCTTGTCCGTATAGCGTACACACCCTAAGTCCACCGTACGTACTCGATGTTTGACGAGCCAGTCGACCGTCTGTTCAACATTTCCTTCTTTAAAGTCCCAATATCTGGCAAAGTCGTTCATCACACCATTGGGAATCACACCCAGAGCAATCTCGTCACGCACATGTTTTTCCTCACGCATCAGACAGTTGACAGCATCATTGAGCGCTGAATCTCCTCCCACAATGACAATAGTCTTATAGCCATTGTGGATTAGCATGGTCACCAGACGCTCTACACTATCTGCAGACTCACTCTGAACGAAGTCGTAATCAACCTTACGGTCATCTAACACGCGTTGTATTTTCTCGCGCTGTTTATTACCTCTTCCTTTAGGGCAATACAGGATGCCCCATTTATAATTTAATGCATGATTCATAATGCATAATTCATAATTAGTTTAACTTTATCCTCCATTGGGAGTGTTGCATCAATCCAGTGAATCTTAAAACCTCGCCTTTCCATCCCACGGAACCACGTCATCTGCCGTTTGGCAAACTGATGGATGGCAATCTCTAAACGAGTGAGCATCTCGTCGTAAGTAGTCTTACCAATAAGATATTCCGTCACAAATTTATACTCAAGACCATAGTAGATGAGGTCATCAGCTGCGATACCTTCTTCAAGCAATGCTCTCACCTCATCAACCATACCTTCTTCGAGACGAGCCCGGAGGCGCTGTGAGATTTTGGCACGACGTTCTTCACGATTGATATCAATGCCAATGACAAGGGAGTCGACGGAAGGGAGTTCTCTGCGAGGCACAGGATGTTCTAAGTTATAAGTTTCTATTTCTATGGCACGAATGGCTCGCTGGCAAGAGTCAACATCGGTAGTATTGTGCATCACAGAGTTATTCTTCACCTTAAGAGCCTTTAACATATCAGTCAATACAGGTAATGTCAATCCCTCCAAGCGGTTACGCAATTCTGGATTCTGGGGTACAGGCGATAGCTTATAACCTTTGAGCACAGCCTCGATATATAGTCCTGTACCGCCGCAGAGGATGGGCACAGCGCCCCTGCCCTGAATATCTTGGTAGACATCAAAGAAGTCCTGCTGATACTCAAACAGATTGTATTTAGTACCTGGCTCCCGAATGTCGATAAGATGATAGGGAATTTCCCCATAATCCGCCAAGTCCTTGCCTGTACCAATATCCATACGACGATAGACCTGACGCGAATCGGCAGAAATAATCTCACCGCCTATCTTGCGTGCCAAAGCTGCCGCTACAGAAGTTTTGCCACTGGCTGTAGGACCAAGTATTGTAATCATCTCCATCTTATATCACCTATATTCTTTTACAGAGCATCCTGTTCAGCTAGAAACTCCAAGGTACGTTTCTTTTCTGAGAGCATATGCTTTTTCTTTCCATCGAACAACTCGAATCGGAAATCATCAACATACCAGTCGCCACGCTCATAGACAAGATGCAGAAAGATTGTAGCATCTTCAAAATTATGAATCAGCATCTCTGCCACTGCCGTACTGTCTGTCACTTGAGATAATTTCTGTAGTTTATACCACCACTCTTCATCTTTATCCTGTCCGTTAATCCAGTGGTCACCGTCAGTCCAAATGTATCCTTGTGCCTCACAAATACTATCGGCTTTAACCGAAAGCTGTCTGAAGTACGTCGAACATCCGAAATCATCATCCTTATGCTTATAGAACGAATCAATTCGCTGTCTGATATAATCTGATGTATGACGAATAGAATCCCCGTCAGCCACAGTCACAACTATAGAGTCGGCTGCAGTAGCGTCAATATTGCTGTCGTTTTTACCCGATTGTCCTCCACAGGCAGAAAACGTTGCAACAGCTATGCTTGTTAAGATTGCGAATTTCCTTATATACATTATTTATATAAAACACCAAGTCATGAAAGTTTCAAAGATTTTTATAGTTATCTGGTGGCAAAGGTACACAAAAAAAGCCACTCGACAAAATCAAGTGGCTTTTTTTTTATATCTGAGTGGTATTATTTCAGCTCAGCGAGGTACTTAATGGTGCGAACCATCTGAGAAGTGTAAGAGTTCTCATTGTCGTACCAAGCAACAACCTGTACGAGAGAGTTACCATCACCAATCTTAGAAACCATGGTCTGGTTAGCATCGAACAGTGAACCGAACTTCATACCGATGATGTCGCTAGAAACGAGCTTCTCCTCAGTGTAACCAAAGCTCTCGTTCTGAGCAGCCTTCATGGCAGCGTTGATACCCTCAACAGTAACCTCGCCCTTAACAACAGCGTGCAGGATAGTGGTAGAACCTGTAGGAGTTGGAACGCGCTGAGCAGCACCAATTAGCTTACCGTTCAGCTCGGGGATAACGAGACCGATAGCCTTAGCAGCACCAGTTGAGTTAGGAACGATGTTCTGAGCACCAGCACGAGCGCGCTGAACATCACCCTTGCGCTGAGGACCGTCGAGAATCATCTGGTCACCAGTGTAAGCGTGTACAGTGGTCATGATACCGCTCTGGATAGGAGCGAAATCGTTCAGAGCCTTGGTCATAGGAGCCAAGCAGTTAGTTGTACAAGAAGCAGCTGAGATAACAGTATCAGCAGGGGTCAGAGTCTTGTGGTTAACGTTGTAAACGATGGTGGGCAGGTCGTTGCCAGCAGGAGCAGAGATAACAACCTTCTTAGCACCAGCTGTCAGGTGAGCAGAAGCCTTCTCCTTAGAAGTATAGAAACCTGTGCACTCCAGAACAACGTCTACGTCCAGCTTACCCCAAGGAAGCTCAGCAGCGTTAGGAATAGCGTAGATAGTAATCTTCTTGCCATCAACCACGATAAAGTCCTCACCAGCTTCAACAGTGTGCTTGTTCTCACCGAACTTGCCACAGAAACCACCCTGAGCGGTGTCATACTTCAGAAGATGAGCCAGCATCTTGGGGCTGGTCAAGTCGTTGATTGCTACTACCTCATAACCCTCGGCCTCGAACATCTGACGGAATGCGAGACGACCAATACGGCCAAAACCGTTAATTGCTACTTTTGTCATAATTCTTAATTGCACTTTTTTTTCTTTTCGGGCACAAAGTTACAAAAAAATATCTATATTTGCACGTGAAATCAGTCTTAATTTAAGTGAAAAGTGAAAAAGCAAAAGCGAAAAAGTAGCAAATCAACGTTTCAAGGTTAAGATTGTAAAACGCAGTTAGCAAAAATACAGTTTAAAGTATATAGTTTACAATTTAAAGATTACGACTATGGGATTTATTAAAGAATTCAAAGAGTTTGCCATGAAAGGCAACGTGATGGACATGGCAGTCGGTGTTATCATCGGCGGTGCATTCGGTAAGATTGTATCTAGTTTGGTCAACGACATTCTCATGCCTCTGATTGGTATCGTCACTGGCGGAATTGACTTCACAGGTTTGAAAGCAACAATTGGTGAGGCCAACATCACTTATGGACAGTTCATCCAGAACGTCATCGACTTCATCATCGTTGCATTCTGTATTTTCCTGATGCTGAAAGCTATCAACAAACTGAACCGCAAGAAGGAAGAGCCCGCTGCTCCTGAGGCTCCCAAGGGCCCCTCACAGGAGGAACTGCTCGCTGAGATTCGCGACCTTTTGAAGAACAAGTAATTATTCATTGGAAAGAAAAGATTTGAAAAAGACATTAGATTTCAAACCCAAATTCTTTTCGGCCATCAAGAACTACGACCGTAAGACCTTCGTAGCCGACTTGATGGCCGGACTGATTGTTGGTATCGTTGCACTGCCGTTGGCTATTGCCTTTGGCATTGCCAGCGGTGTAAGCCCTGAGAAGGGCATCATCACCGCCATCGTTGCCGGATTGTTCATCTCATTGTTCGGTGGTAGTAAAGTTCAGATTGGTGGACCTACAGGTGCCTTCATCGTCATCGTCTATGGTATCATTCAACAATATGGTATTCAAGGACTGACCATTGCCACGTTGATGGCCGGTGTTTTCCTCATCATGTTGGGTGTGCTACGCCTAGGTACCATCATCAAGTACATTCCTTACCCCATCGTGGTAGGTTTTACCAGCGGTATTGCCGTCACAATCTTCACCACACAGGTAAAAGACCTGCTGGGCATGTCGATTGACGGTGCCATTCCTAGCGACTTCATTGAGAAGTGGGGAGTATACCTATATAATATAGGGAATATAGATCCGTGGAGTGCATTGGTTGGCATCATCTCTGTCGCTATTATTGCTGCATGGCCCATGCTGGCACGTTTGTTCCATTTGTCACCACTCAAGGCACTTCCTGGTTCGTTGGTTGCCATCATCGTAATGACCGTAGCCGTGTTGCTGCTCAAGCAGTATGCTGGTGTAACGAGTGTCGAAACCATTGGTGACCGCTTCAGCATTAACTCTACGTTGCCAGGTGCCGTTGTCCCTGAACTCTCATGGGAAACCATAAAGGGTCTTGTAGGTCCTGCTGTTACCATCGCCGTCTTGGGTGCTATCGAATCCCTGCTGTCAGCCACCGTTGCTGATGGTGTCATTGGTGACCACCACAACTCAAACACGGAACTGATTGGTCAGGGTATTGCTAATCTGGCATCGCCCATTTTCGGTGGTATTCCTGCTACAGGAGCTATCGCCCGTACCATGACCAATATCAACAACGGTGGACGCACACCTGTAGCTGGTATTATTCATGCTGCAGTACTCATGCTCATCTTCCTGTTCCTCATGCCTCTGGCGCAGTATATCCCCATGGCCTGTCTGGCTGGCGTATTGGTTGTCGTTTCATACGGCATGAGTGGTTGGCGCTCGTTCCTGGCGATGACTCGCAATCCGAAGAGCGATGTCACCGTGCTCTTGCTGACATTCTTCCTGACCATCATCTTCGACCTCACCATTGCCATCGAGTTCGGTCTTATCTGCGCTTGTCTGCTCTTCATGCGTCGTATGTCGGAAACTACCGATGTCAAGGCCATCTACGACGAGATTGACCTCAACGAGGACGCCGACATGCAGGCAGGCAACCTAGAGCACCTGACCATCCCCGAAGGTGTTGAGGTCTACGAGATCAATGGACCTTACTTCTTTGGAGCAGGTAACCGTTTCGAGGATATCATGGCACGCTATGGTAATCGTCCGAAAGTGCGCATCATCCGCATGCGTAAGGTTCCGTTCATTGACTCTACAGGTCTTCACAACTTGGAGAACATGTGTCTAATGAGTCAAAAAGAAGGCATAACAATAGTTCTTTCAGGTGTTAATCCGAAAGTTGAGTCCATACTGATGCGTAACAATTTCCATCAGTTATTAGGCGAAGAGAACATCTGTAACCACATTGACCTCGCCCTCTCCAGAGCGCGCGAGATTATTGAGAAATAAGTGATTATTTTCGGATGATGGTGACCTCACTATCTTCCCTTAGACGAATGATGCTGGACGGCTGATGGGGCTGATGCTCCTGACGCCGTGACCAGCATATATAATCTACGGCCTCCAGAATACGCGGATCAATGTCAGCATAGTTCTGAGCAGCAGGTTCACCACTGATATTGGCAGAAGTTGACACCAACGCCTTTTGAAAACGATAGCACAACTCTTTCGAGAACGGTTCCTGCGTAATGCGTAGAGCAATACTTCCATCCTCTGCGATAAGGTTGGAAGCTAAATTGACAGCACCATCAAGAATGAGCGTGGTAGGTTTACTACCACTGTCCTGCAGGCTGTCAATAAGTTGCCATGCCACCTCAGGAACTTTCCTGACATAGCGTTGTAGACGAGCATCGCTATCAACCAAACAGATAAGCGCTTTCGAATCGTCACGCTGCTTAATGTCATAGACTCGTTTCACAGCATCGGCATTGGTGGCATCACAGCCGATACCCCACACTGTATCTGTAGGATAGAGGATAACCCCCCCCTTGCGGAGCACCTCTACAGCATTCTTGATATCTTGTTCGCGTGTCATTAGAACTCTGATGTAAAGTGAAACTTAATGTGTTCGAAATCCTGCTGAGCCATAGAGAGCACATAACCTGAGTCCGCAAGGAACACATCACGTCCCTCCTTGTCCTTCGCCATGTACTGGTATTTACGTTTTTTAAAATTCTCAAGTTCTTTCTCGTCATCACTCTCAATCCAACAGGCCTTGTAAAGATGAACGGGTTCCCAACGACACTTTGCATTGTATTCATTCTCCAAACGATACTGAATAACTTCAAATTGCAATTGTCCTACAGTACCTATAATTTTCCGGTTATTAAACTGATTGACGAACAATTGGGCGACACCCTCGTCCATCAGTTGGTCAATACCTTTCTGAAGCTGTTTCGATTTCATAGGATCGTCGTTCTCAATATACTTAAAGAGCTCTGGCGAGAACGATGGAAGACCACGGAAGTGGAGTTGTTCACCCTCCGTAATAGTGTCACCAATCTTAAACATGCCACCTGTATCGGGCAGACCAACGATGTCACCTGGCCATGCCTCATCAATGGTTGATTTGCGCTGAGCCATAAACTGAGTAGGCGACGAAAAACGCAATGTCTTGCCTTGACGCACATGCAGATAGGGCTGATTGCGCTGGAATTTACCGCTACATACTTTGCAGAACGCAATACATGAACGATGATTAGGATCAATATTGGCAGTTATCTTAAAGACAAATCCAGTGAACTTCGGTTCCTCGGGCTGCACATCACGCTCCTCAGCTTTTGTGGGCTTGGGTGATGGAGCAATCTCGACAAAGCAGTCTAACAGTTCCTGCACTCCAAAGTTATTGAGGGCCGAACCGAAAAATACAGGAGCGACCTCAGCAGAACGATAGGTATCGACCTCAAAGTCGGGATATACGCCACTAACCAGTTCAAGGTCTTCACGCAATTTCTCAGCATCCTGCTCACCTACTCTTTCATCGAGTTCAGGGCTGTCGATATCTACTGCGACTTTTTCAGTTACGCGTTGCTTATCAGGTGTAAAGAGATTGAGCTGTTGCTCATAGATATTATACACGCCCTTGAACTTGGCTCCCTGGTTGATAGGCCATGACAGTGGGCGAACATGTATTTCAAGTTCTTTCTCCAGCTCATCAAGCAAATCAAAGGGGTCACGACCCTCACGGTCCATTTTGTTGATGAAAATGATGACAGGGGTGTTACGCATACGACAAACATTCATCAACTTACGCGTCTGCGTCTCAACACCTTTTGCGCCATCAACCACAATAATCGCCGAGTCCACCGCTGTCAGCGTACGGTAGGTATCTTCGGCAAAATCCTGGTGACCGGGGGTATCCAGAATGTTAACCTTATATTCTATATCCTTACCATCTGGGGTATAATCAAACTCCATCACAGAGGTCGATACCGAGATACCACGTTGTTTCTCAATATCCATCCAGTCAGATGTGGCAGTCTTCTTGATTTTATTACTCTTCACGGCGCCAGCTACCTGAATCTGTCCGCCAAAAAGCAGGAACTTCTCTGTCAGCGTAGTCTTACCTGCGTCTGGGTGCGAGATAATCGCAAAGGTTCTTCTTCTTTCTATTTCTTGATTCATAATCTGTCAATACAATCTTTTAATGACTCTTCCCAATAAGGGATTTCAATACCATAGGTCTTTTTCATCTTCGTTTTGTCAAGCACGCTGTAATGTGGGCGTTTTGCAGGCGTGGGATATTCAGCTGTATGCAGCGGACGTACATGACAGGTATTGATGCCTGCTAAACGATGAATGGCCTTAGCGAAGTCGTACCACGATATGACTCCCTCGTTAGAGAAATGGTAGATGCCCGGCACAATGCCTTGTTCAATGGCTGTCATAACGACCCTGGCAAGGTCGCGGGCATAAGTAGGTGTACCTATCTGATCGAAGATGACTCCAAGTTCCGGCTTTTCATTACCCAATCGAATCATCGTCTTCACGAAATTATTACCGAATGTGGAATACAACCATGCCGTACGGATAATCATCGATTTCTCACACAATTTCTGAACGTTGAATTCGCCCACCAACTTGGTCTTGCCATAGACGCTATTGGGGCAAGTATCATCATCCTCTGTATATGGTGTATGATTAGTACCATCAAAGACATAGTCTGTAGAAATCTGGATTATCCATCCGCCACGCTGCCCTATAGCATGGGCCAGAAACGCAGGAGCCTCAGCATTCAGTTTCTGGCAGAGTGCCTCGTTGTCTTCAGCCTTATCAACTGCAGTATAAGCAGCACAGTTCACAATGCCGTCAATCTGATGCTCTCTGACAAAGGTTTCAATAGCTTGCTGATTGGTAATGTCTAGTTCTGCCACATCTGTATTAAAATAGGTATGCTGGGGATAGCTTTTCTCCAGCAATTGCATTTCATTACCTAATTGGCCATTACAGCCCGTTATCAATATATTCATCTTATTCGAATTTCAGCCCTTCTTCCTTGTCCTTTTTGTAATAGTCGCTAAGCATACCCAAAAAAGTAGTAATCTCCTTGACTGCATGCTGAGTATTAGGAGTTATTTCCTTTTTCTGCAGACGCAGCAGCATTACACCGTATAAAGAATTGAAACATGTCTCAATCTCGTTTTCCTCTTTGTCAGCGCCATGATTACGCAACTCGACGATATATGGAAGCACCTTATAATACTCAGCATTATAGAAAGGGAACTTTGTTGATGAAAGCAATTGGGCATGTAGTTCTACCAACTGCATCATCACAACCTTATTAATCTGAAGATGTCCTTGCTCACGGCAATCCTCCGAATTCATCATTCTAATAAGATTACCAAACCAGTCGGTCTCTTCTTCTTTTTGTTCATCGCTATAATCAAAGCGATTGATATATTCTCTACGAATGCGACCAATGGAACAGCCAAACGCACGGATGGTATCCTCCACCTGCCACATATACAACAAGTATTCTGCAATATTGTTCTTACGTAATTCTTGGGCAATAAACATCTTTGTTATTCTAAATCCTTTTTACCTTTAAAAGAAACGGAACAGATTGGTTACAGTACCAAACAGTGATATGAAAGAGAAAATGATCACCACAACTCCAATGACACGATTAATAATCCTAATACCTTGGGCATCGAATATGGTTCGTACTTTATCAACCAGCCACGACAAGCCATACCACCACAAAAGAGCTCCTCCAACAATGCTCGCAAAGCCAATGACCATCTCAAACGGATGATCGGGAATGACAAAAGCGAACTGGGCAAACAGTGCCATGAACAAGAACACAATCAGCGGGTTTGAGAATGTCACCAAAAAAGCTGTCCACGTATTATACCAGAATGTACCACGCTGCATGCCCGACTTACGCATATTTTTCGTAGGGTCACTAATCCACGTATAGACACCAAAGCCTAACAGCAGTACAGAGCCAATAATCTGTAGATAGAACTTATTCTGTTCGTTGTTGATAAAATCCATCACAAAGGCCATACCGAAACCCGTGATGCCAGCATAGATGATATCACTGACAGCAGCCCCTATACCAGTGACAAAACCATACAGGCGCCCTTTGTTCAATGTACGCTGTACACATAGGATGCCTACTGGTCCCATTGGTGCTGAGGCGACCATGCCTATCAGCATGCCTTTAAACACCAAATCTACTACATTAATATGTATAGGAAACATCATATTCGGTGCAAAGGTACAACTTTTTATTATTATTTGTCTTTGGACAACGTTAAAGGGAGTTAAACCGCATAAGTTTTCTTGGGAAATGACTATCTTTGCACACAAAAGCAGAAATTTTTATAAAAATATTACTATGTACGAACAGCAAGGAATCAAGCCGTATGTTATCGGCCTAGACTTAGGCGGTACCAATGCCGTTTTCGGGATTGTGGACCAGCGTGGTGAAATCAAAGCTACTACAGCCATTAAAACTCAACAGTACGATACTGCTGAGGCATTTATCGAAGCATCTGTCAATGCCCTCCAGCCCATCATTGAGCAGGTTGGAGGTATGGAAAAGATAAAAGCAATGGGAGTCGGTGCGCCTAATGGCAACTATTACAAAGGAACTATAGAGATTGCTCCTAATATCAAGTGGGCACATGACTGCATCGTTCCATTGGGTCAGATGTTCAGTGAGAAACTGGAAGGCATTCCCGTTGCCGTCACCAATGATGCCAACGCAGCAGCTATCGGCGAGATGGTCTATGGTGTTGCTCGTGGCATGAAGAACTTTATCGTCATTACCCTTGGTACAGGTGTAGGTTCTGGCATCGTGGTTAATGGCCAGTTGGTATATGGCAGTGACGGCTTTGCAGGAGAACTGGGGCACGTCACGATGGTACGTGGTGAAGAAGGACGCCCATGCGGTTGCGGCCGTACAGGTTGTCTGGAAGCCTATTGCTCTGCAACCGGTGTGGCACGTACTGCCCGCGAGCTGTTGCAGAAGACCAAACGCCCTTCTCTTCTGCGTGACATTAAACCTGAAGACATCACATCTCTCGAAGTTTCTATCGCAGCAGGCAAAGGCGATGAGCTGGCCAAAGAGATTTATGAGTTCACTGGTAAGATGCTGGGTGAGGCCTGCGCTGACTTTGCAACTTTCTGCTCACCTGAAGCATTTATCTTCTTCGGAGGCATGACAAAAGCCGGTGACCTGATTATGGAGCCCATCAAAAGAGCTTACGATAAGCATGTCATGAACGTCTACAAGGGTAAAGCCCAGTTCTTAGTGAGTGGTCTTGATGGTGCTTCAGCAGCTGTGCTGGGTGCTTCGGCCATTGGTTGGGAAGTATAAATAGGTTATAAAAAGAGGTTGGTGCAGGACGCTACCAACCTCAACCTATGAAGTATGATAAGTGACGTGGCAATAGCCTACGTAAGGCTTATCGGGGGCAAATTTAGACAATAATCAGAAAAAAAACAAATTTTTCGCTATTTTTTTTCGATTTTTCTCATTTTCCCCACTTTAGCCACACGACTCTTCTGGGTTCATAGGTACTGCAACCTGTTTCCTAAACCCCATACCAGTCACATGACAAATCAAACGACCCTCCTGGTTGGTGACTTTCACCTCCACGGAGGGTATTTTATGGTGGTCACATACGCTGAAAGCCTCTGCGGTAAGCTCATCACCCACTCGTGCACTCGACACAAACATAATACTATTATGTATGCCAAATGTCAGTTGTCCTTGATAATTCATCAAAGCAGCAATCGCCAAATCGGCCAACGTAAACAGAGCACCGCCCTGACAAACATTTCCGCCATTCAGATGCTGCTCTGTTACTATCATCTGCGCCACAGCATGCTGAGCATCAGCAGCGACAATCCGGCAACCCGCCTGAGCAGCAAAACGATCTGTTTTATTGAGTAATTCCTGTATATTCATAACATCAAATAACCTTTTTGATTGCAAAATTACACTTTTTCTATCAAATCATTAAAAAAAAACGCCGAAAAGTTTGCATATCAAAAGAAAAACATGTACTTTTGTGGCGAAAATTTAAAAAACAAAACTAGATGCAGTATTCAATGAACTATACATGGTGGTGGCGTAACTCGAGATTAAAATAGTCGCGAGGTACGAAGCCGTATAGTATCAGGAATTGGATAAAGTGAGGCTCGTCGTTTACGCGACGGGCCTCTTTTCAGTTTCAAGCAAATGAATAATAAAATAATAAAGTATTAACATTATGAGTTACTTAGTAGATGACAAAGGGTTTTACGGTGAGTTTGGAGGTGCTTATGTGCCTGAGATTCTCTATGCCACAGTCAAGAAGTTGCAGGAGGAGTATCTGCCTATCATCGAGTCGGAAGAGTTTCAACGCGAGTACATGCAGCTACTGCGTGACTATGTAGGTCGTCCTTCACCTCTTTATTATGCCCATCGCATGAGTGAGCGTTACGGTTGTCAGTTGTATCTGAAGCGTGAAGATCTCAACCACACGGGAGCTCACAAGATCAACAACACCATCGGACAGATTCTGCTGGCAAAGAAAATGGGAAAGAAGCGCATCATTGCCGAGACTGGAGCCGGTCAACATGGTGTAGCTACTGCTACGGTCTGTGCCCTCATGGATATGCCCTGCGTTGTTTATCAGGGAGCACTCGATGTTGAGCGTCAGCATGTCAATGTAGAACGTATGAAGATGCTGGGTGCCGAGGTGCGCCCTGTAAAGACTGGCAACTGGACACTCAAGGATGCCACCAACGAGGCCATCCGCGACTGGTGCTGTCATCCTGCTGATACTTTTTATATAATAGGTAGCACGGTAGGTCCTCATCCCTATCCCGATATGGTGGCTCGACTTCAAAGTGTCATTTCCAAGGAGATTAAGGAACAGCTGCAAGAGAAGATCGGCCGCGACTATCCTGACATTCTGATGGCATGCGTAGGTGGTGGCAGCAATGCTGCCGGCACCATCTACCATTATATCGATGACGAGCGTGTGCGCATCATTCTGGCTGAGGCCGGTGGTAAAGGCGCAGACACCGGTCACACAGCGGCGACCATCCATGCTGGACGTTTGGGTATTCTGCATGGTTCCAAGACGTTAGTCATGCAGACTCCTGACGGTCAGATTATCGAAGCTGAGAGCATCTCTGCAGGTCTCGACTATCCAGGTATCGGTCCTATGCATGCCAATCTGGCCACTCAGCATCGTGCCACAGTGTATAGCATCAATGACGACGAGGCTGTCCGCGCCGCCTTTGAGATGACACGTCTGGAAGGCATCATTCCTGCACTGGAGTCAGCCCATGCCGTTGCAGCTCTTGAGAAAATACAGTTCAAGCCCGACGATGTTGTCGTACTAACGGTAAGCGGTCGTGGCGATAAAGACATAGAAACCTATCTGAACTTCAAACTATGAATACCTATCATTTTACAACTACCAGCAAGACCATCCTAGGCGACCTCTATACACCCGTTGCAGCCTACATGCGACTGCGCGATATTTATCCTCAGAGTGCACTGATGGAGAGTAGCGACTACCACGATGCCAGCAACTCACGCTCGTTTATCGGCATCCATCCTATAGCTTCTGTAGCCGTCAGCCACGGAGTGGCGACTGTCACTTTTCCTGATGGGAACAATGAGAATCATGAGATTACAAAGAACTATGGCACCGCCGAGGCCATTCATACGCTCATTGACCGTATTCACATCGAAGGTGACGACGCCAGTCTTTGTGGTCTTCTCGGTTACACCAGTTTCAATGCGGTGCGCTATTTTGAGCAGATAGCCGTAAAGGATGAGACGCAAGAGCGCAACGATGCTCCCGACATTCTGTATATTCTTTATCAAGTGATGATAGTCTTCGACCATCACAATAACCAACTGAAGGTAGTAAGCCTCTCGGGAAACGACGAGGTATCAGAGGTACTGAAAGCCATGAACCGCTCCAATGTCCAGTCATATGCTTTCCATCCTGTCGGCGATGTGAAGTCGACGCTGACTGACGAGGAGCATAAGGACAATATCCGTCGCGGCATCCAGCATTGTCTGCGTGGCGATGTTTTCCAGATTGTTCTCTCACGTCGTTTTATTCAGCGCTATGAAGGCGACGATTTCAAACTTTACCGTGCCCTGCGCAGCATCAATCCCTCACCCTATCTGTTTTACTTTGATTTCGGTGGTTTCCGTATCTTTGGTTCTTCACCCGAAACCCATTGTCGCATAGAGGGCAAAAAAGCATATATCGACCCGATTGCCGGTACAACCAAGCGTACTGGCGATGCTGAGGCTGACAGACGTGGTGCTGAATATCTGCGCAATGATCCAAAAGAGAATGCCGAGCATGTAATGCTAGTCGATCTGGCCCGCAACGACCTCAGCCGCAACTGTCATGGCGTTAAGGTCGACTTCTACAAAGACCTGCAATACTATTCTCACGTCATCCACCTCGTGTCACGCGTTAGTGGCGAGCTCGACGAGGGCGCAGATCCCATCAAGGCATTTATCGACACGTTCCCTGCTGGCACACTGAGTGGAGCGCCCAAGGTGCGTGCCATGCAGCTCATCAGTGAGTATGAACCACACAACCGTGGAGCCTATGGCGGTTGCATCGGCATCATAGGTCTCGATGGCTCACTCAATCAGGCCATCACCATTCGTACCTTTGTATCGCGCAACGGCGAGCTATGGTTCCAAGCTGGCGGCGGCATCGTTGCCAAGAGTGATGTAGAGTATGAGTTACAGGAAGTGAATAACAAACTGGGGGCCCTACGTAAGGCCATCGAAAAAGCAGCAGTATTATGAAAATAGTCATCATAGACAACTACGACTCGTTTACATATAATCTGAGTCACTTAGTGAAAGATTTGGGCGCAGAGGTCACCGTCGTGCGCAATGACCAGTTCGAACTCAACGACCTGGAAGGTTTTAGCAAGATTATTCTCTCGCCAGGCCCCGGAATTCCCAGCGAGGCAGGTCTCTTGCTCGACGTAATCAAGACCTATGCCGGTAAAAAGCCCATTCTAGGCGTCTGCCTGGGCCATCAAGCCATCGGCGAAGCGTTTGGTGGACAACTAGAGAACCTGAGCGATGTCTTCCACGGAGTGGCTACTCCATGCCATATCATTGCCGACGACCCCATCTTCAGTGGCATCGAGCGTAACATCACCATTGGTCGCTACCATTCGTGGGTGGTTGCAAAGGAAGGATTGCCCAATTGTCTGGAGGTCACTGCCGTTAGTGACGAAGGCCAGATTATGGCAATGCGTCATCGCGAACTGAACGTCCGCGGCATCCAGTTCCACCCTGAGAGTGTACTCACCCCTGACGGCAAGAAAATGCTGCAGAACTGGATGTTCTTATGAATCTTCGAAATATCGAAACATCGGAACATCATAATAACGAAATAACAATAATAAAAACAATAAATTATGGAACAGACCATGAAAGGCTATCTCTTCCGCCTGTTAAACCACGAAGAGCTCTCCCGCGAGGAGATGAAAAACATATTGATTGGCATCACACAGAGTGAATACCCCAACGAACAGATTACCGCCCTGCTGACCTGTCTGCAGATGCGTGGTGTGACCGTTGAAGAGTTGCTGGGGTTCCGCGACGGTATCCTGGAAACAGGTGTTCCTGTGCCCCTGCAGTGCGACCGATATATCGATGTGGTTGGTACTGGTGGCGATCGCAAGAACACATTTAATATCTCGACGACATCGTGTTTCGTCATTGCTGGTGCCGGATATAAGGTGGCCAAGCACGGCAACTATGCTGCAACATCTACCAGTGGAGCCTCTAACGTTATTGCCCAGCATGGTGTCAAGTTCACCGATGACCTCGACAAGCTAAACCGTTGCATGGAAGAGGCCGGTATCGTTTACCTCCATGCTCAGCTCTTTGCAAAGGCCATGAAGTTTGTAGGTCCCATCCGCAAAGCACTACCCTTCCCCACTATCTTCAACCTGCTGGGTCCGTTGGTCAACCCCTCACAACCAAGTTGTCAGCTGCTAGGCGTTGCCAACCTCGACCAAATGCGTCTCTACCATCAGGTGTACCAACGGTTAGGCATTGACTACGGCATCGTCAACTCGATTGACGGTTATGACGAAATATCATTAACAGGCGACTTCAAGGTGACCACCAAGCAGTATGAGCGCATCTTTACGCCTGCAGACCTGGGCTTTGCCAATGCCAAGCCCGAGGAGTTGGTGGCCGGTGCTACCGAACTGGAAGCCAAGGACATCTTCGATAGTGTTTTGGAGAACCGTGCACTCCCCGCACAGAAGAACATTGTGCTGGCCAATGCCGCTTTTGGCATCCAGGTTCTGGAGAAAGGGCAGAAGGATATCCACGAGTGTATCGAGATTGCTCGTGAGAGCATCGACAGCGGTGCCGCTCTGAGTACCTTCAAGAAGTTTGTGGTTCTCAACAGCTAAGTCGTAACAACGTGCTAACGATATAACGTAATAACAAAGTTTATGCAAGATATACTACAAGACATCATCGCTCACAAGCATCAAGAACTGGAGGTGCTCTACCGCCCTAAACCCTCTCTGCGTCAGGCACTGTTGGATTCCGATAGTGGTATCATTGCTGAGTTCAAGCGTCGCTCGCCATCGAAGGGATGGATTAAGGAAGATGGTCGCGCCGACCAGATTCCCCTCTCCTATCAGCAGAATGGAGCCTCAGCACTGAGCATCCTGACTGACGAGCATTATTTTGGCGGCAGCGACGCCTTCATCCGCATAGCACGCCAGAGCGGTGTCAATCTACCTATTCTTTATAAGAACTTCATCATAGATGAGATGCAGCTCTATGCCGCTACCCTTTGCGGAGCCAGCGCCGCGCTACTCATCGCAGCCTGCCTCACCAAACAGCAGTGCAAGACATTGATGAACAAAGCCCACGATTTGGGTTTAGAGGTACTGTTGGAGATGCACTCTGAGGCCGAACTGGAATACGCTGAATTAGGTCCTGACCTCTGTGGCATCAACAATCGCAACCTTGGTTCCTTTGTCACTGACGTTGAGAACTCATTCCGTCTGGCCG
Organism: uncultured Bacteroidales bacterium; assembly: GCA_902799655.1. GTDB lineage: Bacteria > Bacteroidota > Bacteroidia > Bacteroidales > Bacteroidaceae > Prevotella. The sequence continues at coordinate 72,591 of CADCBH010000007.1, forward strand.
AACTCCTGCCGAAAGAGGCTGTGAAGGTCAGTGAGAGCGGCATCTCGAATCCAGAGACAGTCAGACAACTACGTCAGGCTGGTTTCCGCGGTTTCCTCATCGGCGAGAACTTCATGAAGGCCAATGACCCGGGCGCATCTCTACGAGAGTTTATCAGCGGTGTCATCTCGTAATATCGAAGCATCGAAATATCGTAACATCGAAATATCGAAGAAAAATGCTAGTAAAAGTCTGTGGCATGCGTGATGCCGATAATATTCGCTCGGTCGAAGAGTTGTCTATCGATCTTATGGGCTTCATCTTCTGGCCCAAGTCAAGCCGCTATGTCAGCGAACCGCCCGCCTATCTGCCAACAAAGTGCAAACGAGTCGGTGTATTTGTCGATGCTGCTATTGATGACATTCTCCAGCACATCGACGACTATCGTCTCGACTATGTCCAGCTGCACGGGCACGAAAGTCCCGACTTTCTGCACCAGCTCCGCACGGCATGTAGTAACAACATCGCCATCATCAAAGCTTTCAACATCGCCACCAAGGACGACTTAGAAGCCACAAAGCCTTACAAGGACATCGCGGAGTATTTCCTCTTCGACACTAAAGGCAAAGCCGTGGGCGGCAATGGCGAGAAGTTCGACTGGAGCGTACTTGCCTATTACGACGGTAGGACCCCATTTCTACTGAGCGGTGGCATCGGTCCCGATGATGCCGAGCGTCTGAAGGCACTCTCGACAGCTAGCGGTTTCCCCGCAGACAGATGCGTTGGCATCGATCTCAACTCACGCTTTGAATCAGCCCCAGGCTTGAAAGATATTGTAAAATTAAAAACATTTTTGAACTATGAATAAAATCAATGAACTTTTCGCAAATAGCAAGGATAGGAAGCTTCTTTCGCTCTATTTTTGTGCCGGTGCCCCCACACTCGACGGCACTGCCGATGTCATCCAGACCCTTCAACAGCGTGGTATCAGCATGATTGAAGTTGGCATTCCTTTCAGCGATCCCATGGCCGACGGCCCCGTCATTCAGGATGCCGCCACCACAGCACTGAAGAATGGCATGACCCTGCAAATGCTATTCGACCAGCTGAAGGCCATCAAAGAGCAGGTACACATCCCACTCGTCCTCATGGGTTATCTGAACCCCATCATGCAATATGGCATCGAGAGGTTCTGTCAAGCCTGCGTCGACAGTGGTGTCAGTGGCATGATCATCCCTGACCTACCCTTCGATGACTACCTGAAAAGCGTTAAACCTGCTGCCGACAAGTACGACCTCCGCGTTATCATGCTCATCACACCGGAAACCAGCGAGGAGCGCATCCGCTTTATCGATGACCATACCGACGGTTTTATTTATATGGTAAGCTCTGCCGCCATCACGGGAGCCCAGAAGTCATTCGACGAACAGAAGCAGGAATACTTCCGTCACATCAATGCCATGCAGCTGCGTAATCCCCGTATGATAGGCTTTGGAATCTCCAACAAACAGACTCTCCAGGCCGCACAGGACAATGCTGCCGGAGCCATTATCGGCTCTAAGTTCGTCTCCCTTCTCAGCGAAGCAGGTGGTGATGCCAACCTAGCCCTTGACAGGCTGTTTGAGGCACTTGCACAATAACGTCGATATTATTACGTAATCGTTATAGTAAAAAAATACAAGGAAAAGGGCGTTGTATCGCCCTTTTTTCGTATCTTTGCACTCAGTAACTACTTAAAAACATAATAATGAAAAGATTGCTACATGCCGTACTATTTTGTACCCTCGCTGTGCTGACTATCCAAGCTCAAGGCTGGAACAAGCAGCAATACCGAGAGATTGAGCAAAGTATCCGCGTTCCACAATTTGCTGACCGCACTTTCCCTATCACCCAATTTGGTGCTAAGGCTACGAACGATGCAGCGAAGAACCAGAAAGCCATTCAGAAGGCCATTGACAAGTGCGCCAAGAAGGGCGGCGGTCGCGTCGTTGTACCTGCAGGCCAAAAGTTCCTAACGGGAGCCATTCAGCTAAAATCGGGTGTTAATCTCGTCGTCGAGGCGGATGCTGTGTTGGAGTTTGCGTTCCTGCCTGACCTATACCCTCTCGTCCCCACCCGTTGGGAGGGACTCGACTGCTGGAACCTTTCACCGCTCATCTATGCCTATCAGGCGAGAGATATAGCCATCACTGGAAGCGGCACCATCGACGGTGGTGGCTCAAACGAGACCTGGTGGCCTTGGAATGGTCGTGAGCGTTTCGGATGGAACAAGAGTATCAAAAGCCACCAACTCAACGGCTCACGCGACCGACTGTTAAAATCCGCAGAGGATGGTATTCCCATGGATGAGCGCCGCTTCACCAAGGAGGATGGTCTGCGTCCTCAGCTCATCAACTTCAACCAGTGTGAAGGTATCCTCATCGAGGATGTTACCTTGCTGCGTTCTCCCTTCTGGGTGATTCACCCACTGCTATCAACTGATATCACCGTTCGTGGCGTAAAAATCAACAATGATGGTCCTAATGGTGACGGTTGTGACCCCGAGTCGTGCGACCGTGTGCTCATTGAGAACTGTTACTTCAATACCGGTGATGACTGCATCGCCATCAAATCAGGTCGTAACAACGATGGTCGTGAAGGTGGCCAGGGTGCCTTTGTCGGTCGTCCGTCGAAGAACATCATCATCCGTAATTGTAAGATGAATAATGGTCACGGTGGTGTGGTCATCGGTTCGGAAATCAGTGGTGGTTGCCAGAATGTCTATGCCCACGACTGCGAGATGGACTCTCCCAATCTGGATCGTGTGCTGCGCATCAAGACCAACTCTTGTCGTGGTGGTATCATCGAAAATATCAACATGCGCAATGTTACCGTCGGCCAGTGCAAGGAAGCTGTGCTGAAAATCAATACCGACTACGAGCCAAAGGAGGTATGCTGCCGCGGTTTCTATCCCACCGTGCGCAATGTCACGATGGAGAACGTCACTTGTAAGAAGTCGAAATATGGCGTTATGATCGTGGGCTACAATGACCCTAAACTGGCATATACCGTTAACAACATCACCGTTCGTAACTGCCAGTTCGACGGCGTCACCAGCAAGCCCATCCACCAGATTGGTCTGGCAGAGAACGTAAAATACGAAAACCTCCTCATCAACGGTTCGTTGGTACTCCAAGAGAAGCCCTACAAACACTACTCAGAGTGGCTCACCTACTCTGAGATGCAGCGCACGCCAAAGAGCTATCTGCTCGACTTCTCGAACAAGCCACGTTGGAACTACGTGATGGGTATTGAACTGGAGGGCATGCTCGACACCTATCTGCGCTATGGTGGAGAACAAATCCGCAACTACTGCAAGGAGTACACCGACACAATGATTCGTCCCGACGGCACCATCCGCGGCTACGATATCAAGGAGTATAATCTCGACAACATCCGTACTGGCCATTTCGTCACCCGCATGTACCAGCAGTGGCCAGAGGAGAAGAACCTCAAGGCCATGCAAATGCTGATGAGCCAACTTCAGGACCAGCCGCGTACAAAGGCCGACAAGGTGTATTGGCACAAGGCCATCTACGCCTATCAGGTTTGGCTCGACGGCATCTTTATGGGACTGCCTTTCCGATGCCTCACTGCCCCCATTACCCAAAAGGCCACTAAGACCAACAAGGGTAAAAAGGGTAAAAAGAGCAATAAGGCCAATTCGGTCACAGCCATCTACGACGATGCCGTCAACCAGCTGAAGATTACCTACGACCGCACCCTCGACCCCAAGACCGGTCTGAACCGTCACGCCTATGACGAGACGCGCAACACATTCTGGGCCGACCGCGAGACAGGTCTTTCACAGCACTGTTGGGCACGTGCCCAAGGCTGGTACTCAATGGCTCTTATCGAGGTGCTCGACGCCCTGCCAGAAGACTATGCCCGTCGTGCTGAAGTCATAGAGCTTCTGCGCAAAGACCTTGATGCTGTTCTGAAGTGGCAGGACAAGAAAACGGGCACATGGTATCAGGTAATGGACTCTCCTAAACGTAAATGTAACTATCTGGAAGCCACTGCATCCAGCATGTTCGCTTACGTACTGCTGAAAGCAGCTCGCAAGGGCTATGTCGGAACAGTATATCGCGATGCCGGCAAGCGAGCCTACCAAGGAATTATCGATAATATGATACGCATCAATGCCGACCGCACCATATCGCTGACCAACTGCTGTTCGGTAGCTGGTTTAGGTCCTGCTGACACTCCTGAGGTCGAGGCAGCTATGAAGATGATTAACCCGAAAGGTACTGTCAAGGAGAACCGCCGTCGCGATGGTTCCTACGATTATTATCTCTCTGAGCCCATTCGCGACAACGACGCTAAGGGTGTCGGTCCGTTCCTGTGGGCTTCACTCGAGATGGAATCATTAGGCTATACCACCGACAGCTTTTCAAAATAAAACAGAAAACAACATACTACTATGAAATATCTCTTGACATTAATTACAAGTTTCCTGACACTGAATGCAGTAGCTCAGGACCTATCAACGTATGACCTGAACAGTCCCTTTGGCTTCTGCACCGTTTCGTCACGCACGGATGCTAGCAGTACCTATAACATCACGGGTGGTGGTTGTTACACCTATCCTATTGAGGGCGTTAGCGAGAGTAAGGTAACCACGCTGACAGCCACAGGCAATGACATGAGAGGTGCTATCATCACTGCCATCAATAGCTATGACGTCATCGTCTTTGATGGTTCAAAAGGCGACTTCATCATCTCCAAAAGTATTGACATTGAGGGTGTTAAAAACAAGACCCTGATAGGTATCAATAACGCCCGTCTTTGCTCGAAGTGGTATCTCACCGAAGATATTCGTGCTGCACTCGATGCAGCCGAAGTACTCAAGAAAAGCACGGACAGCAACAGCAAACAAGCAAGAACGCTACCCAACGGACAGTCCATTACTACCGAAGAGCGTGAATTCTATACTCGCAAGACTATCATTGAGCAGACAAGTGACAATAGCGAGAACTACCGTAAGGCAGGTATCTTCACTATCAGCAAGAATTCTGAAAATATCATCATCCGCAACATCACCTTCCAGGGTCCTGGTTCTGTGGATGTAGGAGGCTATGACCTCATATCCCTTGTGGGAGTCAAACACATCTGGATAGACCATTGTGCGTTCAAGGACGGCATGGACGGCAACCTCGACATCACCAACTCCGCTGATTTCAACACCATCAGCTGGTGTACGTTTAGCTACAGCGAGCGTTCCTACGACCACATGAACACCAACCTCGTGGGTAGCAGCGACAGCGAGGCGACGGGTTATCTCAACACGACCTTCGCCTTCAACTGGTGGGGCAATGGATGCAGACAGCGCATGCCGATGGCTCGTGCTGGCAAGATTCACATGCTGAATAACTATTATAGCACTGCCTCTGGTAATAGTTGCATCAATCCGCGCAAAAACTCTGAGTTTCTGATCGAGGGTAACTATATCGAGGACTATGTTTCCTCTTTCTATAGCCAAAGCGGTGCTACAGCCGTGACATGGGCTAGCAACAACTATACTGCAGGAAAGAATAAGCCCGACAATTTAGGATCCACCGTTACCGTTCCTTATACTTATACGGTAGCCCCCTATGCAGATATACCCGTCACTGCTAAGAAATATGCCGGAGCTAAACTCAAGTACGGTGACGTCCCCGAGCCCACAGTCAACAGTTATATCACATGGCCGTTCAATACCGGTGAAGAAGGACAAAAGGCAAATCTCACTGGCGAAGCAGCCAATGGCATCGAAAGCGCTACAGTGACATTGGGCTCTGAATTAGCCTATAATGGAAAGGTGACGACAAGTGGGCAACTGGACGAGACCAAGATCAAACAAACCAACACAAGCGGCACCACACCCACAGAGGCTAACACCATCACCTTCAGCATAACGCTCAAAAGTGGATATACCCTTCAGGTCACACACGTTGAGTTCACGGCCACACGCATCGGCACAGACAAGGGAAAGCTGGATGCCAAATGGATTGACGCAAACGGTTCCACAACCATCTGCACTGGCGCAACCCCAAAAAGAAATAACACCCCAAGTGGCAAACCCGACGAGTCACCTTTTTATACGACTTTTGACATAGACCTTGACGGCAATGCCACCACAGGAGAGAGCAAGCTGGTCATCAACCTCTATGACCTCAGTTTTGTCAACGAAAAAGGAGACCAGTTTAAAGACTATGGCTTCTGCAATATTTCCATTGAAGGAGTCATCACCAACTCCACAGGCATCTCTACCCCTATAACCATGAGGGCTAGTGACAATGGCGCCACTTACAACCTCGCTGGCAAGAAGGTTGACAAATACTATCGTGGCATTGTCATCAAAAACGGTAGAAAGGTTCTACAATAGAGAAACAAGATATTATAACAACAAACTAATTTAACCAAAACAAAATTTATGAAGAGAAATTTACTTAGACTGAGTACGCTGTGTCTCTTGCTCATGATGGCTGTTGTGAGCAAGGCTGGCGAGAACGACCTTCTTTGGGACTATTCAGAGAAAGCACCAACTGGCAGTCCTGACAATGGACTTTATTACGCAGCATCTGTAAATGATGGTCCATCAACATATCAAGGGTTGAAAGGTGTGAAGCTTGACTCCAAAGGATGGGCTGCATTTTCCAAAGCCGCTGTTGCCGGTAAGCTTACCCTGACTTTTGGCAATCGCAAAAACACCTCAGCATACGAAGTGAATGTGTACAAATGTGCCAACGTAGGAGCCAGTGCGACCAAAGGAGACCTAATTGGCACCATTTCTATCACTGAAGGCCCCGGCACCAATTCCCTGGATATTTCAGCAGACATAACCGGCATCTTCATCGAACGCAAGACAAGCTCAGAGGGTGTTCTCTCTAAGATTGTCTTTAAGGAAACAATTGCCCGCTCATTTGTTGACTTCGAGATGAAACTCGGCAACCTTTCCGCAGAGTTTGATACATCTACTCTGCCTACAGGAGTGACCTTTGGAGGTACTTTCAATAACGACAGTCATGGTTACCGCAACGCTACAGTAGTTGTCCCTGTTGACGGCACAGTGAAGTTCACCATTGGTGGTTGCCAATATGCCAACAAGACGTTCAACGTCAAGGATGGTAATGACAACGTCAAGGATGGTAATGACAACGTCATTGCCACGTTAGATCCTAAGACTGAGAAGTGTTATCATGTGGACGGTTCCTCCATAACCTATATTTATACAGGTGGCCCCACCACACTGACTTTTGACAACATCCAATACCTACCCTACTTCAAGGCTGAGGCAACAGAAGTACAGGAAGCCGTCATTACCTATAAGGACCAGAACGGCAACAAGTTGGGTGAGAAGAAAGTCTTTGAGGGTGATGCCATTGGCGAGGTTCCTTACACAGAGAAAGACCTGACAATTCCTGATGGTTGTAAGTTCCGCGGTTGGGTCTATACCAGTGGTATAAAAGTAAAAACCACCGATATTGTCACAGGCAACATAAGCGTCAATGCCAGCGTGACCCAGATTGAGGCTGAGCCAACTATAGGCAGTGTTCAGGCCTACAATCTTACCAACAACACCTTCTATCCCGAGGACCATGAGAACTTTGACGTCACTGATGGTTCGTTCCATGACGGTCAGCACGGCTTCGAATTTAAGGCAGATGGCAAATTCTCTGTCAAGGTGGCTGGCAATGCACAGATTGTGCTGACGCTCTGCCAGTATAGTAAAGAAGGTACCATCGTAGTAACAGATGGCAATAACAATATCGTACAATCCGATATTCCCACCAAGTCTGAAACCGATGGTGCAACGACATCCGTCAACTATACGGGCAGCGCAACCACACTGACCTTCACTTTCTCCGCACAGACTTACCTCCACAAGGTAACGGTCTATAACGTGAAGGATTTTGTGAATAAAGACGAGACTACTGGCTACTATATGGTTCCTGCAGGCGATGCTGCTGGTTTTGTATTAGCACTGAATGCTGCCGCCAGCGATCCTGACAGCAAGATTTTCCTGCCTGATGGCATCTACGACCTCGGTGAGAGTGTTGAGACTCCCATCAGTGGAACTAACGTTTCTATCATTGGACAGTCAACGGAGAAAACTATTATCAAGAACGCTCCTCCCATCAAGCTTGAAGGCCTGCGTTCAGCTGCTACCCTGACCAACAGCTCAACAGGACTCTACCTGCAGGACATCACCATCCAGAATGCCCTCGATTACTATACCGCTGGTACCGGTCGTGCTGCTACCCTCGTGGAAAATGGCGACAATACCGTAGCCAAGAATGTTCGCATGTTGTCTTATCAGGACACATATGTCACCACTACCGGCAAGCATTTCTACTGGGAGGACAGCGAGATTCATGGTACCGTTGACTACATCTGCGGAGGTAGCGACGTATTCTTCGAGCATTGTCTATTGGTAAACGAGAGCCGTGCAAAGGATGCAAAAAATGGTGAGGCAACTATCACGGCAGCACAGCCCAAGACAGCAGAACTGTACGGATTTGTCTTCAACAACTGCACCATTGAAAATCTGGCCTCCACATTCAACTTTGGTCGTGCTTGGGGTGGTGCTACTGGTGCAACCGTACGTCCTATGACAACTTATCTGAATACTACCATCAATCAGCCTAATGAGATCATCTCAACCCGCTTCATCTTAAAAGGTATGAACAATCAGTCGGGTGTCTTCCACGAGTATAACTCTATGGATGCTGATGGTAATGTCGTTTCACCGGCTTCCAATAGTCAGACCTTTACTGACAAGAACGGTGACGATGCACAAACCTACGAGACAATCCTTACTGCCGATCAAGCTGCCAACTACACCATTGACAAGGTTCTTGGCACATGGGCAACAACCGCCCAGCAGCAGGCCACTCAGCTTGAGGCTCCCGAAGCCACCTACGCTAATGGTAACGTGACGTGGACACCTGCCAATAATGGGGCAATTGCGTACCTGATTGAGAAGAACGGCGAGTTCGCTGGTATCACTACAGGTAGCTCCTTTGCTATCAGCATTGATGCTGAGAAGGACAAGTTGACGATTCGTGCCGCTAATCCACGTGGTGGATTTGGCAAGGCTAAGCCCGTAACAGGAACTACAGGTATCAACAAGTTGAATGCAGACACTAATGCCAAACTGACTATTTACGACCTGCAGGGCCGTCGTGTAGAGAAAGCCACTCGAGGCATCTACATCGTCAATGGCAATACTGTTGTGATTAAATAAGCATCAAGCTGAAATTATATTGAGAGGACGGAGCACCCCACAGGTGTTCCGTCTTTTTTCTATGCTTTTTCCTCTGCATGACATCCGAAATATGTTAAATATGCGCTTTTTCGTAAACGTTTGCAAGGAAAAAGCATCAGAATATTTTGCTCCTTTAGGTTTTTTTAGTAATTTTGCCACAAATATCAATAAATATTTGTTTAACTACTTTTTTAAAACTACTAATTTTATGTCAATTTACATGAAGTTATCGCGAAGTGCTCTTGTGCTGGCATTCCTGCTTTTTGTAGGTAGCATTAGTGCACAGACCGTCAAGGTCACCGTGAAAGACTCTCAGGGCGAGGCAGTCATTGGCGCCAGCGTTATTGAACAAGGTACGCGCAATGGTGGTGTGACTGATTTCGACGGAAATTTCACAATCAATTTAACAGCTGGCAAACCCATCGTCATCAGCTACATTGGTATGAAGACGAAGACAGTTAACGCCAAGGGTAAGACAGAAGTCAGCGTAGTCCTCGAGGACGATGCCACCACACTGAACGACGTCGTTGTCATCGGTTACGGTACCGTTCGCAAGAAAGACCTGACAGGTTCGGTAGCCTCACTAAACTCCGATAAGGTGGCAGCAGTGCCCGTGTCGAATGTCGGCGAAGCCATGACTGGTAAGCTGGCTGGTGTGAACATCACCACTACTGAGGGCTCACCCGATGCCGATGTCAAAATCCGTGTACGTGGTGGTGGTTCACTGTCGCAAGACAACTCACCATTGTATATCGTCGATGGATTCCCCGTCAGCAGCATCAGTGATATTGCGCCTTCTGAAATCGAGAGCATCGACGTACTGAAAGACGCCTCTTCTACTGCTATCTATGGTGCCCGTGGTGCCAATGGTGTCATCATCGTTACCACCAAGAGCGGTAAAGAAGGAAACGTACAGGTGAACTTCAACGCCTCTCACGGCTGGAAGAAAATCACCAAGGAGGTTAAAGTCATGGACCCCTACAACTTTGCCATGTACCAGTATGAGTTGGACCAGACCTCAGGCAACTACGGTAACTTCAACGATCTGGACATCTGGAAGAGTATTGACGGTACTGACTATCAGGACATCGTCTTCGGACGTACTGGTCACCAGAACAACTATAATGTCAATGTCAGTGGCGGCAGCAAGGAGCTGAAGTTTAATGTAGGCTATAACCACATTGATGAAAAGAGCATCATGATGGGTTCAGGCTATCAGAAGAACAATATCAGTGCCAAGCTGAATGCCAAACTCAACAAATGGCTGACTTTGGATTTCAATGCCCGTTTGTCATTCACCAAACTGGACGGTCTGAATGGCGGTGCTGATACGAACGAGTCGAATGCCGCCAACTCTATCGTAGCCAACACTGTACGCTGGGCTCCTGTTGAGAGTCTGACAGAGAGTGGCGACGACGACGAGGAGAACTCTACTTCTACACGCCGTACGCCCTATCAGCGTATCGAGGCTTCCTACAAACTGCAAGACCGCTTGCAGCAATCATACAATGCCGGATTGAACTGGAAGCCATTCAAGGGCTTCACCTTCCGCACTGAATATGGTTACACCTGGAAGCGCAACGAGACTGATCAGGCGTGGGCTTCTGATGCTACGACCAACTCAAAATACGGTTACAATGGTGCACCACAGGCACAGTTTATCCGCACCAACTATGAGAGCTGGCGCAATGCCAATACCGTCACTTACGACAATCGCAAGCTTTTCGGCGACCACCACATCAATGTGCTGCTGGGTCAGGAGTGGAGCAGTTCCAAGCAGACCACCCGTACCAGCACATCGGTAGGATACCCCACGACAATGACCCTTGGCGAGGTGCTGTCAGACACACAGGCTGGTATTGCTCTGCCAAATGAAAGCGACATTTCAGCCAAAGAGAACATGCTGTCATTCTTTGGACGTATCAACTACACCATCGCCGACAAATATCTCGCCACCTTCACCATGCGTGCTGACGGCAGCTCAAAGTTCGGCGACGGTCACCGCTGGGGTGTATTCCCCTCACTGGCTCTCGCCTGGCGCATGAATGAGGAAGCATTCCTGAAAGACGTAAAATGGCTGGATAACCTCAAACTGCGTCTGAGCTGGGGTACAGCAGGTAACAACCGTATCAACAGCGGTCTTATCCTTCCAACATACTCCATGGCTGCCAACACCGCCAAGGCTCCCTTCTTCAATGGAGAGCGTACATCTATGCTGGAGCGTGGCACCTATCTGTATAACCCTGACCTGAAGTGGGAAACCACCGTCACTCGCAACATCGGTCTGGACTTCGGTTTCTTCCGCGGACGCATCAATGGTACATTGGATTTCTACTGGAACACCACCAAGGACCTGCTGATGCAGAGTGTTATTCCCTCAAACTCTGGATATAGCTATCAGTTCCAGAACTTCGGTAAGACCTCTAACAGCGGTATCGAGCTGACATTGAACGCAGCCATCATAGAGAAGAAGAACTTCAATCTGAACTTCAACTTCAACATCTCTTATAATAAGAACAAGATTGACGAGCTGAACTTGGAGAACCCCTGGCAGAGCAGCAACTGGAGCGGCAGCACCCTGTCCAAGTACGAAGACTTCCGTGTAGAGGAAGGTGGCCGACTGGGTGAAATATGGGGCTATAAGTACGTAGGCTTCTATACACCATACGATGCTGAGAAGAATCCTAATGGTGAACTGGTTCTTGACGGTACGACATGGAAACTGCGTGAAGGCATCAATGACAAGAGCAGCACGCTCACTGAAGGTCTATATCCTGGTGGTATCAAGGTGGAGGTTGACGAGAATGGCGACCCCATTAAGCAACGTCTGGGTAACACCATCCCCACTACCACTGGTGGTTTCGGACTGGATGGTAGCTACAAGACCAAGGTTGGTACCATCGACTTCAACGTTTTCTTCAACTACTCATTGGGCAACAAGATTGTCAACGGCACCAAGTTGGCCAACGCTTTCTATGCTGGTTCACAGAAAGGCTACAACCTTGTCTCTGATTTCAATCTGGGTAGCCGCTACACATGGATTGACCCCAACAACGGTCTGAACCTCGGTCGTCCATCGTCTGCTACAATAGCTGAATATGGTGGCAGTGACCAACTCGTTGCCCGTCTGTTGGAACTCAACCAGAACGCAGGTATCTATAATCCTGCAGCTATCTCGAAAATGCAGCTCATCGACTGGGCTGTCGAGGACGCTTCGTTCCTGCGTCTGCAGACGGTGACAGTAGGCTATACCTTCCCCAAGAATCTGGTGAAGAAGGTTCATCTGGAGAATGTACGTATCTATGCTACTGGTCACAACCTGCTGTGCTTCACCAAGTACGAAGGCTATGACCCTGAGGTGGATACCAGCAGCAAGAGAAACCCCATGACACCAGGTATCGACTATGCTGCCTATCCCAAGAGCCGTACATATGTATTAGGTATCAACGTAACATTCTAAATGCAAGGAGGAGACAACAATATGAAAAAGATATTATCTATCATCGCTATAGCCACGGGCGTACTGTTCAGCAATACCTCGTGCAAAGACTTCCTTGACCAGCAGTCGCCATCAGAGCATACTGATGCCGATGTATGGGAGTCTACATACTATACTGAACTGCGCGTCAATAAGCTTTATGGCGCTATGGGGCAGGATCGCACCTATTCTCAGGACTTAGCCATCGTCTGGAACATGAACAGCGACGTAGAACTGGTTGACGGTCTTGGAACCAATGCCACAGCCGTCAGCGAGCGTGGTGCCATGAACTATAACATGGATCCAGGCTGGACCAAGATCAACGACCTGTGGACGGCTATGTACGGTATCATTGAGGATGCCAACGTCAACATCGAGAACATCCGTTCCAGCAAGCTGCTCACCGATGGCACCAACAGTCAGAAGGCTGCCATGCATCGCTATTTGGGAGAATCGCTGACCATCCGCGCCATGGTCTATTTCGACTTGCTGCGCATCTTTGGCGATATCCCCATGAAACTAGAGCCTTCAAAGGCCGACCTGAGCAATGTCTATCAGGAGAAAACAGACCGTGACGTTATCATGGACCAGCTGATAAAAGACCTGGAAGAGGCTGTTGAGTATCTGCCTTGGGCTGGTTCGATAGCAGGCTATACCACTGAACGCGTCACCAAGGGCTATGCCCATGGCCTGTTAGGACAGATTGCACTGACACGTGCAGGTTGGGCTATCCGCGAGGCTGCGAAAGAAGGCTATGAGACAGCTACCGACGGCAACAGCGACGGCACCTATCCTACCCAGCGTCCTGCTCAGGCTATCCGTGAGGAACTTTACAAGAAAGCCATCGCGCATTTCGCTGCCGTCATCAGCGATCCTACCCACTCTCTGAACCCGTCGTTCTCTGATGAGTGGTATAAGATCAACCAGCTGGTTCTGGATCAGAAATATCACGAGAATATCTTTGAGATTCCCATGGGCGAGAATGTCACTGGTGAATTAGGCTATACAGTGGGTATTCGTCTGAATGGTGTTACTGAAGAATATGGCTATGGCAACTCCTCTGGTAAGATGAAGACTACTGCCACCCTGCTCTACTCCTACGACGAGAACGACCAGCGCCGCGACATCACGATTGGCAGCGTTCAGGTAAGAAGCAATTCAAACCATGCCGTAGAGGAAGTGTTAGGCAACAGTCCCTTCGAGCTGTATGTCGCCAAGTGGGATCCGCGCAAGATGAGCGCCACCTGGCTGGACAACAACCTGAAAGCTGGCGCCAAGCACATGACAGGTATCAACCCCGTCAAGATGCGCTATGCCAACATCCTGCTTTGGTTTGCCGAGGCTCAGAACGAGCTCTATGGTCCTACGGCTCCTGATGCCACCTGCGGACTGACAGCCCTCCAGGCATTGGCACTGGTCCACAACCGTGCCTTCACAAAGAACAACCGTACAGACGAGAATCCCGAGCTTGTGCCAAACCCACAGGATAACGGTGCATTCCTAACAGGTGCTGCAGCCAGTCAGACCAACATGTTTGACGCTATCGTACAGGAGAACGCCTGGGAGTTTGCCGGTGAGGGATTCCGCAAGTACGACCTCATCCGCTGGAACCTGCTCTATCAAAAGATTATGGAATTCAAAGCCGACTACCTGGCTTTGCTTGGCAGCGCTGACGAAGATGGCACCACCTACGTTCCTGGTGTTCGCAACTTCCAGAAGAAGCTGTACTTCAACTATGCCAACGTGTCAAAGACCAAGATTGACATGAAGAGCATCACCTGGTATGGCATTCCTGCCGACAAGGCAAAGACCGACTATGCAGGCAGCGTCAGCTCATTTGGCGCATCTGATCCCAGCAAGACCGATGACAAGCAGGTCTATACCAACCTGCCCAGCATCTCCAGCGGTCTGGTTGGCGACAACGTAAAAGTCAAGAACCGCTACCTGATGCCTATCGGTTCGTCAACAATCTCTGCATCCAACGGAAAGCTGCATAACTCTTATGGCTACAGCGACTAATCGTGGTTAAACAACTAAAAAAGCAAATACAATGAATAGCAACAATAAAATACTGATTGCAGCAGGAATCATCACACTGGGTCTGGCCGTCAGCTCATGTAAGAAAGACCAGGACTGGAGTACCGATGCCTCGCACAACCGTGCCTTTAGCGTCAAGGACGACATCTCTGTTGACCAGGCAGACACGTCGGCAGAAATCATCTTCAAGACACGCACTACTGGCACCTATACGATTGAGTTGGCAACCGATACCCTCTACGACGACATCGAAGAGGGTACGGCAGCTGGTTCACAAACCCTCAAGACAGACTTCACCTCCAATAAAGAAATCCATGCCACCGTCGATAATCTGGTTGGCAACACTCGCTACTTCCTGCGTATCCGCTGCACTGCCGAGGGAAAGGCTCCTTCCCACTGGGTCTATTTCGAAGACAGCAAGGGCTACCGTTCGTTCAAGACCAAGTCTGAGCAGATCTTCAATACCGTACCCAGCACTGACATTCAGGAAGACGGTGTACGACTGACGTGGGATGCTACCAAGCAGGTCAGCGCCATCTCCGTCTATAAGAGCAATGAGCGTAAGGACTCAGTGCAGCTCTCTGCTGAACAGATTGCTGCCGGTGAGTACACCTTCTCCAAGACCTTTACTGAGAGCGGTGAAGCCATCAAGGCGTCAACCACCTATAAGTTTTTCATCTGGCTGAACACCTCCAAGCGCGGTGAGATGAGCGTGCAGACTGCTGCCGCCATGCCTGCTGGTGACTATAAGTACCAGTTGCCTGCTGCCACAACCATTATCGATAAGGCCTTGTTGGACGGCTATGCTGCTACGGCTGCTGCTGACGGCAAGACCAACTATAGCGTCACCATTGGTATTCCTGCCGGTGCAACACTCGACTTCCACGGATCGTCAGAAACAGGAGATGCTACCAACATCACCATCCCTGACGGCATGTCTGTCACCTTCTTCGGTATGCCTGGCGGCGATGCTCCTACCCTCAAGTTCCAGAAGAACATCGACATTGCTGGTACACACTCTTATATTGCCTTCGAGAATGTGAAGGTGGTTAATGACGGTGCTGGATACTTCGTCAACCAGGGTAAAGCTTGTGGTGTCGGCGAGTTCAGCGTGAAAGACTGTGAGATTTCAGGTTTCGGCACTTCTTTCTTCCGTTTCCAGGGTAGTGACGCCAAGAACATCGATAAGGTGACACTGACTAACAGCATCTTCCACGACATGTGCTCTGGCTACTCGTTCTTCCACATCGATGCTAACAAGGGAGCCGGCGGTGGCGTAAAGAACATCGCTATGGACAAGTGTACACTCTATAACATCGCTACAGGTGGTAAGATGTTTATCTACAGCCGCGATACCGACATGGAGAGCATCTCCGTGAAGAACACAACGTTCTACAACTGTATCGGTAACGGTAACTACTGGGTGGACTTTGACAAGAACGGTAAAGGTTGCACGGGTACTTATGAATTTGTGAACTGCCTGTTTACCAAGACTCCTGACGAGGCTACCAACAAGAACGTTCGCGGTGCTACGAATCCCGCCTTCGACGGATGTAAGAAGACCAACGACTTCTTCAAGGTATTCACTGGAGTGGATGAGCTCGACTATGCTGCCAGCGATCTGTTTACAGATGCTGCAAATGGTGACTTCAAGATGAAGAAGGACCTCAGTTGCGGTGACCCACGCTGGTTTAAGGAGTAACGAACAACACTCTAAAAATAAGCTAATGGGATGACCTCGTGTCATCCCATTACTTCTTATGATGAAGAAGATTATACTACCCATATTACTCGCGATCTGTCTGGCAGTATCAGCACAAGACAGTCGGCTAAGACTGGCTGACGGTCTATTGGACAGCACCAACACGACAACACTGGGACTGTCTAAGAGTGATGCCGTAGAGCACTTCACCGTCTTTGCCCCATCAGCCAATAGTGATCACTATGCCAATGGCGCTGTGCTGGCCATGTTCAAGGGCGTGCTTTACTGCATGTGGCAGAGTTCACCAAAAGACGAGGACAGTGATGACACATGGGTAGCATACAGTTACAGTAAGGATAAAGGCTGTACGTGGAGTGAGCCTAAACCATTAGCCATACCTACCGCTATACACTACTGTACATCAGGCGGATGGCTGGTAAGAGGAGATACACTGACAGCCTTTATTGATACTTGGGAGAAAGGACAAGAAATCAGAAGTGGCAATACCGATTATATCATTAGTACCGATGGGTTGTCATGGAGCAAGTCACAGCTAGTATTGATGAATGATGGGAGCATCATGAAAGGTGTGTTGGAGCAAGATCCCTATGCCCTACCCTCCGGACGACTGGTTAGTGCCAGCCACTTCCAGCCTGGTCTGCATGTCTGTCCTGTCTATACCGACGACCCTTCAGGAAGAAGCGGATGGAAACGGGCACACTTCGAGGGTACCGACAAAGGTAAGCAATCGCGCGAGCTCGAACCCAGCCAATTCCTGCGGTCTGACGGTACGATAGTCATGTTATTCCGCGACCAGCAGAGCACGTTCCGCAAAATGGCTGCCTTCAGTAATAACAATGGAGAGTCATGGAGTAAGCCTGTCGTCACTGACATTCCAGATGCTCGCACCAAACAGTGTGCCGGCAACCTACCCGACGGTACAGCATATATGGTGTGCTGTCCTGTCGGCAGCAAACAGCGCTACCCACTGGTTCTACTACTCAGCAATGATGGAATCATCTTCGATCGTGCCATATTGCTGCGCAGTGGAGAGAAAGAAGAACTTCCGCTCAGGAAATATGAGGGGCGCTACAAGACGCTGGGCTACAGCTATCCTAAGGCCATCGTTGCTGACGGATACCTATTCATCGGATACAGCGTCAACAAAGAAGCGATAGCGTGTTGTCGCATCAAGCTATCGACACTACAGTTAAGAAGCAAAAAATAGAATATACAAACCTACTAAAACAGATACTATTATGAAGATACTCAAAATGGCCTTCTTGTTATTGCTGATCATGACTCCAATGACATCGTGTGGAGGCAGTGACGACAATGGGAATACTTCTGGTGATGACACTCCGAAGACCACGACATTGAAGACGTACACGCCAGCACGTACACTGGCATTCCCTGGTGCTGACGGAGGGGCCAGTACTACAGCTACTGGTGGTGCTGCTGGCGATGTGTATGTGGTCACCAGTCTGGAGGATGGCTACCAGCAAGGTACATTACGTTCTGCTGTCAGCAGTGGCAAGCGCACCATCGTTTTTGCTGTCGCTGGCCAGATTGACTTGCAGAGCAAGTTGACCATCAGCAAGTCGGACATCACCATTGCCGGACAGTCGGCACCTGGCGATGGCATCACTATTGCGGGCTATCCTGTCTATATCAGCGGCAGCAACATCATCCTGCGCTACCTGCGCTTCCGCATGGGCGACCAGAATATCGACAAGAGCAACTTCGATGCTGACGATGGTGATGCGCTGGGTGGCAAGGGTGGTAAGAACATCATCATCGACCACTGCTCCGTCTCGTGGAGCACCGATGAGTGTGCTTCCTTCTCGCGTGTCGAGAACTTCACCATGCAGTATTGCATCATCTCCGAAAGTCTGAAGCTTTCAGGTCACAGCAAGGGCAATCACGGCTATGGTGGCATCTGGGGAGGCCGCAATGCTGCCTACCACCACAACCTGCTGGCACACCACGACTCGCGCAATCCACGCTTCGATCACCAGTATGTCGGCCATGAGTTTCTTGGCCCAATCGACTATGTCAATAATGTCGTCTATGACTGGGGCGGCAACAGCACCTATGGTGGCGAGACAGCTGCTGAGGACAAGCAGTTCCATATCAACATGATGGGCAACTACTACAAGGCTGGTCCCAGCACTGGCAGTGGCAGCAAGAACCGACTGATGCAGCTGACATCCCTCTGTGAGAACTGCAACAAGTATGTTGGTCAGTCTGGTAAGAACGCCTACCCTGCCAAGCTCTTTATGGATGGCAATAAGGTGAATGCAGCAGCTGCCACATGGGAGAATATCCATCAGGACTCCAAAGAGACACGAGACACCAAGGCGATGGCCAAGCTCGACAGCCGCTGGACGGAAGGACTGTCTGCGGTCTCGTTCGTAGAGTCTTCAGACAATGCCTATAACAGCGTGCTAAGCTATGCTGGAGCATCACTGAAGCGCGATGCCGTTGACCAGCGCATCATCAACGATGTCAAGAATGGCACAGGCAGTCTGATCAATGCCGTTAGCGACACACCTGGCTACCCCACCCTCAATGCGGGCACCGCTATCACTGATACAGACAAGGACGGCATGCCCGACGAATGGGAACTGGAAAAGATGAAGGCACTGGGTGTCGACAATATCGTCTATGCCTTCAAGCCCAACGCCTATAACCTATCTGCTAAATACACCAACCTCGAAGTCTATCTCAACAGTCTGGTCAGCAACACCTTCCCCACAGGTGCCAAGGCCACAGAGATACGATGAACAAATCTAGGATTTGTCATTGATAAATCTAGGACTTGTGGTCTTTAAATCCTGACCCTAAAGTGACATACTTTTCACAACTCGTCGTTTCTCGAACAGTAACTCGTCGTTTCTCGATGAGCGAGAAGCCTTTTCTCTGATAGTAACTAGGCATGTTACTCTGACAGAACCATGAATTTTGTTGACTGTGCGATTTTACCCTCACATCCTAACATAACCCCTCTCAAATGCCGATATACAAAGGGCTGAGAGCACGTTAGGGAGAACAAATGTCCCTAACGTGTCCCTTCATGTTAGGATGTGAGGGTAAAATCGAAATTCGTCAAAAAAACGTTGCTCGAAGCAAGCAAGGCGCTTGCTCGAAGCAGACGAGGCGCTTGCTCGAAGCAGACGAGAGAGAAACTGGGAGAGGAGATTCTTTTTCTAGCAATAACATGGCATTATCAAGCAATAACCCAGCCTTCTCGTTCAAGAAAGCCAGGTTATTGAAGTAGGGCCTCTATGATGAGTGATAAACAAGGTCATTTAAAAGCCGAGTATCCGTCGCAAAACAGATGTCACGAGCCAAATCATTCAAGGAATGGAAACGCGCATAATCAGACTCACCTTCCGTTACCCAAGGAGCCAGAATCAGTAATCTTCCAGCAGCACAGGCATAGAATCTTTCCTGCGACGGTTTCCAATATTCGGAGATAAGTTCTTTCTGCAAGAGTATAAGCGACAGATGGTCATCCAAAGCTGCATCTACAACACCCTTTTCACCTTTTGAGATACCAGGCGTCACCAGCACAGCTCCCTCTTCTGCTCGTTTTAGCAGTTTTTCCTTCTCTTGGCCATACTCCGGCGTTAGATGCGTAGGAACGCCCTCCTTATTCTTCCGATGGAAAAACACTTGCAGTCTATCCGGATTCTTTAGCAAGAAAAGATTGCCAAAGGCCGCATATTCACGGTCATGAATCCATAGGTGCAAGCGGCGCTGCATCAGATTCGGTCGTTCCTCCCTCAGTCGTGCGCGGAAGGGGTTCTCGTCCATATAGCGGCAGATATTCTCCAGCATTCCGTCCCTAATGATGATGCGGTCGTGATATCCCCCCTCAAAAAGAACCGGCCGCCAGGCCTTGCTATCGCCTAAAGAATCTTTGCTGCTGCCTAAGGGAGAAGCCTCAGGCACCGTGCCTCCATCGGTGCCCAGCGCTTTTCCGCTGGGCTGTGCTTCGCCGCTAGTTTTCCTTTCCTGCTCGTCCTGCAGTTGCCACCAAGCCCTTGTGCAGCCCGTCTTAAACCCGCGGACAACATTCCCCAGATGCTTCCCCTCTGGCAGTCTTCCCTTTATGTTCAGCAACAGATGAATATGATCAGGCATCAGCGCCACCTTCATCACTTCCACCATCTTGTAAAACTTGGATATCTTGGCTATCTCCTCCTGAAGAATCTTCTCTCCCAACGCTGAGCACATCAGATGAGGATAATCCTTCGTTCCCTTCAGCCCCCTTGTATGCCCCACAATCTGTCCGAACAGCCGCTGTCGTCCTTCAGTCACCATCGTTATCATATAAACGCCAGGACGGTTATAATCATGGAAATGAGCCCTGCGGTGCCCGTTGTGCTTCGTTTCTTCGGGCACCAACCCTGCGGCCATCATCTCTTCTCGCGTCATACTTCCTTCACGTTCCTTATTTGTTCCGCAAAAATACAAAAATTCCCCAACATCTGCAAGCAACGTCAGGGAATTTTGTATTTGAAAGTGGATCATTCGGATTGCGAAGCCACACTCTGACCTTGGTAAGAGAACCGACCCGAATGCAACGCCACACTCTGACCTTCAGGTCAGAGAAAGTGACCTATCTTGTAAAGTATGCCTATAGCAATAAAGAAAAACAAGTTTTCCTTTTGCATTTCTCTCAACTTTTTGTACCTTTGCCATCAAATTAAAACTATCAGCTATTTTCATAATGAATAAAACTACGACCATCGTATCAACTGTTTTGGTGGCAGCAATGTCATTCCTCTTTGCGGGTACTGCCCAAGCACAAGATCGGCTCTACACCGATGAGTTTCCATTAGGTGATGTCACCCTACTCGACGGACCGCTGAAGAAGGCCCGCGACCTGAACATCAGCGTGCTGATGAAGTATGACAACGACCGTCTGCTGGCACCGTATCTCAAGGAAGCAGGACTGACGCCAAAGGGTAAGTCATATCCCAACTGGGATGGACTGGATGGGCACGTGGGTGGTCACTACCTGACGGCCTTGGCCATCAATGCCGCTACGGGCAGCAAGGAGTGCCAACAGCGTCTCGATTATTGGATCAATGAACTGCAGGCCTGTGCCGATGCCAATGCCAAGAACCATCCTGAATGGGGTAAGGGCTATGTAGGCGGTGTGCCTGGCAGCAGCCGTATATGGCCGGCTTTCAAGAAGGGCGACTTCGGACCTTATTATGGTGCTTGGGTGCCTTTCTATAATCTCCATAAGATGTACGCAGGTTTGCGTGATGCCTGGGTATATTGCGGCAATGAACAGGCAAAGGCTCTCTTCCTTGGCTTCTGCGACTGGGCCATCGATCTGACAGCCGGTCTCTCGGATGCCCAGATGGAGCGTGCACTCGATACAGAACACGGTGGTATGAACGAGGTGCTGGCTGATGCCTATGCCATCACTGGCGAACAGAAATATCTTGATGTGGCTCGCCGCTTCTCGCACCGCCGTCTGCTCAACCCGCTGATGCAGCGTCGCGACTGTCTGGACAATATGCATGCCAACACGCAGGTACCCAAAGTGGTTGGTTTTGAGCGTATCGCCGAACTGGCAGGCGACGAGGCCTATCATACCGCTGGTGCCTACTTCTGGGACATTGTCACAGGCGAGCGCTCACTGGCATTCGGAGGCAACAGCCGTCGCGAGCACTTCCCCAGCAAGGAGGCTTGTCAGGACTTCGTGACGGATATCGACGGCCCTGAGAGCTGTAACACCAACAACATGCTGAAACTGACGGAGGATCTGCATCGTCGCAATCCTGAGGCACGCTATGCCGACTACTTCGAGCTGGCTACCTTCAATCACATTCTCTCCACCCAGCATCCGGAGCATGGTGGCTATGTGTATTTCACATCAGCACGTCCACGCCACTATCGCAACTACTCGGCTCCCAACGAGGCCATGTGGTGTTGTGTGGGTACAGGTATGGAGAATCATGGCAAGTATGGTCAGTTTATCTATACCCACGTGGGCGACGCCCTGTATGTGAACCTCTTTGTTGCTTCTGAGCTGAACTGGAAAGCGAAAGGCGTGACGATTCGTCAGGAGACCAGTTTCCCCTACGCTGAGACCAGCAAGATTACCATTGCCGGTGGCAAGGGCAAGTTCGCACTCAACGTACGCTATCCTGGTTGGGTGAAGCCTGGCCAGTTCAGCGTCAAGGTGAATGGAAAGCCCGTGAGCATCGTCACAGGACCTTCGTCGTATGTCACCATCGACCGTCAGTGGAAGAAGGGCGATGTTGTCGAGATGAGTTTCCCGATGTACAGTTATGTGAAGTATCTGCCGAATCTGCCACAGTATATCGCCCTGATGCACGGTCCCGTGATGCTCGCCATGAAGACGGGTACGGAGGATCTGGCACACCTCATTGCCGATGACAGCCGATTCGGACAGCTCGCTACGGGTAAGAAACTGCCAACAGACCAGGCACCTATCCTTATCAATAATAACATAGGTGATATCGCCAACCAGCTCCAGCCTGTAGCAGGCAAGCCCCTCCACTTCACCATCACTACCAAGATGGTCAACGAGATACGCAACGAACTGATGCCATTCTTTGAACTCCACGATGCCCGTTACATGATGTACTGGCTCGCCCTCTCGGAGGATAGCTACAAGGGCTACCTCGACAATCTCGCCAAGCAGGAGCAGGAGCGCCAAGCACTCGAAGACCGCACCGTTGACAAGGTGCAGCCTGGTGAGCAACAGCCTGAGAGCGACCACTTCATGGAAACTGACAACTCGATGGTGGGCAACACCAACGATGTGTTCTATCGTGATGCCAGCGACGGTCATTACTTCAGCTACCTGATGCGGACAGGTGGAAAGACCGACCTCAGCCTCCGACTGAAATACTGGGGCGTAGGTGAGTGGAAGAGCCACGAGTTTGACATCTTCGTCGATGATGTACTGGTAAACTCAGTGAACAACACAGGCAAATACCGCATCTCAAAGTTCATCTACGAGACCTATCCTATACCTGCCGACGCACTGAAGGGCAAGAAACAGGTACGCGTGAAGTTCGTGGCCAAGCCCAGGAAGCAGATTGGCGAAATTTATGAAGTGAGACTAGTGACGAACTAAGCATTATAGATAACTCCTAACAACATAAAAACTATGAGAAAAGGACAAAGGCTACTTGAACGGCAAGGTCAGGATAAGCATCAAGAATACGGGGCGATGCGAAGGTACAGAGACCATTCAGCTGTATATCCGCAACATGGCCGACAAGGAAGGTCCGCAGAAAACACTTCGTGGCTATCAGCAAGTGACACTGAAAGCCGGTGAAAGCCGCACGGTAGAGATCGATTTCCCCCGCAACAGTTTTGAGTGTTGGGATGCGACGACAAATACCATGCGCGTGGTACCTGGACGCTACGAACTGATGGCAGGGTCATCGAGTGCCGACAAAGACCTGAAGAAAGCCGTTGTTCGCGTAAAGTAACTGATTTTCAAGTAAAGATTACAAAGAGGCTATCAACCATGCCACATAGGCCAGATAGCCGACAACCAACGTAGCTCCCTCCCAGCGCTCCACCTTGAAGCGTGTACAAGAGAACAGCCATACCAAGGATACCGACAAGAGCATCACTGCCATATCTATGGTGGTGATGCCTTCTATTTCAAGGGGGGTAATCGTTGCCGTCAGTCCTAAAATCAATAGGATATTGAACACATTAGAACCGATGACATTGCCGATGGCGATAGCCGACTGACCTTTACGGGCAGCAACCACACTGGTTGCCAACTCGGGCAGTGAGGTACCTCCTGCAACAACAGTCAAGCCAACTACACCCTCACTGATGCCAAATGCATAAGCCACGTCGGAAGCTGAATCCACAAAGATATTACTGCCCACCAACAACAAGGCTAATCCACCTACCACGAAAAACAGGTTCTTCCAGATAGGGATGGGGCGCTCGTCGTAAGTCTCATAGCGCTTCTCAGCACTACGAATAGAAACAAACATAAACAGGGCAAATACCAGTAGCATCAGAATGCCGTCGATACGGCTCAGTCCGCCATTGACCGTCAGCACCAGCATCAACAAGGATGCCAATACCGTAAAAGGCAAATCTTTCTGAACGGTGCGCTTGCTGATAGTGATAGGTGCCGTCATGGCTGCAGCACCCACGATAAGCATACTATTCATGATGTTAGAGCCAACGACATTGCCTACTGCCATATCGGGAGTGCCCTTCAGCGCTGACACCATACTGACAAAGAGTTCAGGAGCAGATGTGCCTGCCGCAACCACTGTCAGTCCTACGATAAATTCGGGAACACCCATCCGACGCGCCAAGGCTGAGGCACCATCCGTCAGTCGGTCGGCACCCATCAACACCATCGCGACGCCGAGGATGATCAGCAGGAAATTAATCGTCATTGTCATCATCGTCATCCCAGTCAAAGTCATCATAGCCTTCAAGCGACGGACCAACAAAATCATCGAGGGCACGGCGCTCTTTCTTCGTGGGACGACCCGTACCGCGCTGACGGTTTACAAAGCCGCTGATACGGTTCATCTCCAACAACTCATACTGATCGGGGGTCGTGACATTCTCATACACTTCAGGAATGAGTTTGGCACCAACACGCTGCTCAATGGTTTTCAGAATCTTGAACGAATACGTCACAGGCGGCTTGCGAACACTCACCACTTCACCGACCTTCACCATGCGCGAAGGTTTGACATTCATTCCTGAAATGGTCACACGACCATTCTTGATGGCATCAGCTGCTATGCTGCGTGTCTTGAAGATGCGAGCGGCCCACAGCCACTTGTCGATACGAGCTTCGTTCATTTCTTTCCTAGCTTATTATACTGATTCATCGTGATGTCGATACCAGCCAGCACAAAGCTCTTGATGATGTCGACACCCAGATTGATAGCGGGCTGCAGCTTTTCCAGTTCCTCGAGTGAAAAGCGTCCAAGTACATGTTCAATCTGCATACCGATAGGATAATCATTGCCGATACCCATACGCAGTCGGGCATACTGCTGACCTATCAACTGCTGGATATGGCCCAAGCCATTGTGACCGCCATTGGAACCATTTGCCTTAAGGCGGAACTGGCCCACAGGAATAGCCACATCGTCGCTAACGACGAGCAATCGACTCTGGTCGATATTCTCCTGATTAAGCCAATAGCGTACGGCATTGCCGCTCAGGTTCATATAGGTGGTAGGCTTCAACAAAAAGACCTTACGACCTTTCAGCGAAGTCTCACCAACAAAACCATAGCGTTTATCGGCAAAAACAATATTGGACGCCTTAGCAAAAGCGTCCAATACCATAAATCCAGTATTGTGGCGGGTTCCAGCGTACTCGTCGCCAGGATTGCCCAAACCTACAATAAGATACTTGTCCATAATTACTCAGCAGCGGCAGCCTCAGCAGCAGCAGAACGAGAAGCGCGGGTAGCCTTGACAGAGCAAACGATAACCTCCTTAGAGGTAGCAATCTCAAGACCCTCGAAGCTCAGCTGACCAACCTTGATGGCCTTACCCAACTGCAGCTCGGTAACGTCGATATCCAACTTCTCAGGAATCTGCTTGTAGGGAGCAGTAACATCAATCTTACGGATAGAGAGGTTCAGACGACCACCATCACGTACACCCTGAGCGTGACCTACTATGTTAACAGGAATACCAACGGTGATAGCCTTAGTCTCGTTGATCTCGAAGAAGTCAGCGTGGAGCAGAGCATCCGTTGTAGGATGGAACTGCAACTCCTTCATGATAGCCTTGTGCTCTGTGCCATCGATGTTGAGGTTAACTACATATACATGAGGTGTATAGACAGCCTTGCGGAGCTCAGCCATAGGAGCCATGAAAGCCATAGCCTCGGGCAGACCGTTCTCACCTTTCTTTTCACCATACAGATTGCAGGGAATCATACCCTCCTTGCGAAGCATCTTAGAGGCCTTCTTGCCTGTGTCGGTGCGCTTCTTACCGCTTACGTTAATCTCTTTCATAATTAAAAATGTGTTACTCTAAAATTAAGTATTTTTGCTTAATCCACCATCACACGATGCGAAAAGCGGGTGCAAAGGTACGAAATAAAATTGATAATTGACAAGTGATGCATGATTTTTTTATAAAAATAGGTATTTTTTTTGTGTAATCGAGGATTTATTCGTACTTTTGCAACCGATAAGAGTATCACACACCTATTTTTATTTAAGGAATTTATGATTAACAGAGAACTCATCAGGATTAAGGTCGTCCAGTTAACCTATGCGTACTATCAAAACGGTAGCAAGAATATTGATTCTGCAGAGAAGGAGCTGATGTTCAGTCTTTCGAAAGCCTATGACCTTTACATTTACATGTTAGCCCTCATCGTGGGCATCACCCAGGAAGCACGCCGCCATTTGGAGGTTGCTCAGTCGCGTGCTCAGCGAGAAGGATTGGAACAGCCCTCTCAGAAGTTCGTCTATAACCGCTTTGCCTTGCAGTTGGAGAAAAACCGTATGCTTCAGGATTTGGTAGAGACACAAAAAAAGAATTGGAGCGACGAGCCCGAATTTCTGAAGAAGATATATACCCAGATTACTGAGAGCCAAGCCTATCAGGACTATATGGCCTCATCCGAAGACAGCTACGAAGCAGACCGAGAGTTGTGGCGTAAGCTATACCGCACACTCATCGAGAACAATGAAGACCTGGACGCGCTGCTTGAGGAGCAGAGCATCTATTGGAATGATGACAAGGAGATTGTCGACACCTTCGTTGTGAAGACCATCAAGCGTTTCGAGGAGAAAAACGACTCACACCAGGAGTTGTTGCCGGAATACAACAGCGAGGAGGACAAAGAGTATGCCCGCAAGTTGTTCCGTGCCTCCATCATGCATGCCGACGAGTATCAGCATTTCATGAGCGAAGCTTCGCGCAACTGGGATTTCTCGCGATTGGCATATATGGATATCGTTATCATGCAGATCGCTATTGCTGAGATGATGACATTCCCCAGTATTCCCATCAACGTGACCATCAACGAGTATATGGAGATTGCCAAGCTCTACTCCACTCCACGCAGTGCCGGTTATATCAACGGCATGCTTGACGCCATTGCCCGCCATCTCATCAATTCGGGCCATTTGCTAAAGCACATTGAAGAGAAACATTAAAGAAATGAAGAATTAAAAACAAAACAATAGATTATGACACAGTTTTTCCTCGCTGCACAAGCCGCACAAGGCGGTGGCAGCATGACTAGTTTCCTGATTATGATGGTTGCCATCTTCGGCATCATGTACTTCTTTATGATTCGTCCACAGCAGAAGCGCCAGAAAGAAATCCAGAATTTCCAGAACACGCTTCAGGAAGGCACACAGGTTGTAACTGGCGGTGGTATTTATGGCACCGTTAAGAAAATAGACCTTGCTAATGGAATCATTGAGGTGAAGATTGCTGACGGCGTAGTCATCAAAGTCGACAAAGGTTCTGTCTACAAGGACATGGCCAATACACCGGTACAGAAATAATCAGGTAAAACCTGAAATAAGAGTCCATCAACTAGAGGCAGACACAAGGTGAATATCAAGATCTTTGTCAGGACCATTAGGAATTTCTTGTTCAGCAACGTGAACAAGCAGTTCCTTGTCTTTACATTCTTCCTCTTTCTCTCTGGTATCTTCTGGTTGATTATCACCCTTAACGAGACTTACGAAAAAGAGATTAAGATACCTGCTCGTGTCGTTAGTCTGCCCAAGAATGTGGTGCTGACATCATTACCAACCGATACGGTCAGGGCAACCATCCGCGACAAAGGCTGGATGATGATGGCCTATCTCTATGCCAACCGTCTCGGCACCATCCATATCCCATTCAAGAGCTACGACAAAGGTCACGGCATGGGTATTGTGGGCACCAACGACCTGAAACGCATGATAGAACAACGCCTTGAGGTATCCTCTAAGGTAATATCAGTGAAACCTGACCGATTGGAATTCTCCTACAACAATGGTGAATGCCGCAAGGTGCCCGTACGTTGGGCTGGCCGTGTCATCCCAGATCAGCTCTACTTCATCTCACATGTGGAGTATATGCCCGACAGTGTGGAGATATATGCATCACCAGGGAAACTTGACAGCATCCGTGCCGTCTATACTGAGGCACTGAACTATGTCAACTTCCGTGACACGCTGAATGTTGAATGTCAATTGGCACATGTCAATGATGTAAAGATTGTGCCCGACCGTGTGCAGATATGCTTCCACACCGACGTCCTCACTGAGGAAACCATGTCTAACATACCTATTCTCTGCACCAATCTGCCTGAAGGTAAAGTACTCCGTACGTTCCCACGTCACGCCAAGGTTCACTTTGTAACGGGCGTTAGTCAGATACGCAGTCTACGCGCTGAAGACTTCAAGGTCATTGCCGACTACCGCGAGATTATACAGAGCAATAAGGAGAAGTGTAACCTCTATCTGCGTGAGGTGCCTCGCGGCATCAGTCGAGCAACGCTCGTCACCAAGCAGGTCGACTACCTGATAGAAGACGAATGAAGACAGGCATAACGGGGGGCATCGGTTCCGGCAAAAGCTACGTTTGCCAGCGGCTAAAGGCCTATGGTATTAATGTATATGACTGTGATGCAGCAGCCAAGCGCATCATTCGAACCTCAGAGACGGTTCGTCAGCAGTTGCAACAACTCATCGGCTCCTTAGAGAAGGCTGACATTGCTCGTTTCCTGCTGGAAAGCGAATCCAATGCCAAAGCGATTGATAAGATAGTCCATCCTGCCGTCTTCCGTGACTTTGAGGAGAGTGGCTTTGAGTGGATGGAGAGCGCCATCATCTACGAATCAGGCATCTTTCGCCTCGTAGACCGTGTGGTAGTGGTCACCGCTCCCGAGGAAGTACGCATCCAACGCATCATGCAACGTGACGGAATCACTCGTGAGAAAGCGCTTCAATGGATGCAACGCCAATGGCCGCAGGATGAGGTACGCCGACGTGCAGATATCGAGATCATCAATGACGGCACTCACGATATCGACAGTCAGATTCGGCAATTAATTAAATTAGAAATATCGAAATAACAAAAAAACAATAGAAGAATGAAACAGACTATTTTAGCCATCTCCGGTAAGCCCGGACTTTACAAATTAGTATCACGCGCCAAGAACAGCCTTATCGTCGAGGCTCTTGACGACACCCACAAGCGTATTCCTGCCTTTGGTACCGATCGCATCACCTCACTGGCCGACATTGCCATGTTCACCGAGAGTGATGATGTGCCCTTGATGAAAGTCCTGGCCTCGATGCGTGACCTTGAGAATGGCAAGGTTTCTAGCGTTGACTACAAGAAGGCCACGCCTGCTGAACTCCACGAATACTTCTCTAAAGTATTACCTGAATGGGATCAGGACCGTGTTCAGAACAGCCATATCAAGAAACTCATTCAGTGGTACAATATTCTGGTGAAAGCCGGTATCACTGACTTCGAGGAAGAGATGGCACCCACCGAAGGTGACAATATCGACGACCGTAAAGAGGATTAAGACCTTTAAAACAACTACTATGGGAAGAATTAAAACTATCGGCATTTTGACTTCAGGAGGTGACTCTCCTGGCATGAACGCAGCAATCCGTGCCGTCACCCGCGCCGGTATCTGTAACGGTTTCACCATAAAAGGAATCTATCGTGGCTACGACGGACTCATCAAAGGAGAGGTAAAAACGCTGACAACTGAGGACGTGAGCGGTATCATTACCCGAGGCGGCACCATTCTAAAAACCGCCCGTAGTAAAGAGTTCATGACTCCCGAAGGTCGGCAGAAAGCCTACGAGACCTGCCAGAAAGAAGAGATTGACGCACTGGTAGTTATTGGCGGTAACGGTTCGTTGACAGGTGCTTGGAACTTCGGTGTAGAATTCGACTTCCCCGTCATCGGTCTGCCTGGCACCATCGACAACGACCTGTACGGTACGGATGCTACAATCGGCTATGACACGACAATGAATACGATTATGGAGTGTGTTGACCGAATCCGTGATACTGCCAACTCTCATGAGCGCATCTTCTTTGTTGAGGTGATGGGTCGTGATGCCGGTTTCCTGGCTCAGAACTGCGCCATTGCCTGCGGTGCCGAAGCCGCCATCGTTCCCGAAGAGGCAACCGATGTTGACCAGTTGGCAGCCTTTATGTCCCGTGGCATCCGCAAGTCGAAGAAATCATGTATTGTCATTGTATCTGAAAGTCCAAAATGCGGTGCCCTCTACTATGCCGACCGTGTCAAGAATGAGTTCCCCGAGTTTGATGTACGTGTATCCATCCTCGGTCATTTGCAGCGTGGTGGCAGCCCATCGGCCCGTGACCGCATTCTGGCCAGTAGTACTGGTGTTGGAGCCATCGAGGCCATCAAGCAGGGACAGCGCAACGTGATGATTGGCTACCGTAACAACGACATCGTCTATGTTCCCTTCTCAGAGTGCATCCGCACCGACAAGCACTTTGACAAGCGACTCATCACAGTGCTGGATGAACTGAGCATTTAACCATCGGGATTAGAAGCGGCCTGGACCTCCAAAGCCACCGCCAGGACGACCACCGCCGAATCCACCGCCACGGCCACCACGGCCACCGCGACCGCCGCCAGGGCCTCCGAAACCAGGACCACCCTGACCACGTCTATTGTTATTAAAACCACCAAAGAGGTTCAGACGATAGATAACGTGCAGCATGGCATAGCTGGTAATGGCGTTGTATTCCGTATCGGTACGTGACATAGCCGAGATAGAACGGCTGAAAGTTGACTGGCGCTTCAGAATATCGTAGAACTGAAGCGACAGTGTCAGTGCATTGCCACGCAGGAACGACTGTGACAACTGGGCATTCCAGATCAGTTCGTTAGTATTCATCGACGCATCGTCATAACCGCGACGGCTGTTCATGTTCATGTTGGTTGACAACTGCGTACCCCAAGGAGCAGTGACCATTACACTACCACCATAAGAGAATGTCCATGTGTCGAGGTTATTGTTGGTTTGCAATTCGCTACGAGCATGCAGATATTCCAAAGAACCGTTCAGCTCAAACTCCAACCAGTCGTTACGATAGCTGGCAGCCAAACGTTCGCCATAAGTCGTAGAGCGCGTCACTGACTCCTGCGAGTTCTGCTGGTCCTGCAGTTTGACAAATCCCACGTTATGTGCGTAGCGCAGTGTGGTAAAGGTATTCACATTGAAATGACCTGCAGAGTCAATGGATGTGTTGAACATCAACATACCGAAAGCATTCCAGTTGCCGTTGATATTCTCGGGACGTGTGGTGTTTACACCTGTCTTCGAATCATACGTCACCATATTAGAAATGCTATTACTGGTGGTCGAGAAGTTCAGGTGTGCCATCAAGCTGCGCTGATGATTCTGCCAATAGTTGTTGTACATCAAACGCAGATTCTGTGTGAACGAAGGCTTCAAACCAGGATTACCCTTGCGGATGTTCAGCGGATTCGAGTCATCGGTAATGTCCAACAGGTCGCTCATTGATGGCTGACTGGTGTTGGCACGATAGGTCAGGCGCAACTGACTAACATCCGATATCTTCCAACGGAAGTCGGCAGTCGGTGCAAAATTGGTGACCGTACGGGTAGTGTCAGAGTGTACCCCCTGATAATCCTGAATAAAATCAGACTTCTGGGGTACCACCTGTACACCGATGTTGAGGTTGTATGCATTACGCACCACACGCAGCATGACCTCGGCTGTATGTATATAGTTCTTGTATTCAGAATAGCGACTCAACTTATCAGACTTATAGTTTTCGAGTGGTGCGCCACCCATCAGCGACAGATAATCGTCCCAACCACGGAAAGAGGGGATAACACTCATGAAGTCCCAACCCTGATTACTCAAATCGTAGGTACCACGATCGCTCTTGCTATACTTGTACTGGTACTGGTAAGAGAACTGCAGATAAGTACGACGCATGATGGGCTCGCTATAGGTCAGGCGGATATTATAGTCCCAATTCTTAGTAGGTGTCACGGCATAGCGGTTGTTCTCCACATTAGCTAGTGAACCATAGTAGTTCACGAGATCGTTAGAGAACGACTTACTCATGCCTTCACTGTAGTTGGCGCCTAAGCGCAGAGTGATATTACGTCCGTTGCTGCTAAGTCTGCGGTTCAGCTGTCCCCAACCGCCTACGCGCTTTGAATCGCTGTAGCTCAGGTTATTGTTGATATTACTGTTCTTGACGATGCTATTGCCCTCCTCGTCTTTTTCATTGATTAACTGCTCCAGCTGTCTCAGTGGGTCTGTGATACCTGTGTAGTTATAGGGGTTTCTGCTAAATGTAGCACTATTGCCATCTGTCAGGCCGTCGTTTGAGCTATAGCTGAACTGAGGGCGGAACATAATATTAGTCATGGTATCTGGTGTCCACTCTAA
This sequence comes from uncultured Bacteroidales bacterium, assembly GCA_902799655.1. Lineage (GTDB taxonomy): Bacteria > Bacteroidota > Bacteroidia > Bacteroidales > Bacteroidaceae > Prevotella. The sequence goes on from CADCBH010000007.1 coordinate 105,532, forward strand.
ACGGAACTGGGCATTCCAGCTGTTCGAACGCGACAGATTGTTATTGAGGCGATTGCTGAATGAACTGACAGTAGAGCTCATGAAACTCTCTGAGGCAGTCTTCGAGACAGCGTCGCCATTGCTATGATTCCAGCGTACGCTACCATCGACCTTGATGAGGTTTTTCTTTTCATAGTTCAAGTTCACACCAAGCATCTTCGTAGCTGTCAGACCCTGACGGCCACCACCGAAGCGTCCGCCGCCACCGCCAAAGCCCATATCATTGACATTGTTGGCACTGGACATCAGAAACATCTTCAAGTCGTCTTTCATCACGCCTCCGAAGATACGGCTACTATAACGGTCCTTGGTACCTGCTGCCACATCGGCATTGACCATCACACCCTTGTTCATGCCACGCTTGATACCAAAGTCAAGTACAGTCTCCTCCTCGCCATCATCGATACCACTCACGCGAGCAAGGTCGCTTTTCTGATCATAAGCCTTCACGCGCTCAATAATAGAGGTTGGCAGGTTCTTCATGGCAGTCTTCGTATCACCCGTCATGAACTCCTTACCGTCAACCATAATCTTCTTTACCTCCTTGCCATTGATGGTAATCTTACCGTCATCATCAACCTGTGCACCAGGCAGGCGCTTCACCAGTTCCTCAACGACAGAACCTTCTGGTGTACGGAAAGCAGCGGCATTATAGACGAAAGTATCTGCTTTGACAACTACCTTTGCAGCCTGGCCCGTTACGGTGGCACCCTTCAGCATGATGGCATCGGGCTTCAACGACAAGGTACCCAGTGCGACATCCTTGTCATCCTTCACCGTGACACGCTTGGTATAGGCTTTGAATCCCACACATGTCACCTGTAGGATATACGTGCCTGATGAGGGAGCCTTCACACGGAACTTACCATTAAGATCAGTGAGTCCACCAGTAACCAGTGTTGAGTCTGTCCGCAACAAACGTACGGTGGTCTGGGCTACGGGCTCTTCGGTATCACTCTCGACAACCAGTCCCGTTACATGGCGCTGTGCCATAGCTGCAATGCTAGTCAGAAAGAAAAACGAAATAAAAAGATACTTTCTCATATTGTAATTAATCGTTGATTTTTGCTATTTATGACGCAGGCAATGTGGAAAAGTTTAATGAAAAGTAAAAAAAAAGATGTATTATTGACAATTATACGGATTTTAGCATACGAATTAAATAAAATTATATTAAATTTGCAGCCGAAAACGATGATGGAACAGCAGAAGGTTGTCATATCAAGAGACTTGAAGCAGTCGTTAGGACAGGCTATAGCAGATTGTCCTCATGATCGTCTGTTCGTTTTGGTGGACCAGACGACTGAGCGTTGCTGTCTGCCCATCATCGAAGCCTTTCTCCCCCACCCGTTTCACACTATCACCATTGGCGCTACAGACCAGCACAAGACGCTTGACACCTTGAGTCATGTATGGTCAGAGTTGCAAAACATGGGAGCTACGCGCCACTCGCTGATGATTAATCTGGGTGGTGGCATGGTGACCGACCTCGGTGGTTTTGCTGCCTCCACGTTCAAGCGCGGCATCTCCTATATTAATATACCTACGACGCTACTGTCAATGGTTGATGCCTCAGTAGGCGGTAAGACGGGCATCAATTTCGGAGGACTGAAAAACGAGATTGGCGTATTCAATAATGCCAATAGCGTAATTCTTGACACCATCTTTCTCAAGACCCTTGACCAGGAGAACCTGCTCAGTGGCTATGCCGAGATGCTGAAACATGGCTTGATAGACTCTGAGAGTCATTGGGCAGAACTGATGAAGAATCTTGAGGATATAGACCATTCAGACCGACTTGGCTCACTCGTTGCCAAGAGTGTTGCCGTCAAACAGCGCATCGTCATAGAGGATCCCACTGAGAAGGGACTGCGTAAAGCACTGAATCTGGGACACACTGCCGGGCACGCCTTTGAGTCATTGGCATTGGAGCGCACACCGATTCTTCATGGCTATGCGGTAGCCTACGGACTGGTGGTAGAGCTCTACCTGAGTTGTCTCAAGACAGGTTTCCCGACTGATAAGATGCGGCAGACCGTCACTTTCATCAAAGAACACTATGGCCGTATGACCATCTCATGCGACGATTATCCGCATCTGCTTGAGCTGATGCATCACGATAAGAAGAATACAGCAGATACTATCAATTTCACCCTGTTGGGCGGCATCGGTGACATCCGCATCAACCAAACAGCTACGGAGGAGGAGATCAAGGAAGCCCTTGACTTCTATCGTGAATATTAAGAAAGACAATTAGGAAAACTACTACCTATTAAATTTACTAATTAACCAACAAGGAGCTTATCCGTGAGGACAGGCTCCTTCTATTTTGCTGCCAGTGTCAGTGCCAACCGCGCTGCCTCAGCGCGTGCAGGCTTACCAGTTTCCGTCAACGGCAAGTGATCGACATGGCAGCACTGTCGGGGCTGCCAATATTTAGGCAATACGCGATGACAGACATCCATCAGAGAGTCGGTATCGTCACCCTCGGTGAGTATCACCACCTGCTCACCCAGTTTCTGATCGGGTGCTTTTGTAATAATATAAGGAATATGTACATGCGCACGTAACAGACGTTCCACCTCCTCAATCTGTATCTTGATGCCTCCAGAGCAGATGACATTGTCTTTTCTGCCTATGATGCGAAAGCGGCCATCCTGCAATACCGCAATGTCATTGGTGACCAATTGACCATCGTGAACGGCAGGGGCATTGATAACCAGACAGCCTTCGTCATTGAGCGACACATTGACGCCTTCGAAAGGTGTGTACCATTCGCTTCGTTCAGGACCGTTCAACCGCCGCAGCGCGATATGCGAGAGGGTCTCCGTCATACCATAGGTGCTCCACACGGCATGAGGATGAGTGGACAATGCCTGTTCCAGAGTCTCGTCAATGGCTCCCCCACCGATGAGCAGATGACGGATATGTTTCAGACGGTCAGGTGCCTGGCGCATCAGGTTCCACACCTGCAGCGGTACCATGGCAGCCAGGTCAACCATTCCTTCCCACTCTGGACAGCCAGAGGGCTCCATGCTGATTAGCCTCATCCCGCAGGTCTCTGCCCGTACTACCATCATCTTGCCTGCTATATAGTCAAGAGGCAGACACAACAGAGCTGTATCGCCTTGATGCAGTTTCAGAAAGTGGCATGTGATGCGTGCCGAGGCCTCCATGCGCCGTTTCTCGACATACATGGCCTTGGGTGTTCCCGTTGACCCACTGGTATGCACCAGTACTGTCGCACTGTCGTTATGCCACTCGCTTAGGAATGTTTCGAGATCCATAATTTGTCACCACGTATCTCCAGTGGCATGGGAATATTATCGGTAAACAACTGACCAGTACCCAGTCCCTGCGGCATCTTGATAGGATTGTCATAGACACTGGAGGCAAACTGTGCAACAGCGTTCAGTCCGATGTTGCTCTCCAAGGCAGATGTTATCCATGTGCCGATACGCATATCACGTGCAATGTCTATCCACTCCCTGCAACCCATCATACCTCCGTGTAATGAGGGTTTCAGAATGATATAGCGCGGACGGATGATGTTCAGCATCTGGCGCTTCAGATCGGGGTCGTTGACACCTATCAGTTCTTCGTCAAGAGCAATGGGCAGTGGTGACTCTCTGCATAGCTCAGACATAAACGACCACTGCTTGGCATGGATGGGCTGCTCGATACTGTGCAGTGCATACTGCGACAACAACTCCAGCTTATACAACGCTTCCTCGAAGGGGAAAGCGCCATTGGCATCTACGCGAAGTTCTACCTCATGAAAACTGTACCGACTGCGAATCTGCTTGATCAGTTCCAGTTCGTCATCAAAGTCAATGGCACCAATCTTCAGCTTCACACAGCGAAAGCCCTGTTGCAGCTTCTCTTCAATGCGACGGCTCATCTCATCGAAAGAGCCCATCCACACCAGTCCGTTGATAGGGATACCTGCTTCGCCACGTGAAAAAGGCGTATCGAAGAGTCTGTTGCCGTTACGAAGATTCAGCATAGCCGTTTCCAAGCCAAAGAGCATAGAGGGATAGTCGCGCAAGGCCTCATAGGGTATCTCGCCCGTCGCCTCTACCTCCTTGCAGAAACGGGCCAGCACTTCAGCATATTGTGGGATGTCGTCACAACTCAACTTTGGCAACGGGGCACATTCACCGACTCCGACCTGGGAGCCGTCGGTTATCGTGACCAGCCATATCTTTCGTTCCGTATATATCCCGCGACTGGTTCCTGCAGGCTGTTTGAAATGGAGTGTGCGCTCCTCAATCGTTATCTTCATGGAATCTTGGGATATTGTTCAAAGTCAGGTTTGCGTTTCTCCAGAAAAGCTTTGCCACCCTCTTGTGCCTCATCGAGGAAATAATACAGCATAGTGGCATCGCCAGCCAGCTGCTGGATGCCAGCCTGTCCGTCGAGTTCTGCATTCAGGCCAGCCTTGATCATGCGCAGGGCGATGGGTGAGCGCTCCATCATCTCCTCGGCCCAGGCCACGCACTCGTCTTCCAACTGGTCGAAGGGCACCACTTTGTTGACCATACCCATCTCTTCAGCTTCTTTGGCAGAATACTGCCTACACAGGAACCATATCTCGCGGGCCTTCTTCTGTCCGACGATTCTGGCCAGGTATGAAGAGCCGAAGCCAGCATCGAAGGAGCCCACCTTCGGACCCGTCTGACCAAAGATGGCATTCTCCGAGGCAATGGTCAGGTCACAAACCAAGTGCAACACATGACCGCCACCGATAGCATAGCCGTTGACCATCGCAATGACAGGTTTTGGCAGACGACGTATCTGCATCTGCACATCGAGTACGCTTAAGCGGGGAACGCCCTCGTCATCGACATAGCCGCCACGCCCCTTCACATGCATATCGCCACCCGAACAAAAGGCTTTGTCGCCAGCACCTGTCAGCAGTACGATACGGATGTTCTGCATCTCCCTACAGAGTGCGAACGCCTGACTCAGCTCCAATGTCGTCTTGGGAGTAAACGCATTACGGTAACGGGGACGGTTGATGGTAATCTTGGCTATTCCATGATACTCTTCGAAGAGAATCTCCTCGAATTTCTTAATCTCTTTCCATTGTCTTTTTTCCATAGTCTTCGCTTTTTGCTGCAAAGTTACAAATTATTTTTCACTTTTCACTTTTCACTTTTCACTTAATTTTGTATCTTTGCAAGCAAAATACCTACAACAATGCTACAGATACGCTGCAAGAACAACAATGTCACGAAGAGTTTTCCAGAAGGATCCTCTCTTTTGGATGTCTATCAAGAGTTTGCCAATGAGATTAATCTCCCCTATCCTGTCGTCTCGGCTAAAGTGAATAACGCTTCAGAAGGACTGAAATTCAGACTCTTCCAGAATCGTGATGTCGAGTTCATGGATGCCCGAGAAGGCAGCGGCCACCGTGTCTATGTGCGTTCACTGTGTTTCCTGCTCTACAAGGCTACTCAGGATATCTTCCCTGGTTCTAAGCTGTTTATCGAGCATACTATCTCGCGCGGTTACTACTGTAACTTCAAGAAGAAGAACAACGACTCACTGGCAGAGGGTGATGTGGAACGCATCAGCCAGCGCATGATGGAGATTGTCAACCTCGACATGCCCTTCCGTCGCACCGAGGCCACCAATGAAGAGGCCATCCGCGTCTTTGCCGAACGTGGATTCTCCGACAAGGTGAAGTTGCTGGAGACCAGTGGCCAGATCTATAGCGACTACTATATGCTGGGCGATACTGCTGACTACTACTATGGTCCGCTGGTACCCAGTGCAGGTTATCTGAAGGTTTTCGGACTGGAGCCTTATCGCGATGGCATGCTGTTACGCGTACCCGACTGGAACAATCCCACCATCCTTGCTGAGAAGGTGGACATGCCCAAGACCTATGAGATGTTCCGTGAGAAGACACGCTGGGACATCATCATGCGACTGTCGAATGCCGGTGATGTCAACAAGGCTATTCTGAAGGGGCATGCCTCTGAGCTCATACAGGTGAGTGAAGCCTTGCAGGAGAAGAAGATTGTACAGATTGCAGAGGATATCGAGCACCGCTTCCATGCTGAGAAGGATCCCATCCGACTGGTACTCATCACTGGTCCGTCATCATCCGGCAAGACCACATTCTGCAAGCGACTCAGCATCCAACTGCTTGCCTGCGGACTGCGCCCCCTCTCATTCTCTACCGATGACTACTTCGTCAATCGTGTCGATACACCCAAGCTGCCCAATGGCGATTATGACTTCGACAACATCGAGGCTGTTGACTATGCGCTTCTCGAGGACCATCTGACGCGTCTGATGAAGGGCGAACGCGTCGAGATTCCTGAATACAACTTCTCGACAGGACTGCGTGAGTGGAATGGCAAGAAGCTGAAGTTAGGTGGCGATACCGTTCTCATCATCGAGGGCATCCATGCCCTCAACCCCCAGCTGACCAAGAAAATTGAAGACTCGCTGAAGTACAAGATATACATCTCGGCACTCACCAGCATCTCTCTTGACGATCACAACTGGATACCTACCCGCGACAACCGTCTGTTGCGCCGCATCATCCGCGACTACAACAAGGGAGCCTTTACCGCCCAGGAAACCATTGCCCAGTGGAAGAATGTCTGTGAGGCTGAGGAGAAATGGATCTTCCCCTACCAGGAGACTGCAGATGTCATGTTCAACTCAGCGCTGAACATCGAGTTTGCCGTGTTGCGCACCCATGCCGAGATTATCCTCTCGTCCGTTCAGCGCAACAGTCCTGAATACAGTGAGGCCCATCGCCTCTTGAAGTTCATCCACTACTTCCTGCCCGTCAGCGACAAGGAGATACCACCCACGTCGATTATGCGTGAGTTCCTGGGTGGCTCCAGCTTCAAATACTAAGTGAACGGTAATAATTGCGGAACACCCGTTCGTCCTCACTGGCATCGGTGAAGACTTCAAGCAACACAGGGGTATCGCTCTCTTTGGATAACAAGGTGACGATACCTTTTTGCATGTCCTCCATATTCGACGCTTTCAGATAGACCACATGGTTCTGCTGGCAGATACCCTCAGCAGATGTGGTGTGCTCGGCAGCAACGAACTTGTCGCGGGCAGGACTTTGCTCCAAGCCCTTCAGCATATTGAAGATGCCTCCCCTGCCATTATTCAATAACAGGATGCGCAGGTTGCCACGAAGGTTCTGGTTCCACAGGGCATTCTGGTCGTAGAAGAAACTGAGGTCGCCAATGACGCAGAACACCTTGTCGTCCGTCACACAAGAGAAACCTGCTGCCGTGCTGAGCGAGCCCTCGATGCCATTGACGCCACGATTACAGAATACGGGGTGCTGGGCATAGATATTCGCCAGGCGGATAGCACTGCTGTTGGCATAATGAACTGACAATTGACAGTTGACAGTTGACAATTGGGATTCGAAGTACTTGACAACAGCCATCTGGGAATAGACAGGCTCATAGCCTACTGCCTGCGAATGGATGCGACGGATGAGGTCGCCCCACATCTGAACAAAGGGATGCGGCTGGTCTTCCAACAGGAATCGGATATGGTCAGCTACCACCTCACCATCGCCCTGTACCACATGGGTCAGGTTCATGAAAGTGTCGTTGACCTCACCGGTCTCATTGACAATCCACGTCTCCTTGGCTTTGCGCAGGAAACGCTTTAAGCGCTTGCTGACAATGGAGCCGCCAATATACAATACGAAATCAGGCACATAGCGCTCGTCATCCTGCACCAAGAGTACAGCTTCGTCGAGGTGAGGATTCAGAGGCTGCCCAGCAATCAGCATCGGACGCTTGGACTGCATGAACATACGTCCTAGATGAGCCAGTGTAGTGGGTTGGATGTCTGCTGGCAAACATTCTATCTTACGCTCCTTGGGCAATGCAGCCACAGAGAAGTCGAACAGGGGTTCACTGATAGGCACATTGATATGTACTGGGGCGTGGCGCACTATCAGTGCCTCATTGACGAGTCGGTTGCAATACCAACGTTCCTCTTCATCATGAGGCTCAGGTAGCGACACCGCCTTACGGACAAAGCGTCCGAGGGCATCAGGCTGAGGCAGCGTCTGTCCGTCAAGCTGATCTATCCACTGCTGAGGACGGTCGGCACTAATCACCACCAACGGACGATGCTGATAGTAGGCTTCGGCTACAGCCGGTACTACGTTGAGCAATGCCGTACCACTGGTGACACAAACCACCACAGGCTCGTTCAGTGCCTGCGACATCCCCAGGGCATAGAAGCTTGCAGAGCGCTCATCCGTCACTGGATAGCACTGGATATCAGGACATTCGTTTAGGTTGTGCACGATGGGGGCATTACGACTGCCAGGGCAGACAACCGCATGGCGGATGCCGTGAGCTACCAGCAGACTGGTCAGTATGTTGACATTATCTTTATTGCTATACACTGTTTTATGAAGAATGACGAATGAATAAATTCCGCATGGTATCGAGTTTGGTTTCAGTTTCCTGCCACTCCATCTCCTCCACGCTGTCGGGCAACAGGCCACCACCGGCATAGAGGCGATAGCCATCACTGAATATCTGCATACAGCGCAGGTTTACAAACAGATGAGTAGCCTCGGCAGCTGACAAAGACAACTGCAATGGGCCCATAAAACCACTATAATAGCACCGATGATGATGCTCTTGTTGGAGGATGAAGCGATATGCCTCCTCCTTAGGCAGTCCGCAAACAGCCGGTGTAGGATGCAGAGCCTGAAGGACATCGCCCAACAGGGTATCGGAAGATAATGAGAAACGGAAATCACTACGCAGATGAGCTAGATGACCTGCACGCGTGGTACGAGGTCCTTCTTCAGTATATTGGCTGGTAAAGCGCTCCAGCTGTCGGATGATATAGGTTGCTACATAGCGCTGCTCCTGGATATTCTTGTCGCTCCATCGCTGCGTCTCCTCATACTTCATGGTGCCTGCCAGCGCCATCGTCTGCCAGGAACCCTCTTCCCCACCCAACAGAATTTCGGGTGTGGCAGCAAGCCATAACCCGCTTTGTGGTGTATAGGTCAGTGCAATCATCATGCGGGGATAGCAGGCACAAGCCTTTTGGAACAGTGATAGCGCTGTCTCATCATCATCCCGTTTGACGGCGATGCTGCGCGAGAGCACGAGTTTCTGAAACTCTCCCTTTCTCAGACGTGCGTGGAAATTGGCAAAGTCGATATGATAGTCGGACCGTTCATCTCCCTCATGGGTATAGTCAAGGGCAGCAAGGGAAGACATCTCTGGGAGCTCGTGGATATCAGCGGGATGTGCATAGTGCTCGACAAATTCTGGACTAATCAGCAGTAATGGTGTCTCCTCAGAGATGGCAAAGGGAGCGACAACAAAGCCATGCCTGTCGCTGAGCTGAGAGATAGCAGTCAGTGAGAGCACATCACCACCGACCAAGGTGCATGCCTCTGCGTAAGGAAGCCGAAACAATCCGAATCCCCTCATCACTTCTCACTTTTTTTCTTGATGATATAATTGGTCACACGAACATTGGAAATCAGGTCGCCTGAGGAATCCTTGATATCCACGTTCCAGACATGAAGTGTCGTACCCTTGTGCAAGAGGCGTGCGTAAGCAGTCACGGTATCGCCCTCTGCCACAGCCTTCACATGACTGCCGCTCACCTCGATACCCACACAGGCACAATCCTCGCAGAGTGACGAAGAGCCCACTCCCGCCACATTCTCAGCGAGCGCCAATGATGCGCCCCCACTGAGGAAGCCAAAGGGCTGGCGGTTGCGCTCGTCCACTTTCATCCTCGCCATACAAGTATCAACCTCGGGAGTGGAAATAAACTCCATCCCGAGGGCTGTACTCAAATTGGGCTTCTCGTTGATAATAACCTTTATGCGCTCTACGTCCACCCTTTACTATTTAAATAAAGAATACTCCTTAACTTTCCATGCCAAAGCACTGGCGCCCAAAACATTGCGTTCCTTCTCATCGAGAATAGAAACCAACAGTTTCACCTTGTCGCGGATGTTACCAAAGACATTCTCGCGGAACGCACTTTCCATCGCATCCCACATCTTTTCACAGTGTACCGACAGGTCACCCGTGATAATGATGGCCTGAGGATCGATGATGCTGGCATAGTTGGAAAGTGCGACACCAAGTATCTTACCCGTTTCCTGCCATGTCTGAATAGCAAGGGCATCACCCTTGTCATAAGCCTCGACAATAGACTGGAAAGTCAGTTCGGGAACATCGCGCAGGATGCTGGGTGTCTGTGTGCTTTCCAGCAGTTCCTGAGCCGTACGGACAATACCGCGATAAGAGACATACTCCTCCAGGCAGCCCTTATTGCCACACGTGCACTGGCGACCGCCATCCTCGATACAAGTATGGCCGAACTCACCAGCAAAGCCATCAGTGCCCAGATGAGCCATGCCATTGCTGTAGAAACAGCTACCCAAACCGAATCCCATCAACGTGACTACAATAAAGTTGTCCATGCCATGAGCCAGTCCGTAGGTCATTTCGCCCAATGCCATCACATGGGAATCATTGGCCAAAGCCACCGCGATGCCAATACTGTCACGCAACATGGCAGCCATCGGTACAATACCCTTCCACGGCATGTTGGCAGCATTCTCCACACAACCTGTCAGGAAGTTGGCACTAGGCACGCACATGCCTACCGAACGAATGCTCTCATAACCACCGTTATTCTCAGATAGCGTTATGATACGCTCAGCAAGCACCTCAACGAAATTATTCACATTGGGATAGTCGTCTGTCGAGAACTGATCCTGAGCCAAGATATTACCACGCAAATCGACGATTGCAACGGTAGTCGTCTCAAACTCCACATCGACACCTATCACCTTTGTTTTAACCATCTCATTCATATTTCCACCCTCCTACTTAAACAGCGAGTACTCCTTCACTTCCCAGGCAAGAACACTGGCACCCAGCATGTTACGCACGCGGTTATCCAGGCTGGAGTGGATAAATTTGACCTTATCCCTGATGTTATGGAATACATGTTTCTCAAATGACTCACTGGCTGGTGCCAACAACCATTTGCCAGCCTGAGAGATTCCGCCAGTAAAAATGATAGCCTCTGGATTCAGGAGAGAGGCATAGTTAGCCAAGCCCACACCCAGATAATAGCCTGTGCGACGCATGGTCTCGATAGCCAACTCGTCACCCAAGTCACACAGCTCACTGATAATCTTGGGCGTCAAAACATCAATTTGGCGCATGCGCGAGGCATCGGGACGCTCTGCCATAAGTTCCTGGGCGGTAAGCACAATACCCTTGGTTGCCACATAGGCTTCCAGACAGCCTTTCTTACCACAACCGCACAGGCGACCGTTAGGGATAAAACAGCTATGGCCGACCTCTCCTCCAAAGCCGTCGTTGCCCAAATGTGCTCTGCCATTGCTATAGATACAGCTGCCCAGACCATTGCCGATGGATACAACGATGAAGTCGCGCATACCATGTGCAGAACCGAAGGTCTGCTCACCGACAGCCATCGCATGAGCATTGTTCGCCAAAGCTACAGCAAGGCCCAGACGATCACGCAGCATAGCTGCCAGAGGGATGACACCCTTCCAAGGCATGTTGGGCGAGTTCTCGATACTTGCCGTCTGAATGTTGCCGCTGGGTGCACTGATGCCTACCGAGCGGACGAGTTCGTAGCCGCCATTGGCTTCCACCAGATTCACGATATGCTCGCAGAGCACGGACAAGTAATCACCAATTTCAGGATGATCTGATGACGTAAAATGACTGGTCGCAATAATATCACCACGGATATCGATAATGCCTATCGATGTTCGTTCAAGACTGATGTCCACTCCGACCACGCGTGTCTTGCTACCGTTTAGTATCATAAGAAAGTGTTTTACTCGAGTATTGTGGGACAAAAATAGTAAATAATTTTTTATCCACAAAACTTTTATGCATGTTTTTAGCAAATATTTAAAGATTTCTTCGTACCTTTGCAACGTATAACGAGATTTTTCTATAAAATATGAACGTTTTAGAACTTAGTGAGCAAGAAATTGGCAGACGTGAGAGTCTGCAAGAACTGCGACAGATGGGTATCAATCCCTACCCTGCCGACGAATATCCCACCAACGCCTTCTCTACAGACATTCGCGATAACTTCCGCGATGAAGACGAGCCGCGCCAGGTCTGTATCGCCGGCCGTATGATGAGCCGTCGCGTGATGGGTAAGGCCAGTTTCGCAGAGATTCAGGATTCCAAGGGACGCATTCAGGTTTATATCTCGCGCGACGACCTCTGTCCGGGCGAAGACAAAGACTTATATAATAAGGTATTTAAGCGCCTGCTTGACATTGGCGACTTCATTGGCGTGAAGGGTTTCGTATTCCGCACTCAAACAGGCGAGATCAGTGTCCACTGTCAGGAACTGACACTCTTGTCTAAAGCACTTAAGCCCCTGCCTATCGTGAAATACAAGGACGGTGTGGCCTATGACAAGTTCGACGACCCCGAGTTGCGCTATCGCCAGCGCTATGTTGACCTGGTGGTCAACGAGGGCGTAAAAGACACATTCCTCAAGCGTGCCACCATCATCCGTACCCTGCGTCGCATTCTTGACGAAGCCGGCTATACGGAGGTTGACACCCCCATCCTGCAGAACATTGCCGGTGGTGCCTCGGCGCGTCCGTTCATCACCCACTTCAATGCCCTCAACCAGGACATGTACATGCGTATTGCCACTGAGCTCTATCTGAAGCGCCTCATCGTAGGTGGCTTTGAGGGCGTCTATGAGATGGGCAAGAACTTCCGCAATGAGGGTATGGACAAGACTCACAACCCCGAGTTCACCTGCATGGAGCTGTATGTCAGCTACAAGGACCTGCTGTGGGGTATGACCTTCACAGAGAATATGCTCGAGGAGATATGTACAGCTGTCAACGGCAAGCCCGAGGTAGAGATTGATGGCAACATCATCTCGTTCAAGGCACCGTTCCGTCGCCTGCCCATCCTCGATGCCATCAAGGAGAAGACTGGTTTCGACTGCGACGGCAAGAGCGAGGACGAGATTCGCCAGTTCTGCCTCTCAAAGGGTATGGATGTCGATGAGACCATGGGTAAGGGCAAACTGATTGACGAGCTCTTCGGTGAGTTCTGCGAGGGTTCATTCATCCAGCCCACCTTCATCACTGACTATCCCGTCGAGATGTCACCGCTCACCAAGATGCACCGTTCTAAGCCCGGTCTCACCGAGCGTTTCGAGCTGATGGTGAATGGCAAGGAGTTGGCTAACGCCTACTCTGAGCTCAACGACCCCATTGACCAGGAGGAGCGTTTCATCGAGCAGATGAAGCTGGCTGACAAGGGTGACGACGAGGCGATGATTATCGACCAGGACTTCCTGCGCGCCCTGCAGTATGGTATGCCTCCTACCTTTGGTATCGGTATCGGCATCGACCGTCTGGTCATGCTGCTCACAGGCAAGTTCACCATTGGTGAGGTCATGCTGTTCCCCCAGATGAAGCCCGAGAAGAAGATTCCTCAGTCATCTGTTGCCGAATGGGCAGAGATTGGTGTAGCTGAGGAGTGGGTTCCCGTGCTGCGCAAGGCTGGTTTCAACCTCATTCAGAACATCGCTTCTGAGAAGCCTCAGGGTCTCCAGCAGAAGATTGGCGATATTGTCAAGAAATACAAGCTCGACATGCAGAAGCCCTCAGTTGACGAGGTCGCAAAGTGGATTGAAAAGGCACAGGCCTAATTAGATATATGTACGACTGTGGTAGAATAGCTATCATTGGCGGAGGTTCGTGGGCTACGGCCATTGCCAAGATTGTGGTAGGAAAAACCCATCACATCGGGTGGTATATGCGTCGCGACGACCGTATTGACGACTTCCGCCGTATGGGTCATAACCCCGCCTACCTGACGAGTGTACATTTCAACATCGACGAGATATTCTTCTCCAGCGACCTCAACAAGATTGTCCAGCAGTACGACACGCTGGTCTTTGTCACACCATCGCCCTATCTGAAGAGCCATCTCAAGAAATTGAAGACACGCATTCGCGACAAGTTCATCATCACAGCCATCAAAGGTATCGTACCTGATGAGAATCTCGTGTGTAGCGAGTATTTCCATCAGGTTTACGATGTACCCTACGAGAAGTTGGCGTGTATCGGTGGCCCCTCACATGCTGAGGAAGTGGCCCTTGAGCGCCTGAGCTACCTGACGGTAGGCTGTGCTGATATCGAAAAGGCGCAGGCCTTTGCCGACATCATGACCAGCGACTATATCAAGACCAAGACATCCACTGATGTCATCGGCATCGAATACTCTTCCGTACTGAAGAATGTCTATGCCATCGCAGCAGGTATCTGCAATGGTCTGAAATTTGGCGATAACTTCCAGGCTGTCCTCATGGCCAATGCCGTCCAGGAGATGGCACGTTTTCTCAAGGTGGTACACCCCATCGAGCGCAACATTGTCGATAGCTGTTACCTGGGCGACCTTCTGGTGACTGGCTACTCTAATTTCTCGCGCAACCGCACCTTTGGCACCATGATTGGCAAGGGTTACTCCGTCAAGTCGGCACAGATAGAGATGGAGATGATTGCCGAGGGCTATTTTGGCACCAAGTGTATGAAGGAGATCAACCGCCACTGCCACGTCAACATGCCCATCCTCGATGCGGTCTATAATATTCTATACGAACGTATCAGTCCGCAGATTGAAATCAAGCTATTGACTGACTCGTTCAGGTAAAGCCTTAGAGTCAGAGACCACAAACAAGATAAACCTTTAACAACAACAGCGATGTATCGGAGACTTTACCTACTTATTATTGTTATAGCTATTCTGATGACGGGTTGTACCAGTAAAGGCAAAATGATAAAAGAAAGGCCGCTTGAGGGAAGTGATTCCAACGAGCGGTTCTTTTTTTCTGAAATCATTTGGCTATAACAATAAAATATCGTAACTTTGCAGTCTGTGACTACATATCAACAACAACAAACGATAAAAGAAGTATTATGAACAACATCAAACTTGACATTGCAAAGGCTGCATGCTTCCTGGAAGCTGGTGCAGTGAAAGCGTTCGAACCAAAGGTAAAGGCCGCCCAGCAGGCTCTTGAAGAGGGTACATGCCCAGGTAACGATTTCTTAGGATGGCTGCATCTGCCCAGCAGCATCACCCCACAGTTCCTCGACGAGATCCAGGCTGCAGCCAATACGCTGCGTGAGAAGTGCGAGGTAGTGGTAGTGGCTGGTATCGGCGGTAGCTATCTCGGTGCACGTGCTGTCATCGAGGCCCTTGGCAACTCTTTCGCATGGCTTATCCAGAGCAAGCAGAACCCTATCATCCTCTTTGCCGGCAACAATATCGGTGAGGACTATCTGGCAGAGATGACAGAGTATCTGAAAGGCAAGAAGTTTGGTATCATCAATATCTCTAAATCGGGTACAACAACTGAGACTGCGCTGACCTTCCGCCTGCTGAAGAAGCAGTGTGAGGCTCAGATGGGCAAGGAGGTGGCCAAGGAAGTCATTGTAGCCGTCACGGATGCCAAGCGCGGTGCTGCTCGCACATGTGCTGACAAGGAGGGTTACAAGAGCTTTATCATCCCCGACAATGTCGGTGGCCGTTTCTCAGTACTCACTCCTGTCGGTCTGCTGCCTATCGCTTGTGCCGGTTTCGACATCAAGGCGCTCGTTCAGGGTGCTGCCGATATGGAGAAGGTCTGTGGCAAGGACGTGCCTTTCGAGGAGAACATCGCTGCACAGTATGCTGCCGTACGCAACGCCCTGTATGGCAAGGGCAAGAAGATTGAGATTCTGGTGAACTACCAGCCCAAGCTGCACTTCATGAGCGAGTGGTGGAAGCAGCTCTACGGAGAGTCGGAGGGTAAGGATCAGAAGGGTATCTTCCCTGCCAGCGTAGATTTCACAACCGACCTGCACTCTATGGGACAGTGGATTCAGGAAGGCGAGCGCACCATCTTCGAGACTGTGATTAGCATCGAGGAGCCTGAGAAGAAGTTGCTCTTCCCAAGTGACGAGGAGAACCTGGACGGTTTGAACTTCCTTGCAGGCAAGCGTGTTGATGAGGTGAACAAGATGGCTGAGCTGGGTACCCGTCTGGCTCATGTCGATGGTGGTGTGCCCAACATCCGCGTCAGTGTCCCCAAACTCAACGAGTACTACCTCGGACAGATTATCTACTTCTTCGAGATTGCCTGTGGCATCAGTGGCAACGTGCTGGGTGTCAACCCATTCAACCAGCCTGGTGTGGAGGCCTACAAGAAGAATATGTTTGCCCTGCTCGACAAGCCTGGCTACGAAGAGGACAGCAAGGCCATCAAGGCTCGTCTGGCTAACGAGTAGTCCTAGTAGCACTAGTAATACTAGTATCACTAGATAATGGGAAAAGCTATTCAGCAATATTTAGAGAAACACGGCTTCGGGCAGTTTAGCCCGAAAGCCGTGCTTTTCGATATGGATGGCGTCATCTACGACTCGATGCGCAACCATGCCACCTCGTGGCACGAGGCGATGGCTGACTACCAGATAGAGATGCCGCTAAGCGGTGCCTATGAGTATGAGGGTATGCGGGGCGTGGAGACTATCAAGGTGCTGACGCGCCAGCAATGGGGCGAAGCTGTCAGCGACGAAAAGGCCCGGGAGATGTACAACCATAAGTCTGCACTGTTTGCCGAACACTGCAAGGCAACGCCTGCAGTCATCATGCCTGGCATCAAGACGCTGATGCAGCACATCAAGGACATGGGAATGAAAATTTGTGTCGTGACAGGTAGCGGACAGCACACACTGCTGGACAAATTACTGAGCGACTTCGACGGACTGTTGCACAAGGAGCTCATTGTCACTGCCTTTGACGTTACCCACGGCAAGCCCGATCCTGAACCATATATAATAGGTATGCGCAAATGTGCGGTGAATCCTTGGGAGGCCATCGTGGTAGAAAATGCCCCATTGGGCGTTCGTGCCGCTACTGCAGCCCACTGCTTTACCATAGCCGTCAATACTGGTCCCCTACCCAATGAGATGCTCGCCAAAGAGGGGGCCGACCTCATCTATCCCAAGATGACGGCACTGAGCGATGATTGGAAATCATTGATGACGATGGTCGATGATTAGACGCCGTCATCATCAGAATCGTCATTCGAAGCCTGCTTCACCTGATCCTCAGCAGCAGTATCCATCTGCGTGTCGCGCTTGATGGTCAGTTCGCCCATGCGTGACAGTCGGATAATCAAAGGAATATACTCGTCACTCTGGGGATGAGCAACACTGGCGGCAAATACCAACCAGTCGCCATCGACCTTGTCGAAGACCAAGCCCTCGAAGACTCCCGTGGTATTAAAGTCATCATCCAGATACTGCGCCAAATTCTTCTTCGTAAATGTACGCTTGAAGAATACCGAACCGTCCTTGCGCGTCACTGACAGTTGGAACACATTGTCTACAAACTTCTGACCCATCTCGTCCTTCACTGTAGGCAGCGAGTCACTAGGCTGGCGGCTGATAGAGACGTAATAGGTCTTGCCAATCCATGAAACCTCCTTCTCATCGATATAGGGTTGCATACGTATGGGAGCCTTTGGCTGTACCTTGACAATGCGAGGTGCAATGATATCCTCACTCTTTTTCTTACTTCCACAGGCGGTTAGCGTAACAACCGTTCCTGCCAAAAGCATCGCTGCAAGTATCTGCTTCATGATCTTCATCTTTATGTTGATGATGCAAAAGTACAAAATATCCTCGAAACCTGCAAGGAAATAGGAGTAAAAATGGTATTATAGCCTGACCCAGTCATCAACATACAGGCAGTCACCAACAACATGGAAGCGGATATCGTAACCCATGAAGGGCATGCCATACTGCCGTGAGGCATCATCCTGATAGTGCGGACGAGGATCGAGTGAGAGCGTTTCAATGAGCACTTTAGTGTCTTTCGCTGACAACACCGTCCTAAATGCATCGGGCACCACGACCTGCAGACGCTGCCACTGATGGCTGTCAGTGAAACCTCCACGTGCATCGGGATGACTGTCAACATAGGCCAGATAGGGTTTGATGTCGTAAATGGGCGTGCCATCCATCAGGTCAGCACCCAGCACCTCAATACATGGCACCGACACGTCAACCTTGGCAATACGTACCGACGAGAGCCCTAGATTGTTGGGACGGAAAGGTGAGCGCGAGGCCCATACCCCGACCCGCTCATTGCCACCCAACAGTGGCGGACGTACCGTAGGATGCTTCTCGGCATCCACATGCTCGGAAAATCCCCATACCAGCCAAAGGTAGTCGAAGGCATCGAGGCCACGGAGTGCCTCGGGCTTGGCATATTTGGGCACAAAAGCAATTGTGCCTGACAATGTCGTGACGATACCACTCTGACGGGGAATGCCGAATTTCGACGTCAATGGTGAACGGAAATAAGCGATTGGTTCAATATTCATGCTACAAAAATACAAAAAATTATTGAAGAAGGAAGAATTATCGTATGCGAGAGCAATTTTTTCACTTTTCACTCTTCACTTTTCACTTATTTTAGTATCTTTGCAGGCGTTATGGAACAGAAGAAGATTACTTTCGACAGTTTTATACGTAGCATGATGGGAGTTATCATTGTTGTTGGTCTTGTCATGTTGCTTCAGCAGTTGAGCGGTGTCCTGCTGCCTTTCTTTTTGGCGTGGCTCATCGCCTACTTGCTATTCCCATTGGTAAAATTCTTCCAATACAAGTGCCATCTGCGCTTCCGTATCGTGGGCATTCTCTGTGCATTCCTGCTCGTAGGCGGTGTGCTCACAGGACTCTTCCTGCTGATGATTCCTCCCATGATAGAAGAGGGAACACGCGTCAAAGACCTATTGGTCGACTATCTTTCACGCGACACCTTTATGAGTAATATTCCCAACATGATTGAGGAGTATATCCACAATAATATGAGTCGCGAAGACATCGTCGCCATGATTACTCAGGACGGTTTTATCGACACTATCAAGCAGACGATTCCGAAAATCTGGAATGTTGTCGCCCAGTCGTTCAACCTGCTGTCGAGTGTATTTACGCTAACCATGATGCTGCTCTATACGCTGTTTATCCTGCTGGACTACGAGCAGTTCTCTGAAGGTTGGGTACTCATGGTGCCCCGCCGCTACCGCAAGATTGCCACTCAGTTGGTTAGCGATGTAGAACAGGGTATGAACAAATATTTTCGCGGACAGGGCTGTGTGGCCTTGTGCGTAGGTGTGCTGTTCAGCATCGGTTTTCTGATTATCGACTTCCCGATGGCTATAGGTCTGGGCATGTTTATCGGATTGCTCAACATGGTGCCTTACCTACAGCTGATTGGCTTTGTACCTGCTATCATTCTGGCAGTGGTCAAGGCAGCCGATACTGGTCAGGACTTCTGGCTGATCATGCTTTCCGTACTCATCGTCTTTGCCGTGGTACAGACCATCCAGGATACCATCCTCACACCAAAGATTATGGGTAAGGTGATGGGCCTCAACTCGGCCATCATCCTGCTGTCGCTCTCTATCTGGGGCGCACTGCTGGGCATTCTAGGTATGGTCATCGCTCTGCCGCTGACCACGCTGCTTATCACCTACTACCAAAAATATATCATAGACCGACAGCATATTGAACAACAATCATCATAAATCAATAAAACAATTCGCGCAATGACAAACAGACTTTTTCGTCGCGCCACATTGGCCGTATTGCTGGCCGTTTTCAGCAGTACCGCAGCCATGGGGCAACAAGAGTCCACAACGGACAATGATTTACTGAAAGACCTAGCCAGCCGACTTAACTTTCATGGCTATGCACAGGGTGGTTTTAACTACACGCACAAGGGTGGCGAAGACAACCAGACCTTCGAGCTCAAGCGTATCCTCTTCTGGGCTGACGCCCAAATAACCGACCGGTGGTCATTTCTCTTCATGCACGATTTCTCGAGTGTCGTACAGGAGTTCTATACCGACTATCGCGTCACCAACAACAAGGCGCTGACCGTTCGCCTTGGACAGTTTAAAAACGGTCTCTCCTATGAAAATCCCCTTTCACCCACTTCTATGGAAGCCATCGACGTCTATTCCGAGGGCGTCACCTACCTGACGGGCTGTGGCAGTGACCCCCTGCTGGGTGTTCAGTATGGCCGTGATCTGGGCCTCTCACTTTCTGGTGAGACCAACAACGGTCTTCTGCGCTATGAGGTGGACATCATGAACGGACAGGGCATCAACAAGAAAGACGGCAACAAGGAGAAGGACTTCATTGGTCGTCTGGAATTCCGTCCTACCAAGGGCCTCAACATCGTTGCTACAGGACAGATTGGTCGCGGCCATGCGATTGCCACCTCGATATACAACCCGGATATCGCAATAGATGAGAACTACAAGCGCAACCGCTGGACAATAGGTTTCGACTACAAATCCAGTGATTTCAACGTACACGGAGAGTATCTGGAGGGTAAGGATGGTGACGTCACTAGCCGTGGTGCATATCTGACTGGTAATATTCCTTTGGGCAAAGGCATTGACGTCATTGGAAGCTACGACTTCTTCAATTTTAACACCACGCTGGGCATGGATCAGCATAAAGCGATTGCAGGTTTGCAATACTGGTTTTACAAGAAGTGCCGTTTCCAAGTGCAATACGTCTACAAAAGTGCCTACACCACCAAGACCGAATTCATCCATGGTGCCAATCACGCCATCATGGCACAGATGCAGATTCGTCTGGACTATACAGGCAAGAAGTGACAAGTGAAAAGGAATTATAAGAGATGATTATCAAAATATTACTGACCCTCATCTTTCTGGCCGTGATGGTGGGTGTAGGCGTGTACTCACGCAAACAGGCCAGCAGTGTCGATGGCTTTGTCTTGGGCGGACGTTCGGTAGGTCCGTGGCTAACGGCCTTTGCGTTCGGCACGAGTTATTTCTCGGCAGTGGTATTCGTAGGCTATGCCGGACAGTTTGGATGGAAATATGGTCTATCATCAGCATGGATTGGCATCGGCAACGCTATCATCGGCTCATTGCTGGCCTGGCTCATTCTGGGACGCCGTACCAAACTGATGACGCAACATATCGAATCCCGCACCATGCCTGACTTCTTTGGCACCCGATTCAGCAGTCAGGGACTACGCGTGGTGGCCAGCGTCATTGCCTTCGTATTCCTCATTCCCTATACCGCTGGTGTCTATAGCGGTATCTCGCGACTTTTTGAGATGGGTTTCGACATTCCCTATGAATATTGCGTGGTCATCATGTCGATTCTGACAGCCGTCTACGTAATCATCGGCGGCTACAAAGCTACTGCCATGAATGACTTCATACAGGGTATCATCATGCTCTTCGGCATTGTGGCTGTCATTCTGGCAGTATTGAATGCACAGGGCGGTCTGACTGCGGCAGTCGACAAGCTGGCAATGATTCCATCAGATGCCGACCCCACCGCCAATGGTGGCTTCGCCTCGTGGTTCGGTCCTGATCCTTGGGGACTGCTGGGTGTGGTGATTCTCACCTCCTTGGGTACCATGGGATTGCCTCAGATGGTGGGTAAGTTCTATTCCATCTCCGACGAGAGCGCTATCACGCGCGGCACCGTTATCTCGACTATTTTTGCCTTCATCGTAGCAGGCGGTTGCTACTTCCTCGGTGGTTTCGGCCGTCTCTACGACCCCGTGATTGGTGCAAACGGCAAGATTGCCTTCGACAGTATCGTACCAGCCATGCTCGTCACACTGCCAGACGCACTCATTGCTCTTGTTGTACTTCTGGTGCTCAGTGCCTCGATGTCAACACTGGCCTCACTGGTGCTCACATCGAGTTCAACAATGACACTCGACCTCATTTATCGTGATAAGAAGTCATTACCGGGCGAGGTAGAGGACGGTACTATCGATGATATTGTAGCCGAGAAAATAGAGCGTCGCAAGGTAGTAGTGATGCGCGTACTCATCATGTTCTTTATCGCTATCTCACTGCTTATCGCCTTGAATCCTCCCACCTTCATCGCCCAGCTGATGGGAATCTCATGGGGTGCACTGGCTGGTGCTTTCTTGGCTCCCTTCATGCTGGGACTCTACTGGCGCGGTGTGACAACAGCCAGCGTATGGGCTTGCTTTGGCTGGGGTGTCGGTCTCACCGTCATCAATATGCTCGCAGGGAATCCCATCAACCCCATTAACTGTGGTGCCATTGCCATGATTGGCGGATTCCCTGTCGTATGGCTAGTCAGCCTATTTAGCCCGAAGATGAACCGCGAAACGGTAGAAAAGATCTTCGAGTGCTATCTATGATGGATGATGTAAGATATAAGAAGTAAGAGATTAAAGGCGGATGCTGGCGGATTGGAGTCCAATGGCATTCGCCTTTATTGTGCCCTTACCCTTCACAACAGCAATACATCTGCCGAAAAAAGCCTTGCGCTGGGGAGATGTAAAACGCTCCATCGAGGTTTGACAACCATTGTCGGTACCAAGGATACACACGTCACCATTGCCTGAGAAGAAAAGTTGGTTTTCTGCCCACGGACAACGATAGCCATCCTTATCGACAACCTCTGCCAATACAAACGTCGTATGCTGTCCCTGGTAGTCGATTGAAAGTCGTATGTGATCGGGCTGGCCTGCTGTGCGAATGCTCTGTTCACGCACGATATTTCCATCCTTGCGGGCCAGGACCTTGACCTCTC
Organism: uncultured Bacteroidales bacterium; assembly: GCA_902799655.1. Classification (GTDB taxonomy): domain Bacteria; phylum Bacteroidota; class Bacteroidia; order Bacteroidales; family Bacteroidaceae; genus Prevotella. The sequence continues at coordinate 128,285 of CADCBH010000007.1, forward strand.
CAGGTTCAAAGCGAACACGCCACATCACATGATACTGATGCGAGTCTTTCTTGGCACGAACACCCTGAGACTTACCATTGACGAACAGCTCCACTTCGTCAGCCTGATTGTAGTAACACCAAAGGTCTATCTCCTGCCCCTCCATCCAATTCCAATGGGGAAACAGATGCAATACGGGCTGAGCGGTCCACTCACTCTGGTACATATAATAGACATCCTTAGGTTGTCCAGCGAGGTCGATAATACCGAAATAACTGCTACGGGCAGGGAAGCCATAAGGAGTAGGTTCACCAATGTAATCAAAACCCGTCCAGATAAACTGCCCACCGACATAGGGCGTATGCTTCACAACATCCCACGTCTCTTCATGGGTAGAGCCCCATGATGCCGACATATTGTCATAGGCCGAACACATGTATGAAGGGTCAGTATAAGGCAACCACCATTCTTTGGGGGCACGGTATGTCGAGTCGCTAGGCATCATGTAATAGTCCGTAGTCTGTAGGGCACTGACACTCTCGGTAAACAGGAACGGCTTGCCGGGGAAGTTTTGGGGAACATCTTTCACCCACTGGTGGTGATAGTTGAAACCAATGATGTCGAGAGCACCACTCTTGAAAAGGTGATTGCCTGGTGACGGTTCGTTACAGCCTGCCGTTATGAGGCGAGAGGTGTCGTAGCGTTTCACGATTTCGGCCAGATGCTGCGTCAGCAATGACTGCACAGACAACTCACCATCCTTGGCGAGTGTTGAAGGGTCATGACCTGCATTGAGAATGAGATTGGCCTGTTCAAGAGTCAACGTATCGGCATCGGCACTCGACCACTGCTCCAACACCTCGTTGCCTATCGACCACATGAGGATGCAGGGATGGTTGCGATCGCGCAGCACCAAGTCGGTAAGGTCGCGCTCATGCCACTCATCGAAGAAGCGAGCATAGTCGTTCTGTGTCTTGCGTCGGCGCCACATATCGAACGATTCATCCATTACAATAAGTCCCATCGTATCACACATATTCAGTAATTCGGGAGCAGGAGGATTATGTGAGCTACGAATGGCGTTGACACCCATCGCCTTTAGCTTGGCAAGTTTGCGATGCAGAGCATCTTCATTCAGTGCAGCGCCCAAACAGCCCAAGTCGTGATGCTCACAAACGCCATTGAGCTTGAAGTTCTTGCCATTCAGCCAAAAACCCGTCTTGGCATCAAAACGGAAATCACGGAAACCTGTGGTGGTCTCCACCTCGTCAACTACCTTGCTACCAGCAATCAGTTGCGTACGTACCTTATAAATATAAGGATCTTCACAACTCCACTTTCTTGGTTTCTTGATATTGGCAGGCTTGCCTTTAGCGTCAAGCCACGTATTCTTCACCGTCACCTTCTGCCCGGTTGGATTCTCGTAAGCCACCTCGACTTTGCCATCGTGTACGAAGACGCCCCAGTGCTTGACATGGATGGGGTTCGTCGTAGTAAGCCATACATGACGGTAGATTCCACAGCCACTATACCAGCGTGAGTTTGGTTGGTCGCTATTATCCACTCGAACGGCAATCACATTCTTACCCTCACGAATATATGGTGTGACATCATATTCGAAGCTTGAATAACCATAAGGACGAAAACCTACCTCTTGACCATTAAGATATACGGTAGAGTTCATATAGACGCCATCGAACTCCACGAAGAAACACGCTTCCTTCTTACTTCTTACGTCAAACGTTTTGCGATACCACCCTACTCCTCCAGGCAGTGCTCCACCACCTGCTCCACTAGGGTTGCCCACATAGAAGTCACCTTCGCGAGCCCAGTCATGAGGCAGGTCAAGCAGTCGCCAATGACTATCATTATAATCGCAGGCTGCCATAACGGTAGAGTCTGCCAGTACAAAACGCCAGCCATTATCCCATAGACAACGTTCGCGGCCCTCGGCTATCGCTGGGTTGCACAACCAAGCCATTACTATCAACAGCAGATGACTTCTCAAAGGTATTCGCATCTTCATAATGTGTGTGTTGGAACTTCAATAAGAGGAACGGTGAGCACAAAGCGGGAGCCCGGACCTGGATAGGTCTGGTCGATGACGACATCGCCACCAATTCGTCGCGCCATCGTACGACTGGAGGTAAGTCCTATGCCTAGTCCTTCCTGAAAATCATCCAATTTGACAAATCGCTCGAAGATACGCTCAGCATCTTTAGAAGCAACGCCACGTCCGGTATCCTCAACAGCCACCACCAGCTCGGTATCAGTTGTAGAAGCCTTGAGGGTGACACTGCCTTTCTCAGTATTCTTCACAGCATTGTCGAGAAGTTGGTTGATGATGAGACGCAAAATGCTTTCGTGGGATTTCACAAGGAAGTCTTCAGTTAGCGAAGAATCAAAGCAGAGTGTCAGGTTACGACTTTTCTCTGCATCGAGATGGAAGCCAAGCACAAGATTGCGCATAAACTGGTTACACCTGATTGTTACAAGGTCTTGTTCGGCAGAAGATTCCTGTAAAGACATGGCGAGCACCTCGTTTAACATCAACGTGATGCGATTAGCATTGTGAATCATCTGGTCGGCCATGTAACGATGTTTCTCCGGAGAAAGCTTTGTCTCGGGATTGGCAAGAACCTGTGCGAAACCACTGATTACATTAAGCGGCGTACGTACCTCATGACTGACATTCTGGATAAAGGCGGTCTTCATCTTATCTGATTCAAGCGCACGCTCATAGGCCTTTCGCATTTCACGAAGATGGCGACGACGTATCTCAACAATATAGACAAGGGCTACAACTAACATGAGGAGTAGTATGGCGATAGCTAAGACAGTATAGAGGTGACGACGAGCCTCATTGCTCTCATCCTCATAGCGTTTCAACTCGGTCTGTACGCCCTGTAAAGAACTGCTCAGCAGCAAGCTATTGATGGAGTCACTCTCTTCCATATCCTTTTTCTGAACACGAAAGGCCTCTTCCCAGCGGCCTGCAGAGGCATAGAGCTCTGCCATAATGGAAAAGCGATCATCGATTTGCTCATTTGCCATCTTGACGGCCTCATCAATACGACCTTCCTGCGCAAGGTGATAGACCTCGACAGTTCGTCCATGGACAGACGAGTATCCTTTTTCCTCACCCTCTTTATAGGCCTTATAGCCTTTATTGAAGCGTTCCATATCACCCATTCGATAATAGGCCAGCGTACGGCGGGTCTCAATATCGAACTCACGCTCAGGAGAACTCTCACGTGCCACTGAAGCAGCCTGGTCGATGAGTCGCAAAGCCTCGTCGGGATCCTCATCAATAACGATGTTGACCAGATTCATATAGATGGGGGGCAGACTCTCAATGTAACCTTCCTTTTCCATCATTCGGATCACTTCCCAGAAGCAACGCTTGGCACTAGCATTATTGCCACTGAAATGGTAGATATGTCCCATCATATTGATAGCCATATACATCTCCTTATCGAGTTTGCGTTCGGTCAGCTCACGCGACAGATTGACGGCCTGCATATAGGCCTCAAAAATTGCCTGGCGATTAAGTTGGAAGACAATCTCATTGCAGCGCTGTGTATAGTAGGCATGGAGGTCATCTTGCTTCAGCAAATAGTCCTCAAGCTGATGGACAGAGTTAAAGAAGGCAGCCGAGTCACCATCATTAAACGCTCGGTGCATAGCGTTACGCAGGGAGATATATTCGGGCGACGTTTTATAATCAGACGTTGCATAACAAAGTGTTCCTGCTGTAGATAGCAGGACGGCCAACGTGATGGCGAAACGGAATAACTGCTTCATAAAGTGGAATTATAGTTTGACACTGACAGACTTGCCGCTATATTCAATCATGCGACCTTCAGGATGATCAAGATTCAAAGCACGGGGAGCATCCTTGGTGATGAGCACAACATTAAACCGACGATTCTTCAACATACCATTGAACTGACCCTTACGTGCTCCAATCGTGATGGTACGGCTGCTATCGTCATAAGTTATATCAATGGTGGCATACTTACCCTTCTCATAATTATAGTTGGTACCCTCATCTTCATAGAGTTGGAACTCACCATTCTGACCGGCATAGACATAGAGGTTGATGAGTTCTGCTGGCTTCTCATCGCTCCACTGCATCTCAGGACCAAATGGGATAATGGCGCCCTCGCGAACAAATACGGGAATCTGTTCGTATGGGGCATCGACGATAAGATTCTGTCCACCCTCGATGTATTCGTTAGTATATAGGTTATACCAGCCACACTGCTCCGGGAAATAGACAGAACGGTTTCGAGCCTTGTAATAGCCTACAGGACAAGCCATCAGAGCCGGACCAAACATCCACTGATTACCAATATTTTCTACCGACTTATCGCCATTGAAGTCCATAATGAGCGGACGCATCAAAGTATAGTCCTTAAAATGGGCCCAACCTGCCATAGAATAAAGGTATGGCATAAGGCGATAGCGAAGCTTGTCGTAGTAAACAAACGACTGATATGCGGGATGATTGTCGGGTGCGATATTCCATATCTCACGCAGAGGCCACTGACCATGACTGCGGAACAGAGGGATAAAAGTACCAAACTGGTTCCAACGAGTCTGCAACTCGCGCCACTCTTTCAGGTCTTCATTCTCTACGCCACTCTTATCAAAGAGTCCCTGTGCTGCCATATAACGGTTCTCAACACAGAAGCCGCCCTGATCCATACCCCAGAAAGGAATGCCCGATATGGAATAGTTCAAACCTGCCGTCATCTGAGCACGCATATCCTCCCAACGTGTACCGATATCACCACTCCATGTAGCCGTAGAATAACGCTGTTCACCAGCAAAACCACTACGAGTCAGCAAGAATACGCGAGGTTCATTGACTTTACCCTTCCATACACTGCGCTGACCATTATAGATAGCATCGGCATTTACCGTGCTGTAAGCATTGAAGTACTCTGTGGCTGTGCCTAAAGCAGTAGGTCCAGAGAGTGCCTTGCGATACCACATCGGTGTGCAGTCACGGACATTGGGTTCTGAGGCATCCATCCACCAGGCATCGACACCAGCGATACCATCGTGGTTATACTTGGAATACAAATTCTCGTCCATCTGTCGCCAGAACATCTTGCGAGCATCAGCATCATAAGCATCGTAGAAACCATTCTTGTAGCCAGGGCCTACCCAGTCGTGAATATCATCTGTGGGGCTCTGAACATACATCCAGCCCTTAGCATCCAATTCTTTGTAGTTATCTGTATTGCAATAGAACTTAGGCCATACAGAAATCATGAAGCGTCCGTGCATCTTGTGAACATTATCCAACATCTGCTGAGGATTGGGATAGCGAGAAGTTTCAAACTGATGACTACCCCACTGATCCTCGGGCCAGTAGTTCCAGTCCTGTACAATGTTATCAATAGGAATCTGGCGTTTGCGGAACTCTGCTAAAGTGCCCTCTATCTCATTCTGAGTCTTATAGCGTTCGCGACTCTGCCAGAAGCCTAATACCCACTTTGGATAAAGACTTGCCTTACCTGTCAGTGTGCGATAGCCAGAAACAACCTGGTCAAGATTCTCGCCAGCAATGAAATAATAGTCCATATCCTTAGCCATCTCGCTCCAGATGCTAAGTTTGCCGCGCTCTTCGGCACTACGAGGCTCTGAAACACGCAAGCCACAATAAGCCTCACCACCATCGGGACGCCACTCAATACGCAACTGCACACGTTTACCCTTCTGTAACTCAGTAGAGAACTTATAGGTATTAGGGTTCCAAGCAGTGCGCCAACGCTCGGGAACGACTTCCTGACCATCAATATACACCTTAACATAGCCCGAATAATAAAGCACAAACTGATAGAGTTGCTTCTTGCCCTTACACTTGCCACAACACTCTGGCTCAATAAAACCCTCGTAAGTCACGTTAGCCCCCATCAAGTTGATGTCCTTAGGAAAATTCTTGATACCACCATTATCAGTTTTTAGGGCAATCTGTGAATTCGCTGGTGTACCATATTCATAATAAATAGAATCTTCATCACGAACGAGCCTCTTACCATGGGCATCGATATAAGTACCTGTGAGATGACCTTCCTTTCCAGTCCTGTCATACAACTTAAAGGCACGATTCAACTGTAGATAATCGTTAGGATTGCCAAAACGGCAATAGCTATAAGAGTCCCACAGAATACCATAGTTTTTATTAGAAAGGACAAAAGGAATAGAAACCTTTGTATTATATTGGAACAAATCCTCGTTTTTACCTTTCATATTGAACTCCTCACTCTGGTGCTGACCAAGGCCATAAAATGCCTCATCATCCGGTGAGTCGAACTTCATCTGCCAAGAAAGTCCATGTTTCTGTTCTTCAGGAACAGTATAACCAGTCTTCATGCCGAGTTCGCGTTCAGGGACGGTAAAATCCCAGAATCGTTTGCCATCCTTGGCCTCCTTTAGAAGTACCTTGCCTTGAGCATCGAAGAAGGAGATGGCACCCGTCTGCTTATCAACACGTGCCTCTACACCCTGTGCCTTCACACACACGATGTCACCATCAGTCACGCTGAATTTCGGTTTAGATGTTTGCTGCACAATCATCAGACTCTGCTTCAAAGGCAACTGGTCTTTCGATGTGGCTTGAACACGGATAATACGGTCACCAACAACCTGTAGGCGGACCACTTTCGGTCCACCTTCTTTGGCTTTCGTTACGGGAATAGTCACAAATTGTCCATCCACCGAATAGTCGGCTGCTGATACCATCGTAGCCGATAAGGTTAAGGCGAATGCTGTAAAGAAAAATTTTAGTTTCATAAGTATATCTAAGTTTATTGAATTAGTCATCCATAACTACAGCCTCCTCTATCTCCTCAGCCGGTGGCAATACGATAATAAAGACTGTGCCGCCACCAGGATTGTCCTGAATACGGATAGTACCTTCATGAGCATCAACGATAGCCTTCACGCGATCAAGACGTATGCCGTCATCATTAGGCATAGGATCAAAGGCATGCTCTTTGAACTCATCCTTGATACCTATACCATTGTCAGCAACCTGAATCTGGATATGACCGTCTTGTTGGCGCACAGCCCCGATACTAATCATGCAATCACTATGGGCAAAGGTTACAGAATTATGGCATAATATCAGCATTGCTTCTTCAAGAAGACGCTGGTCAAACTCTGTCTCGATGGTTTTCTCAGGTGATATGAAAGTTATCTTGACTGGTTTTTGCTTATCGGGTGAAACGAAGTTTTCGGTAAAATTGCGAAGGAAGGCGACCAAGTCACTAAGATGACGTTGAGCAGTCAGTTTCTGTGCTGATTCCGACACTTGAGCCGATGAATGGCTCACAGGTTGAGCCTGCTTCATCTTCAAGCGCATCTCGTTCATCCATTGTTTCTTTTCCAGTTCGCGGCGTAATGTCTCTGTTTCCATACGACGGTCAACACGACGCATGAACCAACGGCGCCACAATAGGGCAACTGCTACAATAATCACCATATAAAGCAGAATAGCCCAGCGGGTGCGCCAAATAGCAGGTGTGATTGTGATATCCATCTTTGCCTCTTCGTCACCAATGGTGCCATCATCATTGAGCATGCGCACACACAATGTATAAGAACCAGCACGCAGAGAGTTGTAAGTGATATTCGGATTAAGTGGGGAGGTCTTTACCCAGTTGTCGTTAAAGCCCTCAAGACGATAGACAAAGCGCTTCTCATTGTTAATATTGCCAGCATTACTACCCAATTGGATGGTAAACTGATCACTAAAACGCAACGTGATATCACGGCATATGTCAAGAGCCTCGTCGAGAATGACTCGTCCATCCACCTCCTGGCCTACTGCTACATCAGCATCAAACAATTGCAAACCGCTGAATAACGGACGTTCCTTGCTGCGGTCATCGGATAATCCATTAACATCAATAATATCCAGACCATCCTGACCACCTACTAACAGTTTCCCGCTACGGGTTAGATAGGCAGAGCGCTGATTGTAAGTACCTTTCTGCAAACCATCACTACTGCTATAGCTACGCACGATAAACTGCCATGAACCATCTCCTTGCCTTTCAGGAATAAGCTTGGACACGCCATGATCAGTGACCACCCAAATCGCATGATTCTTGTCTTCGACGATAGAGCAAACACTTGAACCGATCAGTCCATCTGTCATATCGAGTAGCTTCACACGCTGACTATGCGGATCATAGACAACGGCCCCTGAAGTAGAACCTTGCCAGATAAGGCCTCGGCTATCTTCCATTACACACACGGTTGTTGCTGTATTAACAGCCACATTGGGATCATCGGGGATGACACGATTGGCCAACTTACCCGTCACAGGATTCACAAAACAATAGTACCAACTTGTACCTACCATCAGCCAGCCTTTCTTAATCCATGTGGCAGAAGTCATGTAATTGCTGGGAAGCTTGTCTGTTTCAGTATTCCACGTACGGAACCTATTCGTTTTCAAGTCAAGCATTTGAATACCACCTCCAAGTGTACCCAACCAGATACGATGCCAGCGGTCTTCCGTAACGCTCCATACATGATTGACAGCCAAACCGTCAGGACTGCCCGTCGAACGATAGTTGATAATGGTTGCATCTCGAGGTTCCGTTTTTGATGGTACACAATGAACAAGACCACCATTATAGGAACCAAACCAGATAGAACCATCACTGGCATAGCATGACCCTACCATGATATTAGAACTGAGGTTACTGTTCTGAATGGTATATTGGCGTACCGTCTCATTGGCCTTCGGATCATAAACAAGAATGCCGCGGTCGTTAGAACCTACCCAATAATTACCATAGCGGTCCTCACAAACGGTATTGATATCACCCAGTTCCACACTCTTTAATGCTGCAGTTCCTTCGAGATACTGATTAATACCATTCTTGTAGGTTCCAATCCACACACTGCCCTTATCGTCAAGATAAAGATGCTTACATGTATTCTCAGATATCGTGGTCTGGTCAAACTTGTTGCTGAGGAACTGACGTAGTTCACGTGACTTCATATCGACAACGAGAACACCATCGTGATCAGTGGCAACCCATAGCCAGCCACGACGGTCAACCTTCACATCCCAAACCTCCAGTGTTTCAGAAACATTCTCAACGCCACGGGCGCCCAACAGATCGGGCAAGCCGACATACCAACGCTTTTCGCGATCGATATATATAAAGGTCTTATTCAAATTACAAACCCATATATTACGCTGAGGGTCAACATATAACTTGAAATCCTGATTGCGAAAAGCGCCATTATCGCGCATCCACGTATTCTCTAGTGTAACACCACCATGATCAGCATCCAAGCATACAAGTTCTCCCTGATAGGTGGTGATGGCAATTCCGTCACCATAGTCGGCCATATCAGAGATACCATAGGTAGGATTCAAATGTCCTTTCTCATAGCCTACGGGCGTGTATGACAACTTCTTCGTATGAGGATTATAGCAATACACACCATTCTCATAAACTTTAACCCAATAGCGTTTCTTGGCATCAATAAACAGACGTTCTACCCCACCCTTAATACCAAATGATGCTAACTCTCGACTGACATTTCGCTCAAATTTCTCCGTAACCGGGTCAAAAACACAGTAGTTCATGCCCTGTTTCAGCCATAGCTTACCGTCGCTAGATTCCATAATCTGCTCGGTAATATTATCGCGCATAGACGTCGTATCACGCTTATTGGAGTAGAATACCTTAAAACGGTAGCCGTCATAACGATTCAAACCATAAGATGTTCCTATCCATAAATAGCCGCGTGAGTCGCGATATACACAGTTAACTTGTGAGTTTGACAATCCGTCGCGAGTATCCAAACGACGGAATTTAATATCGGGGATAATAGCCTGTAAGCAAACAGGCCATATCATCAGGAGCAATAGATAGAAGGCTTTTCTCATGATAGCTGGGGGAATTATTTATTCATAACTTTAGCAGACGTGTCACGTATTGTCAATATCTGAGGGACTATTTTCTTATAGACTTTCGTATCACCCTGGATATTCTTTAGCAACAACTGACAGGCTGTCACGCCCATCTGGTGCGACTGGTCCTCAATGGCCGACATACGAGGCGTCACGTATGCTGCATGCTGATCATCTGTAAAACCAATAAGCGCTACATCCTCGGGGATACGCATACCACAATTTTTGATGGCAGTAAAAGCAGCAAAGGTAATGATATCGTTGAAGGCGATTATCGCATCTGGGCGATCTGGACGACGAAGTAATGCCTCGGCATTCTTCAGCGCGATGTTGTAATCTATCTTGTCACATGCCACCAGCTCACGATCAATAGGCAACCGATTCTCACGCAATGCCTCTAAATAGCCGTGTTTCCGGCGGCGCACCATATCCAAATGGTTTGGGCCGCCCAAGAAAGCAATACGCTTACTACCGGTATCTATTAGGTGCTGAGTAGCCAACTGTGCGGCCTCATCACCATTGGCTGTGACAGAAGAAAAACGATCTGTGAGACAGGTACGTCCAAAAAATACCAGGGGGATACCCATGTCTGCTATCTCCTCAAAATGACTGTAATCGGTAGTGCCTTGAGCTAAACAAGCCACGATACCTTCAACATGCAGGCCAATGAAGTTGTCGATAGCCTGAGCCTCATCCTCAAAACGCTCATGGCTGTTTGCACTAATCACGCTATAGCCAGCCCGACGCGCCTCATCCTCGATGCCATCGAGTACGGCAGCATAATAATGCGTAACCAAGTTGGGAACGACAACACCGATAATTTTCGGAGCTTCCTTACGCAAGCTCTGTGCGAAAGGATTAGGACGATAATTCAGTTTCTTGGCCAGGTCTTTTACACGTTGCTGCATCTCCTTGCCAATCTCAGGCGAATTACGTAAGGCCCGGCTGACAGTAGCGATGCTGACACCCAGTTCCTTTGCCAAATCCTTTAAGGAGGTACGACGTTGTTTGATGTTATTCATGAGTAATGGTTCTTAGTCTCTGCAAAGGTAAAAAAAATAAAGCAAAGTCGCAAACGTTTACGTGAGTTTTTTTACCCCAAACATGTAATTTCGCATGAAAAATGCCTATCTTTGCACCAGAATTCAGAATGAGTAATGAATAGTTGATAATAAGTTAGTTAGAAAAACCAGAACTAAGGATGTCGTGAGATATTCTTAGTTTTTTTATTTTCAGAACATAAGAGTAAAGCCAAAACGGACGCTATTCTTCGGGCCAAAACGGCTATCATTATAGTTCATGCGGCGTACATATTCCACCTGGAAAAAGCGGAAGATACTACGAATACCCAACGATATTTCCCAATAGGGAATCTCTGGATTCATCAGCCGTGTTTTATCGGGGAATGCCATCAAGATTGGACTTCCTGCATTTTGCTCCAAATACGGATTGTTCTTATCTGACAAAGCGCCCCATAGCATCCTTGCACCTACATATTCACGCCAACGTAGTTTCTTGATGAGTGGGATGCGGTTAAATAGTTTACCCTGCATATCCCAATTGAAGTCGACGGAAACGAAGCGGTCGTTCAGGAACTCCATGTTAGTCATCAGGTTAAAGGTCTGCTTCTGACTGAAATAAGACAAGTTTGCAGCAGGCATACAAAGCAATGGGAATGGCACCTGATTCCACTGCACTCCGGCACGTGTATAGAAGTCGATGCGTCCCCAACTACCAAACCAGAAACGTTTGAAGATGCTGGCCTCGGTGTAATTGTATTCGTAATCGCCACCCAATAGACCTTTGAAACCAATCGTATGGCTGAGAGTCAAGATAGGGGCTTCGCGGTTAACTTTATGACGTTTATTCTTTGAATTAACATAAAGAGCTCCAGGACTATACTCTATCTCTGCCCGCAATTCTGTCGTACGAAACTTGACAGATTCAGATGATGCCAACGGGACGAACGTCATATTACCTGCTGCCTCGTTCTGCTCTGTCTTCATGCTCAACAGCGTACGGAAGCCCCACTCCTCCTCTCGCTCGAGAGTAAGTTGCTGACGATTATAGAACATCATCTTATCTACTGTAGCCCATTTCAATGCGGTAAAGACATTATCTTTATCAGTACTCAGGAACTTGTCTGAGGGCGACATCACATCATAAGTTGAGAGGAAAGAAATGTTGCGCTTAGGGAACTCGTCGGGCACATATTTCTTTTTGTTCAGTGACCATGTAAAGGTGGTACTGTAATAGTTCTTTTTGCTCTTCCAACCTCGGGCGGCATATCCTTTCCAGAACAAATGGCGACTCAGGTTCGCTGTAGTCTGTGCACTAAAGCGGGTACGGGGACCATCGATAAAATTCGTACTCACAAAAGTATTGACAGGCCCAATATCCAGCTTACTGTTCTTGCCAGTCTCTATGTAATTCTCAACCAATAGCTTCATGGCCCATAAGATATATTTGAAGCCGCCCTCCTTCTGCATGCCGTTCAGGAAATCATCCATGGCATTCTCACTCTTGGTCAGCTCTACCTTACGGTTTTGATTCCAGAAGTCCTCCCCCATCATCTCGGCATCGGGATCCACCTTTGTTTTTGCCTTTCCACGGAAAAGCTGACGCGGAATTTCATCGAAAGAGTAGTCTGACAGGCGCGTCGTCTTGATAGCAACCCCTTTCTGTAAAAAGTCAAAAAGCACCATCTCAACAATCATATCATCCACCGACAATACCCACTCGCCCGTAGGCAGTTTCGTAAACTCCTGCACCAACTTCATATTCTCCACGAAATTGACATCAGTCTGGTTAGGCAAGATCAGGTCACAACGCTTTACCTGACATGACGAGTCTTTCAACACATAGAGATCGCCACGAAAGCCAAAGTCCTGTTGGTTATTGGGTAGGAAATGCAGATGAATACAACTGTCGCGATCAACCACCAACGTATCTTCAATATAATAGCGATAGAAAGATATGGCGCCATCACTGATAGGTGATGTAAATGGATGTTGGAGGATACGCACTTGGTCATCGTAGATATTGATATCGGTAAAGATATCCTTTGTCATGGTATTCAGAATCTCGCCAGTCTGGAAGAAATCATTAATGCCTGACGAGCGCTGACCTTTGATGATATTCTTTTCACTATGAGGTGAACGGCGGTAAATTTTCTGCGTTACGGTCTCGTCGACACTTACGGGCAATATGAGTCGTCCCGTCAGTGCGTTCGTCTCCACCTGATTAAGAAGCCACGGGAATTTGCTCAACTTGGGATTCTGAAGCATCTGAGGATTGACATCATTAAGAGCCAACGTGAGCTTCTGGTATTTCTGATACTGATAGAAATCACGATTAGAGAGATTGGTACGCTTCTTGTTAGCAATAACGCGTTTCATCAACTCCACAGCAGGATTATTCTTCCTGCTATAGCGTGTCCTTTTCTTCTTGACTGTCACCTCCTTCAGCGTCTTGGTATCCTGTCGCATTGAGACAAATAGTTTCTCGCTATCGCTATTTACATCAATAGTTTTAGTTTTATATCCCAATACACTGATCGTCAATCGCTTACCCTTAATCAAGCGGATAGAAAAGCGCCCTTGTGGATCAGTAATCGTCGTAAGATTAACGCCTTTATATTGGACACTGGCAAAGCCAATACCTTCACCTGTCGCCTCGTCGACCACATGTCCACTAATCATATCCTGCGCCTGAGTAGGCAACACCAATAACAGCCAGAGAAAAATGATACACAACTTATTCATAATCACTCGTAAGGCACTTCAACCCAAAACAGCGAGCCTTTTCCCAGTTCTGACTCGACGCCCACCTTGCCACCAAGCGACTGTGCCAGATTTCGGCAAATACTCAAGCCCAAGCCTGCTCCCTGTTCAAATTCATCGATTTTAACAAAACGCTCAAAGAGCTTCTCACTACAAGCCTCTGGTTCTATGCCCTTGCCAGTATCATGCACCCAAGCGTGTAAGGCACCCAACTGCAGGGAACAGCCCATCGTCACCTCTCCTTTCGTTGTAAATTTCAAGGCGTTCTCTACATAGTGACTCATAATTTGGAACAGATAGTCACGATCCGTTTCAGGTTCCAACACCTCTGAATGGCTATCTATCTTCAGTGCAAGTCCCTTTTCTTCTGCAAGCATAGAGTATTTCTGTTCCAAGTCTTTCAGCAAATCATCCATGCTGAAACGCGTTTTATGAACCCGACTGCTTCCCGCCTCTAATCTCGAGAGATTGACCAAATCATCGAACAATCGTAGGAGACGTGCATTATTCTGCTTGATAAGCAAAGCCAATTGGGTCCGTTCTCTTTCATCAACCGTATCTGACAGTACTTCGCTGAATCCGACAATAGCATTGAGTGGTGTCCGCACCTCATGGCTGATATTGGCTAAGAAGGCTGTTTTCAAGCGATCGCTCTCCTCTGCTTGATTACGGGCTTCAATCAAAGCCTGTTCAATCTCTTTCTGCTTGTCAATAAGCATTGATGTACCCACTATGGATACAGCCTTACCACTGGCATCGCGCTTATCGACGATGGCGAACATTTCACCCCAGTATATGCGGTCAGCATGTTCTGTGTGGAATTTGTATTGTTCACGGACATGATCCGTCCGACCTTCAATCAGCTCAATGATGCATTGACTGATACGTTCCTTGTATTCAGGCAATAAGGTATTACAAAACGTCTCCACATCAGAACCTGGCGCAATGGTCGCAATATCAATGGTGTCACGATAATCACAATCATAGGTGATGGTGCGCGTCTGGACATCAACATGCCAAACGGTCAGTCTCATCGCCTTCAATACCAGATCGTATTCAATGGTACGGTGCTTGACTTTGTTCAGCACTGCGTATTCAGCACTGAGCCTTTTGTAATTACGCTGTTGGATGAATACAGACACCACAAGTAATAACAATAAAAGACCGCCTGCAACCCACAATAACATGTCGAGTCGCATGATTCCGCCAAGCGATATCAGTAAAAGGATGCCTATCATACTCATCCGGCTAAGCACTTATGATTGGGCAAAATTACAAAAAAGATTCGGAACCACAAAATAACTAATGATATTTTTGGTTATTCGCCCACTAATTCGTAACTTTGCACCACATTTTACACATTAATACATAATGGCACAGCAATTTGAAATCATCGCCAAGACCTTTATGGGCTTAGAGCCTGTCTTAGCGAAAGAGTTAGCGCAACTGGGCGCAAGCGACATTCAGATCGGACGTCGAATGGTTTCCTTCCAAGGAGACAAGGAACTTTTGTACCGCGCTAATTTCCAACTGCACACTGCAATCCGTATTCTGAAACCCATCAAGCACTTCCGTGCCCTCTCTGCCGACGATGTTTATGAAGGTGTGAAGGACGTCAATTGGACAGACTACATTGGCCTCGACAAGACCTTTGCCGTTGATTCCGTAGTCTTCTCAGAAGAGTTCCGCCACTCAAAATTCGTTGCCTACAAGGTAAAAGACGCTATTGTCGACCAGTTCCGTGAACAGACAGGAAAGCGTCCCAATATCAGCATTACCAATCCAGACATGCGACTGCATATCCACATTGCAGAAGACCAATGTACGCTCTGTCTCGACTCAAGTGGAGAATCGCTGCATCGTCGCGGCTATCGTCAGGAGTCTGTCGAGGCGCCACTCAACGAGGTGCTGGCAGCGGGCATGATTATGATGACTGGCTGGCAGGGAGAGACTGATTTCATCGATCCCATGTGTGGTTCTGGCACATTGCTCATCGAGGCAGCCCTCATTGCCCACAATATGGCTCCTGGTCTGTTCCGTAAAGAATTTGCCTTCGAGAAGTGGCCTGACTTCGACGCAGACTTATTTGATAAAATCTATAACGACGATTCGCAAGAGCGTGACTTTCAACATCATATATACGGATATGACGTCGATATCAAGGCCGTTAACACAGCACGTTTGAATGCCAAGGCTGCAGGTCTGACTAGCGACATCACTGTCACAGAACAAGACTTCAAGAACTTCACCAAACCCAAGGAGAAGAGTATCATCGTCACCAACCCACCCTATGGTGAGCGTATCTCTACGCCCGACCTGTTGGGTACCTATAAGATGATTGGCGAGCGTCTGAAGCATGAGTTCACTGGCAACGATGCCTGGATTCTCTCCTACCGTGAGGAATGCTTTGACCAAATTGGTCTGAAACCCTCTATCAAGATTCCCGTATTTAATGGTTCTTTGGAGTGCGAATTCCGCAAGTACCAGATGTTCGACGGCAAGATCAAAGACTTCCGCGCTGAAGGAGGTACTGTCAAGACCGATGAGGAGAAGCGCCAGATGGCCGAAAAGCGCCGTTTCAAGCAGAACCGCGAATTTAAGAAACGCCTTGACGAGCAAGAAGAGAACGCTGAGGCCGATATCCGCTCATTTAAGTTCCACTCTTTCGAGAGGAAGGAAGCCAGATCTCCTCGAGAGCCCAGAGAGTCCAGAGAGATGAGAAATTCCAGAGACTTCAAAGACTCTAGAAAGTTCAACAAAGGCGGTCGTGACTTCGGTAAGAAAAAGAATTTTAGACGATTCGATAATGATGAGGACTAAACTACTTTTGTTATTCACTGCTGTAACGCTGTCCATGAGTGCACAAGAAAAGTTCTTCACATTAGAAGACCTGAACTATGGGGGCAACAACTACCGTAACCTGCAACCCAAGAACAAATGGTATGCATGGTGGGGTGACCAACTGATACGCACCGATGTAGAGGAATGCTACCTCGTAGATGCCAAGAATGGCAAGGAGACGTCACTATTTACATTAGAGGAGGTTAACAGATGGATCAAGAGTGACGACGACAAATTCGTACGTCACCTGTATAATGCCACTTTTCCCTATGCCGACAAACCCATTGTGGCACTTGGCAACAGGCATGCATTCATCTTAGTAGATTTCAAGAAGCATGAGATTGTCTGGCAGGACAGCATCTCCGGTCAGACAGCAAACGACTGGCATCCTCTATCACGGGCTACAGCTTATGTGGATGAGCACCAGCTGTTTATCGTGGACAGTGAAGGTAAAAAACACCAGCTGAGCACGGACGGCAGTCGCGAAATAGTGTATGGCGAATCCGTACACCGCAATGAGTTTGGCATTAACAAGGGTACTTTCTGGAGCCCGGACGGTCAGCGTCTGGCATTCTACCGCATGGACCAGTCGATGGTAGCAGACTATCCTCAAGTGGACATTTTCCCTCGCGAAGCCACCTATGAGCCGGACAAATACCCGATGGCGGGCATGACCTCACACAAGGTCACGATAGGTGTGTACGACCTTAAGAATGACAAGACTATCTATTTGAAGGCTGGCGACCCGACCGACCGTTACTTCACCAATATCGCCTGGAGTCCTGATGCGAAGACCATTTATATGTTTGAGCTCAACCGCGACCAGAACGACTGTCGGTTGGTGAGTTATGATGCTACCACAGGAGAGCGTATCAAGGAACTCTATCGCGAGACCTGTGAGAAATATGTAGAGCCGCTGCACCCCATTCAGTTTCTGCCTTGGGATGCCACTAAGTTCATCATACAAAGCCAGCGCGACGGTTACAACCATCTCTACCTCTGCAACAAGGATGGTGAAATACTCAAGCAGTTGACAAAGGGCCAGTGGGTTGTTGAAGAAGTACTGGGTTTTAACCAAAAAGGCAAGAGCATTATCATTGCTTCAAACGAGGCAAATGCTATTCAGCGCAATATCTATAGCGTAGACGTAAAAACTGGCAAGCGCACACTGCTTGACAACGGTCGCGGTTCGCATCGTGGCGAGTTGTCAGAGAGCGGTTCGTATCTCATTGATCGCTATACCGAACCCGATGTGCCTCGCAATATCGACTTAGTGGCTGCAGCTACAGGCAAGACAACCCGTCTCTTGACAGCAGAGGACCCATGGAAGGGTTATGTACAGCCTCTTTTTGAGAGTGGCACCATCAAGGCAGCCGACGGACAGACGGACCTCTACTGGCGCATGGTAAAGCCGAACGATTTTGATGCCACAAAGAAATATCCTACAATCGTTTATGTCTATGGCGGTCCTCATGCCCACAACGTCGAGGCTGCCTGGCACTGGTACAGCCGCTCATGGGAGACCTACATGGCCCAGAAAGGCTATATTATCTTCATCCTCGACAACCGTGGCAGCGAGAACCGTGGCCGAGACTTCGAGCAGGCTACCTTCCGCCAGCTCGGACAGGTGGAGACGCAAGACCAGATGCAGGGCGTGGCCTATCTGAAATCGCTTCCATACGTTGATACCAACAGACTGGGCGTCCATGGTTGGTCGTTCGGTGGTTTCATGACCATCTCGTTGATGGTTACCTACCCCGATGTCTTCAAGGTAGGCGTGGCTGGTGGTCCTGTTATCGATTGGAAATGGTATGAAGTGATGTATGGCGAGCGCTATATGGACACCCCAGAGAGCAATCCCGAGGGATATGCCAAGAGCAGTCTTATCGACAAGGCGAAAAACCTGAAGGGCAAGCTCCAGATTATCACGGGATACAATGACAACACAGTAGTGCCCCAGCACTGCCTGTCGTTCCTCGATGCCTGCATCAAAGCTGGAACACAGCCTGATTTTTTTGCCTACCCTGGCGAGGAGCACAACATGCGGGGACATGCCAGTGTCCATCTGCATGAAAGGATTACGCAATATTTTGAAGATTATTTGAAGTAACAACTACGAATTTCAAGAAACAAACGAATTCCAAATGAAGGAAGAACAGATATTAATACGCATCACAGGTCAGGACCGCCCAGGTCTGACGGCCTCTATCATGGGTATTCTGGCCAAATATGATGCCCAGATATTGGACATTGGCCAGGCAGACATCCACGAGACCCTTTCGCTGGGTATCTTGATACGCGTCGATGAAATGAAGGCTGGTCTGGCCATGAAGGAGTTGCTGTTCAAGGCTACGGAGCTGGGTGTTAACATCGGTTTTGCACCCATTAGCGACGACGAGTACGAGGACTGGGTGAGCCATCAAGGCAAGAACCGCTATATCCTGATGGTACTGGGTCGCCAGTTGGAAGCCCGTCAGATTCAGGCCGCAACGCAGATTCTGGCCGATCAAGGGCTGAACATCGACTCCATTCTGCGCCTGACGGGTCGCAAGAGCATCAAGCAGCTCGACAAACACTCCCGTGCCTGTATTCAGTTCTCATTGCGCGGTGAGCCTATCAACCGCCAACAGATGCAGAGCCAGTTGATGAAACTGTCGAGCCAGATGGAGATAGACTTCTCGTTCCAACGCGACGACATGTTCCGCCGCATGCGCCGACTGATTTGCTTCGATATGGACTCTACGCTCATCCAGACCGAGTGCATCGACGAGCTGGCCGAGCGCAATGGTGTAGGCGATCAGGTGCGTGCTATCACCGAGAGTGCTATGCGCGGCGAGATTGACTTCAAGGAGAGCTTCACCCGTCGTGTCGCCCTGCTGAAGGGACTCGATGTCAGCGTGATGCAGGACATTGCCGAGCATCTGCCAATAACTGAAGGCGTTGACCGTCTGATGACAATTCTCAAAACCTGTGGCTACAAGATAGCCATCCTCTCAGGTGGTTTCACCTATTTTGGCGAGTACCTACAGCGCCGCTACGGCATCGACTATGTCTATGCCAACGAGTTGGAGGTGGGCGAAGACGGCAAGCTGACAGGTCGCTATGTCGGCGAGATTGTCGACGGTCATCGCAAAGCCGAGTTGCTCAAGCTCATCGCCCAGGTGGAGAAAGTGAATCTGGCCCAGACAATTGCCGTGGGCGATGGTGCCAACGACCTGCCAATGATCTCAGAAGCCGGTCTCGGTATCGCGTTCCACGCCAAGCCCCGTGTAGTGGCCAACGCCAAGCAGTCGATCAATACAATCGGCCTCGACGGTGTGCTTTATTTCCTGGGATTTAAAGACAGCTATTTAGGAGAACAAGGAAAACTATAACGAATAATAAAAATGAAGATATTATTGTTAGGCAGCGGTGGTCGTGAGCACGCCCTGGCCTGGAAGATTGCTCAGAGTAAGAAATGTGAGAAGTTGTATATTGCCCCAGGCAATGCCGGTACCAGTAATTGTGGCATCAACATTCCCATGAAGGCTGATGACTTCGAAGTCATCAAACAATTCGTAGAGGCTGAAGAGATTGGTATGGTTGTCGTTGGCCCTGAAGACCCACTGGTAAAGGGCATTTATGATGACCTGAAGGCCGACGCCCGCACAAAGGACATCCCTGTCATTGGTCCCTCGAAGGCCGGTGCCGTCCTCGAAGGCTCCAAGGACTTTGCCAAGGCCTTCATGATGCGTCATCATATCCCTACTGCTCGCTACGAAACCTTCGACGGCAACCATGTACAGGAAGGTTTAGCCTTCTTGGAGACCCTCCAGCCCCCCTATGTTCTCAAGGCCGACGGTCTTTGTGCCGGCAAGGGCGTCCTCATCCTCCCCACCCTCGATGAGGCCAAACGCGAGCTGAAGGAGATGCTGGGCGGCATGTTCGGCAATGCATCAAGCCGCGTCGTCATAGAGGAATTCATGAGTGGTATCGAGTGTAGTGTCTTCGTGCTCACCGATGGCGAACACTACCAGATACTTCCTGAGGCCAAGGACTACAAACGCATTGGCGAAGGCGATACCGGACTCAACACTGGCGGTATGGGAAGCGTATCTCCTGTGCCCTTTGCTACCAGCGAGTGGATGCAGAAGGTGGAAGACCGCATCATTCGTCCTACTGTCGAAGGTCTCAAAGCCGAAGGTATTGACTATAAGGGCTTTATCTTCTTCGGGCTCATCAACCGCACGAACACAACTAGCGGCCAACCCGAGCCATACGTCATCGAGTACAACTGTCGCATGGGCGACCCCGAGACCGAGAGCGTCATGCTGCGACTGAAGAGCGACATCGTTGACCTCTTCGAAGGTGTTGCCAATGGTCATCTCGATGAGTATCCCGTCGAGTTTGACGAGCGTGCAGCAGTTTGTGTCATGCTTGTCAGTGGCGGTTATCCCGAGGCCTACAAGAAAGGCTACCCCATCACAGGCATTGACGATGTCGAGGGTTCTATCGTCTTCCACGCCGGCACCACTACCAACAATGGTGAGGTGGTCACCAACGGTGGACGTGTCATTGCCGTTTCATCTTATGGTAAAGATAAGGCCGAAGCCCTGCAAAAGTCCTTCGAGGAAGCCCAGAAGATTCAGTTCCAAGACAAGTATTTCCGTCGCGACATCGGAGCAGACCTGTAAATGGCAAAACGACTGCAAAACACGATTGCGGAGAGCAGGTTTACCTTGCCGGCCATGTTGGTGTATGCCTTCATGATATGGCTGTCTTGCGGCCTGCTCAGCCATCACTGGTGGCTGCAGTTCGGTTGTTATGCCATCATCACCTATCTGATGGTGGAGCTCAACACTGTCAACGTCCTCATCCGCATTTTCTCACGCATGGTCAGTGTCGCCTTTCTGACACTGTCATGCTGTGCGTGTTTTCTGTTCCCATCCCTGCGCGAGCTCGCCATGCTCTTGTTCATCACGGCAGGCGTGTTCATGCTCTTCTTCAGCTATCAGGACAAGAACTCAGGAGGATTAACCTTCTACGCGTTCTTTTTCTTCGGACTTGCCACGATGGCCTACGTCCACCTCTTTTTCTTCCTGCCAATGATGTGGATACTCATGCTGACCAATGTGTTGTCGCTGTCATGGCGCACATGGGCAGCATCGTTGATAGGACTGGCCACCCCCTACTGGTTCGGTTCGCTATGGCTGATCTATCAAGGTGACGCCACTCTCTACATCGACCACTTCTCGGCACTATTAGAATTCGAAGAGCCTTTTAATCTCGCAGGATGGATGCCCCACCAGAAGGTCACACTGGCCATAGTGGTTCTTCAGGCCATCATCGGCACCGTACACTGCATTCGCAAGAGTTTCCTTGACAAGATTCGCACACGTCTCTTCTACGGTTTCTTTATCTGGGCCGACCTGGCTGCACTCGTCTTTGCCTTCCTACAGCCCCAGCATTACAATGCCATGATGCTAATCATGATTGCATCGACCGCACCGCTCATCGCCCACTACTTCGCGCTGACCTCTACCAAGTTCACCAACTATGTCTTCATGGCCATCACAGGCTCTACCTTCATCCTCACGCTTGTCAACATATGGATTACCTTATCTCTCTATTGATTAGCTACGGCTATTGGGGCATGCTTATCACGGCTTTCGTGGCAGGTTCCTTCTTCCCCTTCTCCAGCGAGGCGGTGATGACAGGACTGCTTGCTGCCGGACTTGATCCGTGGGGACTTATCATCTATGGTACCATTGGCAACGTGGCAGGAGGTATGTTCAACTACTTCGTTGGTCGACAGGGTAAGATTGAGTGGATAGAAAAATATTTGCACGTCAAACAAAAAGATCTCGACCGAGCCACCCGCTTCATGGCAGGTCACGGCGCATGGATGGGCTTCTTCGCCTTCGTACCTATTCTGGGCAGTGCCATCACCATCGTCCTCGGACTGATGCGTGCCAACATCCCCATATCACTCACCAGTATTACGCTGGGCAAGTTTCTGCGTTACGTCCTACTCATCTATGGTGTTCAATGGCTCATATAGCGTTAAAAATGCTGAAACGTGCCGTGCTTCATATGATTTGTTGTAATTTTGCAGTTTAGAAAAGAATCATCAACATACAAACGATAATGAAACAATTCAGACTTGTGGACAACATCATGGGCTGGCTGGCCTTTGCCATCGCTGCCTTCGTGTATTGCTCCACTATTGAACCAACAGCCTCCTTCTGGGACTGTCCCGAATTCATCTCAACAGGCTATAAACTGGAAATCGGTCACCCACCCGGTGCACCGTTCTTCATGCTCACTGCCAATCTGTTCTCACAGTTTGCCTCTGACCCTAGCCATGTAGCCTACATGGTCAACATGATGAGTGCCCTGCTCTCAGCAGCCACCATTCTGTTCCTGTTCTGGACTGTCTCACATCTGGCCAGACGGTTGCTCATCAAGCAGGAGGACTTCCGCGAGGCCCAGACACTGGCCGACCTGTCGTGGTATAAGGTGATTGCCATCGAGGCTTCGGCCATGGTGGGAGCACTTATCTATACCTTTAGCGATACCTTCTGGTTTTCGGCAGTCGAGGGTGAGGTATATGCCTACTCATCGGCATTCACGGCTGTGGTATTCTGGCTCATTCTGAAATGGGAAGACGAGGCCGACAAGCCCCATGCCGACCGCTGGCTGGTACTGATTATGTATATGACGGGCCTCTCCATAGGTGTCCACCTGCTGAACCTATTGTGTCTGCCTGCCATCGTGCTGGTGTACTACTATCGCAAGTTCCCCATCGACGATCCCAAGCGCGACCTGAAGGGCTCGCTATTTGCACTGTTCATCTCTGTCGTCATCCTGGCTGCCGTACTCTATGGTGTCGTACCAGGCATCGTACAGGTGGGCGGTTGGTTCGAGCTGTTGTTTGTCAACGTACTGGGTTGTCCTTTCAATACGGGTGAGATTGTCTATATCTTCCTACTCATTGGCGTGATGATATGGGCCATTTGGGAGACCCAACGTTCCACACCCAATGTTCAGCGTCAGAACATCGCTTTCCTGCTGGCCGTTGCCATGCTGGGTATTCCCTTCTACGGTCACGGCTGGTCAGCTGCCCTTATCGGTATCATCGTATTGATTGTGATGTGGCTGATTCTGGGCTACAAGCGCGACAAGAAGCCACTGGTATCGGCACGTGTCAAGAACACATCGCTGCTCTGCATGCTGATGCTGATGATTGGCTACTCATCCTACGCCCTCATCGTCATCCGTTCGTCGGCCAACCCGCCTATGGACCAGAACTCACCCGAGGATATCTTCACCTTGGGCGAATACCTGGGTCGTGAGCAGTATGGTCAGCGCCCATTATTCTATGGACAGGCCTACACCTCTCAGGTAGCCCTCGAGAAGGATGGTGAATACTGTCGTCCTGTTATGACAAAGGGTGACCCCGTCTGGCAGCGCAAGGAGAAGGCATCTCCCGACGAGAAGGACGAATACTTTGTAGTACGCACCAAGGACGAATACAAATATGCGCAGAACATGTTCTTCCCACGCATGTATAGCTCAGCCCATCGTGGCAATTACGAGAGCTGGATGGGTGAGATCAGTGGTCACGAGGAACTCTACGACCGCTGTGGTGAGATGGTGAGCGTCAAAGTGCCCTCACAATTTGAGAATCTGCGCTTCTTCATCTCCTACCAGTGTAACTTCATGTACTGGCGCTACTTCATGTGGAACTTTGCCGGTCGCCAGAACGACCTGCAGGGTAATGGCGAATTGGAGCATGGCAACTGGATTACCGGCTTCGACTGGTTCGACAACTGGCGACTGGGAGACCAGTCGAAGCTGCCCGACGAGCTCAAGGAGAACAAGGGACATAACGTCTTCTACTGTCTGCCGCTGCTGCTGGGTCTCATCGGCCTCTTCTGGCAGTCGCTGGGCAAGCACTTCAACAATGCCAAGGACCAGACAGGTATCCGCCAGTTCTGGGTGGTATTCTTCCTGTTCTTCATGACGGGTCTTGCCATTGTCATCTACCTCAACCAGACACCCTCACAGCCCCGTGAGCGAGACTATGCATACGCTGGTTCGTTCTATGCCTATGCCATCTGGTGCGGCTTGGGCGTTGTGGCCCTCATCGAGATTTTGAAGGGCTATCTGAAGAAGGTCAATCCCGCTGTTCTGGCTGCTGTCATATCCGTAGCCTGCCTCTTCGTTCCTATTCAGATGGCCTCTCAGACATGGGATGACCACGACCGCAGCAACCGCTACACCTGCCGCGACTTCGGACAGAACTATCTGATGACGCTACAGGACAAGGGCAACCCCATCATCTATACCAATGGTGATAACGACACCTTCCCCTTGTGGTACAATCAGGATGTTGAGGGTGTGCGCACCGATGCCCGTGTCTGCAACCTCTCCTACCTGCAGACCGACTGGTATATCGACCAGATGCGTCGTCCTGCCTACGACTCGCCCAGCGTACCTATCTCGTGGGAGCGCATCGAGTACTGTGCAGGCACTAATGAGTATGTGAGCATTGAACCCGACATGAAGGAGGCAGTACTCAAGTTCTATGAGCAGAGTCCAGAGGAAGCCCGCCAGCAGTTTGGCGACGAGCCCTTCGAGTTGAAGAACGTGCTGAAATACTGGATACGCTCTAAGAATGAAGACCTGCACATGATACCTACCGACACGCTCTATATGACCATTGACAAGGAGGCCGTTCGTCGCAGTGGCATGATGATGGCTGCCGACTCTATCCCTGACCGCATGGTTATCTCGCTGAAAGGCAAGCGCGCGCTATATAAAGGTGACATCATGATTCTCGAAATGCTGGCCCAGTGCAACTGGGAGCGTCCTATCTACGTGGCTGTCAGCGTAGGCGATGACAACTACATCAATCTGGGCGACAACGTCATCACCGAGGGTCTCGCCTATCGTATCACACCGTTTACCACGACGCACAACGGCAAGACAATTCCTGGTGTCAAGAACTTCGATACCGAGAAGACTTACGACAATGTAATGCACCGCTTCAAGTTCGGTGGTCTCGACAAGCCAGGCATCTACATCGACGAGACGGTGATGCGCATGTGCTACACCCATCGTCGCATCATGGCCAAGCTGGCCCTTGAACTGCTCTATGAGGGCAAGGACAAGAAGGCCGAGGAGGTGCTGCGCTATACAGAGAAGATGATTCCCAGCTATAATGTAGCCCACAACTACAGTTCCGGCTCACTCGACATGGCTCGTGTCTGGGCATCACTTGGCAAGAAGAAGGAAGCCATCGCCATCATCAACAAGATGTGGCAGAACTCCGCTCAGTATATGAAGTGGTTCTGTTCGCTCGAAGACTTCCGTTTCAACTCAGCCAAGAACGACTGCCTCATGCACTTCTACATCCTCGAGCAGCTCGCCGGACTCACCGAGGCCATCGATGAGAAGCTGTATGATCAGAGAATGAAGGAACTCACCATCCTCGGCAACTTCTATGAGCAGAGAGGTGGCAAAATCTACGAAGAATAACAACGGGACACCAGAGAAAACGAAAGCATGATTATCGAGCAACCCTCCATGTGGCTGCGCTGGATGTACCCCAAGGCGCTCTGGCGTATGGACCCCAACGAGAAGGCAGTCTATCTGACCTTCGACGACGGGCCCATACCCGAGGCAACGCCCTTCATTCTCGATACGCTGGCTAAGTATGGCGTCAAAGCCACCTTCTTCATGGTAGGCGACAACGTGCGCAAATACCCTGAGCTACACCAGCGCGTCATCGACGAGGGCCATCGCATTGGCAATCACACCCACAACCACATAGGCGGTTTGCGTCATTCGGTTCATGAATACAGCTATAACGTTGAGAAAGCCAATGCCTATCTGCATACCAATCTGGTGCGCCCACCCCACGGATGGATGCGCCACGACCAATATGCCTGGCTATCACGAAAGTTCAAGATTGTGATGTGGGACGTCGTCACACGCGACTACTCCAAATGGATGACGGCTACCGACGTTCTCAACAATGTGAAGCGCTATACGCGCAACGGCAGCATCATCACCTTCCACGACTCGCTGAAAAGTATCGAGAAGTTACGCATTGCACTGCCTGCTGCCATAGAGTGGCTTCAAGAACAGGGATATGTCTTTAAGATCTTTGACTAAACTCACAGCCACAATACTGCTGATTGTAGAAGTCATACTGGCGCAACAACTCGTTGCGCCTTTCTTGTAGTCCTCCCTTTCGCCAGTTCTGAGCCCAGAACGTCACGCCCTCTACCCTTTCCTGGGCGTGCTGACCAGCCTCCGCAATCTGATCCAGACGTTTCCAGCGCGATGAGGCCAACGTGGTGGTGAAATACTGAATGCCCAGCGCCTTAGCCTGCAAGGCCGCCACAGTCAGACGATAGGTGAAGCACTGCAGACAGCGCCCTCCCCTCTCGGGTTCACCCTCCAAGCCTTTTACAGCCTCCAGCCACCGTTCATGGTCGTAGTCGCCATCTATCCAGCGTAGCCCCAGGCTCTCCGCATGGCGCTTGCTCTCCTCCTTGCGAATCTCATATTCCTCGCGTGGCCAGATATTCGGATTGAAATAGAAGATGACGGGGCGTACACCATGCGCCAGCATCCACTCTACGATAGCCGACGAGCATGGCGCACAGCAGGCATGCAACAGCACCTCCTCTGCCCCCTCAGGCACCACTATCTCATTGCGTTGTTTCTTCATACGCTGCAAAGGTACTACTTTTTTATGGAACCCCCGTACCTTTGCATCAGATTCTTTTTCATTATTGTTTTAAGTTAGTAGTTTTTTCATAAGATTCTTTTAGTTAGTAATTGGTTAGTTATTGAATCATAAAGGCCCGCAGAGATGCGAGCCTTTATGATGTAGTATAGTAGAGAGGATTATTCAGATGCAAAGTGAATCACGAGAACCGTCCCGTTTTTTCCTCGCCTACCCAGCCAAATCTACGAACCAACTCACGAAGCAGGCTGCGATCACCAATAGGAATCGTGATAGCGATAGTCTCTTTCTCATTGTTATCACTTGCAGGATTTGCTGATTCCAACTCATACTGCGTCTGTGCAGCCAACAGCACTTTTGCAGGCAGACCGATAGCCGACTCTATCTTTACGGCCAAGTCTGTAGTAAGCGCACGCTTGCCGTTCAGCACCTCGCTCAGATGCGAAGCCTGAACACCAACCATCTTAGCGAAATCCTTCTGACTGATTCCGCGCTCCTCCAGTTCTGGCTTAATCATCATACCAGGATGCACAGCCATGAAAGGTGCAGGGTTTTCATTTCTTGTTGCCATAATGCGTATCGTCTAAACATAAAACCGTTATACTTATTCCTCCTTCAAATTCTCTAAAAAGTATTCTCTCCACCATTCCGTTGACCACCCGGATGGAACTCATGCCATTGGTTCCTGCCAGTTGTTCGTAATGAAGGAACGAGATTGCTCGCAGGTCGCTTGCCACATCAACCAGTCGCATATAGTTGTATGCAGTGGCGAGCGCTTTCATGAACTTCGCATTACGGGTGTACTTCTTATATTTGCTGTTACGTCCCGTCGTGATCAGTTCTTCCAAGTCCGTGTCTTCAAAGACTATTTTCATCTTCTATGTTGTAATTATGCTGCAAATATAAGTCAAAATTCCCAAATATGGGAATATTTTACAGAATAATTATCACTTTTTAACTTATACCATCCCCACACTTCCCTCTTCCATCAGACTTCAGACATCATTTCCCTCCTCACTCCACACTCCTCACTCCACACTCTATCATGTATGACAGGTACCAGTCCCTGATGTTTACAGCGAGATAATACGGGCCTTCTTCTCCGTTTTCTGCTGTGGCGGCGACTGCATGGAAGACCTCAACCTGTATCTGAAGGATGTGCTTACCGAGCGTCCACATACGCGTGCTCCAAGTG
>CADCBH010000008.1 GCA_902799655.1 uncultured Bacteroidales bacterium
AGCTGCGCAGCAGATAGCGAGGATAATCCATGCTTCCTTAACACCTCCGAAGCCCGACTTTTTGGCCTGGGCTGTAGCCTTTGTTGTTGTTGCCATAAATTTTGTAATTTTTTAGTTATTAAATGAATTAAGTTGTAGATGTTCTATAGTGATATCATTCGGCAAAGATAGTAATTTCACATGTACTATCTGCCGAATTAAGAACTTTTAACTCAATAAAAGCTCAAAATTATCTCAAATCACCCAAAGATTCCTTTATACGACGCATTGCTTCGACGATATTTTCGTCGCTCGTAGCATAACTCATGCGGAAACAATCGGGGTCGCCAAAGGCATCGCCACCTACTGTTGCTACATGTCCATGCTCAAGCAGATACATTGCCAAGTCAGTGCTATTGCTGATGACATTGCCCTCTGGAGTGGTCTTGCCATAGAAATTGCTGCACTTGGGGAACAGGTAGAAAGCACCCTCTGGGACATTGACCTCCAAACCCGGAATCTCCTTAGCGAGCTTGACGATGAGGTCGCGACGGCGCTCAAAGGCTTGACGCATGTCTTCGACGCACTGCTGACTCTGGGTATAGGCAAACTCTGCCGCCTTCTGGCTGACGGAACATGGGCCACTGGTGTATTGGCCTTGCAACTTATTGCAACCTTTGACAATCCATTCGGGAGCAGCAATGTAGCCAATACGCCAACCTGTCATGGCATAGGCTTTGCTGACACCATTGACAATGATGGCGCGCTCCTTCATGCCTTCAAACTGGGCAATCGACTCGTGTTTGCCGATATAGTTGATGTGTTCGTAGATCTCGTCAGCCAACACAAAAAGATCATCGTGACGCAGAATCACCTCAGCCAAAGCTTTCAGTTCCTCACGGCTGTAGACGCTACCCGTAGGATTACTGGGTGAGCAGAGAATCAGCATGCGGGTCTTGGGCGTGATGGCAGCCTCCAACTGAGCGGCAGTCATCTTGAAGTTCTGGTCGAATCCTGCCTCGACAAAGACGGGCGTTCCACCAGCAAGCTTCACCATCTGTGGATAGCTGACCCAATAGGGTGTAGGGATGATGACCTCCTCACCATCATTGACGAGAGCCATCACGGTGTTGCATACACTCTGCTTAGCACCATTGGATACCAGAATCTCTGAAGGCTGGTAGTGTAGGTGGTTCTCACGTTCCAGTTTGCGGGCTATGGCCTGACGCAGGTCGGGATATCCAGGAACAGGTGAGTAGCGAGAGTAGTTCTCGTCAATAGCCATCTTGGCTGCCTGTTTAATGTGATCGGGCGTGTTGAAGTCGGGTTCGCCGACACTCATGTTAATCACGTCGATGCCCTGGGCTTTCATCTCGGAACTTTTCTGTGACATCGCCAGAGTTGCCGACGGTGCCAGACGTTGCAAACGGTCAGATAGTTGTGCCATATTCTTACTTTTTGTGTATAATCAGCGTGCAAAAGTACTCATTTTATTTATTTTAAACGAATGTTTGCATCACTAAATCATACGGTCATTGCTATTTTTATTCTTTTTTAATCCTAATAGATGCTATTTCAAGTGCAATGTATGACCCATGCGGTCCTGTTTCGTCTTCAAGTAGCGTAAGTTGTAGGGATTGGGCGTGGTCTCAATGGGTATGTTTTCCACGATTTCCAAGCCATAAGCTTCCAGACCGACACGTTTAACAGGATTGTTGGTCATGAGACGCATCTTCTGCACGCCTAACATACGTAGAATCTGTGCACCGCAACCATAGTCGCGCTCGTCGGGCTTGAATCCCAGATGCACGTTGGCATCGACAGTATCGAGCCCCTGCTCCTGCAATTTATAGGCGGCGATCTTGTTCATCAGACCTATACCACGACCTTCCTGTTGCATGTAGACGATGACGCCACGGCCTTCCTTTTCAATCATCTGCATGGCCTTGTGGAGCTGCTCACCGCAGTCACACCGCTTAGAGCCGAGGATGTCGCCAGTCATGCAACTGGAATGAACGCGTACAAGAATAGGCTCGTCTTTCTGCCATTCGCCTTTGATGAGTGCCAGATGCTCCTGGCCATTTGACTTCTGACGGAATGGTATCAGGCGGAAATGGCCGTAGTCGGTGGGCATATCTACTTCTTCACCTTTCTCGACAATGCTTTCCTTCTGCAAACGGTATGCAATAAGGTCCTTGATAGTGATGATTTTTAGGCTGTGCTCCTTAGCAAACTCCATGAGTTGAGGCATCCGCGCCATGGTGCCGTCTTCGTTCATAATCTCGATAAGGGCACCAGCTGGGTAGAGACCACAGAGTTTGCAGAGGTCAACAGCAGCCTCAGTATGGCCTGAGCGGCGCAACACGCCATTGTCTTGGGCATAAAGCGGATTGATATGGCCTGGGCGGGCAAAAGTCGTAGCTTTTGAGTCGGGGTCGGCCAGTGCACGGATTGTAGCTGCACGGTCGTGAGCAGAGACTCCCGTTGTGCAGCCTTCAATCTTGTCTACCGTAACGGTGAATGGTGTACCTAGCAGTGAGGTATTGTCTTGTACTTGATGGGGTAGGTCGAGCTCCTCGGCACGACTGATGCTTAGTGGAGCGCACAAGACGCCACGCGCTTTCTTCAGCATAAAGTTAACCATCTCTGGCGTAATCTTTTCCGCGGCACAGATGAGGTCGCCCTCATTCTCGCGGTCTTCGTCATCGACTACAATAACAAAGCGTCCCGCCTTAAAATCGACGAGGGCCTCTTCGATGGTGTTCAGTTTCAGTAGTTCCATATATTTTGTATCCTTAATATACTTATTTATTATTATTGAGAAGCTCATGAATTCGCTTCACCAAACGATCATTGGTGCGCAGGATGTGCTGCAGATCCTTATATAGCCTAAAGCGGAAGCGTAGCATGCGGAAATAGAAGAACACACCCGTGGGTATGAACACACCCGTCAGTACGTTGAGCCACTTGCGTTGGAAAGGACGTGTGTGGGCATGCGTTGCTATAATGGGATATTGGTTCAACAGCATCAGGATGTACTTGTTGCGAGCATATGACAAGTCCTCAATGGTTTCTTCCAAGCGGTCGTTGATTTGGGCGATGTCGTGATCGTCTCCAGGGCGGAAGAATACCTTGACAGGACTTGGCCAGCGTAACAGTTTATGTTCCTCCATATAGCGGTTGATAGCAATGTTAATCTCCTGCAGATGCTCTATGTCTGCTTCGTATTTAGGATCTTCAATGATTACCTCCTTGCGCGTGATGCTGCGCTTGGTTCGTAGGCCAAGGATGCGCATAAAGATGCTCTTATAAAGATCCATATTGAAGACTGTAGAGTCTTTGTTGGCCTTGTAGGTAAAGAACATGGCAATAGGTGATAGCACAGCAGTTCCGAGGAACTTGCCAAACCATACAGTCCACTCGTCAATACGTGCCATACGATAGCCAGTGTTGTCAAGGATGTAGAACACGATGAACACGATAACCGATATGATGACAGGTACACCTAGTCCACCTTTGCGAATGATGGCACCCAATGGCGCTCCGATGAAAAAGAAGATGATGCACGACAGTGATAGCGTAAACTTATTGATGGCTTCCATCTGGTGCATGCGCTCTTCGCGGTTGAGCCATTCAGAGTATTCGGCTTTAAACTCTAGATTGCCAGCAGCCATCTGTACATCGTTTGCCGCTACAGATACCACACGCTGTTTCTGTTCTGTACTCATGTGTTGAAACAGTGAGTCTATCAAATGGCTTCGTCCTGCCGTCTCTTTTTCCGCCCTTGTCGAATCAGACGGCATCAGCGATGGTCGCATGTATACAATTTGTTTGCCTTCTTGATAATATTGATGGCCTACCGAATCGTTGAACTCGCGAATAGAATCCAAATCGTGGACAATACGGCTCAGTCCCTTAGAACGGGCATCGGCAGAGATGCCTCCCAATTCGGCCATATTGAAACCACCATCAAAGTCAAGCAGGATTTTCTTGGTAGAGAAAGTTTCGCGGCGATAGGGAATGTTAGCTGATACATTCATACCCGACTGACGCATGTTTTCAAACCACTCGCCGCTATATAGCGTCAGCAACAGGTGCTTCTTCTCAGCAGTAGACTGAATGCGACCCGAGTCTGCAAGGATAACGGCGGCATCTTCATATCCTCCGTTCATGCGGTATATCATGATGCCATATAGTACTCCTCGCTCCATATCCTTCTTCTGTACATAGAGGTTGGAGTTGGGAATGCCGTCGTAAAAAATACCCTCAGGAATTTCCACCTCAGGATTCTTCTGTTTCATGGAAATCAACAACTGCTGGAATGAGATGAAGGCTCTCGGACCAATCACTTCCTGAAAATAGAAAGACATACAGGCTATAGCGATGGTGATGACAATCAGCGAGCGCATGGCTTGCATTAACGAAATGCCAGCAGCTTTGATGGCTGTGAGTTCAGAACTCTCACCTAAATTACCGAAAGAAATCAGGGAAGACAGCAGAATCGCCAAAGGAAAAGCTTGTGGCATCAGCATCAATCCCATATACCAAAAGAACTGTGCCAGAATTTCCATTGACAATCCTTTGCCAATCAGCTCATCTACATAACGCCACAAGAACTGCATCATCAGCACAAATTGGCAGATGAAGAAAGTGGCCATAAACAGCAAGCCGAACTGTTTGGCAACAAATATGTCTAATTTCTTAACACGAAACATGTTTCAGCCTGCAAAATTATAAAAAAACTACGAATTACACGAATTTTACGAATGATTATTTATGAATTGGTTCAAAACGTGAGGTGCAGAGGCAAATGGCCATGCCACTGTGATTCGTAGAATTTGTGATATTCGTAGCTCTGGAGACTACAACCCGCTGACACGATGGAGACGCTCCAGATTGTCATCCCAAATGCCGCGAAGGTCGGCAGCTTCGTCATCGTCATCAGCATAGTCGGTGATGAGCAGACTCAAATGCCCGGTTTCGTTACTCTTGGCGATGCGTAACTCCCAGTAGGCTTCTGGTGTATCCTCGTGGTAGTCCCACATCAGTCGGATGTGGTCAAACTTCTCCACGTGAAGAATGCGTGACTGTTTCGTGTCGCGTTCTGTCCACGGCTGTCCCCATGTGAAGGTCATTGTCTCATTGTCAGCTTCTTCTACCACTTTGTCTGCCAGCCACTTTTGCATGCCTGCAGCATTACTAATCATGTCCCACACAATTTTAGGAGAATTGGTAGCGAGAGGGTATTCGATGGTCAGTTTTTGCATAATATTGTCATTTTTTGGGTATTCGAACTTAGAGTTTTACTCTGCAAAAATACAAAAAAAAATGGAAACAGAGCGTTTTTTTGAGAAAAAGTTTTGGTAATTCGAAATAAATGTCTACCTTTGCACCCGCTTTAAAGCAATGATGGCGGGGTAGCTCAGCTGGTTAGAGCGTCGGATTCATAATCCGGAGGTCGAGGGTTCGGGTCCCCCTCCCGCTACTTAGAATAGGAAAAAGGAGGGTTAGCCCCTCCTTTTTTCATATTATCTCTTCAATAAGTTTAGCGGCTGCTGCGGTGCCAGTGCATTGCTAACTTTTTCAGTATATTCAGTCAGTTTTAGAGGAGTGGTGAACTTGATGTCACGGCTGGAGGAGCCAATGCGGAAGGTGTAGGTACCACTTTCGGCGAACCACTGAGAGTTGGCTTCGTCGAAACTTGTAAGGTCACGTCTCTCCACTGTCATTGTCAGTGTCTGACTTTCACCGGGCTGAAGTTCACGGGTTTTGGCAAAAGCTTTCAACTCTTGAACGGGCTTTTCAAGACGTCCTTCAGGGGCTGTCACATAGACTTGGGCTACTTCCTTGCCACTCATCTTGCCTGTATTCTTAATAGTGATGCTGATATCGACATTGTTGCCACGATTCTTGACAACCGGTTTTGAGAATTCGAAACAGGTGTAGGAAAGACCAAAGCCGAAGGGGTAGGCAACGTCGCGATTAAATGTATCGAAATAGCGGTAACCTACATAAATATCTTCATCATGGTTGGTATATGCATGGCCAGGGATAGGGGTGCTGCTACCAACCATCATTTTGAAGCTGTAATCGTCGATATTGCCCGGAAAACTCTTAGTAGAAGCATGGTCAGATGCTGCGATAGGCCAGGTCATTGGAAGTTTGCCAGAAGGATTGACCTTACCCATGAGGAGGTCAGCAATAGAGTTGCCGCCTTCCATACCAGGTTGCCAAGCGCAGAGAATGGCGTCAGGATAACCACTCCATGAGGCTGTTTCGATGACGGAACCGGAGTTGATGATGACGATGACGGGTTTACCGGCAGCATGGAATGCGTTGCAAACATCGGTGATGAGCGCGCGCTCTTCAGGGATGAGGTTGAACTCGGTATTGAGGTCGCGGTCGACACCCTCACCAGCCTGACGACCTATGGTGATAATGGCAGCATCCGCAGTCTTCACCTCGTTGTTGATGGCAATAGGTGAAATGGAAATCTCAGGATACTTTTGTTGTCCGAACATCTCCATTTGGTACCATTTGGCAGGATGACGCTCAGCTTGGAATTTCACCTTGGCATATTCAATATATTTGCGATAGATATTGGTGAGGGTTGGTGAAGAGGCGATGCCGACATTCTTCAGACCACCCAGCATATCGACAATGTAGGGTGGATGAACACAACCAGAACCCGTACCGCCAGAGAAAAAGTCGTAGGAGTTCTCGCCAAAGAGTGCAACAGTCTTGATGGCCCCAGCTTTCCAAGGCAGTGACCCATTGTTCTTCAGCATGACAATACCCTCAGCAGCACTTTGACGGGTGATGGCTGCATGTGCTTTGAAATCGGGATCGTTGGATGCTGGATACTTATGGAAGCTAGGTGTTTTGACGATATATTCCAGCATACGACGTACGTTTCGGTTGACATCAGCTATATCGAGTTTTCCACTCTTAACCCCCTCAACAATCTCTTGCACCTGAGCTGGTTGACCGGGTTCCATGAGGTCGTTACCGGCATGTACTTCACTGATGGTGGTCAATCCTTGACGGATGCCAATCCAGTCGGTCATGACAATACCTTGGTATCCCCAGTCATCACGCAAGATCTTGGTGAGCAGATCGTGGTTGCCCATCGAATACTGCCCATTAATCTTGTTATAGGAGGCCATGATGGTCCATGGGTTACTTTCTCGAACAGCAATCTCAAAGCCCTTCAGATAGAGCTCGCGGGCAGCACGCTGGCTGACACGTTCGTCAACGCTGGTACGGTCGGTCTCTTGTGAGTTGACAGCAAAATGTTTAGCAGAGACACCGACACCCTGGCTCTGTACGCCATTGATGTATGCAGCAGCGATTTTACCCGTCAGTAGAGGGTCTTCAGAGTAGTACTCGAAATTGCGTCCGCAGAGGGGATTGCGATGCAGATTCATTCCCGGACCGAGAATAACATCGCAACGATACTCCTTGGTTTCGTTGCCGATAGCTTCTCCGACTTTACCTACTAACTCTGTATTCCATGTAGATGCCAGACAGGAACCGATAGGGAAAGCAGTTGCGTAATAGGTCTTGGTAGTTCCTTCTCGGGTTGGGTCGATGCGAACACCAGCAGGACCGTCAGTCAGTACTGTAGCAGGAATGCCGAGACGTGCAATCTGTGGAGATGTACCAGCTGCACCAGCCACCAGATCTGCTTCTCCTCCTACCACTGCTCCTGTACCGAAGAAGTTGTTGGCACCGCCAACCAGTAGCTTTGCTTTTTCTTCCAATGTCATTGCCTGCAATATTTCGTCGATATTGTCGGCACGTAACTTAAGATTTTGTGCATTCATTGTTGTTGTCGTTAGTAAGGCCATGAGGCCAAAGAGAAATAGTCGCTTGGTTTTCATAATGAAAAGTATAGTATGGGTTGTTGGTTTACAAAAGTACATTTTTTTCTTGGAAATAACAAATTTCTATCTATGTTTTCATGTTTTTTACAATAATTATTGTATCTTTGCAGCGTTAATGAATAATGGAATACACAAAGGACTGCGGTTGCTGACCGTTGTCGTGGTTGTTGTCGCAGCAGCCATGACACTTTTTTCATGTGGCGAAGCCAAGCGCAGGGAACTGAGAGCGAGCCATGCCGACAGTGTTATCTTTGCTGAAGGAGCAGTCATGCACTATGGTCGTATGTTGGCACTGACTGATAGTTTTGAAACCACTGGCGACATTTCACCGCTTAATGCTAATCGCTGGCGTGGCGTTGTGTATTACCATCAGAATCAGTATCGCATGGCTGAGCATTTTTACCGTAAGGTTTTACAAGCTGAAGTCAAGAATGATGAAGACCAGTTAAGCTATAACAAAGCTGCGCGTCGTCTCTCGGAACTGTTGTTGGCTAAAGGTGACTATGAAGGTTCGTTGCAGATAGCAGTACCAGCTGTAGCAAAAATGGAAAATTCTGGCATTGGTTCAGATATCGACTATGCCATTCTGCATAACAATATAGGCTGTTGTCAATTGAATCTAGGACAAGACAAGGAAGCTCAAGAGAGTTTTTCTAAAGCAAGGGTGCATTATGCCAACCGTTTCCAAACAGATTCGACGAGTCGTGGTTTCCAGGAAGCGATAGTCGGCACGGTATATACCAGTATGGCATATATCAATACGCGTCGTTATGAGGAATCAATCTATTGGATTGACCGCTGCGAGATGCTGCTTGATAAATATCGCCAGATGCCAGATGCCCGCACAGGCTATTTTGATGAATATCAAGGACGTATTGATATTATGCGTGCTGTTGCTTTGCAGGGGTTGAAAAAGCCACAAGCGGCTCAGCAGGCCTATAACGAGTTTCTCAAGACCGCTTATTCTAAAAAAAGCGCAGGACGTATCAATGCCAACGATTATTTAGTTGCTGCACAGCGCTATCGTGAAGCTGCAGATAATTATCGCTATCTGGATCATGCACTTACGGAGTGGCGTATGGAGCCAACGTTGGATAATATTCAGTTATATCTGTTGCCAAAGTATCATGCCAACGCACAAGCAGGTAGACTTGACTCAGCCCGTGCGGCAGGATTACGCATCCTTAACCTTTTAGATTCAGCCATTACGGCTCAGAAGAAAAGCTCAACGGCAGAGTTGGCTACCATTTATCAAACAAATGAGAAAGAGGCCCAACTGAACCGACAGAAGGAAAAAATGGCGAAACAACAGTTTATCAGTGGTATCATCGCATTGGCCTTAATT
This sequence comes from uncultured Bacteroidales bacterium, assembly GCA_902799655.1. Classification (GTDB taxonomy): domain Bacteria; phylum Bacteroidota; class Bacteroidia; order Bacteroidales; family Bacteroidaceae; genus Prevotella. Next base: position 9,211 of record CADCBH010000008.1, read on the forward strand.
GTTGTTTTCCTATTGGTCTATATGTTACATAAACGCAAGACCCAACATCGTTTGGCGATGGCTCACGGCAAGTTGGCAGAGGCTCACAAGCAATTAAAGACGGCATATGACCAATTAGAATCAACTACCAAAGCAAAGGAGCGCATTGAGAGTGAACTACGTATCGCTCGTAATATCCAAAAGTCGATGGTTCCTAATATTTTCCCAGATCGTGAGGGCTTGGATATTTATGCTTCGATGACTCCTGCCCGTGAGGTGGGTGGTGATTTGTATGGCTATTTATTGCTGAGTCATGAGCTTTATTTCTGTGTGGGAGATGTTAGTGGAAAGGGTGTTCCGGCCAGTCTATTCATGGCTCAGGCTACCCGATTGTTCCGCATTTTGGCCGCTCAGCAGATGAAACCAGCAGAAATCGTTACGCGCATGAATACCGTGTTGACTGAGAGCAACGAGCAGGGGATGTTTGTGACAATGTTTGTAGGACTGGTAAACCTCGATAATGGTAGATTAGACTTCTGTAATGCTGGTCATAATCCACCAATTTTGGGTGTTGATGGGAATGACAATTTCATGGAAATGGAAACAAATGCGCCAATAGGTTTATGGCCGGAATTGGAATATGTTGGCGAATTTGTGGAAGATATCCGCGGACAATTGTTACTGGTTTATACCGATGGACTGAATGAAGCAGAGAATACTCAGCAGCAACAATTTGGTGATGATCATTTGCTGGACATTCTAAACCATCGCCACTTCAACAGTTCAAAAGAGTTGATTGACTATCTGGATGAGGAGGTTATCAAGCATCGAAATGGTGCTGAGCCTAACGATGATTTAACAATGCTTTGTCTGATGGTTGATAAGACGAATTAAGAAATAGTTTTTATATTAAATTTAAATAGTTAGTAGTATCTTATGGCTAAGAAAGCGTTATTGATGATTCTCGATGGATGGGGAATCGGAAAGCAGGGAAAAGGTGATGTTATTTTCAATACACCAACACCGTATTTGGATTATTTGACAGCAGTATCAGCTCACTCACAGCTCCAGGCTTCTGGCGAGGACGTTGGTTTGCCTGATGGACAGATGGGTAATTCGGAGGTCGGACACCTTAACATTGGTGCAGGACGTATCGTATATCAGGACCTGGTCAAAATTAATCGTGCTTGTAAGGATGGTTCGATTGTTGAAAACGCACAGGTAAAAGCAGCTTATACTTATGCTAAGGAAAATAATAAAAAGCTCCATCTAATGGGCCTTTGCTCTGATGGCGGCGTACACTCTTCACTTGAGCATCTTTTCAAACTTATTGAGGTGGGCAAGCGCTACGGCTTGAAGAACCAGACATTTGTTCACTGTTTTATGGATGGTCGCGATACCGATCCCAAAAGCGGTAAGGGATTCATCGAGCAGGTTACGAAAGTGTGTGCTGACAATGATGCAGCTATTGCCAGTATTGTAGGTCGTTTCTATGCAATGGATCGCGACAAGCGATGGGAGCGTGTCAAAGAAGGTTACGACCTTCTTGTAAACGGTACTGGCAAACAGGCAGCTGATATGGTTGTTGCCATGCAGGAGAGCTATGATGAGGGTGTGACAGATGAGTTTATCAAGCCTATTCACAACAGTACAGTTAGTGGCTGTATCGAGGAGGGAGACGTTGTGATATTCATTAACTTCCGCAATGACCGAGCCAAGGAGTTGACCATCGTTCTGACTCAGCAGGATATGCCGGACCAGGGAATGAAGACCATTAAGGGATTGCAGTATTACTGTATGACACCATATGATGCTTCATTCCAAGGGGTTCACATTCTCTTCCCTAAGGAGAACGTAGAGAATACTTTGGGAGAATACCTGTCCCAGCAGGGTAAGAAACAGTTGCATACTGCCGAGACGGAGAAATACGCACACGTTACTTTCTTCTTCAATGGTGGCCGTGAAGCTCCTTATGATGGAGAGGATCGTATATTGGTTCCCTCACCAAAGGTAGCTACTTACGATTTGAAGCCTGAGATGAGTGCTTATGAGGTGAAGGACAAACTCGTTGACGCTATCAATGAGAATAAGTATGATTTTATCGTTGTTAATTTTGCTAATGGCGATATGGTTGGTCATACGGGTGTATATAACGCTATAGCTAAAGCAGTATGGGCTGTAGACCACTGTGTAGAGGCTGTTATCGAGGCTGCCAAAGCTAACGATTATGAGGCTATTATCATCGCTGACCACGGTAATGCAGACAATGCAATCAATCCCGATGGTACCCCCAATACGGCGCACTCGCTGAACCCTGTACCTTTCATCTATGTAACTAATAACAATAGTGCTACGGTGAAAGATGGGCGTTTGGCTGATGTGGCTCCTTCCATCCTGCATATTATGGGCTTGGAGCAGCCTGCTGACATGACGGGTGAGAACCTGATTCAGGATTAATGTGAAGTGAGTACTCTTTGATAAACATGGGAGGGAGATGGAAAAGACATCCATTCTCCCTCCCATGTTTTCTGACTATGAAAAACATGGTACCTATTCCTCCATCTCCTCGTCTAAACGGTTGCTCCAAAGATACTTCCTTGTCTCTTTGGCAGCAATAGTACTTAGCAGCAATAAGGCAACGAGGTTAGGAATCGTCATCAACGCATTCATACAATCGGCAATATTCCAAATGATATCGAGATTGATGATACTGCCAAAGAAAAGGACTACGATATACAGAATGCGATAGAAGCGGTTTGACTTCTGACGTTCAATATAGTTGACAGCACTCTCGCCATAGTAACTCCATCCCAAGATTGTACTGAACGCAAAGGTTAGGATGCCAAATGTAAGTAGAGGGGCACCAACGTAAGGAATCTTAGAGAAGGCCACTTTGGTAAGGGCAGCTCCGTCATCATAGGTGATGTCTGGATAGGCAATAATACTGCTTACCAAAACAACACCCGTCAAAGCGCAGATGACAACCGTATCCCAGAAAGTACCTGTACTGCTGACCAATGCCTGGCGAACAGGATTACGTGTCTGTGCTGCTGCCGCTACAATGGGTGCAGAACCCATACCACTCTCGTTTGAGAATAAGCCGCGGGCAATACCATATCGTGCTGCCATCATTACCGTTGCCCCCACAAAGCCTCCACCTGCAGCTTCTGGATTAAAGGCAGCATGAACAATAAGTTTGATGGCTGGCCAGACGTAGTCGCTATTCATGCAGAGAATAACGATGCATCCCACAACATATAATAGAGCCATAAAAGGAACAAAGAGTGTACATACCCGGGCAATGGCTTTAACACCTCCTAATATGACGCAACCTGCTAAGACACAAACGAAGATTCCCACAATCCATGTTGGCAACCCAAAGGTTTCGCTTGCCAATAGAGCAATGGAATTTGCCTGTACAGTACAGCCAATACCAAAAGAGGCCAATGCTGTAAAGGTAGCAAACAGAATGGCTAGCCATTTCATTCCCAAACCACGTTCCAGGGCATACATAGGGCCGCCATAGGTATGTCCATGCTTGTCTCGAACACGGTATTTGACTGCCAACAGAGCTTCCGCATACTTCGTAGCCATACCAAAAATACCCGTCAGCCAGCACCATAGTACTGCACCAGGTCCACCGAGAGCCACAGCAGTTGCGACTCCAACGATATTACCTGTGCCTATGGTTGCTGCTAGTGCAGTAGCTAATGCTCCAAACTGGCTGACATCACCCTCAGAACCTGAGTCTTTCTTCACTGACAGGCGAATACCTGTCAACAGTTTGCGCTGTGGGAAACGCAGGCGGATAGTCAGAAATACATGGGTTCCCAACAGCAGGATAATCATTGGCCACCCCCATAACAGACTGCTCAGTAGAGAGAAAAACTCATTGATGGAGTCCATTTATGAGAATTTTATCGTCCCTTGTATCGCCTCGGGTTGTGAGTCGCCTTTCTGCTGAGGCTCCTCACCAGTTGCCTGCTGGTAGATGCTGTCAAGAATTTCACGGGTACGTTTGTAAGTCGGCATCTGCTCAACGGCTGAGATGACATCGTCGTTATCGAGGTCGTCAGAACGGAAGAGATAGATGTGTGGTCTCCGCTTGTAACGGCGGGTTTGTCCGTCACCTCCATAATAGCGGTTACGGCGATCCATACGCTTGGCCTCCTCCTCTTGTTGGGCAGCGATACGTGTTGCTTCCTCTTGAGTGTTGTGACGCTGGCGGTGGCTCGTCATTCCATCAACATTGTCAATGCCGAATCCTGTTGCAAGGATAGTCACCTTCACCTTCTTACCTAATTCAGGATCCACAGCTAGGCCCCACTTGATTTCGAAGTCGCCAAACTTGGCCATGAAGTCATTGACATCATTCATTTCTTCCATCATCAGTGAACCACTGCCGTCCTTAGCTCCTGCAAAAGAAATGCTCAGCAGAATTTTTTTGGAGTTGAATACATCATTATCGTTAAGCAACGGAGAGTTCAGAGCATCATCAATAGCTTTCTTGACACGTCCCTCGCCTTCGCCATAACCGGTTGACATAATTGCTACACCACCATCTTTTAATACGGTCTTGACATCATTGAAGTCAAGGTTGATCAGTCCATGAACCGTAATAATCTCTGCAATACTCTTGGCTGCAATCGACAAGGTATCATCTGCCTTTCCAAAGGCATCGAGCACTGTCAACTCAGGATATATTTCACGGAGACGCTCATTATTGATGACCAACAACGCGTCAACATGCTCAGCCATCTTCTCTACACCATCAAGCGCTTGGTCTATCTTACGGTCACCCTCAAAACGGAAAGGTATAGTGACAATACCAACGGTGAGAATGCCCATCTCCTTTGATACCTTAGCAATGACAGGAGCAGCACCAGTGCCTGTACCACCACCCATTCCGGCAGTGATAAAAGCCATACGAGTACCGTCGTTAAGCATGCTCTTGATATCCTCAAGGCTCTCCTCAGCAGCAGCACGTGCTTTCTCTGGTTTGTTTCCTGCACCCAAACCTTCTTTACCCAGTTGAAGGTGAACAGGAACTGGTGAGTCATTAAGTGCCTGATTATCCGTATTACATAGTACGAAAGTGACATCATGGATACCTTCGCGATACATGTGGTTAACGGCATTACCACCGCCACCGCCTACACCAATCACTTTGATGATGCTATTCTCCTTTTCGGGCTCACCGAAATCGAGCAATATATTATTGTCTGCCATACTATTACAATTTGTTAGGTTATTCCTCTTCTTTGACTATCTCGGTGGCTGCTTTCTTTAGCCAGCGGCCCAGCTTGTTCCAGGTGCTATTCTCTTTACGGATGCGCTCTTGTTCGCGTGCCTCTTCTTCGGCCCGTTCACGTGCGATACGCTCCTCTTCTTCACGTTTCCTTTGTGCTTCTTCCTCAGCACGACGAATTTCCTCAGCAGTGCGTACTACACCAGCAGGCGTCTCTGTTGCCTGACGGGCGCGACGCTGTTCAGGAGTATCGATAGTAGACTGCTTTTGGCTTGCAAACAAATCTCCATTGGGGTCTACATCAGAACCAGCACAGTTGATGTCACCTTTTGCCAATAGTCCCAATACTGTATTCATCTTTCCATCGCGAGCTGTGATATCGGGGATATTGGAAGTAATGGCCTGTGTCACAAACTTGGCGATACGAATCTTTTCTATATGTGTGTAGTTTTGGAAAGCCTTTTCAATGTCTTTCATGTTAGAACCACCACCTGTCAGGATAATACCACCCAAGAGTTTGTCACAGTAGTCTTCGGGTACTTGGCACCATACGTTTGCAATAATTTCCTCAAGACGACCCTCTACAATCTCGATAAACTTACGAGCCTCTATCTGGCGGTCAGCGTCGATAGAGTATTTCATATTGTTATCGATATCATTGTTTTCTGTAAATGCACAACTGTATTTCAACATCATGCGCTCTGCCACACTTTCTTCCATTTGCAGTGAGGCAATATCTTTAATTATATTGTTGAAGCCAAGAGGAATCACTGCAAGGTGACGGAGAATATTTTTTGAGTAGACACTTACTGTGGTAGTATCGGCACCCAAATCAACCAGGGCGCAGCCCGAACGCCGTTCTGCCTCAGTAAGTATGCTATCAGCAAGTGCCAATGGGGCAAGATACATCTCTGCTACATTGATTCCTGCATTCTCAAAACACTTATTCAGGTTTTTATAGAAAGCTTTACGCTGAAGAATATTCAAGAAATTGCCATCAATGTGTGTACATTGAATACCAACAGGATCTAACTGGTATTGGGAATCAACTTTGTACTCTTGTACAGCAGCATCGAGGATTTCCTGATCTGGATAGTTTACGTTGCGGTTCGCATCCATCAGTTCAATCACCATATCCTGAGTGACAACGGTCTCACTTGGCAAGTCTCTTGAAATGACGTTGTGAATAGAACGAATAGACTGACCGCCAACACCAACATATACCTGAGTGATGGCAGTCTTGAGCTGTTTCTCCAGACGGCTGACAATGTTTGTCAGACACTGGGCAGTTTTATCGATGTTGTAAACAACACCCTTGCGGATGAACGATGATGAGTCCTCCTTTACACAAGCTAGCACTTGGATGCTGCCGTCAAGATTCTTCTTACCCGCGATACCAGTCATCTTGGATGACCCTAACTCGATAGCTACAATAAATTCCTTTGGCATCTTCTTTCTATGTTTTATTCTTTATCTTTTTTTACAAATTATCTGGTTGTCAAATTCGACACTAATGTATGAGTATTTATTCCAACCAGCTTTAGAGAGACCGTACCGATAGAACTTTTCCAGCCGCGCTAGCTTGTTCTCAAAGTTTGTCGGACTGCCGAGGAAAACGATGTGGTCACCAACGCGTGGAACCATCTCTATAGAACCGTCTTCCAGAATGTTTAATTGTTCCACTTGGTTGCCCCAAAGTGGTGTGTTAAGCAAGTAACAACCAATCTCTCTCAGCACACGCTGAGCATATTTCTGCTGAATGTGTCCTGTCGCAATAACCATATTACTGGCAAAATGCGTGTTAGGCATAATATTACCTTGTTCATCAACATAATAGTCATCACCATTGACAGCCTTAACGCGAATAACTGGTAGACGTTGGTCGATAATAATGTTTACACGTCCCGTCTGGGTCTTGTAGCATTGGGCGCTTTTGACAAACGGATTCTTCTGAAGTTGTTCTTCTATTTTACGGACATCAACCATACGCATTTGGTCACCAACAGGGTATAGTCGTGAACGCTGCAGTTGAAGTTTGATTTCTTCTTTGTCTAGGAAACCATTGACAGAGCCGTCTTCCACACGGATATTAACCTCATTGCAAACGTCACCTGACTCGTCAGGGCTGTTGAAAGCCGTGATGGCCAAGATCAGATAGACTGTCAGCAGGCAGTCTGCCATGACTAATGCGGTATTTTTCCAGTCGATATTCACTACTTATTTGATTTTCTCTTTTAGAATTCTTGCCATCTCGGGAACTTGATTGTCCAAGTCACCAGCACCTAACACTATCAGTACATCGAAATTCTGCTCTTTCACCATCTGCAAGACCTCGTCCTTGTGAATCATTCTCTTTTCAATGCCTGCGCGAAGGTTGTCGTAGATAAGGGCTGATGTCACACCCTCAATTGGTGCCTCTCTTGCAGGATAGATTTCTGTTAGAATGACCTCATCCAGCAAACTTAGGGCATCAGCAAAATCTTTGTAGAAATCACGTGTGCGGGTGTATAAATGAGGCTGGAAGATAGCCGAGATCTTGCGGTCTTTGTATAGTTCTCGAATGCTCTTTGCACTCTGGAGAATTTCCTTCGGGTGATGGGCATAGTCGCTAAGGAATACTAACTTGTCAGTCTTAATCTTGAAATCGAAGCGGCGCTCTACGCCCATATACGTCATCATGCCGATACGCAACTCTTCAGATGAACAGCCTGCCAACTGAGCCATTGCCATGGCCGCGATACCGTTTTCGATATTGATGGGTACAGGCTGTCCTAACTCAACATTCTTCACGTTTTCGATTGGAGAGATAAAGTCGAATGTTATCTCACCGTTGTCAATACGAATATTATCTGCATGAAAATCACCTTCAGTTAGTGCATAGTCAAAGCGTCGTACACCTGAAGGAATATTCTCTTTCATCTCTAGGTCGCGATGGATAATCAGCGCGCCTTCTGGCTGAATCAACTCAGTATAGTGGCGGAAACTCTCCAGATAGGCTTCTTTTGTTCCATAAATGTCCAAGTGGTCAGGGTCTGTCGAGGTGATAACCGTCATATAAGGGCTAAGCCAATGGAATGAGCGGTCAAACTCATCAGCTTCAATGACAACATAGTCGCTATCAGAAAGAATATAGTTCGTTCCATAGTTTTTTGATATACCGCCGAGAAAAGCATTACAATTGAGGTGGCTCTGGTGCATGATGTGTGCGCACATGGTAGATGTTGTGGTCTTTCCATGGGTTCCTGCTACACATAACCCTTTGTGCTGACGGGTCAGTGTACCCAATACCTGGGCACGCTTCTGTATCTCAAAACCATTCTCTCTGAAATATACCAGTTCTTTATGATCGGCAGGGATTGCCGGAGTGTAAATAACTAGACAAGACTCAGGCTTCCTACATGTATGAGGTATCTCATCAATATTTTCCTCATAATGAATCAGCATACCCTCCTTCTCCAGCTGATGAGTCAACGCACTAGGTGTCTTATCATAGCCAGCTACGACCAAACCTTGGTGGATAAAGTAGCGGGCGATGGCGCTCATACCAATGCCTCCTGCTCCTACAAAATATACAGCTTTAATATCTTGAAGTATCATAATTTTTGATGGATTAGTGGGTTTGTTCTGCCAAGCTAATGACTTCTTTGGCGATAATCTCTGCAGCATCAGGGAGAGCCATCTTCAAGATGTTCTCACGCAGACTTTCCAATTTAGCGGCATCCTTTACAGTATCGATAGCTAATGGAAGCAATAATACTGAAGCTTCTTTGTCTTTAACGTAGAGGGCTGCTTGCTTATTGACCAATGCCATGGCATTCTTCGTCTGATGATCCTCTGCGACATTGGGCGAAGGAACTAGGATGACTGGCATTCCCAACAGACAGAATTCACTGATACTACCAGCGCCAGCTCGACTTATCACCAAATCTGCAGCTTTATATGCAGCTCCCATATCGCTAATGAAGTCAGTGACAATCAGGTTTGGCAACTCATGGCCTTTCATACGCTCACTGATTTCGGCACTATAATATTTACCCGTTTGCCAGATAAATTGGATGTTGTCATTCTTCTCGATGAGGTCAAGATGTTGAAGCACACTCTCGTTGATGGTACGTGCGCCAAGGCTACCTCCAACCAATAAAATAGTTTTCTTTTGAGGATCAAGGCCAAAAGAACGAACTGCGTCCTCGCGTGTTGTTGTGGCTTCGAGTAACTGCTGGCGGACAGGATTACCTGTCAGCATGATTTTCTCGGCAGGGAAGAAACGCTCCATGCCTTCATAGGCAACACATATTTTGGCAGCATGTCGGGCTAACGTTTTATTGGCCAAACCTGCATAGCTGTTCTGCTCTTGCAAGAGTGTGGGAATCCCCAGACTATTTGCAGCACCCAGAGCGGCACTGCTGGCATAACCTCCCACTCCAACAGCGACCTGAGGCTGGAACTGACGAAGCAACTTTTTAGCCATATGCTTGCTACGAAGATAGTCAATGGCTACACTAATATTGCCGAGCTTCCAAAGTGGACGTAGAAAGCCTCGGATAGGTAGGCCTTCTATGTTATATCCAGCAGCTGGCACACGTTGCATTTCCATACGTCCCTGAGCTCCTACGAAAAGAATTTTTGCATCAGGGCGTAGAGCCTTGATGGCATTGGCTATAGAGACGGCAGGAAAGATGTGTCCTCCCGTTCCGCCACCGCTGATGATTACTCTTAATTCGTTATTCATATATAATTCCTTGCAAAATTACAAATTTTCTATCAATTAAACGATTTTTTCTTCATTTTCTTTTTCTGCTTTCATTTTTGCTGATCTGCTGACACTAAGGATCGCTCCTATATAGGCACAGTTGATGATGGTTGATGTGCCTCCTTTCGAAATGAGAGGCAGTGGTTGACCAGTTACTGGAGCTAATCCCACAGCAACCATCATGTTAAAGGTAGCTTGTATGACTAAAAGGAGTCCTAAGCCCATGGCGAGGAAGGCAGGAAAGTTGTTCTCACAACGCGAGGCGATGCGTGCACAACGATAGAGTAAGATGATATATAAGAACATCACTGAAAAGGCTCCGACTATGCCCAATTCTTCAATGACGATAGCATAGATGAAGTCAGAGAATGCCTGTGAGAGGAAATCTCGCTCTGTACTTTTGCCCGGTCCCTTTCCGATGATATTACTTGATACAATAGCAATGTTTGCATGTGCCACTTGGGCATCTTTGTCCAAATCGTATTCCTGTGGCGATGGTGCTGGTCTGCGGAACTTCATAATACGACTCTTCCAGGTATCAGCACGATGGAACATCTTTCCAACGAAACTCTTCTCTTTGGGTTGCTCTACTTGTTCGGTTTTCGCCAGTTGTTTTTCTTCGTCACTGATATCATGTCCAACAAGCATTATCAGTGATATCGCTAAGATGCCTAATGCAGCTATTATTGCAGCGAGTTTCCCCAATTGCTTCAGTGGTACTAATCCGATAAACATCATTAAAAATACTACGGCAAATAGCATAGCAGCTGTTGATAGGTTCTCCAATCCGATAAACAGACAGGCTGGAAGAGTAATCCAAAGAATCCATTTAAAGGCGTTCTTGTCGGCTCCATTTTCCCGTTGCATAGCGGCAAGAATCTGTGCAACAGCCAATACAATGGTTCCCTTGGCAATCTCAGATGGTTGGAAAGTGAAGCCGAATAGATTGATCCATCGACCAGCATCTCCCACCTTTGTACCAGCCAAAAGTACCCATAGTAGTGTCAGGAGGGATATTAGCATTAAGAATGGTGTCATTAGCTTAAAATAGCGGCATGGAATATTCAGTGTGATGATTGCAACTATGACTCCAACCACAATTGTAGTAGTATGATAAGCTATCGGGCCAACGTAGTTCTGACTCTTGTATGTCAGTCCGCTGGAAGCCGAGAAGACCTCCACAATGCTAATCATACAGAGGAAGAAGAACACCATCCATATGACCTTGTCACCTTTAAAAATGTTGCCGATTTTTTTATTCATAGATTTCTTGCCAATTCCTTAAACTGCTCGCCACGGTCTTCCATGTTCTTGAAGAGATCAAAAGAGGCACAGCAAGGTGATAGTAACACTGTCATACCCGGTTCTGCCATCTCATAACATGCCTGGATACATTCTTTCATTGAATGGGTGTCGCGAACAGGAATGCCTAATCCGTCGAAATTGTCATGTAACTTCTGGTTATCTGCACCAAGATACACCAGTCCTGCACATTTCTGCTTTACTAAATCCTTGATGGGTTCATAGTCATTCCCTTTATCCTTACCTCCAATGATCAGGATCGTCTTGGTTTTCATGGACTCAAGTGCATACCAGCATGCATCTACATTCGTAGCCTTGGAGTCGTTGATATACTGAACGCCACGAACAGTGCATACCTTTTCCAAACGATGCTCCACACCAGGGAAATCGCTCAATGACTTACGAATATCCTCTTTCTTGATACCTGCAACATCCGAGGCAATACCAGCGGCTAGCGAGTTGTAGATATTATGTTTACCTGTCAGACTCAGCGATTCCTGCTCCATATTGAAGGGCTCGGGTTTCTCAATTTTATACTGCCCTTCCTCAATATAACCGATACTGCCGTTCTCCTTCAGTTCGGAGAATGGATATTGGATAGCCTTGATGTCATACTTCTCTAACTCCCTTTTAATGATTGGGTCATCATTCCAATAGATGAAGGCATCCTGCGGCGTCTGGTTCTGGATGATACGCATCTTGGCATCCACATAGTTCTGCATCTTGAAATCATAACGGTCTAGATGGTCTGGTGTAATATTCAGCAGGATGGCAATGTCCGCACGGAAGTCGTACATATTGTCCAGCTGAAAGGAGCTCAGTTCAATCACGTAATAATCATGTGGGTCTTCTGCTACCTGCAAGGCCAGTGAATTGCCTATATTTCCGGCAAGACCGACGTCGTATCCTGCTTCTTTGAAAATATGATAGATGAGACTCGTTGTCGTCGTTTTACCGTTAGAACCAGTAATGCAGATCATCTTCGATGTCGTATATCGACCGGCAAACTCAATCTCACTGATGATGCCAATCCCACGCTCCTTGATTTTTACAATCATGGGGGCGGTGTCAGGAATACCTGGACTCTTGATGATTTCGTCAGCATCTAAGATTTTAGCCTCAGTATGTTGCCCTTCTTCCCAGTCTATCTGGTGATCGTCAAGTAGTTCCTTGTATTTTTCGTTAATCTTCGACATATCACTAACAAACACGTCGAACCCTTTTTTCTTGGCTAGAACGGCTGCTCCTGCACCGCTCTCTCCTGCTCCTAATATGGCAATTTTACTCATCTTATTTTCAGTGTTATAATCGTTAATGCAGCTAATATAATGGAAGTAATCCAGAAACGGATGGTAATCTTTGATTCATGGAAGGGTCGGTGTGGCCAACTCTTTAGGATATATTTGCTAGTTTGATCGAGTTGTGTATCCAGCTTCCGGAAAGTGTCGTGAATGGGTGTTGCTCGGAATACACGTACACGCTTGCCTTTACGCTTTTGTATCTTGAACCACTGTGTCTGAATTATGACACTGAGGCTTTCAATAAAGAAAATACCACAAAGAATGGGCAGCATCAGCTCTTTATGAATGATGATGGCACAGACGCCGATGATACCACCAATGGTCAGAGATCCTGTATCTCCCATAAATACTTGGGCGGGATATGCATTATACCAAAGAAAACCAATCATCGCACCTATAAAGGCAGAGAGAAATACTACCAGTTCCTGCGACCCAGGAATATACATGATATCGAAATAGGCAGCATAGACGATGTGGGACGAAACGTAGGAGAATATAAGCAAGGCTACACCTATGATTGCTGAGTTCCCTGCACACATACCGTCCATTCCATCGTTGAGATTAGCACCATTTGAAACCGCTGTTACCACAAATATAGTCATGAGAACAAATAGTATCCAGCCCGCTGCGACCTTGTATTTACCACAGAAAGATAATACGTTGGAATAATTCAGATTGTGGTTTTTAATAAAGGGAATAGTGGTTTGCAGCGACTTTACGGCCTCTGGCTGGTGTTTGATGACTACTTCTTGATTCTGTTGAGGTACAGAGATATTCTCTCGAACGACAGCATCTGGGCTAAGCCAAAGCGTAAGGCCTACGATGAAACCGATTGATACCTGACCTATAATCTTATATCTACCCTTCAAACCTTCCTTGTTCTTACGAAAGATTTTGATATAGTCATCCATGAAACCTAAAAAACCTAACCATACAGTGGTGACAATCATCAGCAATAAGTATATATTGCGCATGCGACCCAATAGCAACACTGGGACTAGGATAGCAACGATAATGATAATTCCACCCATAGTCGGAACACCCTTTTTCTCAACACCAAACGGGTCTATGCTAGGGTCACGAGCGGTTTCAGAGATATTTCGACGTTTCATCCATTTGATGAAGTATTCTCCAAACCAAGCGGAGATAATCAGTGATAGAATGAGCGCCATCAGTGAACGGAATGAGATATATGACCAGATGTGGCTACCTGGTATGTTGAATTGTTCTAGGAAACGGAAGACGTAGTATAACATAGCTTAATTTGTTATTTATCAATACCAAAGATTTCACGTACGATTTCGCGGTCATCAAAATGGTGCTTTACACCCTTTACTTCCTGATAGTCTTCATGTCCCTTGCCGGCAATGAGAATCACATCTCCTTTTTGAGCCATCATACATGCTGTACGGATGGCTTCTTTACGATCCACAATTGACACGACCTTTTTCATTTGTTGGCTGTTCAGGCCTGCTAACATGTCATTAATAATATCTTGTGGTTCCTCAAAACGGGGATTGTCAGATGTGATGATGACACAATCACTCTGTCTGACAGCTTCTTGAGCCATTAACGGACGTTTCCCCTTGTCGCGATTGCCACCAGCTCCACATACGGTAAGTACTTTGCCTTGCTTACCTTCAAGCACCTCATGTATGGCATTAAGAACATTTTCTAATGCATCGGGCGTATGAGCATAATCAACGATAGCAGTAACTCCCTCTGCCGAGCGAATGGGCTCCAATCGTCCAGCAACACTCTTTAGCGTGCTGAGTACTAATAGAATGTCTTCTGGCTTCTTGCCAAGCATCACTGCAGCCCCATAAACCGCTAATAGATTTGAAACGTTGAATTTTCCGATAAACTGTACACCAACTTCTCGGCCATTAATGTCAAGATACATACCTTCAAAATGACATTCGATGATGCGTGCCCGGAAATCGGCCATTTGGCGTATAGAATAGGTTTTAACCTTTCCTTTACAGTTTTGCACCATCACGCTGCCATTTTTGTCATCCGCATTTGTGATGGCGAAGGCATCTTTGTCCAAACTGTCAAAGAAAGCTTTCTTGGCATCTCGGTAGTTTTCAAATGTTTTATGGTAGTCCAAGTGGTCACGTGTCAGGTTTGTAAAGAGACCACCTGCAAATTTTAATCCTCCAATGCGTTGTTGGGCAATGGCATGGCTTGAACACTCCATAAAAGCATATTCACAGCCTGCTTCTACCATCTGATGTAATAATTTGTTTAACTCAATAGGGTCTGGAGTTGTGTGATCGGCAGCTATGGCTTCGCCTTCAATATAATTGCATACTGTTGAGAGCAAACCACAGCGATGGCCGAACTTGCGGAACATATTATATAATAAGGTGGCGATAGTTGTCTTACCATTAGTGCCTGTAACACCAACTAAGCGCAATTTCCGTGAGGGATCACCATAGAACATGGTCGCAACTGGCCCTACAGCACATTCTGTGGACTCCACCTGTACATAAGTGACTCCCGTCTGACGCTCAGAAGGAATATCTTCACAAAGAATAGCGACAGCTCCCAGCTCTAATGCCTTTGGAATAAATCGATGGCCATCTGTCTGTGTCCCTTTGATAGCGACAAAAAGATGTCCTTGTTCTATCTTGCGTGAATCAATATTCACACCTGTGATTTCTGCCTCAATATTTCCTATTACGGCAGTGGGCTTGACGTGTTTAAGCAGCTCGCTAAGTTTCATATTCGTTAGTATTTATCTGTTTTTAATCTAACACTAGTACACATTCACTATCTTTTATTACAGGTTTTCCTGCAGAACAACTTTGTGATTTAACCTTTCCACGCCCTTGTACTTTAACACGTAGCCCGTAGGTTTCCAGAAGGTAGACAGCATCTTTGGCACCCATCCCTACGACGTTGGGAACGAGGTTGTCGTTCATAGTTGTCTTAGTGAGTGATACATCGTTGGTACGGCGTTCAGCATTACCCCATACGGGATTGCCGACAGCGTAGCTTCCATTCCAGTGGCTGTTTGTTTTGATACCCAGTTCTGCAAGAACCTGGCTAGCAGCAGCAATGTTGCCATTTTTTACATCAGGGATAATGATGGAACGATCGTCAAAGGCATCGTCAACACTCACTTTTAGGTTACGAGCCATAACTCCTTCTGCAATGTGGTGAAAGACAACACCGCTCATTCCACCGCCAGATGCAGGCAGTCCTGTCTTTTTTAGACAGACGATACATGTATATCTTGGATTATCTGCAGGGAAATAACCACAGAAAGACAGCCAATAGCGCGTTACCCCTGAATGATAGCTACCGTGCTGGTCGGCCACCTGTGCTGTACCCGTCTTTCCTGCGACTTTAAATAGTGGAGAACCTGCTTTGCGACCAAGCCCCTGACTGACCACGTGCTCAAGAACGGTCTGCATCGTTTTGATAGTTTGTGGTTTAGCAATCCTGTCTTTAATGACTTGGGGCTCGAATTCCGTGATTGTTTCGCCGTTCTTTACGATTTTCTTTACAAATCGAGGACGCATCATTTTACCGTTGTTGGCTATAGCATTGTAGAAGGTAACGGTATTAATAGGTGCAATTTGGGTTTCATAACCAATTGACATCCAAGGCAGAGCAGTCTTACTCCAATTTTCGTATTGTCCATGCTTGTTTTTGCGTGGCATGCGGATGCGTGGGGGCAGATAACCAACCAAAGGGAGTTTCAGATCTTCATGTATGCCCACACGGTATAGTCCTTTCACATAGCGCTCTGGCTCTTTGCCATAGAACTTGTCAATAACATGACTAACACCGATGTTCGAACTAACCTCTAAGGTGCGTGCCACATTGATGTCTTGATATCCACCGCGCCGCCAGTTATGGTCTTTCATCCATCGGCCGTGCATTTCTCTAACGCCACTACCTGTACTTATCACATAGCTAGTGTCCACAACCCCGTCGTCTAAAGCCACGAGGAAAGAAGCAACCTTGAATACAGAACCTGGTTCACAACGATAGCTAATAGCACTGTTAACAGCCTCGGCATACTGCCCGTCACCGACTTTCATCATATTGACAATGGCTTTTACGTCGCCAGTCTTAACTTCCATAAGAATGGCCACACCCATCTCTCCGTTAATAAGATTCAACTCGTCAAGTAGTGCGCGCTCTGCCAAGTCTTGCATGTTGACATCAATCGTTGTGACAATATCAGCACCGTCTATAGGTAACATTACTGGAATATTCATGTACTTGTTGAGTACTTTGCGCCTGCCGGTAATGCCGGGGGTTCCTCGAAGGATAGAGTCGAATGACATCTCCAAACCATAGTATGCAGAATCCTTGGCACCAAACATTCCGCCAATGGTACGTTTCGCTAATGATCCGAATGGACGTCTGCGAGAATTGAATGTTTCTTCGTGAAAACCACTTTTATATCTAGGCAAGTTAAAGAAGGGTAAATTCTTGACTCCTACATAAGTATTATAGTCAATACGGCGTGGCCAGATTGGCCAGTGACGAGCACCGATACTGCCGTTCCCATTAATCTTTTTTCGTCCAGCCTCCAAATCCCTTTTGAACTCTTCAGCACTCTTAGTTGGGAATATCTTTGCCAGACCTTCACATACAGAATCAACTTTGTCTTGCCATAGTGAGTCGTCTTTCTCAAAGGCTGCGGCCTGATAGTCCATAAAAATCCTGTATTCAGGTATTGAGCTTGCCATTAACTGCCCATCATTACTAAGGATGTTGCCGCGGTTGGGTGGAATGCTTACGCTGTCTCGCTTTAAACGGCCTGCCACTTCTGTCCAATATGGTTTCTTCGCAGTCATAATATAGAAGGCTTTACCGATAACGGCAAAACCGATGAGCGTCAGCACCACGGCAATAGCCATGTAGCGAGGCATTACTTTATCATTGTCAAACTTGCTCATTCGGGTACTTCTATAATATAAGGCGGCTGGTCTGCTTGGTGGAGCAGCGAGTCTTTGTTTTGTTTTAATATTTCAAGCACATGGCTTTCGCGGCATTTTTCAGTAAGGGTACTTGATGAACTCAACGCTTTAAATTTGGCATCCTTCAACTGATTCTCCATTCGATCAATCATCAACATGTCTTGTTGACATTGATATCGGAAAGCTACATAAATAGTAGAGAAAGCTACAATTAAGACAATTAGCCAAATTTGTGACCTTACTAAATCTGTCGATAGTAGATCACCACCAAGAATCGTGCGTAGGTTCAGCTGTGAAGAGGGTTTAGGGTCCTCCTCGCGAGCGGTATCCTTAATCTTCTGTATGGTCTCCTTGAGTTCTTCCTCGACCAGTTCTGTTTCTTTGGTCGAGGATTGTTGCTCTTGGATAGGCTTGTCTTGTATCTTTTCTTCTGTCATGTCTGTGTTAGATTTTTTCGGCAATTCTGAGTTTTGCACTTCGACTGCGTGGATTTATCATTTGCTCTTCATCACTTGGTACGATAACCTTGTTGTTGACGAGTTTAAATGGGCTTTTAGTATTTCCGAAGAAATCTTTCTCCATTTTCCCATCTAGGTTACCTGTTTTCATGATGTTCTTAACGATACGGTCTTCTAGCGAATGGTATGTGATAATGCTGAGGCGACCACCAACCTTCAATAGACGAGTTGCCGCGTTTAGCATTTCACGAAGAGCATCCATCTCATGATTAACCTCTATACGTAGAGCTTGAAAAACCTTCGCCATATCTTTTTTTTCATGCTCTGCTCGTAGAATTCCTTCTATAATTGTGCAGAGTTGACCTGTGGTTTCAATGCGGTGTTGCTGACGGGCATTGATGATGGCTTTGGCAAGTCGGCGAGAATCTTTTAGTTCGCCGTAGAGGTAAAATATATCAGACAATTGCTCTTCTGCATAGTCGTTTAAAATGTCAGCAGCAGTCTTTCCTGCACGATTGTTCATGCGCATATCTAGCGGTGCATCATAACGGAATGAGAAACCACGAGTTTCATCGTCAAAGTGGTGGCTTGATACACCAAGATCTGCCAATAATCCGTCAATATGCTCTACACCATAATATCGCATCCAATTCTCGAGGTACCTAAAGTTGCTTCGGATAAAGGTGAACCGATTATTTGCAATTATATTGCGTTCGGCATCAGCATCTTGGTCAAAGCTATACAAATGACTATTATCATCCAGACGTGAGAGAATCTCTTTAGAGTGGCCGCCACCGCCAAAGGTGACGTCAATATAGATGCCGCCTGAATGGATGTTTAGGCCGTCAATGCTCTCTTTTAAGAGAACGGGAACGTGATATGTCTCTGCCGTTGTCATTATTCCTTTTCTGCTTCTTCGGTTTCCATGAGCTCTTCAAGGGCATTGCTGAATGCCTCTGCACTTAATTGGTGCTGATCTACCTTGGTGTTGCTCCATATTTCAATGGTGTCGCCCATGCCGATAAATTTGATGTCCAGTTCAATCTCTGCCATGCGTAGATAGCGCTTGGGCAACAAAAAACGACCATTCCCGTCGAGTGTCAAGACTTCAACTTCGCTTACAAATTGGCGGAATACCTGTTGGTGCTGTTTGTTCCAACGGTTCAACCTGAGACGTAAAGCATCCATCTGCTCATTCCATACACTTTCAGGATAGAGAACGAGGCAAGGCTGGAAAACATCTTTGCGCAACACCAGTCGTTCCTCGCTACTCGCTTGCAGTATTTTACGGAATACTGCGGGTAGGAAGGCACGTCCTTTTGTGTCCATTTTTGCCTCTATATTACCTAAAAAACGCATGCGTACTTCTTATATAAAATATAATTCGGTTGCAAAGGTATAAAATTTCCTCCACAATCCCCCACAATTCCCCACAAAATTTCAGTGAAAAGATGCAAAAGAATGCTTATTTGCGCAAAATTTCTTAAAAAGTGTAGTTTTTAGAACTATTTTCCGTATATTTGCATGCTGTTAGTGGTTTTGAGAGAGAAATGGGACAGATTACCGAGAAGACTATCGACATTGATGGTATTTTAAAGACAAAGATGGGGAATAAGGCGAAATGGCTACCTCGTCCATTGGTGTCGTGGCTTAAGAGAATTGCCCATCAAGACCAAGTTAATGCTTTTCTTTGGGAGTCACGCGATAAGATTGGAACACCTTGGTTGGAGGCTTGTGTCGAATACTTGAAGATGACATTAGTGATAGAAGGAGAAGAAAACCTTCCTGATCCTAATGACGGAAAGTTGTATACGTTTGTCTCTAATCATCCGCTGGGTGGTGAGGATGGAGTAGCTCTAGGTGCACTCATAGGTCGTCACTACAATTCTCGTTTCCGCTATCTGGTCAACGATTTGTTGATGTATTTGCCAGGCTTGGCTCCTCTTTGTATTCCTATCAACAAGACAGGCAAGGCCAGTCGTAACTTTCCTGCAATGGTTGAGGCCGGTTTTCAGAGTGATAATCATATGCTGATGTTTCCAGCCGGATTGTGCTCACGTCGTCATAATGGCGTTATCCGTGATATCCCGTGGAAGAAGACATTTGTAGCTAAAAGCGTAGAATATCAGAGAGATGTAGTACCCATTCATTTTAGTGGTGAAAACTCTAATTTCTTCTATCGCTTGGCCTCCTTCTCTGACCGCTTTTTGCCTTTCAACTTGGCCATGCTGTTTTTGGTTGATGAAATGTACAAAAATGTCGGGAAGTCTTTTAGGGTATCCATTGGTAAACCCATCCCTTGGCAAACATTTGATAAGAGTAAAAGCCCGATGGAATGGGCACAGTATGTTCAAGAAATCATCTATAACCTATAACAATATCAGACAAATGGAACAACCGATTATCCAGCCGATTCCCAAGGAGGTTCTTAAGCGCGAACTCACTCCTGACAAACAGTTACGCTTGACCAACAAGAGTAATAACGAAATCTACATCATTACGGCTCACAATTCGCCTAATGTTATGCAGGAAATAGGTCGTTTGCGTGAGATCGCTTTCCGTGAGGCTGGCGGAGGCACAGGTAAGGAGACTGATATTGACGAATTCGATATTTGTGAGAACTGTTATAAGCAGCTGATCGTATGGAACCCGGAAGAGGGAGAAATTATCGGTGGTTATCGTTATTTGTTGGGTACTGATTGGGAATATGATACAAATGGACAGCCTAAATTGGCTACGAGCCACATGTTCCACTTCTCGCAGAAATTCCTGGAAGAGTATGCCCCATATACAGTTGAATTGGGACGTTCTTTTGTGACTTTGCCTTATCAATCTTCTCGTATGGGTGCTAAAAGTCTCTTTGCCCTTGATAATCTTTGGGACGGTTTAGGTGCTTTGACAGTCATTCGCCCTGACATCAAATATTATTTTGGTAAGATGACGATGTATCCCAGTTACATTCGAAAAGGACGAGATATGATTCTTTATTTTCTGAAAAAGCATTTTGATGATAAAGACAATCTGATTATCCCGATGAAACCGTTACAATTGGAAACGGATCCTGCTGAACTGGAGGCACTTTTCTGTGGAAAAGACTTTAAGGAAGACTATAAAATATTAAATGGCGAAATTCGTAAGCTAGGATATAACATTCCACCATTGGTCAACGCATATATGGGCCTTTCGCCAACGATGAAGCTTTTCGGAACAGCCATTAACTACGGCTTTGGTGACGTTGAGGAAACAGGCATATTAATCGCTGTTGATGAGATTCTGGAAGAAAAGCGTAAGCGCCATATCGATTCTTTCATAAAGGAGCACCATGATGAACTTGAGATTACTTCTGGTGCTAATAAAATCATTTATAGAGATAAGGGTTCGAAACCATGAAGTTGTATTATCAAGTTGCCTGTCATGTTTTTTCTGTAGAGCTGCCTGTAGGAGCTTCTGTTCTCGATGAAATGGGACAATATGCGCCTTTTTCCGTTGCTCAGACAGACGATGTGGTGTTCTCCTTAAAGGTCGTGAGTGCAGAAGATTTTCCCTCTATAAATGAAATGACTGTTGAGATGAACCAGGATGATGATGGTTCGCAAATTCTAGCCGGTCATGTTAATGGACAGCCATATTTTGAATTCCAACTGAGGGGACGTTGTGCTGCTCGTATGTTGACGGATAGAGATTATCGAAAGGCTAAGGTACTCCTAGTGGATGAGCATCTGTTTGGTATCAATAACGCCTTGATGGTCATGTACGCTTTGGCCACCTCCCGCCTGCAGACTGCTCTCTTTCATTCCTCAGTGGTGAGTTGTGGTGAACATGCCTATATGTTCTTGGGTAAGAGCGGTACGGGTAAGAGTACGCATTCAAGCCTTTGGCTGAAATATATTAATGGCACGCAATTGGTCAATGATGATAATCCTGTAGTCCGTCGTTTACCCGATGGATTCTATGTTTTTGGGTCCCCATGGAGTGGTAAAACACCTTGCTACCGAAATGTTCGCTATCCTTTGGGTGGTGTAGTACAACTCAGCCAGGCACCTTATAATAAGATTCATCGTCTTAACCCCTTGGCTGCCTATGCTGCATTGGTGCCTTCTATCTCTGGTAAGCGTTGGGATCAATTGGTAGCTGAAGGTCTCCATGAAACTGAGAATATGATGGCTGGAGAAATCCGTGTATGGCATTTGGAATGTCTGCCAAATGAGGCTGCAGCTCGTTTGTGTTCTGAAACAATCCGAACGGTATGACAAATGCAATATCCGATCATGAGATCATCCAAAATGCCATATCATTGGTTCGGGAAGGTTTGCGTGTTACTTTTCCTGTCAAGGGAAATAGTATGTTGCCTTTTATCATAGGGGGTAAGGAAAGTGTTGATTTGGTTAAACCCGCAGATTTGCAGGTTGGACACGTCGTTCTAGCGTGGGTTGAGGGATGTCGTTATGTCGTTCATCGTGTCATTCGTATCGAGGGTGAACAGGTTACACTGATGGGTGATGGTAATATTGTTGGTGTCGAACACTGTACCTTGTCTGATGTCGCAGCGCTAGCTGTCAATGTGGTTTCAAGACAAGGCAAACACCACAACCTTTATGCGCCTTGGCGTGTGAAAGCCAGCAGGCTGTGGTTTAGGTTGCTGCCTATTCGTCGTTGGATATTAGCTGTCTATCGTAGAGTCTATTTAAATTTTATATAAATAATGAAACAAAAAGAAGGGTTCGTATTGCGTACTGTTTGTGGTGAGCATGTCATTGTTGGCGAAGGCCTTGGAACTATTGACTTCGGCAAGCTGATTAGCCTTAATGAGACTGCAGCGTGGCTGTGGAAAAAGGCCGTTGAAATGGGCGATTTTGATGTAGAGCAGTTGACAAATGCTCTCTGTGAAGAGTACGAGGTCGATGCAGAACAAGCTCGTCAGGATGTAATTAAGATGGTTGGTCAATGGCAGGAATTGGGAATCGTTGAATGAATTATCTCTGCTGGATTGTACGTAATATGGTGGGAATCAGGTGGAACACTCTGATTCGCATTATAGTCGGCATTACTCAAGTAGTGCTCGGCCTGACTATGATATGGTTCAGTAAACAATTCATTGATGTCACAATCCGGACGGGTAGCGACAGGGACGTTGTTTTCATGGTGTGTCTTTTGGTGTTTTTAGTTGTCTCTTCCATCTTATTACGCCAACTATATTATTATATGACCACCAAGGCCAATACCCATCAGTCTAATCATATACGTCTTCGAGTGTTTAGCACTTTGTTCCGGCGACAGTTGTATGAGGACCAATTGCATTCAGGCGATGTGTCCTCGCGCCTTTCTAAAGACATTGATACTGTGGCTGATGTCACGACTTCGCTATTGCCACAGTTTGTGGTGACGGGTGTTCAATTGTGTGGCGCCTTCCTCTTGCTGTATTCTATGGATAGTCGGTTGGCTCTAGCGCTTTTGTTGATTACTCCGCTAATTGTTGCTTTTGGTAAACTATTCGCCCATAAGCTGCGCCATATGACATTAGATATCCGTCAGCAAGAAAGTACTATTCAGATGCAGGTGCAAGAGGGAATGGAGCATAATGCAGTTCTTCGTTCGCTTGGAAGCGAGCAGTGGGTGACGGGTCGTCTCAATGATATGCAAGATCAGTTGATGGGTAGGGTATTGCGCCGTACGCGTTTTACAGTGGTAACGCGCCTTCTTCTTGCTTTCACTTTCAGTTTGGGCTACCTTTTTGCTTTTGTGTGGGGTGGTCTGCAATTGCGTGCTGGTGCAATAACATTTGGAGTAATGACCTCGTTCCTGCAATTGGTTGGACAGATACAACATCCGATACTCAGTCTGCTCAACATGATGCCCCAATTTTTCTATGCGACAGCAAGCATTGACCGTTTGGAAGAGCTCTCCAGTCAGGCTACTTCAGTTGATGCCGTATTGACAGAATCTGAATTGCGTCCTACATTGGGTATCAATATCAAAGACGTGACTTTTGGCTATGCCTCAGGTGATAGTCTAGTGCTCAACCAATTCTCTCATATTTTCTCTCCAGGCAGCAAGACTGCCATCATGGGAGAGACGGGCATCGGTAAGACAACACTTTTCCGGTTGATGCTCGCCTTTGTGCGTCCTGATAGCGGTGAAATGGAACTCTTTGATGCCGAGGGTCATAAAAGTGTTATATGCGAAAACACTCGAGCCAACTTTGTCTTTGTACCACAAGGTAATACATTGATGAGTGGAACGGTGCGTTATAATCTCCAATTAGCTCGACCTGAGGTTACTGATGATGAACTGCGACAAGTGCTTCATGTGGCTATGGCCGACTTCGTCTATCAACTGCCCCAGGGTATTGATACACCATTGGGTGAACGTGGTATCGGACTCAGTGAGGGACAGGCTCAGCGCATTGCTATCGCCCGAGGACTATTGCGTCCAGGTAGTGTTCTCCTTCTTGATGAAATTAGCTCTTCTCTCGACGAAGAGACGGAACGAGAACTATTTAGTCGTCTTTTTGACTTCTGTAAGAATAAAACAATGATTTTCATTACCCATCGCCCAGCTGTCAGCCAGTTGTGTAACGATGTTATACGTCTGTGATGTTAGATGATGGGCAGCGATATGCCGTTAATCTTTTGGTAAACATCAAGGGCATAGACATCAGTCATTCCGCTGATATAGTCGATGACAGCCATCAGACGTGTCTCCAGATTGGGATCGTCAATGTGATATTGACTTGACACGCGTCCAATGAGCTGCTGCGAGTAATAGCGATCAGGGTGCATGACGGCTTCTACCATCTGTTGCATGAGCGTTTCCATAATCTTATAACCTGCTAATTCTACATCGAGTACGGGACGGCTGCGGTATATGCGTTGCACAGAGACTTCCGCACATCTGCGGTAGGCTTCACGCTGCAATGGCGAGATATGGTCAATAAGACTCCCAACGAAAGAACCAGCCAGGATTTCGTCCTCATGTTCTATGAAGGTGTTAACGCATTCGTTCTCCAATTTTCCAATGACACAGGCGCGTAGATAAACGATCTGCTCATTCTTGTCAGTGAGTTGTTCCTTCTCGATGCGTTCTAAGATGCGCTGCTGATTATCGGGGTCGAAGAAGTCAAGCATCAGTTGTGAGGCTTGCTCAAAGGTGATAATCTTTAATTTGTGGGCATCTTCCAAATCCATAATTTCGTAGCAGATATCGTCAGCAGCCTCTACAAGATAGACTAATGGATGGCGCGCGTAACGTAGCGGCTCACCCTCGTTAGAGAGTCGAATAATCCCCATTTCATCGGCAATTTTCTGATAAGTGTCTTGCTCGCTTTGGAAGAATCCGAACTTGCCCTTCTTGCTGGCAGCTGAGGACGCATATGGATATTTGACGATGCTGGCGATGGTGGAATAGGTCATAACGAATCCACCAGGTCTGCGTCCTTTGAATTGGTGAGTAAGCAGTCGGAAAGCATTGGCATTACCTTCGAAATGGGTGATATCATCCCAGAACTCTGGTGATACCTGTTGGCGCAAATCGCGACCAGGTCCTTCGGTAAAGAATGTCTGGATGGCTTTTTCGCCACTGTGTCCAAAAGGCGGATTGCCTAAGTCGTGAGCCAGACAGGCTGTAGAGACGATTTGTCCAATCTGTTCAAACAAGGTGTCTTTCAACTCCGGTCGTTTCGAGCTGATAATGCGATGAGCAACGTCGTTACCCAACGACAAACCAACGCTGGCAACCTCTAACGAGTGGGTTAAGCGGTTGTGTACAAAGACACTGCCAGGTAGTGGGAATACCTGTGTCTTGTTCTGTAGCCTACGAAACGGTGCAGAAAAAATGAGCCGATCGTAGTCGCGCTTGAATTCAGAACGGTCATCATGACGCTCTGTGTGGCGCTGTTCCTGACCGAGTCGTTTGTTTGAAATGAGTCGTTTCCAATCCATAGTGAGTGCAAAGGTACAAAAAAAACATAATTCATAAATCATAAATTCATAATTAAAGATTAAATATTAAAAATAATTTGTATGTTTGAGTAGAAATGACTACTTTTGCACATTATTTAATAGAAACGAGTCAGATAATGGTTACAATTCAAGTCATAAATCGCGGGCATCAACAACTGCCTGCCTATGCTACGCCCCAGAGCGCAGGCATGGATTTACGTGCCAATCTCGATGCACCGATTACCCTTCATCCTTTGGAGAGAAAACTGATACCTACAGGTCTGCATATTGCGCTGCCAGAAGGCTATGAAGCCCAGGTACGTCCACGTAGTGGGTTGGCTCTGAAGCATGGTCTTACAGTACTCAATACTCCAGGAACCATCGATGCTGACTATCGTGGCGAGGTGGGTGTTGTGCTGATCAACCTGTCACAAGAGGACTTTGTCATCAATGACGGAGAGCGTATTGCCCAGATGGTCATTGCCCGTTGTGAACAGGGTGAATTGGTCTTGGTAGAAACGCTGGACGAGACTGAACGTGGTGAAGGTGGTTACGGACATACTGGAGTGAAGTGACGTATTTGAGATACATATGGATGCTGGTTGCAGCACTCGCCGTTTTGCCTACAAAGGCTGACGATGCTGATAAAAACCGTCGTTATGATGCATTCTTTCTTGAGGCTGTTTGTCAACGGGAGAAAGGCAATAACGATGCAGCTTTCGATTTGTTCCGTCATTGCGTTGATATCGACTCCACCCGTTCTGAGGCTTATTATTATTTGGCGCAGTACTATTTGGCACTTAAACAGAAAGACGTAGCGCTCAACTATTCCAAGAAAGCCACTGAACTGGAACCCAATAATACGACCTATGTGGAAACCTTGGCCAATGCTTATCTGAATCAACGCAAGTATAAGGAGGCCATTGGCGCTTTGGAACGTCTGTGCGAACTAAGAAGAGATCGTGACGATGTGTTGGGCATTTTGGTTCAGCTTTACGAACAACAAGGAGATTATGACAATGCCATTCGCACGTTGACACGTTTGGAAACCATCGAGGGCAAGAGTGAACGCCTCTCTTACGCCAAGAGTAACCTTTTTACCCAAAAAGGTGATAAAAAGGCCGCCATTGCCGAGATGAAGATGCTGGCTGACCAATATCCTAATGACAATAACTACCGCTGTCTGTATGCTAACACGTTGTATGTCAACGGACAAAAGAAGAAGGCAGTGACCATCTATGATAAGGTCCTGAAAGAAGAACCCTCCAACCGCAATGCCCAGATGGCGCTGCTGGCCTATTACAATGACCAGAAGGACTCGGCAAAAGTGCATCGGATGACGGAGCGTGTGCTGTTCAATAAAAATGCCACGTCGGAAGACCGTGTTGTACTGATGCGGCAGATTATTGGCGAGAGCGAGCAGGCGGGTGGTGATTCTACGCGTGTTCTGCAACTGTTCCATCGACTGCTTGACTTGCCTCAGGCTGATAGTGACATTACGCTGCTATGTGCATCATATATGAATTTGAAGAAGATGCCTAACGATAGTATCCGCATTGTTTTGGAGAAATTGCTCGAGATGAGTCCAGATCATGCTGCAGCACGCCTTCAGTTGGTGAGTTACGCTTGGCAGGCCCAAGATCGCGACCGCGTCATTGAATTGTGTCGTGCAGCTCGTCAATATAACCCCGATGAAATGGCCTTCTATTACTATCAGGGTATTGCCTATTATCAGAATAATCAATTGGATGAAGCACTAAATGCTTTCCAAAATGGTATTGGTGTCATCACCCAGGATAGTGACCCTGCGATAGTCAGTGACTTCTATGCCGTGATGGGAGATATCTTGCATCAGAAGGGAATGGAAAAGGAAGCCTTTGCTGCTTACGACTCTTGTCTGGTATGGAAAGATGATAATATCGGCTGTTTGAACAACTATGCTTATTACCTTAGTGAGAGGGGTATCCGTTTGGATGATGCAGAGCGGATGTCATACCGCACTATTAAGGCTGAGCCTACGAATGCCACTTATCTCGACACGTATGCATGGATTCTGTTTATGCAAAAACGATATAACGAGGCAAAGACATATATTGATCAGACGTTAGAGTACGACAAGGACTCTTCGTCTGTACTCTTTGAGCATGCTGGCGATATCTACTATCATACTGGTGACGTAGAGCAAGCTGTTAATTACTGGCGCGAGGCATACGATTGCACGGTTGATGATGATGCGCGCAAGCAACTGTTGGAAAGAAAGATAAAACATAAAAAATACGTGAAAGAATGAAATCACTACGTTATTTGAAGATGACCGCATGGGTGACAGCAGCCATTTTGGTAGCATCATGTGGAAGTAGTCGAGGTCTTGACAAAAAGTCAGAGTTAATTGTTGACGAGTCGACTTCGAGCGTAACAAACGTGTCAGATACGTTGCAGAAGCATGCCTATCTGCAGAAGGTGAGCGACAATGCGCAATATGTCCGCTTTATCACATCGAAGGTTAAGTTCTCTGTTGAGGTGGGCAATCGTCAGATGACGCTGACGGGCAATCTGAAGATGAAACGCGACGATGTCATCCGCTTGCAGTTGATGGCTTTTGGTTTTGTAGAGGCGGGTCGTTTGGAGTTCACTCAGGACTATGTGCTTATTGTTGATCGCATTAACAAGCAATACCTCAAAGTTCCCTATGCCCAACTCGAGTTCTTCCGTCGTAGCGGTGTTAATTTCTATATGCTACAGGCGTTGTTCTGGAACGAGTTGTTCCAACCTGGCGAGGCCCGTTTGACGGATAAGAAACTGAAGAAGTTCTCGACAAAAGCCGGAGTGGATAATGAGATCATTGTCTCTATGGATGACGAAAATCTGTCATACCGCTGGCTGACAGAGCAGTCTACTGCCCGTATCAATATGGCTAACGTCCGCTATGCTGACCATCTTCGTGGTAACTATCAGTTGAATTGGGACTATAGCGATTTCAAACAGACCAACCGCAAGATGTTCCCCATGCACCATAAGGTGTCAGTCACTACGCCAGACAAGGAGGTGAAGCTTGATATGATACTCAATTATGTTGGTAATGATGAAGACTGGGAGCCACGCACAGTGCTCTCGGGTAAGTACCGTCAGATGCCTGTCGACGAAATACTGCGTCGCTTTATGTCACTCTAAACAGATTCAATGAAGCGATTAAGTATATTTCTTTTTCTATTAATGGGTCTCGCCCTGACTCCGTATGCCCAGCAGCGTCGTACGGTGAATAAGGCTAAGACTACCCAGACTAAACGTACGAAGCAAACCAAGAAGACTGTCAAGGGGAAGAGAACCACCAAGTCGGCTACGACCAGTCAGCCCACTACTGTGCAGTCTTTGGAAAAACAGCGCAAGCAGATTCAACAGCAGATTAAGGAGCAGGAGCGTCGTCTGGCTTCTTCCCAGCAAGATGTGAAGAAACGCCTGCAGAACCTGATGATGCTCAATACCGAGATTGCCGGTAAGCGTCGCACGATCGATACCATTCGTCATGACATTACCGAGCTCGATGTGGAGATTGAGCAGTTGGGCGTCCAGCTCGAGCAGTTGCAGAAGCAGCTCGCAACCTGCAAACAGCGCTATGTGAAGTCGTTGCGTTATATGCACCGCAACCGATCGTCGCAAAGCCAGATGATGTTTATCTTCAGTGCCGACAACCTGACGCAGATGTTCCGTCGTATGCGTTTTATGCGTGAATATGCTGCTTATCAGCATGTGCAGGGTGATGAGGTGAAGCTCCAGCAGGAAGAGGTGAACGACAAGCTGCAGGAGATCAGTGCTGCAAAGAACCAGAAGTCGAGGCTCCTGGCCAAGGGTGAGCAAGAGCGTATTGCCCTTGAAGGTAAGCAGACAGAACAGCAGAATGTGGTGAAGACGTTGCAGAAGGAACAGAAGACCATCCAGAGCATTATCGCCCAACAGAAGAAGAAGGATGCTGCCCTTAATGCCCAGATTGACCGACTCATTGCCGAAGAGGTGGCTCGTCAGAAAGCACGTGCTGAAGCTGAGGCCCGTCGTCGTGCTGAGGCTGCTGCCCGTGAACGAGAGCTTGCTGAAGCGAAGGCTCGTGAGGAGAAAGCGCGTGCTGATGCTATGGCCGCCAAGGATAAGAAAGCCCGTGAGGAGGCTGAGCGTCGTGTTCGCGAGGCAGAGGAGAAGCGCGTTGCTGCCCAGCGTAAGGCTGAGAGCATGCCTTTGCATGCTCCATCAGAGGATATTCGAATCAGTGGTAATTTCGAGAGCAACCGCGGTCGTCTGCCGATGCCGATTACAGGTCCGTATCGCATTGTCAGCCATTTCGGCCAGTACAATGTAGAAGGACTGCATAATGTGACGCTCGACAACAAGGGTATCAACATCCGAGGCGAGAATGGTGCCAGTGCACGTAGCATCTTTGATGGCGAGGTCAGTGGCGTGTTCAGCTTTGGCGGAACCATGGTGGTGATGGTGCGCCATGGCAGCTACATCTCCGTCTACTGTAATCTGGCCAGTGTCAATGTCCATCGCGGTCAGCGTGTCACTACTCGCCAGTCACTGGGACGTGTGGGCAATGACAATATCCTCCAGTTCCAGTTGCGTAAGGAGACAGCCAAGCTTAATCCTGAGTCGTGGTTGGGCAGATAATATCTACGTAGGTTTCTATTGCTTTCTCTATCTCGCTGATACCGATGAATTCATTGGCACTGTGGCTGCGGCTCGACTCTCCAGGGCCGAGTTTCAGCGATGGGAAAGGCATGAGTGCCTGGTCGCTGAGCGTAGGTGATCCGAAAGGCGTCATACCCAGTTCGCGACAGCGCTTTATCAGGGGATGCTTCTCGTCGATATGCGAGGATGACAGGCGGAAGGAACGTGCTGTCAGCTCGCATTTCTTCATGTGTTTCTGCAAGAAAGCAAACAAGTATTCATTCTGATAGTATTCGTTGGGGCGCACATCAATCACAAAGCGGCACTCGTCAGGTACCACATTATGCTGCGTCCCACTGTTTAATACCGTTACCGTCATCTTGGTATTCCCCAATAGTGGGCTCTCTTTCTTGAAGCGATAATCGCGCAGCCATACCAGGTCGTCGAGTGCTTCATAGATGGCGTTGACGCCCTCTTCACGGGCGGCATGACCGCTTTTACCTCTTGCAACACCGTCAATGACCATCAGTCCCTTCTCTGCTATGGCTGGCTGCATGCCAGTAGGTTCACCTACGATGGCGACATCTATCTTAGGCAGATGGGGTAGAGCCAGTGAGAAACCGTTCTGTCCGCTCACCTCTTCCTCGCATGAAGCAAGATATACCAGGTTGTAGCGTAATGGCTTGTCTTGCAGGATACGATACACCTGCAACAGACTAACCAGGCCACCACCACAGTCGTTGCTGCCTAAGCCATAGAGGCGATCTCCCTCAATGGTGGGGGTGAATGGGTCACGCGTCCATGAGCTGACAGGCTTTACAGTGTCGATATGGGCGTTGAGCAACAATGTCGGTTTTCTCTTTCTGATTTTTCCTTGCACCAACAGGTTATTACCAATGCGCTGACAAGGCAGTCCGCATTTCCCGATGAAATCGGCCAAAATGTCTGCTGCCCCCGTCTCATAGCGGCTGACGGATGGCGTGCTGATGAGTTTGCTGAGCAGCTCGACGGCTTCCTGAGTATAATTGTCGTACTTCATAACTGCCGCAAAGATACGAAATAATTTCTCATCCACCATGCTGTCACACGTTTTTTCTTGCATAAAAAATGTTTTTTTGTTTTGTATTGTGCCCGTTTATTCGTACCTTTGCACCTAATTATTAAATAGGAGAATGAATATGCAGACGAATTGTCATTTGTCAGTGCTCATCCATGAGCAAGCAAAGAAGTATGGCGACCGCGAGATGCTGATTTATCAGGACTTTGGCGGAAAGGAGTGGAAGTCGTTGTCATGGAAGGCTGTTTCTGAAACAGTCAAGCAGGTCAGCAACGCCCTGCTGAATCTGGGTGTGAAGCCTCAGGAGAACATCGGTATCTTCTCTCAGAACTCGGTACAATATATCGAGTGTGACTTTGGCGCTTGGGGTATCCGAGCTGTCACCATCCCGTTCTATGCCACCAGTTCTGAACAGCAGATCCAGTTTATGGTCAATGATGCCAAGGTTCGCTTCCTGTTCGTTGGCGAGCAGGATCAGTACGACAAGGCGCTGCGTGTCTTCTCACTCTGTCCTAGCTTGGAGCGTATTATTGTCTTCGACCCGCTGGTGAAGATTTCCGAACACGACCCCAATGCCATTTATTTCTCCGATTTCCTGAAGTTGGGCGAGAACCTGCCACGACAGACGGAGGTGGAGAAGTTGCAGCGAGAGGCCACCTATGATGACATCGCCAATATTCTCTATACCAGTGGTACTACTGGCGATTCCAAGGGTGTCATCCTGACCCACGGACAGTTCCATGCCGCTGTGATTGCTAACGATAAGTGTGTGCCTGTTGGCGAGAATGATCGCGTGATGAACTTCCTGCCCTATACCCATATCTTTGAGCGTGGTTGGGCCATCCTCTGTCTGACTGAGGGTGCTAAGCTCATTGTCAATACCCATCCTCAGGAGGTGCAGCAGTCGATGCGTGAGACCCATCCCACCTGTATGTCTGCCGTACCCCGTTTTTGGGAGAAGGTGTATATGGGTGTGATGGATAAGATTGATCATTCCAGTGCCATGCAGCGCAAACTCTTCAGACACGCCTTGGCAGTAGGTCGCAAGCATAACATCGAGTACCTCAGCTTGGGTAAGAAGCCACCAGTGGCCTTGCATCTGGAGTATGAGATGCTCAATCGCACCGTCTTCTCGCTGGTTCGCAAGGAACTGGGCCTTGAAAATGCCCATTTCTTCCCCACAGCAGGTGCTGCTGTGTCGGCTCATGTTGAAGAATTTGTCCATTCCATCGGCATTAATATGATTGTGGGCTATGGTCTTACTGAGTCTTTGGCCACCGTATCTTGTAATCATCTGGGCAAACCCTATACCGTAGGAGGTGTTGGTGTCCCCATTGAGGGCATTGATATCAAAGTGAGCGAGGAAGGCGAAATACTGCTTAAAGGTCCAACGATTACCCGTGGCTATTATAACCGTGAAGACCTCACCAAGCAAGCCTTTACTGAAGACGGTTATTTCCGTACTGGCGATGCAGGGTACATGAGAAATGGTGAATTGTTCCTGACAGAGCGTATCAAGGACCTCTTCAAAACCTCTAACGGCAAGTATATTGCACCGCAGATGATTGAGTCGAAGCTGTTGGTTGACAAGTATATCGACCAGATATGCATTGTTGCTGATCAGCGTAAGTTTGTCTCTGCCCTTATTGTTCCTGTCTATTCGCTTCTTGAGGAGTATGCCCGTGCCCATCAGATTGTTATTGATAGCCGTGAGCAACTTTGCTCGGACCCGCGCATTATAGAAATGATGAAGGAACGTATAGACACCCTCCAACAGCAGTTGGCACACTATGAGCAAGTGAAACGCTTCACGCTCCTGCCTCATCATCTGTCTATGGAGAAAGGCGAGCTCACCAATACGCTTAAGATCAGACGCCGTGTTCTCAACGAGAACTACAAGGCAGAAATAGAAAAGATGTACGAAGAATAACTATGATAACGCAAGATCAGTTAAAAGACGTATTAGACAGGGCAGACAAGCTGTTTCATTACCTGAAGATAGACGAGAAGAAGATAGAGTTCGAAGAGGAAGACCTTCGCACTCAGGCTCCTGACTTTTGGGAAGACCAAAAGCGTGCTGAGGAGCAGATGAAAAAAGTGAAGAGCATCAAGAAATGGCTTGATGGCTATCAGGAGGTACGTACTGCAGCAGATGAACTCCAGTTGGCTTTTGATTTCTATAAGGAAGAAATGGTTACCGAGCAGGAGGTTGACGCCAATTACCAGCATGCTATTGCGGCTATCGAGGCCCTCGAGTTGAAAAACATGCTGCGCCAGAAGGAAGATCCGATGGAGTGCGTGCTCAAGATCAATTCAGGTGCTGGTGGCACTGAGGCGCAAGACTGGGC
Organism: uncultured Bacteroidales bacterium; assembly: GCA_902799655.1. GTDB lineage: Bacteria > Bacteroidota > Bacteroidia > Bacteroidales > Bacteroidaceae > Prevotella. The sequence continues at coordinate 43,190 of CADCBH010000008.1, forward strand.
GGAGATGCTGATGCGTATGTATCAGCGCTGGGCTGAGGCTCATGGATATAAAGTCAGCATAGCCAATCTGCAAGATGGTGATGAGGCTGGCATCAAGAGTGTCACCATGCAAATCGAGGGTGGTGAATATGCTTACGGTTACCTGAAGAGTGAGAATGGTGTACATCGTCTGGTGCGTGTCAGCCCCTATAATGCTCAAGGCAAGCGCATGACCAGTTTTGCCTCTGTCTTTGTTACCCCGCTTGTCGATGATACCATTGAGGTGTATGTTGACCCCGCCAAGCTGTCGTGGGACACTTTCCGTTCCAGTGGTGCAGGCGGTCAGAACGTGAACAAGGTGGAATCGGGTGTCCGACTGCGCTATTGGTACACCGACCCTGATACTGGTGAGGAAGAAGAGATCCTTATCGAGAATACCGAGACCCGCGACCAGCCCAAGAACAAGGAGCGTGCTATGGCCTTGCTGCGCTCACAGCTCTACGACCGAGCTATGCAGAAGCGCCTTGAGGCACAGGCTAAGATTGAGGCAGGCAAGAAAAAGATTGAGTGGGGCAGTCAGATACGCTCCTATGTCTTCGACGATCGTCGTGTCAAAGACCACCGTACGAACTATCAAACCTCTGATGTCGATGGCGTGATGGATGGCAAAATCGACGATTTCATCAAGGCATATCTGATGGAATTCCCTTCCTCTGACGAGGAGTAAGAGATACAGCCAACTATAAGCAATTAAATCATATCAAGTATTATGTCAAACAAGAAAGCAAACGCAAAGCGTGAGGCTTATGCCAAGAAACAGGAAGAAAAGGGTAAGCAAATCGTAGGATGGATTTTTGGCGCACTGATTGTTCTCGCCATTATCTACCTGTTTTGGACCTTCTCAATGATGGCTTAAGCCTATGGCTCAGGAAATTGAGCGCAAGTTCCTCGTGCTTGACGACTCGTACAAGCACGAGGCTTTTTCCAACAGTCACATCCAGCAGGGCTATATCTGTAGTGATCGTGGCCGTACGGTGCGTGTCCGTATTCGTGACGCGCGCGCGTACATTACTATTAAAGGTCCATCGCTTGACGGAGGCCTGTCGCGTTACGAGTTTGAACAGGAAATACCCCTCGACGATGCCCGTCAGCTGCTGACGCTCTGCGAACCAGGCATCATCGACAAGACCCGTTGGCTTGTCAAATCGGGCGACCATACTTTCGAGGTGGACGAGTTTTTTGGCGACAATGAGGGGTTGGTGATGGCCGAAGTTGAGCTCCAATCACCCTCTGATGAGCCAAAAATCCCCCATTTCATCGGGAAAGAGGTCACTGGCGACCGTCGATATTACAATAGCCAGCTACGTCGCAATCCATACAAGAACTGGCGCGAGGATACTTAATCTTTAGAACAAAATATCAAACAAACTACAAATGCGAAAACTAATCCTACTACTGACACTCATGAGCACTGCTTTAATGCAAGCTCAGATGATATCGTGGACTGCTGACAATGGTAACGGCACCTACACCAATCCTTTATTCTATGACGAGTTCTCCGATCCAGACATTCTTCGAGTGGGAGATGACTATTATCTAGCAGGTACTACGATGCACTCTGTTCCTGGTCTGGTCATTCTCCATTCCCGTGACCTCGTCAACTGGGAGAATGTCAGCTATTGTTTCGATCGCTTTGACTTCGATGATGATGCTTTCTCGCTCAGGAACCATCAGGAAATCTATGGTCAGGGCATTTGGGCCCCTTGTATCCGCTATGCTAACGATCAGTTCTATATCTTCTCTAACATCAATGGTAAGGGGCTTCAGTGCTATACCAGCAAGGATATCCATGGCCCTTGGAAACACCATAACATGCAGGGCGACATTTACGACCTGAGTGTACTCTTTGATGATGATGGTAAGATATATGCCATCCATAAGTATGGCGAGGTGCACTGTACCGAGTTGAAACCCGATATGAGTGGACCCGTTGAGGGTAGCGATCGTGTCATCATCCCCGAAGGCAATGGCATCGGAGAAGGTCATCATATGTATAAGATCAAGGGTATGTACTACCTGATCTCTACTGACTATTCACCCAATGGTCGTACGTTGTGCTCGCGTTCCAAGAGTATCTGGGGACCCTATGAGACCATTACCATCACCGCTGACGAAACTTTTGGCTACCATGCTGCCCCTATTACCGTTGTACCCCGTAGCGAGCAGTACCGCATTGGCAGCGACGGAACTCCATTTGGCATTCCACAAACGAATGTCGATGCCACTGCCTGTACCAATATTCATCAGGGTGGGATTGTAGAGACACAGAATGGCGATTGGTATGCCTTGCTGATGATGGATTTTCACTCGATAGGCCGCACTGTCACACTGGCGCCTATCACGTGGAAGGACGGTTGGCCAATGATTGGTCTTGAAGGCAATCTGGGACGTGCTCCACGTACCTGGCTCAAACCTAATATCCCAGGAGCGACAACTATCAAGCCACATGCTCCCTATGACAGAAATGATGATTTCAACGGGAAGTCACTGAACCGTGTATGGCAGTGGAACCACAATCCAGATGATCGCATGTGGAACCTGAAGAATGGCCGACTGCGTTTGCATAGCCAACCCGCGGAACAGCTTATGTGGGCACGAAATAGCCTGACACAGCGTGTTATCGGCCCCCAGTCTGTTACCACTGTTGAGCTCTATGCCAAAGGCATGAAGGATGGTGACGTTGCTGGTCTTGGCAACATCAATGTGCCTTGTTCGTGGATTGGTCTTGTCAAGCAAGGCAAGCTGCTAACCCTTCGCAGTTTCGAACAGACCACTAACGACACCATTGATATTCCCCTCGATGCTTTCAGTGGAAAGCTTTGGCTCCGCTGCATAGGCGACTATGACAACGACCAGATGCAGTATGCCTACTCTCTCGATGGCGAACATTTCCAGACGTTGGGTCGTATGATGCCCCTCAGTTATCAGCTGATTACCTTCCAAGGCTCACGCCATGCCCTTTTCGCCTTTAATGTGAAAGGACAGCAAGGCGGTTATGCCGAGTTTGACAACTTTACCGTCTATGAGCCTAAAGCCGACCGCAGTCAGAATATCCCCTTGGACAAGCCAGTTCGCATTCGAAATGTTGCCACAGGACGACCCATGATAGCGCTGCCTCATGGTCTGCTTTATGATACTGACGAGTCTAACCACTCTCCACAGACACGCTTCCGTGTCATTGATCGCGGACAAGGTCAAGTCATCCTGCAGTGTGAGGATGGTCGCTATGTCTTTGTCTCTGGCTATGGCATTCCTGGCGACGTGCGCCTTACTACTGACGCCTCCAAAGCAGAAGTCTTCATGTGGCAGGATTACCTTGACCACCAGTTCATGCTGATGTCTATGCGTAATCACCGCTATATCGGAAAAAGCCCAACCACGGGCAGTCCCTATTCTATGGATTTCTCCGGCTCTGATCCTGCCCGTCGGAATGGTGCTGTCTTCTTTTGGGAGGAATAGATAATAGTGTCATTTTGCGAAAAAGTTCTGAAAACGTTTGGTGCTTTAGCGATGAATTCGTATCTTTGCGCTATCAATGACGCCTAAGTTACTACATATGATTCAACGCTGCTGCCACACGATGCGTCGTACATTCCTGTTAGGAGTGCTAGTTCTCGTTACCCTTAGCATTGGTGCCCAGGGCATGCTCAACAGGCAGTACAATATCCATTTCCTCGACTTGACTTCAGGGCTTCCGCAAAACTTTGTCAACCAGATTTTTGTTGACAGTTATGGATTCATCTGGATATCGACCTATGGAGGAGGCGCTGTACGTTATGATGGCTACTCCTTTGTATCTCCTGTGCTGAGTGGTCGCAACGGCGTCTATAGCCACTCTTGTAAAGGTTTTGCTGAAGATGGTCATCAGCGTCTGTGGATTGCTTTTGATGAATGTGCTGCCGTTCTCGATATGCATACGATGCAGCGTGTGATTCCACAGACTGCTCATGGTGATATCAGTCGATTGCTGAAGAAGTCGTCTTTCAAGATTTATTGTGACTCTAAGGGGTGCATCTGGCAGGTGACCAATGACAGCATCTTCCACTACACCTTCGACAGAGAAGGGTGTGTAACCCAAATTGCCAGTTGTCACTATCAAGGTAATACCCCAGAAATCAGCATTCACGACATTGAGCGCAATGGTACTGTGTGGTGTTGCATTGACGGAGGCCTTTATCGTCTCACTAAATCCGGCAACCAGTTGACCAAGAAGGAAATCAGTCCTTCTATGGCACCTCTACGTGGACTTTTCGTCACTGACATGCTGAAGCGCGACAATACGGTTTGGATTTCTACCAATCAGGGGTTGTTTGCCTATGATCTTTATACGAGTGAACTGCGCCATTTCATGCATACTGCCGAGCCTCAGTCTCTGTCGCATAACCATGCCACTGCCTTAGCTATAGCTCCTGATGGACGACTTCTGGTAGGTACGTTGAGGGGTCTGGACATCATGAATAATGACAACGGCACCTTCGAACATTGGAACAGTACCAGTGACGAACGTCCCTTGCCCAGCGACTTTGTGCATTGCTTGCTGACCATTAACGGACAGGTATGGATTGGTACTGAGACGGCAGGTATCGTGAAACTGGTACCCCGTTCGTTGATGATGCGCAACTATGTCCATCATCCATCTCGTCCAGAGTCCCTGTCACCCCATCCTGTCAACGCTATGTGCATTGACCAGCATGGAACCCTGTGGGCTGGTACAGTTGAGGGTGGCCTCAATCGTAAGAATGGCACAGACAGCTTTGACCACTGGACAACTCAGAACTCCGCCCTTTCCCACAACTCTGTTTCCGTATTGGAACCCGATGATCAGGGACGTCTCTGGATAGGAACCTGGGGAGGTGGTCTGAATATGATTACCACAGATGATCGTCCCGTCTTGCGACATATCGATATGGCACCTGAGTGGATTGCCCGTACCAACTATGTTGGTGCATTGGCTTATGACAAATCTAATGAAGCCCTTTGGATTGGTTCTAATGATGGTATCTTCCTTTACAACTTAAAGAGTGGACAGGTGGAAATACCCTTCCGTGAAAGTGGACTTATCAGAGGTTGTGTAGGTTCCCATATCGATAAGGAAGGACAACTATGGATAGGTTGCCTATCAGGTGTATGTATTATTGACCTCCGCAAGGGTCGTGATGCCAATGGGTCGTTCGGCTATCGTCGTCTGCAGAATAAGTTAGACCATCCAGAGTCTTCTGTTATCGATAAAATCAGTTGTTTTTGCGAAAGTCACGATGGCACATTGTGGTTGGGTTCTAACGGTTATGGCCTCTACCATCGTGAAGTCAACAAGAAGACGGGCAAAGAGACTTTCCGAGTGCTGACCACTGCCGATGGTCTTGCCAATAATGCTGTCAAAGGTATTGTGGAAGACCTTCAGGGACGACTGTGGGTGACGACCAACAACGGACTCTCCGTGTATGATCCTCATACGCGTACCTTTATTAATTATGGAGAGTACGATGGCTTAGCCAGCCAGCGTTTCTATTGGAACTCTGCTATTAAAGGTCCCGATGAAACCATCTATTTGGGCAGTGTCAGTGGTATTACTCAGATTAAGGGAGAGAATATCGAATCCATTATCAAACCCCATTTGGCCTTTACACGCCTGCTTGTCAACAACCAACTTGTGACAGCCAGCAACAGTAATATTCTCGATGCTGACATCTCGCGAGCCACCCGTATCCGTCTCCATGAATCCGACAAGTCGTTTGCCATTGATTTCTCCTCGCTTACCTATGCTGGAGAGCCACAAGGCTATTATTGTTACCGTCTGAAAGGTTTTGAAGACGAATGGACACCCCTGCATCCCAGTGAGCACTCTGTGCGTTATACCAGTCTGAAGCCAGGCCATTATACCTTTGAGGTGCGTTTTGTGGAGAACGATCTTGAAGATGATACACATACGATTGCTGTTGCTATTGATGTCGCACCTTATTTCTGGAAGAGCTGGTGGTTTGTGCTGTTCATGGCCGTTCTCGCTATCGCGCTGTTCTATTGGCTCTATCAGGGGCGTTTGGAGGCTTGGCGTCGCCAGGAAGCCGAGAAACTGCTTATTCCTATTAAAAAAGTTCTCGATGAGTCCGACAATCCTGAGCAGATGCAGGTACGCATTCAGAATATCCTCGATAATCAGGAACGTATCCAGAAAAGTCGCCATCGCAGTCTTGAGGTGGACAAACAACAAGTCCAGCAAAACCGTTCGTTCATGGAGCGCGCCACAGAAATCCTCGAGCATAACTATCGTAATTCCGAGTTTGGTATCACTGAATTCGCTGAGGCTATCGGTATGAGCAAGAGCCTGCTGAGCAAGCGCCTTAATGCTGAGACAGGCCTTAGCACAGGACCGTTTATCCGTAACTACCGCCTGAGCATCGCCAAGGAGATTATCCTCAAGAATCCTGCCAATCGTAATATTACAGAGATAGCCTATCAAGTCGGATTTAACGACCCCAAATACTTCACGCGCTGTTTCACGCGTGCTTATGGAAGTTCGCCAAGTACCTACAAAGAGGGCGATGAAAAGCTATAAAATGAGCTAATCTCATTTTGTCCACCATTAATATCATTTTGTCCACCCATCCTTTTTGCTTGTTATGTAACTTTGCAGCAACAATTTATTACATAACACAAAATTATAACCTAAAAGAATTAACACATGAGAAAAAAACTAATGTTCTCTGTGATGCTGACGATGGGTGTCGTGGGTGGACTTACATTCAGTCCAGTTCCTGCCATTGCAGCAGTATCACAGGCCAAAACCATCAAGGTTAGTGGCCAAGTTGTTGACCAGAGTGGTGAGTCGCTTATTGGCGCTACCGTTAGGGTGAAAGGTACCCAAGGCGGATCTGTGACCGATATGGACGGTAATTTTACGTTGGATGTTCCTTCGAATGCTACTCTCACAGTGAGCTATGTAGGCTACAAGGATCGTGACATCGCTGTTCGTGGACGTGCCGATCTGGGTCAGATTCAACTCGAGTCTGATTCACACATGTTGGAACAAGTCGTTGTCGTCGGTTACGGTACTCAGAAGAAGGCCGACCTGACAGGTTCCGTATCTATCGTGAATGCTGAAGAACTGAAGCGCGTTTCCAACTCCAACATCTCTACCATGTTGGAAGGTAAGGTCGCTGGTGTACAGATTACCTCCGATGGTCAGCCTGGTGCTGATCCTTCCGTACGTATCCGTGGTGTGGGCTCGTTTGGTAGCACAGCGCCTTTGTATGTTGTCGATGGTGTGCCCATGGGTACTACTATTCGCGACTTCTCGCCCAATGATATCGAGACCATCCAGGTGTTGAAGGATGCATCTGCAGGTGCCATCTACGGTTCACGTGCTGCTAACGGTGTGGTTATCATCACGACCAAGAGCGGTAAGAAGGACCAGCCCCTGAAGGTGGACTATAAGGGTTACTTCGGCGTTGACTGGATTCCCAGCAACACTTATGATATTATGAATGCCGACCAGTATAGCAACTATCTTGGTCAGGCAGCTGCCAATTCCAACACACCTCTGCCCAGTGGCTATAGCCTTAATCCAACCACAGGTAGATACCAGTTTATGGACAACACCGATACCGATTGGTTCAAGGAGGTGTTTAAGACTGGTACCCGTCAGAACCACAATATCAACCTGAGCGGTGGTGGTGCTAATAATACTTATAACGTAGGTCTCGACTATTTCCAGCAGAAGGGTACGTTGGAAGGTGCTGGTCCCAACTATCAGCGTTTCACAGCTCGTGTGAACAACATGATGGAGACCAAGTTCATCCAGTTCAACACCAGTCTTGTTTATTCTCACTCCAATCAGGATGGTATGGGTCTTTCCAATGCCAATGAGTATGTACAAGGTCTCTATGGCGACGTGACCAACGTGCTGCGTGGTACATTGTTGATGCAACCTACCATTAAGGCTTATGATGAAAGCACATGGTATCTGGACGATGTAGTGCCTGCTGCCAAGAATTACAAGTACGATGCTTATGGCTATGGTGTTTATTACAATGACATCCATGGTGATATCTCTGCTTCGAACCCCTTGCTGGTCAACAACATGCTGACCCGTAACACCATTGTTGATCGTGTTGTCGCTACAGGTTCTGCTGATGTGAACCTCTTGAAGATGATAGGTTTGGATACTAAGAATCACAAGTTGAACTACAAGCTCAACCTCTCATATAGCAAGTCCAATGCTCAGGATAAGACATGGGTAGCAGCCTGGATTCAGAGCAACCGTGTCTATCTCGACAAGAGCAACGAGCGTCTGACAGAAAACAAGCGTACCTATTCAGACTTCCTGGTTGAGAATACGCTGACATGGGATGGTAACATCGGTTTACACCATATTAATCTCTTAGGTGGTATCACCTATGAGGAGGAGAATACCCATCTCTTGAATGCATGGGGTATCAATCTCACAGAGCCCTACTATCTCCATCCACAGAAGGCCGAGACGCGTGAATCAGAGTCGTATGAGTATAAGCACGCTCTGACCTCTTTCATTGGTCGTCTGAACTATGACTACGATGGCAAATATCTGTTCTCGTTTGTCATTCGTCGTGATGGTAGCTCACGTCTTACCAAGGATATCCGCTGGGGTACCTTCCCATCAGTATCTGTAGGTTGGCGTTTCGATAAGGAAAAGTTCTTCCCCATCGACCGCAATATCGTCAACATGTTCAAGATTCGCGCCAGCTATGGTGAGCTTGGTAACGAGAACATCGGTGAGTATGCCTATCAGTCTGTATATCGTCCAGGTTATATGAGCTATAGCTTTGGCAATAGCGTTGTCTATGGTTCGTCTATCGAGGACTATGTGAACAATCAGCTTGCCTGGGAGAAGAAGTCAACGACCAACGTTGGTATCGACCTGGCTTTGTTCAACAATCGTCTGGAGTTCACTGCCGAGTGGTATAAGAACAAGTCGACCGACCTGTTGTACTCTGTTCCCGTTCCTGCCAACGCTGGTGTAAGAAACGAGTCAGTGACCATGAATGCTGCTTCTATGGAGAACAGTGGTTTCGAGTTCTCAGCAACCTATCGCAACCGCGACCACGCTCTGAAGTGGCAGGTATCAGCCAACTTGAGCACGCTGAAGAACAAGGTTACCAAGCTTGGTTTCGGTGAGGAGTCGTATATCACTGGTGACTATGCTACCTTCGTAGGTGAGGAGGTTGGTCAGTTCTATGGCTATGTCTATGAGGGAATCGCCCGTACACAGGCCGACCTTGACGACCACGTCAACGATCTTGGTAATCATGTCACCCAGACGGGTGCTCAGATTGGTGACTGTCTCTATAAAGACGTCAACAACGACGGTATCATCAATGGCTCCGACCGCGTCGTTCTCGGCAGTGGTCTTCCCAAGGTGAACTTTGGTATCAGTGCTCATCTGGAGTACAAGAACTTTGATCTGAGCATCTCTACCTTTGGTGCTTTGAACTATCACGTTTCCGATGGTATCTATAACAGTCTGAATTCTAGCTATGGTTGGGCTAACAAGAGTGTTTCTGTTGGTGATGCCAACCGCTATTCCGAGGACGGCCTGACCTATATCTCAGGTGTTCCCCGTACCTATATTGTAGCCAACGGTGAGCCTTGGAACGACTACTTCAGTGATCGTATGATTCAGAATGCTGCCTATTGGAAGATTGCCAATATCGAATTGGGCTACAATTTCCCTGACAAGTGGTTCAAGGGTGTTGTCTCTGGCGTTCGTGCATACATTTCTGCCCAGAACCTCCACACCTTTACTAAATATAAAGGCTATAATGTGGACTATGCTGGTGGTACGTTTACTCCTGGTTTCAACTGGTGCTCTTATCCTAGTGCACGCAGCTTCATGGCTGGTATTCTTTTCTCATTCTAATAATAAAGGAGGTAATTATTATGAAACTATATAAAATTTCATTTGCCCTGATGTTGGGCATCGGTATGCTGACTTCGTGCAACGACAAGTTGGAGCTAACCAACCCCAACGACCCGACTACAGGTACTTTCGGTAATACTACCCAGGACTTGGAAGACGCTGTCATTGCCTGCTATCATCATACCCGTATGGAAGGTACCTACGCCCGTGTAGGTTATACTTTGGAGTGCTGTCGTGGTGATGAGGTCTGGAATGTCGCTCAGTCGTGGAACCACCTGTCAGCAGACAACCTGAATGTTTCTATCGACAATGGTGAGGTCGCATGGATCTGGCGCGACTGGTACTATGTGATTAACATTACAAATTTCGTGATTACCAAGTGTGGCGAAGATGACAGCGTGCTCTCTGAAAAGATGAAGCGCATCAAGGGACAGGCCCTCTTTATCCGTGGTCTGGCCTACTATAACCTTTCTAATTTCTATCAGAATCCTGCCATCATTCTGGATTATAACTCATACTCTTCTCTTGAGGGTCTTTATGCAGCCAATCATGAGGAAGGCGAGACTGATCCTAATGCGCAATATGACCGCGTGCTCGACCAGGTCGAGAAGGACTTCTCTGAGGCCATGACGCTGCTGCCTACCCGTGATGCAGGTGGTGAGTGGGCCAAGGGTCGCGCCACTAGTGGTGCTGCTGCTGGTTACTATGCCCGTGCGCTGATGCAGCGCCACAAATACAGCCAGGCGCTTACCGTGCTGAAGGATATCATCGCAGGCACCTATGGTCACTATGAGCTGATGAAGAACTATGGTGACAACTTCCGCGAGGGTAGTGCCTACGAAAACAATGCTGAGAGCCTGTATGAGGTTCAGTTCCTCGACTATGGCACTCAGGGTTCAGATGATGAGTGGACACCAGTGAACATCAGTAAGAATGCTTCTCAGGGAAATGCCTTGGAGGCCAACTTCGCACCTGCAAGTACAGGTAGCTGGCAGGACCTGGCAGCTGCCCCCTGGCTCTATTGGCTCTTCAAGGATGGTGATAAGACCAAGGATGGTAAGCTCGATCCTCGTCTGTATTGGACGCTTGGTACTTATGAAACTGACTGGGAAACCTATGCAGACGGTCTGGGCAATATGTGCTATACAGAAAAGATGTCTGATGAGACCCCCGCTGTTGTCAACACTGTCAATGGTGGTATTCCCGTTGCCAAGTACACCAACCTCCGCACAGGTCTTTATTCTTCAGTGGTTGTAGGTTTGAAGTGTGGTATCAATATCCGTCTCATGCGTTATTCTGACGTGCTGTTGCGTGCTGCCGAGTGTGATAACGAGGTCAATGGTCCTACACAGCAGGCTATCGACTGGATCAATCTCGTACGTCGTCGTGCTAACCTGAATGATTTGGCGCTTGCTGACTTTGCTACTCCTGATAAGCTGTTCGAGCAGATTGCCAACGTCGAGCGTCCCAAGGAGTTCGGTTGTGAGGCAGGTCGCTGCTACGACCTGATCCGTTGGGGTTTCTTCCACGATCCCAACCGCCTGCAACAGTTGAAGGAGCATGGCGCCTACAAGCTCGCTGCTGGTGTGAAGGAAAAGGTGATCTATGGTACTTCTGGTGTTGAGAGCACTTTCGACAAATACCAGGCTGGTCATGAGTATTTCCCCATTTATCAGAACTATCTGAATGTGAACTCTAGCCTCGTGGGCAACTCTGCAAATACAGACACAGACAATGCCGTGTACTTTAGCAATAATCATTGGACTGTTCATCCTGTAGTTGATTTGAGCAAATAACAATAAAACCTATAATAGATAAAGATTATGAAATATCTCAATAAATTTGTTTCAGCTCTTTTCGTTGCAACACTTGGCATCATGACGTTGGCAAGTTGTGAAGGTGCTGATCTTTATAAGATAAATGCCCCTGACTGGCTCTCAGAGAAGGGCGGCGAAGAGGAAGAAGAAGAGCAGGAAGAGCTTGTTGGCCAGATGGAAGATGTCTATAACATCGGTAATGAGGATCTCAGCTCTGGCTTCTGGACGCTGGGTAAGACCACCGTTGTTCCTGCTGGCGCGAAATGGCAGTCTCAGTTCAAGCTGACTGTCAATCCCGACAACAAGTATTATAAGAACTTCTATCTCGTGCTGAATGCATGTACGAATGCAGAGACAGGCGAACTGGGTGATGAGTTTGGTGTCATCCGTTATGATAATGACCCCTCAAAGAACTCTGAGTGGAATACGACAGGTACTGAAATCGACCGTAGTCTTGTTAGCGGTAACTTCTCAAGTTCATCTGGCGATGATGACATCGATGCCAATGCGCAGAAGATGAACGGAACGGTCACGTTGACTGTTGACCGTACGGATGGTGGCCTCTTTATCAAGATGACCAATGGTACATTGACAAAGACCTATACTCAGACCACTCCATTCCCGTCAACTGGTGCCGATGCTCCCATTGCTTGCCGTATTGGTGTTGAGGGAGCCTTGGTAAGCTATATCTCTACCAATATTGAGCCTATCGGTGGCTGTACCTCTGCTAATGATAAGCAGCCTTTGTCAATGGAGTTGACTGGTATTCCTACTGAGGTGCTTCTTGGCACGACTCTGGAGGAGGCCATGGCTAACGTGTCTGCTGTAGTCACTTTCGAAGAGGGTGTTACTGCTAACGTAACTGCTGCTGACCTGCAGTTTGAGGCTATTCCTAATATGACAGAGGTTGGTACGAAGACACTTGTCGTTATCTACAACAAGACCTTCAAGGGGCTCAATGCCGACAAGCCTATCATTGCTAGCAAGACATTCAATGTCGTGAAGGAGCTCTCTGCATTCACTCAGACAGTGGTTGTTCCGACACCGCTTGTCTTAGGCGCTACAGATAATTCTACCGGCTGGTGGGGTGCTCATACCGAGAATATCAAGATTGCTCCAAAGGAGACGAAAGTCACCACCTTTACCAACCATACTTCTGGTACAAGCAACTGGAACAACTTCGTTATTGTTCTCTGCAAGGCAAACAATGCCGAGTATGCTGTAGTTCGTTCCGATAACTATGGTTGGGGTGACGGATATGGCGCTTGTACTGCAACAGGAGGCTTTGGTGTTGACGATGACGCATGGACAGCATGGCGTGCCGACATGGAAGGTGCCAAGGTGACCACCTACGTTACCAATAATGGCGATGGTACTGCTGATGTCAAGGCTGTTATGGTTGGCAATAGCGGTAAAGTTTATCAGCAGGAGTATAAGGGCATCAACACGGTTGATCCGGATGATATGTATTTCCGCTTCACAGTAGATGGTTGTCACCTTGTCTTCGACAACGAACTGGGTGCTTCTGACTGTTCTACTGGTTGGTGGGGAGCACATTCCACCAATATCCAGGTGATTGGCCATCAGGTATCTACTGTCAACTTCACCAATTACACTTCTGGTGTTAGCAACTGGAACAACTTTGTTATTGTCCTCTGCAAGGCAGATAATTCTGAGTATGCTGTACTGCGTGCCGACAACTATGGCTGGGGTAACGGCTATGGCGCTTGTACTGCAACAGGAGGCTTTGGTGATGACGATGACGCATGGACAACATGGCGTGGTGCTATGAATGGTGCCAAGTGTACTGCTCAGATTTTCAATCATGGTGATGGTACTGCTGATGTGAAGGTCGTGATGCACGGCACCAATGGTGTAGATTATACGCAGGACTACACTGGCATCAACACCATTGATCCAGACAACTTCTACTTCCGCTTCACTGTCGACGGCAGTCATCTGGTATTTGAGTAATCTATAAAAACGAATTGTATTATGAAATATATATCTAAACTATTAGCGCTGTTTGCCATCGGAATGATGGCAACAGCCTGTAGCGACAACGTCAACGAGGTCAATTATCCTTTGACGGTAACAACTCCGTCAGTGTCTTCTGTTCAGGCAAACGCTGCCATCGTTACCCTGACGGCATCAGGCTCTCACATCACCCATCGTGGTGTATGCTATTCTACATCGTCTAACCCGACGATTAATGACAATAAGGTCACAGGCGGTAGTAAGAATATGATTCTGACAGTCGGTGGTCTGGCCAAGAGCACCACATACTATGTTCGTGGCTTTGTACAGACCAGCTACGAAATCATCTATTCAGATGAGGTGTCGTTCACCACATTGAATCAGGAATCTCCTGAGGACGATCCTCAGAATGGCAGTCCTGCCGACCTGAAGCGTGTCAGCGTTCACGATCCCAGCATCGTGTTTGATCAGGCCACCAGTACCTATTATGTCTTTGGTTCACACCGTGCTGCTGCCAAGTGTACCAACCTCATGTCTTGGGAGGCATTTACTGCACCTTGGGCTACTGAGACCAGCTCAAATGCAGACAATGTTGATGCGTTTACCACGCCTCAGGTTACCAAGATGAAGAAGGGTGGCGCAGAAATCGACTTCACCTTCGACGCTTTGGCTTGGTCTAAGCGTGGCAGTGCCTCATACGACATCGCTGGCAATATGTGGGCTCCTGATGTGATCTACAACAAGAAGATGGGTAAGTATTGTATGTATCTCAGCGTCAATGGTGACCATTGGTACTCCAGCATCATTATGCTGACTGCCGACAAGATTGAAGGTCCTTATCGCTATCAGGCTCCTGTCGTGATGAGCGGATTCCGTTCACAGTCTAGCTATACGGCTACCGATGCTCCAATCGTTCTGGGCGAGACCATGCCTGCACGCTATGCACCTTCTGACAACTATGGCAACCACTGGCCTAACGCTATCGACCCCTGCGTGTTCTATGACGAGACAGGCAAGCTGTGGATGTCGTACGGTTCTTGGAGTGGTGGTATCTTCATGCTCGAACTTGACGAGGAGACAGGTCTGCGCGACTATGACGTGACCTATGAGGTTAGCGCCAGCTCCGATCCTTACTTTGGCAAGAAGATTTCGGGTGGCTACTACAGCTCTGGTGAGGCTTCTTATATCGAGTACATTGGTGGCTACTACTTCCTCTTCGTCACCAATGGTGGTCTGGAGGCTGCTGGCGGATACCAGATGCGCGTCTTCCGTTCGCTCAATCCTGATGGACCATACGTTGACAGCAAGGGCTCTACAGCACTTTTGGACAAGAATTATTTGAACTTTGGTCCTACAGAGGACGATGGCAATCGTGGTGTCAACATCTTGGGTGCTTACTCTGATTGGGGAGCTCTGCTGACAGGTGGTGTCAACGAGGCATCTGGTGAGCGTGCTCAGGGTCACAACAGTATCATCGCTGCGCCTGACGGACGCACCTATCTGGTCTATCATACCCGCTTCCAGAACTGGGGTGAGGGTCACCAGGTACGTGTACACCAGGTTTACCAGAACGAAGAGGGCTGGCTGGTAGCTGCTCCATTCGAATATACGGGCGAAGGTATCAGAAGCTCTGGTATTGCTGCTGCACAGAAAGTACCCACCAATGAAATCGCTGGTCACTATAAGCTGCTGACTCATACCTATGGCCTGAATCATGTATTGAAGGAATATGCTGCTCCTATCGATGTCGATCTGAATGCTAACGGAACGGTTATTGACAGTCAGACTGAAAATCAGATTGGTACTTGGACGGCTAAGGCTGGAACGGCATACGTCACCATCACTCTCGGCACATCTGCCTACAAGGGTGTCATGGTTCCGCAGACCTTGGAGCCTACCGATACTAAGGTGCCTTGCTTCACGGCTCTTGACAGCGCGACAGGTGTGACTATCTGGGGTTACAAGGCTCCCGTCTCAGAGTAAAAACAGCTGAACAATGAAACGGATTCTATCTATAGTAGTGGTGCTCACGTTGAGCACCACACTATACTCTCAATCCCATTCCGAAGGGCATGAGCGTAGGATTCTCCATACCACCACGCCTTTTGTCCACGACCCAGTGATGGCCTTTGAGGACAGTCTCTACCACCTCTACTGCACTGGTATCGGTATCCAGCACATGACGTCGAAGGATCGTCAGACGTGGACCATCGACCCTCGCCCTGTGATGAGCGTGATGCCCCAGTGGACCCACGACTCGGTACCAGGCTTCGAACACCATGTATGGGCTCCTGACGTCATCCGCTGGCACAATCGCTGGTGGCTCGCCTACAGCTGTTCCACCTTTGGCAAGAATGGCTCGACCATCGGCCTGCTCACCTCGCCGTCTCTCTCAGCTCCAGTATGGAATGATGGTGGCTGTATCGTCACCTCGCATGATATGAAAGACCAGTGGAATGCCATTGATCCCTGCTTTGTCATCGACGACAACGACATGCCTTGGTTGGCATGGGGCTCCTTTTGGGACGGCATCCAGCTGGCTCCACTCGACACCACCATGCACATCGCCAATAATGTACAGCCGCGTACCATTGCACGTCGCTATGCACCAGGTGCTCCCAATCAGGCTCCCAATCCCACGTCGAAGTATGCAGGCACTAATGCCATCGAGGCTCCCTTCATCTTCCGCCATGGAGGCTATTATTACCTCTTTGTAGCGTGGGACTACTGTTGCCGTGGCTCGCTCAGCAACTATCGCGTCGCTGTGGGACGCTCTAAGGCCGTTTCAGGGCCTTATCTTGATCGAGACGGCAGAGATATGCTGCAGGGTGGGGGAACGCTCTTCTTCGAGGGCGACAAGCAGCAATTCGAGGCTGCTGGCCATTGTGCCGTTTATACCTTTGGCACTGAAGACGTGTTTATCTGTCATGGTTACAGTATTCCCCATCGTGGTGCCAGCATCCTCGTTCAGCGTACCATTCAATGGTCGTCTGATGGCTGGCCAACTCTCTGACATTTTTTACAAACAGACTACTATATTCGCAGGGGCCGCTCAGTGATGAGCGGTCTTTGCCTTTTCTACGCCAAGACGAGAAGTCATTCTGATCTTCCGTCTGTTGCCCTCTGGCCTCACAGCGAAGTGGAGCCAGTAGGTGCCGCGGGCATTGCGCTCGATGATGATCTCGTCGAAGTCCTCGCACCATTGGGTGCTGATGTCGAGTAGGGTAGCGGCATACTGCACCGCCTGGTCGAGACCCGCTACGCGGATATCCACAGCACAGCCCGTTTGATGGTTACTCGTAGGCACGCCCCCCACAGCCTTGTTCACTGCTGGAGAGCGGTATCCCGAGTTGATGATGATGGGCACGCCCACTCGCTCTCTCAGCGCCTCCAGCCAACGGCAGAGTCGTTTCAGATTTTCGATATGCACATGACTCGGGATGTTCCCATCCTCCGTCTTCACACTTGTTTTGCAAAGCTCAGCGAGCGTCATGTGCTCGCTGAGTCTCATCTGTTTGTTAATTGTCATTCTTAATTCCTAACTCAAAATTCTAAACTCTTAATTCATAATCGCGAAGCGATAACTCTAAATTCTTAACTCTAAACTCTAAACTCTAAATTCATAATCGCGAAGCGATAACTCTAAATTCTTAATTCTAAACTCTAAATTCTCACACCATTATTTCCTTCATAATCTTCCTGTACTTCCCTTGCTTCAGTCGCTCTACGAAGCCATGTACTACCCAGCGTCGGCATTGTTGATTTGCAGGATTGCTTTCTATCCCAAGCACCTCCATGACATCCTTCACACCAAACGTCTCGGGCAGGTCACGATAGGCATCGGCATTCTTCGAGTTCTTACGTCGAGGCACGTAT
>CADCBH010000009.1 GCA_902799655.1 uncultured Bacteroidales bacterium
CACCGATATGGAGGGTAAGAACACCGCTATCTTCTTCGGTCTGTCTGGTACTGGTAAGACCACGCTGTCAACCGATCCTAAGCGTCTGCTGATTGGTGATGACGAGCACGGATGGGACGACGAGGGCGTGTTCAACTTCGAGGGCGGTTGCTACGCTAAGGTTATCAACCTCTCTAAGGAGAACGAGCCTGACATCTATGGTGCCATCAAGCGCGACGCTCTGCTCGAGAACGTTACCGTTGACGAGGCTGGTAAGATCGACTTCGCTGACAAGAGCGTAACTGAGAACACTCGTGTATCTTATCCTATCAACCACATCGAGAAGATTGCCCAGAAGGTCAATGGCAAGAGCGCTGGTCCAGAGGCTAAGAACGTCATCTTCCTGAGTGCTGACGCCTTCGGCGTACTGCCCCCAGTATCTATCCTGACTCCTGAGCAGACCAAGTACTACTTCCTCTCTGGTTTCACAGCTAAGCTGGCTGGTACAGAGCGTGGCATCACAGAGCCCACTCCTACCTTCTCTGCTTGCTTCGGCCAGGCATTCCTCGAGCTGCACCCCACCAAGTATGCTGAGGAGCTCGTGAAGAAGATGGAGAAGAGCGGCGCTAAGGCTTACCTCGTTAACACTGGTTGGAATGGTACTGGCAAGCGTATCTCTATCCCCGATACTCGTGGTATCATCGACGCTATCCTGGATGGTGCTATCCTGAAGGCTGAGACCAAGAAGATTCCTTACTTCGACTTCGAGGTTCCCACAGCTCTGCCCAACGTTAATCCCGCAATCCTCGATCCTCGTGACACTTACGCTGATGCAGCTGAGTGGAACAAGAAGGCTGAGGATCTCGCTGCCCGCTTCATCAAGAATTTCAAGAAGTACGAGGGTAACGAGGCTGGTAAAGCTCTCGTTGCTGCTGGTCCAAAGCTCTAATTCGAACTTAGACATTCATCATAAAGGCTGCGTCATTTGGCGCAGCCTTTTTTTGATGATTCACCATTTTACTTTCTCATACTTGATATCCTGATAGAGTTCGGGCTTGCCCTTGTTGCTCTCAGGCAGGAAGTGAAGGCGAACACCACGGATATGCTTGCGGGCATTGAATTGCTCAGGACTATCCACTTTGTCGCTTTCTATCTCCAACTTCATCATGCCCCAACGATCAAGACGCACCTTGTCGCCTCGTCGCAAGTGGTCGTTGATGACGGAACCCAGGCTCAGCACAACGCCAACGACATCACCTTCCGTGAGACCCAAGCGCTGAGCAGCCTCTCTCATAATCTGTCGACTGTCCACCTCACCATTGTGAACGGCCTTGGCCTTATACTTACCAAACGTTTGAAGCGTTGGTTTGTTTTCTTTGACGATTTTGTATCTCATACTATTAATTTTTGAATTAAAGGGTGACACGCTGACACAACCCCTATCTACAAAGGGCGTGCAGCCTTTTTAAGGGTGACACACGCTGACACAAGGGTGACACATCATTCCTTCTTATTGGCAGCAATTTTATAACATCTTCTTTGACGACCTTCCCCATGTTCGAAGCCATTTCTGCGCAGATAAAGTCCAAGGAGGGTTACGTTAGAATGGTTCTCAGGGTTCAGTTTCAGCGTCGTGACTATCTCCGTAGGACTCATTAGCAACACCTCATCGCCAGCTTCTGGTTTACGAAAGTGGTCCTCAAAGAGGCTGACCACGTTGGGAGTCTCATAATAGTCACTGTTACGAGCGACAATCTGTTGTTCGCGCTCTCCAGTGAAGGCATACTCCTCGCCATGCTCTATCTCATAGACTATCTGCGCATAGAGCTGTTTGTAGTCAATAGCTCTATCTCCCAGAATATCAGTATCAATGACATCGTCAACCTCAACGACCAGATAGCGGCGACTACCACTCTCATCCTTCAGAGGCACCAGCGAGTTGGTAGTGGCACAGAAAGCAGCATAACGCTGACTCTGCTCAAAAGTCGTGGAGTAGAGTTTGCGTTCTTTCACGTCCGTACGCTGGATAAGATGTTTCAAGAAGGCCGTCTGCGACTTCGAAATCTGGTCGTACTCGTCGATATTGATCAACAGGAAACGGCTCAACGCACGGAGTGCCTCCTTCTTGTTGGCAAAATCAATACGGTCAATATAGAACGGCATCAGATCCTTGGGCAGCAACATGCGCATAAATGTCGACTTGCGGGTGCCTTGTCCACCCACGAGCATCAGTACCATCTGGGCGCCATACATCGCATCGCGCCCTGCACGCCACTGACTCACCATCGAGCGCATCCATATCTTGAAATTCTCGCGCCAATCAGGCGTCTGCGTCTTCACCCGATCTGCCAATTCTCCCAAGCGATCCCTGCCATCCCACTGGGGCAGTGCATCAAGCCATTCGCGCACTGGGTCATACTGATGCGTGAATCTGGAGACGAGGATACGCTCCAAGTCCTTGGGCCACACCTTGATACCCTCCTGGATGGCAGCATTGTTGATATCGTTCTTAGCCTCCTCCGTCAAGGGTTGCCACCAGAGCACATAGCGGTACTTCTCCTGAAACTCCAGATCGTCCGTTACCGTATTCCTACGGAACATATAGCGACGACGCAGGAACTCTTCCAACAGCTGTTGATGCATCAACCCCTTGTCAATGGGATTTGACATCCCCATAGGATGCTTCTCATAAACAGTGTTGAACGTAGAGCGCACCAGAATATCCTTTTTGAAGAACATGCCCATCGCAATAGTCAGTTTGATAGCCAGCTCCTTGTCGATACCCGCCTTCAGGCAGCCTACAGCCAATCGCATGGCGTACTCCTCCTTTTCCATCTCTTCGTCATAGGCCAGTTCGCGACAAACGAAATTAAACTTCGTGGCATCCATCTCCCTGCGCGAGTAACCTGGCAACACCTCCGTATCGAGTGTCGTCTCCCCAGGCTGCCCGACCACAGCCGCCGATGCCTCCGTCAGGGGTTCTTGGGGCTGGTCCATCTCAATAGGCATAGCCTGAGGTTGGTAGAAGGCATCCGCATCAGCCGACACGTAAAACCATTCGTTTCCGTCATGTTTGACCTCTTTCACCTTCCTGCCTGTCGTGCCATAGGCGAAGTCAGCAGCCCGCTTATAGGCATATTCATGGAACAATGCGACCTGCTCATCCGTCTCAGGCAATCCACCACCTGTCAACTGATAGGGAATCAGCACCAATAGCGAGCGTCCATCGGCACTCAAAAAGGACAACAACGTCTGTGGCCAGAGGTTTACTCTCTGACGCAGTCGCTCCATAACCTCACAGCCTTCTTCAACGAGGAATTCCAACATCACCAAACCAGTATATTGGTCTCCCTCATCCTTTACAGGCCAGACAACGGGCAATTCCTCGGCAGCCAGGTCGCCTTCGAGCATACCACCTACCGAGTTGATCTCACCCAGTCCGCGCACAGCCGCGACCCTGTTCTGATACCTACCTTCTTGTATCCACTTCCAGACATTTTCAAGTGTTACATACTTCACGCGCCACTCACCACGGTAGCGATACTTCATCTTCAATTTAATGGTTCTATTCATAGTTGCTTTTGTGTTTTAAACATATCTTTATCAGCAAAAAGCGTGCCGGAAGGAGATTGTCAGCCTATTATTTGTCACTGAATTTTCTAGAGAATTCGTCGCTAAACCCTAGGTTTACGCATCGCAAGAAGTATTCTTGCCATTCAATTCTCTAGAGAATTCAGCAACGAGGCACTATTGTGTCACCCTTGTGTCACCGTTTGTCACCCTTCAAAACGTTGCACACCCTTTATCCATAAGGGTTGTGTCAACGTGTCACCCTTTGTTTCAAAAAAGTATGAGATGAAGCGACGCATATTCTGTGGTAAAGAAGTCTCAAAGGGAGGCTTATCGATGGAGGATATGTAAACTGGCATGCTGGAGTGTTTTTTGACGCAGGTCAATAAAACCGAATAAATTGTAGATTAATATGCATGAAGCATCCTGAATGATGCATTATTGCTTACCTTTGCACTTGCAATCGCGATGATTGTATCAACATTTTCATTAGGTTAGTAGTTTATTATAGGATTTTTAAGGTAAAGATTATGTTAGTAGATTTTCAAACGACAATGTTGGTGGCATTAGTGGTCGTAACCACGGTGCTCAGTGTCATCACACTGGTTAACACCAACATCCGTTAATGGAAAGAGCACGGAGTGAGGGATTCATACCGTGCTCTTTTTTGTTTATAAAACCTAAAAATCGGCCATTTATGATATATTTAACTTAATAAAAGGTAGAAATATGCTCAAATTTCGGGAAATGTGCGTAAATTTGCACGGAATTTTGGAATCAAAGCCCATTTTCATGAAACATATCACGACAATATACCTATTTCTGGCCATGCTTTTAGCGATGGTCTCCTGTCAAGGAACAACAGACAACACGGTGACGCTCTATGATGATGCAATCATCACCTCATTCTCTGTGACCTCGATAGACTGCTATGTGGATGGTGAGAAAACCACCTACAGCGGAAGCGGCTATAAGTTCAACATCGATCCTATCAGCCACCAGATTTACAACACCGACTCACTGCCCATGGGCACAGATATCGAGCATATCCGGTGCACATTGAAAACCATGAACAATGGTATGGCATGGCTTGTCAGCAAAGATGGTGAGATGATGACCTATTTCAGCGCTACTGATACCATCGACTTCTCGACACCACGTATCTTCCGTATCTATCCCAGCAGGGGACAGGGTTACACTGAATATACGGTGAAAGTGAACGTACACCAAGAGGATGGCGACGATATGAAGTGGACACGCATGATGGAAGAGTCATTCCCTACCGATCCGACGCTGCCTGCAGACCTGAAGAAGTATTTAGGCAAAAGCACTTCTGAAGAGTATGCCCTGTCTACCAACGACCGCATCATGGTCAAGAAGAAGGGACAGACAGCATGGGAAGAGGATTTCATCGGCGAAGGCTGTGACTATGCCCTGATACCTACTCAGAATGTCTCACTGGTGAGCTACCCACTCCTTTACTCAGACTCTACCGACTATGTCCTCATGGCTGGTACATCACTCAACAATGACAAGCGTGCGATGGTATGGCGCAAAATCGTGGACTATAGCCAGTTCTCATATCTGAACCAGTGGATACTGATAGAGCGTGAGGACAATGACAAATACAACCTGCCCCTGTTGACCAACCTGAACCTCATCTACTACGATGATGGCATACTGGCTTTCGGTGGGGACTACAAGACGGTGTACAAGAGCCGCGACAACGGCATCACATGGAAACCCTACGCATTCATCATGCCTTACGACTTCAAATATGAAGGACTGGAGAAAGTGATTGTCAAGACAGATGACGACTTCTTCATCTGGATGTACTGTGACTACGGTACCTCGAAAGAGATCTGGCGCGGAAGAATGAACAAAATGGCCTGGGAGTATTGAGAACAGCCTTAGCAGTCATATTGCTGGCTCTCGCAGTCAGCACAAGCGCACAGACAGAGCCGGAATACCGAATGGAAATCGGTGGCGGCATTGGGATGGTGTCCTATCAGGGCGACTTCAACAGCAACTTGCTGAAAGAGATGCAGCCCATGTTCTCGCTGCTGGCGAAATACAGGTTCACCCCCCGCATGGCATTGGCCATGAACGTCAGTTACGGCAAGCTGAAGGGCTCGGCAAAGACGGTGACATCACACGTACCGCAGCAATGGGAGTCATACACCTTCAGTAACAATATCTGGGACATCGGCATCAGGACAGAATACAATTTCTGGCCGTATGGAACAGGAATGGAATATCGTGGAGCCCAAAGGCTCACACCATATATATTGTTAGGACTAGGCCTGACGGTCTGCAAGCCTGACAGAACGGAGATCGCGCTGAACGTACCACTGGGTGCGGGCGTGAAGTACAAAGTCGCCGACCGCTTGAACATGGCCTTGGAATGGGCCATGCACATCACGGGCAGCGATATGCTTGACGGAGTGAAAGATCCCTACGGCATCAAGAGCTCCGGACTCTTCAAGAACACCGACTGCTACAGCGAGCTGCGCCTGTCGGTGACTTACGACATATGGGCCAAGTGCAAAACATGTCACAACGACCGCGACTAATCATGCATAAGAATTATGAATTATGATCTGAAATACATCCCCCAGCATATTGCCATCATCATGGACGGCAATGGACGTTGGGCCAATGAGCGAGGCAAGGAACGCAGCTTCGGCCATCAGGCCGGTGTAGAGGCTGTGCGCCGCATCACTACGGAATGTAGCAATCTGGGAGTCAAGTTCCTGACACTCTACACCTTCTCTACAGAGAACTGGAACCGTCCTTCCGACGAGGTTGCTGCCCTGATGGGACTGGTGCTCACCTCATTGGAAGACGAGATATTTATGAAGAACAATGTGCGCTTCCGTGTCATTGGCGATATCAAGCGACTGCCAGAGGTGGTTCAGCAGAAATTGCACGAGACTGAGGAGCACACCGCCAAGAACGACTCCATGACCATGACCATCGCCCTGAGCTACTCAAGCCGATGGGAGATTACCAATGCCGTACAGGAGATTGCTGCCGACGTCAAGGAGGGGAAGTTGGATATCAATGCCATCGACGAATCGGTCGTCAACGAGCATCTGACCACCAACTTCATGCCCGACCCCGACTTGCTGATTCGCACAGGCGGTGAGTTGCGCATCTCAAACTACCTATTATGGCAGATTGCCTATTCCGAGCTGTATTTCTGCGACACATACTGGCCCGATTTCGATGCAGAAGCCTTGCACAAGGCCATCGAGAGCTATCAGCAACGCCAGCGCCGCTTTGGTAAGACGGAGGCACAGGTAGAGAACGAAGAAAAGTAAGATAATAAAAAGGTAAAATAGTAAAAGCAAAGTGAAAATAAAAGCGATTACAACGAGGGTAAAGGTGATGGTAAAAGGTATTTTACCTTTTTACCTTTTAACCTTGTTACCTTTAGGCGTTAACGCGCAGGATGTCATCGTCAATCCCGACATATCATATGCCGGAACACCGCGCCGCTGCGAAATCGGTGGATTAGCAGTCAAAGGTGTTGAGGGCTATGAAGACTACGTGCTGACAGGTCTCTCTGGACTCTCTGTAGGTCAGACGATTGATGTCCCAGGTCCAGAGATTACCGAAGCAGTAAAGCGCTATTGGAAACATGGACTGTTCTCCAAGGTATCCATCTCTGCCGACTCTCTGATTGGCAACAAGATCTATCTGTGCATACATCTGGCTACGCGACCACGCGTGAGTGCCATCAACTACTACGGTCTGAAAAAGTCGGAACGTGAGGATATGGAGACCAAGCTGGGTGTCGTCAAAGGCAGCCAGATCACGCCTAACATGCTCGACCGTGCCAGAGTGCTGGCGAAGAAATACTTCGATGACAAAGGCTACAATAATGCAGACATTCAGATTACCCAGCGCGACGACGTGACGGGCAAGAACGAGGTGATTCTCGATGTCTCCGTCGACAAAAAATCAAAGATGAAGGTGCGCAAGATCATCTTCGATGGCAACGAGAAGATGTCGCACAGCAAGCTGACGGGTTCCATGTTCCGCAAGGGTGCTTTCGGAAAAATCAACGAGTCTGGCAAGCTGAAGAACCTCTTCAAATCCAAGAAGTTCACACCTGAGCGCTATGAGGAAGCCAAGACAGCCCTTATTGACAAATACAACGAATTGGGTTATCGTGATGCCACCATATTGGAAGACTCCGTATGGACGGTTGACGAGAAACATGTCAACGTGTATGTCAAGCTTGAGGAAGGTGAGCGCTATTATATCCGCAATATCACATGGGTGGGTAACACAGTGGTCACCACAGACTATCTGAATCAGGCACTGGGCATGCGGAAAGGCGATGTCTATAACCAGAAACAGATGAAGAAGCGCCTCTCAGAAGATGATGATGCTGTCGGCAACTACTACTGGAACAATGGTTACCTGTTCTACCAGCTCGAACCGACTGAAATCAACATCGTGGGCGACAGCATCGACCTCGAAATGCGTATCCAGGAAGGTACTCAGGCACACATCAGTCATGTGCGTATCTATGGTAACGACCGCCTCTACGAAGAGGTCGTACGCCGAGAGCTGCGCACCAAGCCTGGTGATTTGTTCTCTAAGGAAGCCATCCAGCGTTCGGCACGAGAAATCGCCTCAACAGGCTTCTTCGATCCTGAAAAGGTCAATCCCGATATCAAGCCCAACTATGAGGACGGTACTGTTGACATCAACTGGGAACTGGAACAGAAGTCCAACGACCAGCTGGAATTCTCATTAGGTTGGGGACAGACGGGTATCATCGGACGTATCGGTATCAAACTCAACAACTTCTCGATGCGTAACCTGTTCGGAAAGAACAAGATGCACCGTGGTATCATGCCAATCGGTGATGGTGAGCAGTTGTCATTGTCATACCAGTCCAACGGTAGCTACTACAACTCTATTTCGACGGGTTATTCTACAGGTTGGTTTGGTGGCAAGCGCCCCAATGCGTTCAATATCAGCATTTTCTACTCTAAGCAGAGTGATATCTCGAGTACCTATCGTAACTCGGCTTGGATGAACAACTACAATAATTATTATGGTGGTTACGGTTCATTTAACAGCGGCTACTACGACTACACCTCCATGATGGACGAAGACAAATACATCAAACTCTTCGGTGTTTCCGTGGGATGGGGTAAGCGTCTGCGCTGGCCTGATGACTACTTCCAGTTGTCTACCCAGTTGTCATATACCCGTTATATGCTGCGCGACTGGAGCTACTTCCTGATTTCCAATGGTAACTGTAATAACATCAACCTGGGTATCACGCTGTCGCGTAACTCCACTGACAACCAACTGTTCCCACGTCGTGGTTCAGAATTCATGGCCTCTGTCACCCTTACGCCACCCTGGTCACTGCTCAACAAGAAGGACTATGCCAATCTGGCTACTGCGGAGACATACAACAAGAACATCGACCGCTACAATGACGAGTTGCAGGAGAAATACCGTTGGATTGAGTACCACAAGTGGAAGCTCAAGACAAGATCATTCACGGCACTCACTGGTGGCCAGAAGTGTCTGGTGCTGATGACACGCGTAGAACTGGGTCTTCTTGGTTCATACAACAAATACAACAAATCACCATTTGAGACGTTCTATGTCGGTGGTGACGGTATGAGTGGCTATAGCACAGGTTACGCTGAAGAGACCATCGGTCTGCGTGGTTATGAGAATGGATCGCTGACCCCGTATCGTGCTGAAGGTTATGCCTACGACCGCTTTACACTGGAGTTGCGCTATCCGCTGCTGCTGGGTAATACGACCATCTATGGTCTGGGATTCTTGGAGGGTGGTAACGCTTGGTCGGAAACCAAGAATTTCAATCCCTTCGAAATCAAGCGCTCTGCTGGTATCGGTGTACGTATCTTCCTGCCAATGGTTGGTATGATGGGTATCGACTGGGCATATGGTTTCGACAAGCCCTACGCGACATCAACACGTAAAGGCGGTAGCCAGTTCCACTTCATCCTCGGACAAGAATTCTAGGAAACTTTAAACCTTTCGTCAGTTTTCTCGTCAAAGAAGATGTATTAACATAAAAAGAGACGATTATGAAGAAGTATTTATTGATAGTAGGTTTGGCGTTTGCATCGGTCCTGTCGATGCAGGCCCAGAAGTTTGCTTTAGTCGATATGGACTATATCTTCAAGAACATTCCTGCCTATGAGCGCGCCAACGAGCAACTCAACCAGGTGTCAAAGAAGTGGCAGGCAGAGGTAGAAGCCGTCCAGATTGAAGCTCAGACCTTGTATAAGAACTACCAGAATGAAGTGGTATTCCTGTCTCAGGAGCAAAAGAAGACCCGCCAGGACGCCATCGTTGCTAAGGAGAAAGAGGCAGCAGACCTGAAGAAGAAATATTTCGGTCCCGAGGGCGAGCTCTTCAAGAAGCGCACGGCACTGATGACTCCGATACAGGAAGAGGTATACAATGCCGTTAAGGATATTGCCGACCTGCGTGGCTATCAGCTTATCCTCGACCGTGCCAGCGACAACGGCATCATCTTCGGTTCACCCAAGGTAGACATCTCCAACGAAGTGCTCTCGAAGCTTGGCTATAGTAACTAAACGTCGAAGCATCGAAATATCGAAGCATCGAAATATCGAAATATCGAAGAAAAAAACAATAAAAGAAAAAAAACTATGAAGAAATTAATTATCTGCGCTATTTGCGCACTCTGCGGTTTCACCACCGCCAATGCACAGAAATTCGGCCACGTAAACTCTCAGGAGATTATCCAGGCTATGCCAGAATTCGCTAAGGCACGCACCGAGATTGAGGCTCTCTCTAAACAGTATGAAGCAGACCTGAAGAGCATGTACGAGGAACTGCAGAAGAAGGGTGAGGCCTATGAGAAGGAACAGGCTACCCTGCCCCAGAACATCAAGGAGCGTCGTGAGAAAGAACTGGCCGAGATGCAGCAGAAGATCCAGCAGAGCTATCAGGACAACCAGCAGGCTCTCGCCAAGGAGCAGCAGGAGAAGATGCAGGCTATCACCACCAAGGTGCTCGATGCTATCAAGGCTATCGGTGCTGCTGGCAACTATGTATATATCATGGATGTCACCAGTGGTATTCCCTACATCAGCACAACGCTCTCTACCGACGTTACTGCTGAAGTTAAGAAGAAGCTCGGCCTGTAATAACAAGCAGGTCATCAAGACAATATACAGCTGATACGAGTCCGTATCAGCTGTATTCAATCCACCATTCCACAGTTATGAAGAAAGCAATAGTATTAGTAGTCATGGCGCTGTTGACGGCTCTGCCAACAGTAGCACAGGATGCGTTGAAGTTCGGCTATCTGAGCTATTCCAACGTGCTGCAGGCAATGCCAGAATATGCCACCATGCAAAGCAAGATGGCTGAGTTGCGCCAGAAATATGAGGCCGAACAGCAGCGCGTAGAAGAGGACTTCAACAAGAAGTACGAAGAATTCCTGGACGGTCAGAAGAGTTTTCCCAAGACGATCTTGCAGAAGCGCCAGAGCGAACTTCAGGAGATGCTTGACAAGAATGTCGCTTTCAAGAAAGAAAGCCAGCGACTGCTCACACAGGCCGAAGAGGATGCCATCGCTCCCATCAAGTCTCGCCTGTCAGAGGCCCTCGCAGCCATCGGAAGTGAGAAAGGCTATGCTATCATCATCAATACTGACGAGAAGGCAACGCTCTGGCTGAATCCCGCCATGGGAGAAGATATCACCGAAACGGTCAAGAACTACCTTAAATAATTCTCAATTGCCCATTCCCCATTCTCAATTGTCACAAGCACCTGGTCCCATCGGCATCTTTGATAGCGGTTATGGTGGACTGACCATCCTGCATGGGATTCGTCAGTTGCTTCCTGAGTATGACTATCTGTACTTGGGTGACAATGCACGTACACCATATGGCACACGCTCATTTGAGGTGGTCTATGAGTTTACGCGACAGGCTGTTGAGAAACTCTTCGAGATGGGCTGTCATCTCGTCATCCTGGCTTGTAACACAGCCTCAGCAAAGGCTCTGCGCTCCATACAACAGAACGACCTGCCCAAGATTGATCCCAACCGTCGCGTTTTGGGTGTCATCCGTCCTACCGCAGAGGTGATCGGCTCATTGACGCACAACCGCCATGTGGGTATTTTTGCCACAGAGGGCACCATCAGGAGTGAATCGTACAATCTCGAAATCCAAAAGCTATATCCAGACATCAAGGTTACTGGTGTAGCCTGTCCGTTCTGGGTACCTCTGGTTGAATACAATGAGGCTGACTCGCCAGGTGCAGACTATTTTGTCAAGAAGCGTATCGACCAGATGATGCGCATAGACCCTGACATCGATACTGTCATCTTGGGTTGCACACACTACCCTATCCTGCTGCCCAAGATTCATAAGTTCATGCCCCGCGGCATCCGCATCGTCTCACAAGGCGAATATGTAGCCAATTCGCTACAACACTATTTCGAGCGTCACCCGGAAATGGAGCGACGCTGCACAAAAAATGGCCAGACACGCTATCTGACCACCGAGAATCCTGAGAGATTCAAGGAACAGGCCCAACTCTTCCTCCATCAGCCGATAGAGGTGGAAAACATTACCTTAGTATAGTTTTATCGTCGAAGCAATCGCTTGGACAGGTAGCGTACGGGATACCATACGCTCAGGAAACCCACTACCACAACTGTGATGAAGATGAGTACCACATCCCATGGATGTACACTCACTGGATAGGCATCAATGACAAATGATCCCTCACTGTTACCTAACCGTACCAATCCGTACTCTTGTTGCAACCAGCAGAGCAGAAGACCTAAGAGAATGCCTATCACCGCACCCATCAATGAAATCATGCGACCCTCAAACAGGAAAATACGTATGATCTGGTGTTCACTGGCCCCCAGACTGCTGAGGGTGGCCACATCACTACGCTTGTCGATAATCAGCATCGACAACGAGCCGATGATATTGAAACAGGCTATGATGAGGATAAACGTCAGGAAGATATACGCCATCAGCTTCTCCACCTTCATAATGCGGAAGGTATCATCCTGCTGCTCATAGCGGTCATAGACATGGAAACGTCCTTCTGCCAAACGCTGCATCTCTGTCTTGACGGCTTCGAAATCGCTTCCGGGTCGCAGACGCAGCTCAAGGGACGAAAGACGATTGTCTTGGTCGAAAAGGTGACGCGTGAAGTCCAATGAGGTCAGAATATACTGCTTGTCGTATTTCGTCTGCTTGATACAGAACACCACGCCAGGAGAATACAACTCGTCCTCAACGAAACCGTCGGTAGGATCGGCCATATTCAATTGCCCCTCGCGACGCGGCGCGTAGATCTTCAACGGCTGCTGATAGGTATAACCTAACCCTAACTGGTAGGCAATACCCAGACCAGGAATACCATAACTCATATCAGCGGCATGCAGCGAGAACTCACCATCGCCCTCGAGTACCTCACGGATATGCGTCAGCGAGTCGAAATTATCTTGGACACCCTTGATACGTACCATCATCTGACGATTGCCATAGACGGCGAGCGCCTGGTCTTCCAGACACTCAGTAGCCACTTCTACAGCGGGAAGATGACGGATCTTCATCAGCACAGGGTCGTCAGCCGAGGCCGTCTTACCTTTGACGGGGACCACTTTCAGTTGCGGATCCATCTGTGTGAAAAAAGAAGCCACCAAGTCATGGAACCCATTAAACACAGACAGCGTCACCACAAGAGCCATCGTTGCCACAGCGACACCGATAACAGAGATGCCGCTGATGATGTTGATGGCGTGTGTGGACTTCTTGGAGAAGAGATAACGCCGTGCTATGTAAAAAGGGAAATTCACTTCTTAAGCAGTTCGTCAATGCGTTCGATATAGTCGAGCGAGTCGTCGATAAAGAAACGCAGCTCGGGGATAATACGCATCTGATGACGGATACGAGTACCCAGCTCATAGCGTATCTGCTTCTCATTGCGAGTGATGTTCTGAATCAGTTCCTCACCACGCTCTGAGGGGAAGATGCTCAGATAGGCCGTACAGATGCTCAAATCGGGAGATATCTTGGTACGCGTCACACTGATCATCACACCGTGCATAGCACGCGTCTGCTCCTGAAAGATCAGAGAGAGTTCTTTCTGGAGCATACGGGCTATCTTGTTTTGTCTTGTCTCTTGCATATCTTATTTCTTGGTATCTTGTTTGGCTTCCTCAATGTCCAACACCTCTACGTCGAAGACGAGTGTACTGAAGGCAGGAATAGAACCAGTGGCGCGACCACCATAAGCCAGTTCCTGAGGAATAAACAGCTGCCACTTTGAGCCGACGGGCATCATACACAGCGCCTCAGTCCAACCCTTGATGACCTGATTGGGCGAGAAAGTGATGGGGTCACCGCCATGTTTGTCAGTAGAGTCAAACACAGTGCCGTCAATCAGACGACCCTCGTACTTCACCTTTACCTTATCGGTGGCTTTGGCGATAGCACCATCACCCTGTTTCAGCACCTTATATTGCAAACCGCTGGGCAACACGATGACACCTTCTTTCGTGGCGTTCTCCTTCAGGAAGTCTACGCCAGCCTTCTTCAGCTTCTCCTCCTTGGCTTTACGGATATCAGCCACACGCTTGCCGAGAAAAGACTCAGCCTGCTGGTGCTTGAAGAGTGTAGTATCGCCATACAGCGCATCGTACAGGCCTTTGTAAGCCAGATGCATCTGCAGCGAATCATTAGAGTCCTTGACCTCCTTCTCCAAGCCACCGAGGAAACGGTCGCGCACGATGTCGGCCAATACATAGCCGGCAGCATAGCTCAGCGAGTCACTACCAGTGACTAACTGGATGGCATTTTTGGCCTTTTTATTCTTTTTGGCGGCCTGAATAGAAGACAAAGAAGCACCCGCCACGAAGGCGAGTGCTACTATGATGAGCTTTTTCATTACTTTTTAGGATCTACTTCGAGGAGTTCAATCTTGAAGATGAGCATAGAGAAAGGCTTGATATCAGCACCCTGCTGACGCTCGCCATAAGCCAGCTCCTGAGGAATATAAACCTCCCAAGTAGAACCGGCAGGCATCTGCTGCAGAGCCTCTGACCAGCCCTTGATGACCTGGTTGGCACGGAACTCGGCGGCCTGACCACGCTTGTAGCTGCTGTCGAACACCTTACCATCGAGGGTCTTACCCTCGTAGTTCACCTTCACGAGAGAGGTATCCTTAGGCATAGCGCCCTTTCCTTCCTTGATAATCTTATACTGAACACCGCTGGGCAGAGTAACAATACCTTCCTTCTTGGCGTTCTCCTTCAAGAAATCCTCACCGGCTTTCTTGTTAGGACCAAACTCCTTCTCCAGAACCTTGGCCTTGATGCTGCGCATCATCTCCTGGGCAACCATCTGAGCAGAGTCAACAGTCATCAGACCACCCTTGCCAGTAGTACCACTGACGAAGCCTGCCATAAAGTTCTTCAGCGAGATGGTCTTGGTTGAGTCGTCACCAAACAGCTCATGGTTGATACCCTTTACCATCTGGTTAGAAATCTGCTGACCAATCTGCACACCTGCATAGTAAGCGGCCTTCTTCTTGTCATCACCTGCGTTGGCACCTTCGTTCAAGCCCTTAATGAACTCATCCATATAGGCTGTATCAACACCCAGACGACCTACGAGATAATCTTTCAGACCCTGTGTCTGAGCCATACCGATGGCGTAGCTGACAGAGTCGATGTCACTCTTCAGGTTTGCCTTTGGAGTGCCATTGCCGCAAGAATACATCATGATACCTGCGACTGCTGCAATAGCAGCAAATGTAAACTTCTTCATTGTTTTTTCTTTTTTTATTTCGATATTTCGATGTTTCGATGTTTCGATGTTTCGAGCCTTGGAATTACATCACTTCAATCAGCTCTACATCAAAGATGAGGGCTGCAAAGGGAGGAATAGCAGCACCGGCACCACCCTCGCCGTATGCCAGACGATAGGGGATGAAGAATCGATACTTAGCACCCTCCTGCATCAGCTGCAGACCTTCCGTCCAACCAGCAATTACCTGCTGAAGACCGAATACGGCGGGTTCGCCACGCTGTACACTGCTGTCGAATACGGTACCATCGATGAGGAAACCCTCATAGTGGCACTTAACCGAATCCTTGGCAGAAGGTTTCTTACCGTTACCCTCTTTCAACACCTGGTACTGCAAGCCACTGGGCAATGTGATGACACCATCTTTCTTGCTATTCTCGGCCAGATATTTCTCACCAGCCTCCTTATGGGCCTTACCGGCCTCTGCGCGCTGTGCGCTGATCTTCTGTTCCTGACGGGCAAAGAAATCCTGAACAATCTGCTGAGCCTCACTGCTCTTTATCTTTAACTCACTGCCTGCCAATACATCCTTGACAGCCTGAGCAAAATCATCGATATTGAGTTCTGAGCCACCCATGTTTGCCAACTGATGACCGATACCAATACCTAATGCGTAACTAACTTTATCCATATTTTATACCTTATTATTAATAAATCGGCTGCAAAGGTACGAATAAATCATAATTCATAACGCATAATTCATAATAATTTTTGTATCTTTGCATCAAATTAACAAAAAACCTTTTTGTATATGAAGAAAATTGTTGTATTAACTGGTGCTGGAATGTCGGTAGAGAGCGGATTAAAGACTTTCCGCGATGCCGACGGACTTTGGGAAGAGTATCCTGTACAGCAGGTAGCAACCCATGAGGGCTGGCTGGCCAATCCTACCTTAGTGACCAACTTCTATAACATGCTGCGCAAGAAGTGCTGGGGCGTACAGCCCAACGAAGGGCACCGTCTGGTAGCGGCTTTGGAGGAGAAATACGATGTGACGGTA
The DNA here is from genome assembly GCA_902799655.1 of uncultured Bacteroidales bacterium. Lineage (GTDB taxonomy): Bacteria > Bacteroidota > Bacteroidia > Bacteroidales > Bacteroidaceae > Prevotella. Next base: position 16,426 of record CADCBH010000009.1, read on the forward strand.
GTCACTCAGAATGTTGACAACCTGCATGAGATGGCAGGCTCGTCGAAGGTCATCCACCTACATGGCGAACTGATGAAGGTCTGCTCAAGTAACGATCCCGATGATCCTCGTTACCAGCAACTGCTGACACCCGATAACTGTGAGGTCGTCCCTGGGACCAAAGCAGGCGACGGTTCATTGCTACGTCCCTTCATCGTCTTCTTTGGCGAGGCAGTACCTATGATTACTGTAGCTGCCGAAGCATGCCAGGAGGCCGACATCTTCATCATCATTGGCACGTCACTGGCTGTCTACCCTGCAGCAGGTCTTATTCATTACGTACGTCCGGGTGTTCCCGTCTACCTCATTGACCCAAATCCGGTCAGTGCCGGCAGCCGTAACATCACACAAATTCAGAAAGGCGCATCAGCAGGTATGCGCGAACTGACAGAGCTGCTGAAATAACAAAAAAACAGGGAAGCAATCTTCACAGACAGCTTCCCTACGAGGAAAATGATAAATATAGATTAAAATTACTAGTTGTGTGCACTGCAAAGGTAGGAAGAATTTTCTTATCTTGTACCTAAAAAAGGAAGAAAAATTCCAGTATTCACACGATTTAACAATTTAGTCGGCAATTTTGTCGACTTAATACACATTATTGCCCAATTGTGCATTTTTTTAAGATTTCATTATACACTCCTTCCGTGTTCAAAACACGTTCGGCTTCGCGCAATGTCTTGTCCGTTCGCAATCCAATCTGCATCTGTCCTGCCTGAAAATAGTATGCCGATACAATATCTTGTTCCAGCATCTGACGAATTTCATTGCGATGCGCATCTAGGTCACGCGACAAGTCGTGGTGGTCGATTTTCTGTTTCAGTGCCTCAAACTCATCGCGGGCATCGTCGTAATAACCCTCGAACTTGGCAGCACGTACCAGTTCCTCAAACTGTTTCTTGCTAACCTGGTCATACGTGAAGCCAGACTTGATGACACGCTGCTTGAAATTCTCGTAGTCGGCATCTGTCAGGTGGAAATCCTTAGCAGGCGTCAGCGTATGATGTTTGGCAATATAGTCAACCACATAGTCGAACATCACCTCTGTAGAATCGTAGCGGTCCAGATAGAGCGTCACATTGGCCATCGTATCGGGCTTCACCTCGATGTCGGGCTTAATGCCCTCCTTCATCTTAATGCCACGACCACTGGGCAGATAGTAGCGCGATGTGGTCAGCTTCAGATTGGCATTATAGGGCAGTTCGACATTGGGAACCTGCACCAAACCCTTACCGAAAGTGCGCGTACCTATTATTATACCACGTTTCAGATCCTGCAGCGCACCGCAGGTAATCTCCGAGGCCGAGGCAGTCTCACCATTAACCAATACCACCAAGGGCATCACCGTATCAATCGGTTCCAGACGCGTCTTATACTCCGAGCCGGCACGCTTCATCTTCCCTTTTGTCTCTACAATCTTCGTATCCTTAGGCAGCCACATATTCAGAATATCGACACACTCTGACAGTGAACCGCCACCATTACCGCGCAGGTCAAGCACCAGTTTGGTGGCACCCTGCTTTTTCAGATCGAGGAAAGCACGGCGCATAGCCTTGGCTGGCTCACCTGTGAAAGAGTTCAAACAAATGTAACCTACACTCTGGGGACGCATACCATAATAGGTAATCTCAGGCATTTTGATATTTCGACGCGTAATCTTAAAGTCCATCTTCTTACCGGTCGACGGACGCAGAATCTTCAGCACAAACGTCGTTCCAGCCTCACCACGCAGGTGACTACTGACATAGCTCACATTCTTATCAGTCATCACCGTATCGTCAATCTGCAGAATCACGTCGCCTTTCTTCAGACCGACCTCAGCAGACGGCATACCCTCGTAAGGCTCGTCAATCACGACACGCTTCAGCTTCTGGTGGTAACGCACCAGCGCGCCGATGCCTGCATACTTACCCGTCAGCATTGTTTTCAGATCCTTTTGCTGCTCTTCGGGATAGTATTCCGTATAAGGATCCAGCGAGTGGAGCATGGCCTTAATTCCTGTACCAATGACCTTGTTGGCATCCAGCGTGTCAACATACATCATGTCAAGGTTCTTATAAAGGGCATTGAAGATATCCAGATTCTTGGCTACCTCCAGATTATGGTTCCGGGCCTCTTGAGCGTGAGCAGTCACGGCAGTCACAACACACAGTGCGATATACAATAATGTTCGTTTCATCAGCTGTAATTCGTTATTTGACCCTGCAAAATTACAAAAAAATACCGTTTCCATGAATTTTTTTCTAAAAAAGTTTGCGCAATTCAGAAAAACATATTACCTTTGCACCCGCAATTCAGCAAAACTGCTTCAGTAGCTCAGTTGGTTAGAGCACCTGACTGTTAATCAGGGGGTCGTTGGTTCAAGCCCATCCTGAAGCGCGAAAAAGCAAGGAGTTAGAAAATTCTAGCTCCTTTTTTCGTGTTCTTACCCAAAATATTTGCAACATCAGATACTTTTTCGTATCTTTGCCACCAAATTATAATACTACTATGGAAGTAATTATCGAGCAACTCGAAGAACAGATGATTGTTACCCTCAAAGGTGACTTAGACACTGCCGTCAGCATGGAGGTAGAAAAGAAGATGGAACCCGTATTCAATTGTTTCGACTCAGACCTTATTATTGACTGTGCCGAACTGACCTATATTTCATCCAGTGGACTGCGCATCCTGTTGACCATATATAAGCATATGCACGAGATAGGCCGACAAGCCACATTGCGCCATCTGAGTGAAGATGTCAGTGACGTGTTGACCATCGGCGGCGTCCTGCAACTATTCCAAGTAGAGCCATGAAACCGTTCTCCAAGCGTCTTACCGATCGTATCATGATGGTTGTAGTACTGTCAACAGTACTCATGACCGTTGCCCTGTTTATGGTAGCGGGCAGCCAAATGAACCATCATACCGGTGCATTCATCCAAAGTTTGATGGACACTGAGAACGAAACGATTAGTAAGATGCTTACTAGCGTGGAGGTGGCACTCATCAATAGCGCCGATGAGATTGAGAACAACATCGATAGTCCCGAAAGCGTACTGGAATCCCTAAAAGACGAACTGAAGTGTAATAGGCACATCGAAGCATTCTTTGCAGCCTTTGAGCCCTATCACTTTCCGAAGCAGGGACGCTGGTTTCAACCCTATGCCGTTTGGCAAGGCGACAGTATCGCTAAAATGCAAATCGGCTCAGACAAAAATAACTATCTGGCTCGCGAGTGGTACAACCAAGCCTTTAAAAATGACAGCGGCTATTGGTCGGAGCCCTATATCGATGAAACTAATCTTAAAGAAAAGAATATCCTTTGTTCTTTCCTCTTACCATTACACGACAAAAGCGGACGCAAGATAGGTGTCGTGGGGGCCGACATCTCTATCGACTGGCTATACGAGAACATGCTCGAGATAGATGCAAAGACTAACGAAACCAGAATCAATCTCAAGCATTTATTTCTAGACAATAAAAAAGAACAATGGTATGGCTTTATCGTGGGTAAGAAAGGAACGTATATTACACACCCCGACAAGAGCCGTATACTCAGAGACAACTTCTATGGCATTGCACGTCGCTCCGCTGACACCCGTGATGACCATCTGGCACGCCACATGGCTAACAGGCAGCGTGGTATGGAGCAGGTAGAGATTGACGGCATCGAGGCCTATGTCTTCTACTCTCCCGTCAAACATACGGGATGGTCGATCGCTATCGTTGTACCGAAGTTGTCGTTCTACGATGCCTCCATTTCCATCTGTCTGCATATCATCCCCGTCATGCTACTGGGTCTTTTTGCTGTATATTTTATTTGCCGCATCACCATTCACCGCGCCACACGCCCACTGGAATTCCTGGCTAAGAGTGCTGACGAGGTGGCAAAAGGCAACTTCAAAGCCCCACTGCCCACACTGCGCGACGACGATGAATTGCAGTTGCTGCGCGACTCCTTTGCCAATATGCAACAGTCGCTATCAGGATATATCGAGGAGCTAAAGACAACAACGGCCCAGAAAGCCTCTATGGAGCACGAGCTGAACATTGCGCATCGCATACAAATGGCCATGCTGCCCACCGACTTCCCGCATCACGGTGAGATCAATATCCATACTAGTCTGACACCAGCCAAAGCGGTAGGCGGCGACCTCTACGACTTCTTCATCCGCGACGGCTACCTATTTTTCTGTATCGGTGATGTTTCCGGAAAAGGTATGCCAGCAGCGCTGATGATGACTGTCACGCGCAGCATGTTCCGTTCCTATTCCCTCCACGGCATTCAGCTGCCCCACCAGATCATTACGCAGATGAACGAGGTTATGAGCGAGCACAACGAGTCGTGTATGTTCTCTACCCTCTTCGTCGGTATGCTCAATCTGGCTACCGGCCATCTTCAGTATTGCTCGGCAGGCCATGAGCCTCCACTGTTGATTGCCGACAGTGTCAGTCGCGTGCCCATCGTGCCAAACGTACCCGTCGGTGCTTTGCCAGGCACCACCTATCAGCTGCAGGAGCTACAGATGACGCCCAACAGCGTATTGTTCCTTTTCACCGATGGTGTCAACGAAGCCAGGAACAACGACAACCTGCTGCTGGGTCGCGACACCGTCTACGAAATAGCACAGCAGGCACTAGCCGACAACCAATATGCACCACAACCCCTTATCGAGCGCATGCAAAAGACCATTGCCGACTTTGTGGGTGATGCAGAACAGAGCGACGACCTCACCATGCTCGCTGTCCAGTGGCTCACACCTCATGACTTTACGCTCTCTAGCATCGATGAGATTCCTTATTTAAGCAACTTTGTCATGAACACTGCCAACAGCGCCGGCTTAGACCGCCGCAACAGCATGCACCTACGACTGGCTATCGAGGAAGCCGTGGTGAATGTCATCAAATATAGTGGTGCACCCGATGTCACCGTCACAGCCACCGTCAACAACGATCAACTGCAGATCACGATCAGCGATACCGGCAAGCCCTTCGACCCCACAGCCGCTCCAGCTGCAGATATCAACATACCGGCTGAAAAGCGTCCTATCGGTGGTCTCGGCATTCACTATATCCGTCGTATGTGCGACCATGTGGACTACTGCTACAAAGACAGCCGCAACATACTGACCCTCTACAAGAACATCAGGTAACGGCGCCGCCCTGCTCTTCAAGATATTTGCAACACACACTTTGCATTTTTGCCTCCTCAAAGAACAGGAAGCGGAATGGAATGCTAAAAACCGTGAAAAGGCGGCATTAATTTCCGTGTACATGTTTGTTATTTCATTTTTAATCTCTATCTTTGTAGTCAGTTTATAGTTTTTAACTCATTAATAAGGTAAACAATTATGGTAAATTACAAGGATTTGGGTCTCGTAAATACCCGCGAGATGTTTAAGAGAGCAGTAGCCGGTGGCTATGCTATCCCCGCTTTCAACTTCAAAAGTCACCCGTTATCATGCAGGTGTCTAAGGGTGCTCGCAACTATGCCAACGCTACCATCCTGCGCTATATGGCCGAGGGTGCTGTGGCTTATGCTAAGGAGCTGGGCTGCGCTCATCCTGAGATCGTTCTGCACCTTGACCATGGTGACAGCTTCGAGCTCTGCAAGGATTGTATCGACATGGGCTTCTCTTCAGTGATGATCGACGGTTCTCACCTCCCCTACGAGGAGAACGTTGCACTGGCCAAGAAGGTTGTTGAGTACGCTCACCAGTTCGACGTAACCGTTGAGGCTGAGCTTGGTGTGCTCGCTGGTGTTGAGGATGAGGTCAGCGCTGCTGAGTCTCACTATACCAAGCCCGAGGAGGTTATCGATTTCGCTACCCGCACAGGTTGCGACTCACTGGCTATCTCTATCGGTACTTCTCACGGTGCTCACAAGTTCACTCCCGCTCAGTGCACATTGGTGAACGGTGTACTCGTTCCGCCTCCCTTGGCATTCGATATCCTGCACGAGATTGAGAAGAAGCTCCCTGGCTTCCCCATCGTGCTCCACGGTTCTTCTTCAGTTCCTATGGACGAGGTGAACACCATCAACCAGTTCGGTGGCAAGCTCGAGGCCGCTATCGGTATCCCCGAAGAGCAGCTGCGTGAGGCTTCTAAGAGCGCTGTCTGCAAGATCAACATCGACTCTGACTCACGTCTGGCCATGACCGCTGCTATCCGCAAGCACCTGGCTGAGCATCCTGGAGACTTCGATCCTCGTCAGTATCTGAAGCCCGCTCGTGAGAACATGAAGAAGATGTACCGGTTCTGACGGTAAGCTCGCTCAGTGCTAAATAATAAAGCATCCAATAATAAAGGCTTTCCAATTCTTTGGAAAGCCTTTATTTTATGTTCGAAACTTCGATATTTCGATATTTCGAAGTTTCGAAATTTACGCTGCTTTGAAATTATTTACCCATATCTGCATGGATCTTATCCACGGAACCAGTTGTAGGATTCAGCGTCATATGCGTGACATAGCGTTTGAACAATGATCCACTACGCAGCTCGACGAAGCCAAACTGAGCGGCATAGAGGTCAAAGGACCCCAAGAAGTGGTTGTCACGGTGCAGCGTCATCTTGATACGGCCAGGCACGTTAACATAGAAACCACCCTCCTTCTTCTTCTCGTCTACCTCGTATTTCTGGAAGGTCGTACGGTGCATATCCTCTATACTCATATAATAAGGTACACCCGAGAGGTCGTCCTTATCAACGAGACCGACCTTCTTCGAGAGACGGAAGATAACCTCACGTTCTACTTCCTTCTCCGGACAAACGACAAGCACCTGCTCAACGGTATCGCGCGTCGTCGTTCCCGTGAAGAGTGTCAAGAGAATCTCGCGCTGTTTGTCAATCTCATCGATCATACGCTGCAGCTGCTGCTCGTCCTGCGGCATATCCTCTGCCTCACCAGTGATGAGCTGCTGTCGGTGCTCCTGCAGTTCGATAATCTGCTCAACAGTGAGCTCAGCCATCTTGGCCGTGCTACCGGCTGACAGCACCTCGGCATTGAGGTACTGACGCGGATCGGGCTGCTTAACGGGAGGAGCCGGTTTGAATGGCACGCGAGGTTTCATCTTCACGGGTTCAGCATTCACCGACTGTAGTACACCATCTTCAGTCAGATTGATCTCTGCATTCTCGCACTTTCCGCCCTTCAACTTGACGGCGAAACACTTAGAGGTGTCACGCAAACCAATCTGGGTCAGACCGTAGTTGGCGATGCTATAGGTCACTTCCTCTTCAAGTTTGATACCTCTCAGTCGCAGGTACTTCTCACCATACTTGGCAAACTCGCCCGGGGTATACGTTTTCTTCTCAATGAGCAGGTTAAACTCAATGGCAGTCTTCGGAAGGTAATAGACAATACCGTCTGCGGTACGTCCTGCCTTCGTCGGCGTTGTCAGCTGCTGGGCCATTGCCACAGAACTACAGACAAGCATCGCTGCAAAAAGTAATTTTTTCATATATCTATTCTATTTTTATTCTTTCAGTCTTTTAAATGCCCGCGGCAGATAGCGTATGATATCACCAGCCAACAGGCTCTCTTCACCCATATCAGCGGCAGCCAAATCACCAGCCAGTCCGTGGAGATAAACACCCACCATACAAGCCTCCTTGCGCTCATAGCCTCGAGCCAGCAGTCCAGTAATGATTCCCGTCAGTACGTCACCACTGCCTGCCGTGGCCATGCCAGCATTCCCTGTCGGGTTGAACATGATGTGGCCGTCGGGCATGCAGATAGCAGTATAGTGGCCCTTGACAATAACGATACCCTGTAGGCGCTCTGCCAGATTGCAAGCCTTCGTCAGACGGTCGTAGCTATCAACAGAATGTCCTTCCAAGCGGTCGAGCTCTTTGGGATGAGGCGTCAGGATAACGCCCTTAGGCAACTGCTGCAACCAGGCACGACGGTTGGACAGGATATTCAGAGCGTCAGCATCGGCTACGATAGGACATTGTGCCCTACGCAGCTGCGAGATCAATGCAATAGCGGTCTGCTCACTCTGCCCCAGACCAGGTCCGATACCCATAGCATTGAACTCCTCGGTTTCTACCGATTCTGAGAAGATTGTCTCGTCGTTGCTCCTTTGGATGATGGCCTCGGGTACTGAGGTCTGAAGAATAGGCACGTTACGCTTAGGCGTGTTGACCGTAAGCTTACCCACTCCCGAGCGCAGACAGGCTCGTGCTGACAGGATAGCGGCTCCCGCCATGCCGTAGCTGCCCGCGATCAGCAGTGCATGACCCATTTCACCCTTATGGGCGAAAGGTTTGCGGGGCAGCATACATTGGCGGATGTCGTTCTCCTCCAAGACAGTATATGGAGCCTCTATCTTCCGAATACCTTCCTGACTGAGCCTGATGTCGAGCACGCGCAACTGTCCAATAAACTCCTGATTCTCTGCAAAGAAGAATGAAAGTTTGGGCTGCTGCAACGTGAGCGTCATATAGGCACGGATGATATTGGCGCGAACGTTATACGTATTGTCTTCGGCCATCAATCCTGACGGTAGGTCGATACTGACCACCTTCGAGGGCGAGGCATTGATATATTTCACCAGCGAGGCAAAACCGCCTGCCAGCGGTTTGTTCAGACCCGAACCAAAGAGGCCGTCAATAACCAGTGTATTGGCATCCAACTGTGGTGGGTCAAACTCCTGAGTGACCTCTACAAACTGCTGGATGCGCTTATTCTCCTGCAGCAATCTCTTGTTGGCAGCACACTCCCCAGAGAGAGAGCCACTGATATTGAACAGGTAGGCAGAGACCTGATAGCCCTGCTCAGCGAGCATACGAGCTATAGCCAGACCGTCACCGCCATTATTGCCCGGACCAGCGAACACCACGATAGGCGTTGCCGAGCCCCACAACTCAGTAATAGTGCGTACCATTGTCTGCGCGGCACGCTCCATCAGATTGAGACTCGAAATCGGTTCGTTCTCAATGGTGTATTTATCCAGCTCTTTTATCTGAGCACTTGTAAATATCTTCATTTACGCATGCAAAAATACAAAAAATATACTAATCATGCCCATACTTTGCAAAAAAAATTGTAATTTTGTACCAAAATTCATTATTTTCACTCATGAGCACAGTTAAAATCAAGGACAAGACGTTCAAAACGTTCATCTCCGAACAAGAAATTAAAGACAGGATTAAAGAGGTGGCTACACGCATCAACAAGGACATGGAGGGCAAGAACCCGCTGTTTCTCGCCGTGCTGAACGGTGCCTTTATGTTTGCCGCCGACCTGATGCGCGAGATTACCATTCCTTGCGAAATCTCATTTGTCAAACTATCATCCTATCAGGGCGTCCTCTCCACTGGCAATGTCCACGAGATTCTGGGTATCAACGAGGACTTGAACGGCCGTAGCGTTATCATCGTCGAAGACATTATCGATACGGGTCTTACGATGAAGCAGATGATGCGTACACTGAGCACGCGCACACCAGCCTCGATAGATCTTTGTGCACTCTTCGTCAAGCCCGACAACATGCAAGAGCAACTCGACATCAAGTACCCATGTTTCTCGATTCCCAACGATTTCATTGTGGGCTATGGCCTTGACTACGACCAGCAGGGTCGCAACCTGCCCGAGATTTACTCACTTGTAAAATAATACATGCGACAAATCAAGCTTCCCCACATGCCCAGCGATGTCGAGGCGCGTAAGAGCGACTTGATGACAGACTTATGGTATAAAGGTAAAGAGACAAAGATTAAACAGGACAAACAAAACATTATAATCAGGATGAAGAATATTGTTATTTTCGGCGCTCCAGGCTCAGGTAAAGGCACACAGAGCGACCTCATTATCGAGAACTACGGTTTGGAACACATCTCTACAGGTGATGTGCTCCGCAACGAGATTAAGAAAGGTACCGAACTGGGCAAGACCGCCCAAGGATTCATAGACAAGGGCCAACTCATTCCCGATGACTTGATGGTATCTATTCTAGCCAACGTCTATGACTCATTCGGAAGAAGCCACAAAGGCGTTATCTTCGACGGTTTTCCACGCACCATACCACAGGCAGAGGCCCTGAAGCAGATGCTTGACGAACGTGGCGACAAGATCGCAGCCATGATTGAACTCGACGTCCCCGAGGACGAGTTGATGACACGCCTCATCAAGCGCGGTAAGGATAGTGGACGTGCTGACGATAACGAAGAGACCATCAAGAAACGCCTCGTCGTGTACCACACACAGACCCAGCCGCTCATCGAGTGGTATAAAAAGGAAGGTCTCCACCACCATATCAACGGCCTTGGTACGCTAGAGCGTATCTTTGCCGACATCAAAAATGTGATTGACAATCTGTAATGGAAAGTAACTTCGTAGACTACGTCAAAATATACTGTCGCTCAGGCAAGGGCGGCCGAGGGTCGATGCACCTGCGCCACGTGAAATACAACCCCAACGGCGGTCCCGACGGGGGCGACGGTGGCAAGGGCGGCAGCATCATTCTGCGCGGTAATCACAACTACTGGACGCTGCTACACCTGAAATACGAGCGCCATATCTTTGCCGAGCATGGAGGCAACGGTGGTCGCGACAAATGTCACGGCACCGACGGCAAGGATGTGTACATCGACGTACCCTGCGGTACAGTGGTCTACGATGCTGAGACGGGCAAATACGTCTGCGATATAACCTACGACGGCCAGGAGATAGTACTCCTCAAGGGTGGTCGCGGTGGATTAGGTAACTACCAGTTCCGTACTGCCACCAACCAGGCGCCACGCTATGCACAGCCCGGCGAACCCATGCAGGAGATGACTATCATCCTTGAACTGAAGTTGCTGGCTGATGTCGGTCTGGTAGGTTTCCCCAATGCAGGCAAGTCCACATTGCTGGCGTCGCTCAGCAATGCCCGCCCCAAGATTGCTAACTACCCCTTTACCACGATGGAGCCCTCACTGGGCATCGTGGGCTACCACGACAACCAGTCGTTTGTCATGGCAGACATTCCTGGCATCATTGAAGGAGCCGCTGAAGGCAAGGGCCTTGGCCTGCGCTTCCTGCGCCACATTGAGCGCAACTCACTGCTACTCTTTATGGTACCTGGCGATACCGACGACATCAAGCATGAATACGAGGTCCTACTCGACGAGTTGCGCCGTTTTAATCCCGATATGCTCGACAAGCACCGCGTGCTAGCCATCACCAAGTGCGACCTGCTCGACGATGAACTCATCGAGATGTTGCGTGAGACGCTACCGCAGGACTTGCCATGTGTCTTCATATCGGCAGTGGCCAACAAGGGACTTAGCGAACTGAAGGACGTACTATGGCGCGAACTCAATGCCGAGAGTAACAAGTTAGCTGCTGTGATGGCTGAAGACACATTGGTACACCGTGACAAGGATATGACGCGCTTTGCCGAGGAGCTGGCCGACGAGGGTGAGGACGAGGACATCGAGTATATTGATGATGACGAGATAGAGGATATCGAAGACTATGACGACTTTGAATACGAGGAGGACGAGCCATGAAGAAGATACGTCATCTGTTGCTTGCCATCACTGCCATGGTAGCCATTACCTCATGTGCACAGTCACAGTTCTCCGACCTTGAAAAGCAGCAAGTGAGTATCGAGGAGCCCGGACTCTTCGAAAAGTCAGACGCTTTTACTGTTGACTTTAGTTCAGGACGCGACAAGGACTACTGTTTCCCGCTGCCTGTCGGCAAGGCACGCATGATGTCTGATTACACCGTAGAGATTGAGACCCAACGTGGCGATGCCGTTAAGTCGATGTTCGCCGGTGTTGTCCGTCTATCACGCTATAGTGCCACGCTCGGTCACGTTATCGTCGTACGTCACGGCAATGGCCTCGAAACCGTTTACAGCAACAATGCCGAAAATCTGGTAAAGTCGGGCGACCGCGTCAAGGCGGGACAGACCATTGCCATCGTAGGCACCGAGAAAGGTCGTACCTTCTGTCGCTTCTCTATCATGGTCAACGGTAGCCGCATCAACCCCTCCATCATCGTCAGCCTCGAGAGTCACCGTTTGCGTCCGCAAGTCGTACTCTTCCAAAGAACTGCAAACTGGAAGGTCAATGTCAGTGTACTGAAAGAACCGATGGTAGAAGAGCCTGTCAACAGGGTATGGTGGTGTTATCCACTGCCTGGCGCCAAGGTCATCAGTCCCTACGGCAATCGTGGAGGTCGCCGCCATTCCGGTGTAGACCTCAAGACCGTTAACCGTGACAACATTCTCGCTGCTTTCGATGGAGAAGTGGTCTTCTCAGGACCTTTCTCTGGTTACGGCAATCTGGTGCGCATCCGCCACGACAACGGCCTCGAAACCTATTACAGCCACAACTCCAAAAATCTTGTCAAGGTAGGCGATCAGGTTAAGGCCGGCGACGTCATCGCTCTGACTGGACAAACGGGTCGCGCCTCTACGCCCCACCTTCATTTCGAGACACGCATCAACGGTCAGGCCGTTAATCCCAATATCTATTTCGATCACGAGACGCATACCCTCCGCCTCGAGGCCTTTAGTAAGAAGCGCGACGGCTACGTCATCAAGCGATAGACCATATCCTGCAAATTCTTATAACAGCATAATAAAACAACAACTATGCAGACAAGATTTACAAAAAACGCTAAGATTTTCGACATCGGCATTACTGCTGTGGCGGGAATGGTCTCAATAGGCATCATGCTCTACGGCGTGGGCCACTTTGGATTGAAAGAAGCTTGGCCCGAACTAGTGCTCAACCTGTTCTATGTGGCCTGTCTGGTTATGATTTGGATGTATTTTTTCAACTACCGCATCACTACACAGCAATTTAACTATTGGTGTTCAATCTCGGTGGGCGTGACAGTATTGCTGCGCGACATTCTCTTCCCACCCCCTTTGGCATTTTATGCACTCCATCTGATATGTCTGGCACTCTCGGTGCTGTTGCTCTGTATGCTCACCTATTTCTATGCACGAAAGGACTGGCAGAGCTATACCAAACGCAACTTATGGGCCATCTGCATCATTGACATACTCATTGCATCACTTTATAACTACGATATCTTTATCGAGCCTTACGACGAATACACCAACTATATGCTCACAGAGATATGGATACGTCCAACCATCACCTACGGTCTTGTGGCATGTTTCGTGACGGAAGCGAAAGAGCAAAATGAATAAAAAACAAACTTAGAAAAACAATATAATAATGAAAAAAATGATTCAATGGGTGCTGGCCGCCACCATAATCTGCGGAACTACGACAATTGTCTCGAGCTGTAAAGAAACAAAAGCTCCAGAAGAAAAGAACGAAGCCGCAAAAACTGTCAAGAGTGAAGAACTTATTCGCACCTCGCAGAGTTGGGACGGCGTGGAACTGCCAGACTACCTGCAAGGCCGCCCTGAACTGGTGGCTGTGAAGTATGAGTTCCCCGCTGGACAGAAGCTAGGCTGGCACCACCATCCCGTCATGAACTACGGCATCCTAGTACAGGGTGAGCTGACCATCATTGGACAGGACGGCAAAGAGAAAGTTGTACATGAGGGCGAACCTGTCGTCGAGATGGTAAACACCATCCACCACGGTGAGAACAGAGGAACAAAACCCGTCATTCTCTACATGTTCTACCTCTCACAGAAAGACTCGCTTTTGGCCGTTCAGCACCCGGAAATTCCGCTGGAATAGCGTTTTATATGAAATAGCGCCCTGCGAAGATGAATCGCAGGGCGCTATTTTATATCATAGATATAATTAGTTGTATTTGAGAATCTGACCAGGCTTCAGGCGTGATGACTTCTTCAGGTGGTTGAGCTTCATAATGGCATCCACCGTAGTACCGCGCTTACGAGCGATGGAATAAAGGCTCTCACCCTTACGTACCTTATGGAAGCGCGATGCACGGGCATAACGGACAACAGGGGCCGCACTAGCCATCTCCATCTCCTCGTTGCCACCCAGGTCGTTTCCAACACCACGCAGGCGATTGGCGAGGAGACCTTCCTGCTGATAAGTATCCTTGCGGAACATATAGTAGTCATCAACGACATCCTGATTACGGAAGTCGAACATCAGAGCAGGGTTGAGGGCCACACCACAGAGGCGTGTCTCGAAGTGCAGGTGTGAACCTGTGCTGCGACCGGTATTACCGCCCAAGCCGATAGGCTCGCCAGCGCGTACCTCCTGATCTTCCTCGACCAGCTGCTCCGACATGTGACCATAGATGGTCTCCAGACCGTTGTAGTGGCGGATCACGACATACTTGCCATAGCCACGACGCTCGTAACGCACAATACGCACCTTACCACTAAATGCAGCACGGATGGTGTCACCGGTATAGACCTTGATGTCGAGACCTTTATGCTGACGTCCCCAGCGGGCACCAAAGTTGCTGGTGAGCACGCGGCTATCAGTAGGCATGCAAAAGCCTTTCAGCGAGATACGGAACGAATCAGGCAGCGCAGTCTCCTGATGCGCATAGCGATTGCTCCAGTCCTCGTAGAGGTCATCGGCAGGTGAATCATAATTCTCGGTAAATATCAGTCGCTGAAGCGCTACGCTGTCGACTGCTTTCATCTTGCGATCAATGGGTGCTTGGCGAGCCAACAGATCTTGTCCCATAGTCGGGAGAGAACATATTGATGCTATGGCCAACATTGCAATTTGCTTCAATTTCTGCATTACAGTTCTTTTAGTTCTTATTGATTTTCAACCTTATACAGGAATAATACGCCGCAAAGGTAATGCTTTTTATTTAATATTGTATTTTTTACGCATATTGTTTAAGTTTATTTTGTGTGTTTTAACACTTTTAACTTAATTAACTTAAGAAATGACGCCCCAATTGATATTTGACTTGCGAAGTTCGCGCAAACGCGTCCAAAGCAGTGCATAACGGTTAGATACACATTCGGGGTCATCGTCGATGATGAGCTGAGCCTCATCACGGGCCAACTGTACGAGTTGGCCGTCACGTGCAATATCAGCAATCCTCAAGTCGAAAGCCATACCACTCTGCTGAGTGCCTTCAAGGTCGCCTGGACCCCGCAGCTTCAGGTCGGCTTCAGCAATTCGGAAGCCGTCATTAGTCTCGCACATGATGTCGAGGCGCTTGCGTGTATCATCAGCGAGTTTATGGTTGGTAACAAGAATGCAATAGCTCTGGTCGGCACCACGACCGACGCGTCCGCGAAGCTGGTGAAGCTGGGAAAGTCCGAATCGTTGGGCTTCGAGAATGACCATGACAGAAGCGTTAGGTACGTTGACGCCAACCTCGATAACAGTAGTAGCAACGAGTATCTGCGTCTCGCCGCTGACAAAACGTTGCATCTCAGCCTCCTTGTCCGCGGGTTTCATCCTGCCGTGAATCTTACTCATACGGAACTCGGGGAACACCTGTCTCAGCACTTCATAGCCATCCTCCAGATTCTTGAGGTCTATCTTCTCGCTCTCCTCGATGAGCGGGAAGACGATATACACCTGTCGGCCCTGACGAATCTGATTGCGAATGCTCTCATAAAGTGACGGAAGCGAACGATCGAAGACATGCTGGGTGGCCACGGGTTTGCGGCCTGGCGGCAACTCATCGATGACACTGACATCAAGGTCGCCATAGAGCGTCATCGCCAGTGTACGCGGGATGGGTGTGGCAGTCATCACAAGAACATGAGGCGGGTTGACACTCTTGCTCCACAACTTAGCACGCTGAGCCACACCGAAGCGGTGCTGTTCGTCGACGACGACCATGCCGAGGCGTCCGAACTTGACAGTATCTTCAATGACAGCATGAGTGCCAACAAGAATCTGCACGGTGCCGTCAAGCAGTCCGTCGAGAATCTCCTGACGACGCTTACCCTTGACAATACCCGTCAGCAATGCCACACGGATATCCATACCCTCCAGAAAATCCATAATGGTCTGCAGATGCTGCTCAGCCAGAATCTCGGTGGGTGCCATGATGCAGGCCTGGTAGCCATTGTCGAGGGCAATGAGCATCGACATCAGGGCCACAAGGGTCTTGCCACTACCCACATCACCCTGTAACAAGCGGTTCATCTGTCGGCCGCTACCCATGTCCTTACGAATCTCGCGGATGACACGTTTCTGGGCACCGGTAAGTTCAAAGGGCAGATTCTCTTTATAAAAGTCGTTGAAATAATCGCCCACCTTTGAGAAGACATAACCACGGTATTTACGACGCTGGTCACTGGCATAGCGCAGAATATTGAGCTGCACGTAAAACAGTTCCTCGAACTTCAGACGCAAGCGGGCCTGTTCCAATTCCTTGGCATTCTGTGGATAGTGTATCTTGCGCAAGGCATCGTCACGTGACACGAGGTGAAGCTTCTGGATAATGAAGTCAGGGAGCGTCTCGGCAAACGGGGTTTTCAGCGTGTCGAGGAGGCTCTTAACCAAACGTTCGATAGCACGGCTGTTCATGCCTGCCTTCTTCATCTTCTCCGTGGTGTTATAGTAGGGTTGCATACCCATCGCCGCCAGTTCGAGTTTGTCGACAGGGTCAATATCGGGATGGGTAACGTTGATACGACCGTTGTACACATTGGGTTTTCCGAAGATGACATACTCCTTGCCCACGGCATAGTTCTGCTTGGCATATTTCCCGCCATTGAACCATGTGAGGTCCATGACACGTCCGCTACTATCGGTGAAATGAGCCACCACGCGTTCCTTGCGAGCACTCATCTTAAAAGTCTCAAAGCTAAGGATATGGCCCTTCACCTGCACAAACGGCATGTCGCCCGTCAACTCATGAATGGCATAGAGACGGCTGCGGTCAACATGCTTATAGGGAAAATACTGTAATAGGTCGCCAAACGTAGTGATGCCCAGCTCTTCGCTGAGCATCTTACGTCTGTTGGGACCCACGCCCGCCAGATATTGTATGTCTTGTTGCAGGATATCAGTCATTTATCAGCACTTCAGCAATCTTCAGGTCGTAAGGTGTGGTAATTTTGATATTCTCGCGATTGCCATCGACAAGAGTTACATCGACTCCGAAAGCCTCGACCACACTGGCATCGTCGGTGAAGCCATCGTTATAGGGCTGGCGGTTGGCAGCCTTCAATAATTGAATGTCGAAGCACTGCGGTGTTTGAACCAGACGGTAGTCATTGCGGGGGACTGTTTGGGAGGAGGAAGGAGAGATGTGACGCACCGTTTCCACGACAGGGATGACAGGGATGACAGCCTTTTTCTCACGAGCTATCGCATAGCAATTGCGAATCATCTCAACACTAGGAAAGGGGCGCACACCATCGTGGACACCAACAACACCCTGAGCATCGTCAGGGATAAGTACCAAACCATGCTGCACGGAATGGAAGCGTGTCTCGCCACCATCGGTCATCTGGTATTCCACTTGGAAGTCATACTCTTGGCAGAGCTGGCGCCAGTAGTCTTGCTGTGCTTGTGGCAATACGAGGATAATGTTAATGTCAGGCAGAGCCTTTTGGAAACGTTCAATCGTGCGCATCAGCACAGGTTTTCCACCAATGGGTAAAAACTGCTTGGGGATATCGGTCCCCATGCGGAGGCCCTTGCCCCCTGCCACAATAATGATGTAGTCCATCAAGCCATGAGGTGTTTAAAGCGCATGCCCTCGGCAATTTGATCAGCAGTCTGCTTGTCCTTCAGCTGAGCCAACAATTCGTAAGCGAATGGGAAAGCTGCGGCAGGCCCCTCACCTGTGGTGACATTGCCATCGACGGTGAAGAGATCTGCGGTATAAGTAGCACCATTCTCTGCCAATGCTTTGTCGAAGCCTGGATAGCAGGTTGCCTTCTTGCCCTCAAGGATACCAAGTGGAGCAAAGACGACTCCCGGTGAAGCACAGATGGCAGCCACCTTCTTACCTGCGGTAGCCTGATTAACGACGGCCTTGCAGACGCCCTTGTGTTCATACAGGTTGGTAGCACCGGGCATGCCGCCAGGGAGGAACAGAAGGTCGGCATCGGTGAAGTCGGCCTGTTCGAACATGACATCGGCCTCGATATTCACGCCATGTGCCGACTGTACCAACGGGAAGTCAGTGATGCTTACCGTTACCACGTCTAAACCTCCGCGACGCCAGATATCAACGGGGATGAGGGCCTCGACATCTTCGAAGCCGTCAGCTAAGAAAACATAAACCTTTTTCATTATTTCAGTGCTTGTAAGTATTGCTTAATCGTTTCCTCAAGACCCATATAAAGGGCATCACAGATGAGTGCGTGACCTATCGACACCTCATCAGTCCATGGGATAACTTGATGGAAATAGGCAAGATTCTCGAGCGACAAGTCGTGACCCGCATTGAGGCCAAGGCCTACACGACGAGCCTCCTCAGCAGCAGCGAGGAAAGGTGCTATAGCTGTCTCACGGCCAGCAGCATACCCGGAAGCATACGGCTCAGTATAGAGTTCCACACGGTCAGCTCCGCAGATTTTGGCGCCTTCCACCATCCGTGGGTCGGCATCAACAAAGATGCTGGTACGAATGCCCGCCTCCTTGAAAGTGCGGCAGATATCGGTCAGGAAAGCCTTGTTCTCAATAGTATCCCAACCGTGGTTGGATGTCAGTTGGTCATGGCCATCGGGCACCAGTGTCACCTGTGTGGGCACCACTTCGAGCACCAACTGGGTAAACGAGTCGATGGGGTTGCCCTCAATATTAAATTCAGTAGAAACCAACGGTTTCAGATCGCGTACATCCTGATAACGAATATGACGCTCATCGGGGCGGGGGTGTACGGTGATGCCCTGTGCACCGAAATTTTCAACATCGCGAGCTACAGCTAACACATCGGGGTTGTTGCCGCCTCTGGCATTGCGGAGAGTAGCAATTTTATTGATGTTTACACTTAATCTTGTCATTTTTTTGCTTCCTTTTGTTCCTTTTACGTTTAGATTTCGTATCTTTGCACCATTAAATATGGCGCAAAGATAGCAAATATTTGCGAAATAGCAGCTAAAAAAGCAAAAAAACTTATGGCATCACGCAAACTAAGATTCGCCATTTTCGGCAACAGCTACCAGCCGAGGAAGTCGGTTTCAATCCAGAAACTGCTGGCATGTCTTTCTGCTCGTCAGGCAGAAGTTTTCATAGAACGAGAGTTTTATGCTTTTCTGAAAGACGGTCAGCAATTGCCATTAGATGGTATCAACGTGTTCGACCAGACAGACTTTGATGCCGACTTCGTAGTGTCGATGGGTGGCGACGGAACCTTTCTGCGTGCAGCCAGCATGGTAGGTAACAAGCAGATTCCCATTTTAGGCATTAATACCGGCAGGCTTGGTTTTCTGGCCGACATCAACCCACAGGAAATTGAACGTACTATCCAGGCTCTCTATGAGGGAGACTATGCCGTTGACACCCGTGCCGTTATCCGCGTAGAGACCGATGGTCTGCCACTGAGGGGCTATTGTTGTGCACTCAACGACGTGGCCATCCTGAAGCGCGACAATGCCTCAATGATTACTATCCATGCCACCATTAACGGCGACTATCTAACCACCTATCAGGCCGATGGCTTAATCATGAGTACGCCCACGGGCTCGACGGCCTACTCACTGTCTAACGGTGGTCCTATTATCGTGCCTGGCACCCATGTTTTTTCGCTAACCGCTGTTGCCCCCCACTCTCTCAATGTTCGCCCCATCGTTCTTTCGGAAGACAGTGAGATTAAACTGACTGTCGAGAGTCGTACGCACAACTACTTAGTAGCCCTTGACGGTCGTTCGGAGAAACTCGATGACAGCACAAGCCTCACACTGCGCAAGGCTCCTTATCGCGTAAAAGTCATCAAGCGTGCGGGTACAAAATATTTCCATACCCTTCGAAAGAAAATGATGTGGGGTGCTGACAGCCGTGGATAAGTTGCGCTGTCATACCTGACATTGCATGTAGTACTACAGCGACATTGTTTTGTACATAGCCCGATAGTAGTGGTTATGGTTATTTGTCATGTCCACAATTGAGAACATTCTCTATAAATAAATAAGGTGAAAATGTTAAATAATGCTATTCACAAAAAATAATGGCGAAAAAACTTGGAACTTATTCATAAATGCCCTACCTTTGCAGTGTACTATTTAAGTGGTACACTATTACAGAGAGATTTAACTTTATAAAAGCAATTATGATAGAAGTAAAGAACATCAGTTTCAAGTACGCAGGCGGTAAGAGCCAGGTATTCGATCATTTCAGCCTGACGTTGGAGACCAACAACATCTATGGTTTGCTTGGTAAAAACGGTACGGGAAAATCTACGCTACTCTACCTATTGTCTGGTTTGTTGCGCCCTGCCCAGGGAACAGTTTGTTGCGACAACATCGCAACCAGTAAGCGATTGCCCGAAACGCTCCGCGACATCTTCCTTGTAACCGAGGAGTTCGAGATGCCTGCCATCCGTCTCTCAGAATATGTGAAACTCTACAAGCCTTTTTACCCCAACTTCTCCGACGAGATTCTACAGGGTTGTCTGGCTGATTTCGAATTGCCAGCTGATGTGCACTTAGGCCAATTGTCAATGGGTCAGCGAAAAAAGGCTTACATTGCTTTTGCCATGGCGACCAACACCAAGTACTTGTTGATGGATGAGCCCACCAACGGACTGGACATCCCATCGAAGTCGCAGTTCCGAAAAGTCATTGCCCAGCATATGACAGAGGAACGTACAGTGATGATTTCAACCCATCAGGTACACGACGTGGAGCAGATGCTCGACCACATTCTTATCCTCGACCAGCGCAACGTACTGCTGAATGCCTCCATGCAGGAGATACAGGATCAGTACACCTTCGAATACCGTACGCCCCAGCAGATGGACGACAGCGTGCTCTATGCCGAGCCTACTCTGCAGGGCAATGCTGTCATCTGCAAACGAAAAGATGGCGATGCCGAGACACAAGTGAACCTTGAACTTTTGTTTAACTATAAAACACAAGCAAAATGAAAACATTCAATTTCAATAGATTCTCACAGGCACTGAAGTGCCAGTTTCTCGTACTTCGCAAGACGTGGATTCGCCTCTTCGGCATCTTTACCCTCGTCATGTTTATGGCCGACCTGTTCTTTACCCGCGTGCAGGGGCACAATTATCAATATATGTTAGAAGAATGGGGCGCAGCAGATGCCTATCAAAGATATAATTCCTATGTAGAGCAGACTGTCGTCTTCGGCGTCATCTTCTTCTGTTTCTCCATGCTCTTTGGTGCCAGTTTCCTATTCTCAGGCATGAAGGACACCCGCAAGCGTTCGGCCTTCCTACTTTGGCCCGTGTCCAACATGGAGAAATACACCATCAATCTGCTGCTCTCCGTACTTTGGTTGGCTGTCATCACCATTGGCGCCTACATGTTGGCTGATGGTCTGCGCGTGTTCATTGATTGGGTGACAGGGCGCGTCGTTATCTGGGGTATTCCAATGATAGGTACTCGTGTTTTTGGCCCTGCTCCTTTCGAGCATTGGCAGATGGCATGGATGCTCTTCGCCTGGGTATTCTACATTCACTCGCTTTATATTGTGGGAGGCACCCTGTTCCGTCGCCAGCAGTTCCTGCTGACCAGCTGCACGATCGTTCTTGTCGCCATCTTGCTGACAATGATTCTAAACCAGATAGAATGGAACAGCATGAACATCGAGTTCATCACGGGTACATGGGACGAGAAAACGAAGACCTATACGCAAATTTTCCATCCCTTCTTCTATATTTTGAACACAGCAGTGACCTTGCTTATCTTCGTTCACTATTGGGCATCGTATAAGCTCTTTACTCGCATGCAGGTTATTAACAATAAATGGTTGAACGTGTAAAAAAAACAAACAGAGGAAAAGCGTATGACATTTACTAATGATAAAGCAATATACATCCAGATGGCAGACCGTCTCTGTGATGAGATTCTTGCAGGAAAATACAAAGACGACGACCGCATACCATCAGTACGAGAGTATGCCGTACTTCTGGAGGTGAATACCAACACCGCCGTGAAAGCCTACGACGAGTTAGCTCGCGCGAACATTATATATAATAAGCGTGGACTTGGCTACTTCGTTACCCCTGGTGCCCGCAATGCCATCATGGCACAGCGTAAACAGGCCTTTATGGACCTGCATCTGCCCGAAGTTTTCCGCCAAATGAAACTTTTAGGCATAAAAAAAGAAGAGATTTGCAACCTTTTCGACCAATACAACGTCTAACAGATAAATCATAAATCAAAAAACAAGATGATTCACCTCAAAGACATCAACAAGACCTATCAGGGCGCACAGCCGCTCCATGTGCTGAAAGGCATCTCTCTTGACATTGCAAAGGGAGAATTCGTCAGTATCATGGGAGCGTCGGGCTCGGGTAAGAGTACCCTCCTCAACATTCTGGGTATTCTTGACAACTACGACTCAGGAACCTACGAGCTGGCAGGCGTTCCCATTTGGAACCTCTCCGAGCGTCGCGCTGCTGAGTATCGTAACAAGCTGATTGGATTTATTTTCCAGTCATTCAACCTCATCTCTTTTAAGACAGCAGTAGAAAATGTTGAGTTGCCACTCTTTTATCAAGGGGTTTCCAGGCGCAAGCGTCATGCGCTTGCCCTGAAGTATCTCGACCGTTTGGGATTGCTTGACTGGGCAGATCATTACCCCAATGAGCTCTCCGGCGGTCAGAAGCAACGTGTCGCCATAGCCCGTGCACTCATCACCAAGCCTCAGATTATTCTGGCCGACGAGCCTACGGGAGCTCTCGATTCAAAGACTTCTGTGGAGGTCATGCAACTGCTGAAACAGCTGAACCAGGACGAAGGTATGACCATCGTTGTTGTAACCCATGAAAGTGGTGTAGCCAACGAAACCAACAAGATAGTACATATCAAAGACGGTATTATTGGCAAGATAGAAGAGAACCTTGATCACAATGCATCACCCTTCGGCAGTGGAGGTTTGATGAAATAACTAGTAGTACTAGTCAAACTAGAATAACTAGAGAACTATGCGAGATATCATTAGTGAAATATGGCAAACAGCACGGAGGAATAAGCTTCGCACGACACTGACTGGCTTTGCGGTGGCGTGGGGAATCTTTATGATTATCGTGCTGCTGGGTGCCGGCAACGGACTCATCAATGCCAATGTAAAACAGGCTAGCAACTGGCTCACCAACTCGATAGAAGCTTATGGTGGTAGTACCTCGAAAGCCTACAAGGGTCTGAGTGAAGGACGAGGCATCACGTTAAACACCAAAGACTTGACCGCCACTGAAACAGAGTTCTCGAATAATATCGACGATGTTGGAGCCGTTTATTACCATAGTGCCACAGTGAGCTATGGTGAGCAGTACCTCAGCAATATGCAAATCACGGGCGTGTACCCTATACATAGTCAGATACTGAAGCGCGACCTGCTTTGTGGCCGGCATATCAATGAAATAGACCTAAAGGAGAAACGCAAGGTGCTGGTGCTGGCCGACAACCAAGCTAAGGAACTGGAACCAAGAAACTGCAAGTTGTTGCTGGGCAAATACGTAAAACTGGGCAGTATGGCCTTCAAGGTGGTTGGTATATACAAGAGTACTGGCGATGGAGAGAGCTCGGCCTATGCCTCTTACTCCACCATCAAGAGTGTCTTTGGTGCCAATAGCAACAGTATAGGTAATATTGAATTTACTTTCCATGGGCTGAAGACTGAGGAGGCCAACGATGCCTTTGAGAAAGTGTATCGTCGTCGTCTAAATGCCAACCACCAGGCACATCCCGATGATGAAAATGCTATCTGGATATGGAATGGCTACACCCAGAATCTGCAAATGCAGACCGGTATAGGTATCATACGCACAGCCCTGTGGGTGGTAGGACTGTTCACGCTGCTTTCCGGTATTGTAGGTGTGAGCAACATCATGCTTATCACCGTCAAAGAGCGCACCCACGAGTTTGGCATCCGCAAGGCAATAGGTGCCAAGCCCTGGAGCATCTTGAAGCTGATTATCATCGAGAGTGTGATTATCACGACATTCTTCGGTTATATCGGCATGGTGCTGGGAGTAGCAGCCAACGAATATATGGATGCTACCATCGGTCATGAAGTCATTGACACAGGTCTTTTCCAAGCCACTATGTTCCTTGACCCGACGGTAGGTTTGGATGTATGTATCGAGGCCACCATGGTGATGGTCATCGCTGGTACCATTGCTGGTCTTATTCCAGCCTATAAGGCAAGTAGAATCCGCCCCATAGAGGCATTAAGAGCTGATTAAAATGAGAATAGATTTAGATACATACAGAGAAATACTTGACACGCTAACCCGTAACAAGTCGCGCTCGTTCCTAACAGGATTTGGCGTATTTTGGGGCGTGTTCATGCTGGTGGCATTGATTGGCGGCGGACAGGGTCTGCAGGAGTTACTCGAAAAGAACTTCGATGGCTTTGCACAAAACACCGTATTCATCTGGTCGCAACAGACCACTAAGGCCTACAAGGGTTTCCGTAAGGGACGCTGGTGGAGCATGGACCAGAAAGATATCGGAAGATTGCGCCAGCGCGTACCAGAGCTGGACGTAATAGCTCCTGTGATTTTCGCGCCCTGGGGGCGTTCTAACACAGCCTACTATGGTGACCGGAAAGCCTCACCACGCATTCAGGGTTCATCGCCTGAATATGCCCTTGTAGTAGCCCCAAAGCTCTACTATGGGCGCTACATCAACGAGATGGACATGAAGGAGTGTCGCAAGGTATGCGTCATCGGCAAAAAGATTTACAAAGAGCTCTTCAAGGAAGGTGGCGACCCCTGTGGCAAGAAGATACGCATCGACTCTACCTATTATGAGGTGATCGGTGTTGACTATTCCTCAACCAATATGAACATCAACGGTCGTGCAGAGTCAAAGGTGACACTGCCTATGACGCTGATGCAGAAGACCTACAACAGAGGAGACGAGATAGACATGCTGGCAGCCACAGGACACAAGGGTGTGGTGATGTCATCCCTTGCAGACCGTATTCGCGAGGCAGTGACGATGGCACACTATGTTGACCAGACAGATGAGCAGGGTGCTATGGTGTTCAACACCGAGGTGCTCTTTCAGATGCTCGACAACCTGTTCCGTGGTGTCAATTTCCTCATCTGGCTGGTGGGCTTGGGAACCTTGTTGGCAGGTGCCATCGGTGTGTCGAATATCATGATGGTAACGGTGCGTGAGCGTACCACAGAGATTGGTATTCGGCGAGCCATTGGTGCCACGCCGAAAATGATTCTCTCACAGATTATCTCTGAGAGTATCGTACTGACGCTGGTTGCAGGCATGAGTGGTATTCTCTTTGGTGTACTGATACTGCAAATGCTCGAAATGGGCAATACGGAAGACGGCATCGTGACAGCCCACTTCCAAATCGGATTCTGGACAGCCATCCTCTGTGCCCTCGTAGTGAGTTCGCTGGGCGTGCTGGCAGGTCTGGCACCAGCTGCCAGAGCCATGAGTATCAAGCCCGTAGATGCCATGCGCGATGAGTAATCGGTCCTATTAGCCCCCATAAAAAAGAACAAACAAAAAAACTCCATTAATATGAAAAAGTACAGCAAACTGATCATCGCAGCGATTATCGCGCTGATTTTCATCGGGACATTCGTGTTCCTTTGGCAGAAGAGCCAACCCAAGGAAGTGGTTTACAATGAGTTCACGCCCAAACTGGACAGCATCCAGAAAACCACCATTATCACTGGTAAGATTGAGCCTCGCAACGAGGTGAACATCAAACCTCAGATATCAGGTATCATCACCGAACTCTACAAGGAGCCAGGTGACCATGTGAACGCTGGCGACGTGATAGCCAAGGTAAAGGTCATACCAGATATGGGCCAGTTGTCGAGTGCTGAGATGCGTGTACGCCTCGCTGAGATTAACCTGAAGCAAGCGCAGACCGACTTCCAGCGCGAGGAGAACCTCTTCAAGCAGAAGCTGGTATCTGCTGACGAGTTTGACAAGATCAAGGTCTCTCTCGAGCAGGCCAAGCACGAGAAGGCGGCTGCTACGGATGCGCTGCAGGTAGTTCGGGACGGTGTATCACAATCCAACGCCAATGCCTCTTCGACGCTTATCCGCTCTACTGTGAGTGGTATCATCCTCGACATTCCTGTCAAAGTGGGTAACTCGGTGATTCTTTCGAACACCTTCAATGACGGTACCACCATTGCCACTGTAGCCAACATGAACGACCTCATCTTCCGTGGTAATATCGACGAGACAGAGGTAGGACAGCTCATGAGTGGTATGAATATGAAGATTACCATTGGTGCGCTGCAGGATCTGAAGTTTGACGCTGCTCTGGAGTACATCTCGCCAAAGGCCGTAGAGAGCAATGGTGCCAACCAGTTTGAAATCAAGGCAGCCGTCAAGCTGGTAGAAGGTGGCAAGATACGTTCTGGCTATAGCGCCAATGCAGAAATTGTACTGGCAAGAGCCGACAAGGTGCTCAGCATCCCTGAAAGTGCCATCGAGTTTAGTGGTGACAGCACCTTTGTCTATGTGGTGAAAGGCAACGGTAAGGAAAAGCGCTACGAGCGTACAGCCGTTAGCACCGGTCTCTCTGACGGTGTAAACATCGAAATCAAGAAGGGTATTACGGCCAAGGATAAGGTGCGTGGTCCCGAGATTATTGCAGAAGATAAAAAGGAGTAAGCTATGAAGAAGTTTTTAATTCTGTCAGTACTCATTGGAGCAGTCCATTCAGACATGCTGGCGCAGAGCCCTTGGACACTTCGGCAGTGCATAGAGCATGCTGTGGGCCACAATATCAGTATCAAGCAAAAGCAGAACACCTGCAAGAAGCAGGAGACGCAGCTCTCTACGGCACGTAACAGCCGTCTGCCAGACCTCAACGCATCAGCCTCTGAGACGTTCTCGTTCGGTCGCGGTCTGACGCTCGACAATACCTATACCGACCGCAACACCAACTCTACCAGTTTCAGTCTCGGCACCACTGTGCCCCTCTTTACGGGTTTCCAGATTCCCAATCAGATTAAGCTGAACGAGTTGAATCTCGAGGCCGCCACACAAGACCTCGAGAAGGCCAAGAACGACATCCGCATGCAAGTGGCGAAGGCCTATGTCGAGATACTCTATGACCAGGAGATTGCCGATGTGGCACATCGCCAGATTAGCATTGACTCGGCACAGGTGGTACGTCTCAGAGCCTTCGTCGAGAACGGCAAGGCCAGTCAGGCAGAGCTCTCGCGCCAGCAGTCCACCCTGGCACAGTCGCAGTTGACCGCCACACAGGCCGACAACAACTATCAGCTGGCCCTACTTGCCCTGTCGCAGTTGCTCGAGTTATCCACCCCTGACGGCTTCACTATTGTGCGCCCTATTGTCAGCACAGTCCCCAAGGGGGCGTCATTGGGCATCTCGCCAGAGGCTATCTACGCCGAGGCGCTGACCATCAAGCCTGAGGTTCGGGCAGAGCAGCTCCGTCTGAGTGCCGCAGATCGCAACATCAATATTGCCAAGGCAGCACTCTATCCTACGCTCAACTTCAATGCCGGTCTGCAGACAAACTACTACAAGACCAGTGGCATGCCGGCAGACCCCTTTGGTACTCAGATGAAAAATAATTTCAGCCAGTACCTTGGTCTGTCGCTCAACGTGCCTATCTTTAGCCGTTTCCGGACACGCAACAACATCCGTTCGGCACGCATCGACCGCGAAAACCAACTATTGCAGTTGGAAAATGTGAAGAAGACGCTCTATAAGGAGATTCAGCAGGTTTACTACAACGCCATAGCCGCTCAATCAAAATATGAGAGCAGCCAGTCAGCCCAGCAGAGCAGTCTTGATGCCTTCACGCTTACCCAGGCAAAATACGAAAACGGCAAGGCTACTATCACTGAGTTTAACGAGGCGAAGAACAATTATCTGAAGACGGAGAGTGACCTGGTCAAGGCCCGCTACGAATATCTATATCAAACGGCGCTGCTCGACTTCTACCGAGGCCGTCAGCTCGATTTCTAAATACACTCTGGAAATCACAAAGAGTGCTCTCCAAAAGGAAAGCACTCTTTTCGTTTGTTGCTTAATTAAGCGGTATTATTCAACGGTTATCTTTTTCAAAGTATAGCCATTACCCACCATGAAGAAGCCATCTTGCTCTTGCAACAGTTGTATAGATGTCTCGTTGATGACATACTCCAATACCATGTCGCCACTGATTGGGGTATCACCACGGCCTGTGTCACCAGAACCTCCGGTAACGAGATTAGTCCACCAGGCAGATGCTGCAGTACCTTGACCTTCACCACTTACATAAGCACGCAGAATGGTACCAACTTTGACATGGTTAATCAGCTCAGTCTGCAGAACTTTAAAAGGAGCGTCCCAGGTTACATCGAACGAACCTTCCCATAGAGTAGTCTCAGCGGAGGTTTCCACAGTAATCTTTTTCACGGTATATCCATTACCCACCATGAAGAAGCCGTCTTGCTCCTGAAGCAATTGTATAGATGTCTCGTTGATGACAAACTCCAATACCATGTCGCCACTGATTGGGGTATCACCACGACCTGTGTCACCAGAACCTCCGGTAACGAGATTAGTCCACCAGGCAGATGCTGCTGTACCTTGACCTTCACCACTCACATAAGCACGCAGAACGGTACCAACTTTAACGTGGTTAATCAGCTCAGTCTGCAATTCTTTGAACGGGGTATCCCATGTTACATTGAACGAGCCTTCCCAAAGAGTTACTTCTCCACCTACAGGATATGCGGGATCATGGTTAAGCTCAATAGTGCCAGCTTCGAAGACAACACCTTCCTTATCCTGAAGCTTCAGTGCATAGACACCATCAGCCAAGTCAGGAACAGTATATTCAATATAGTCACCCTCCTCATTGTAAACGGCATCTACTGAAGTCTCACCGATGATAACCTTGGCCACTTTCGACATGTTTGAACCATGCATCGTAGCAGTAGTACCCTGTTTAACCAGAGTTTCGTGGATATCGCTGGCTGCAGGATATGGGTCGGAAGTAGCAGGTGTCACAGTAATGTTAAGGGTGCGCGAGGTACTCTTACCTACAGTAGTGGTAGCCACAATCTTCAGAACGTGTACACCAATGGGAAGTGTCTGGTCGATGACAGTGCCTTCGGCAATCTGTACACCATCAAGCAGCCAAGTTACAGTCGTATACTTAATAGGAGTGACCTTAATCTCGATATTCAGTTTGGTCAGGCGGTCCAGAGTCTGGTCTGCCAAGTCAGTATTCAGAATACGTGGGTCATCATTCTCCGATACCGTGAAGAAGGGATCGTCGTCAGATGAACAAGACGTGAGGGCTGTGGTGCCTGCGAAAGCAAAGCACATCACGAAAAACATGGTCAGTGCTTTCCATCCCTTATGCTGATAATGTTTCATATTGTAAGTCATCATATTTTCTCTAAACTATTATCTCTAAACTTTTACTTGATATATCCCTTTCCATATGGGGGTGTAAAGGTATCCTGTACTTTCAGGTCATCCTTATCCCACCAGAGGTGCTTGTGCCAGTCGTCCTTACCACCTAAGCGCTCAATAGCAGCAGCGTAGTTAACACTATTATACTGTGATTCCAGTTCAGGGTAATTCAGACGGGTAGGCATGGTCAGATCGTCACTGGGCACAAAGCCATCTGTAAATGCTTCCAGACGTGTTCTGTCAAGTACGGCGGGGTAGTCAGAACGACGCATGTTTGCCCAAGCCTCTGAAGGATTCGTCAGGTGGAGAATCCACGCCTGTGTGTTGATGGTCTCCTTGGGATTGGCTCCAAGAGGGTTATTCTGCAAGAAGGCATCAATCTCTTCAGAAGAAATCTTATTAGAAGTCAGATAACGGTTGTTGAGCAGTTCCATGGAAGCGCGTACACCAGCCTCATAGTAGCTCTTGACATCACCATCGGCAAACCATTCCATGGACTTAGCCTCAGCCAACAGGAATTGTACCTCAGCAGCAGTCATCAGTATGCCAGGATTAGTAGGCATCTCAAAGTCGATATTCAGCATTGGACGCATCATACGAGCACGATAGTCGCTGTTGTCATAGTTGTTGGGATCCTGTTCAGCCCACTTCTGGAGTGTGGGGAATTTATCTGTAGAGAGCACATTCATCCAATTGTGCCACCATGCAGCACCTGGATTACATGGTTCCTCACCACCACTCACACTAAAGTTAGCCAAAAGCTCATCAGTCAAGTCAATATTCTGCTCTTTGTCGGGCTTTGTCTGATTACGCTTGATATTATAGTAGTGACGGCAGATACGATAGAGACGAGGATCGTTCGTATTCTTGAGCTGATAGAACAACGTAGAGCAGACGAGCGTGGGTGAAGAGGGATCTTGTCCGTAAAGAATCTCACTAAGCGCGTTGGTGCGGAAGTCATAGTCATCAGCACCGTTATAAAAAGTATAAGGTGAATCTTGATAGACAACGAATGCATCATCATCTGCTGAGTCAATATAGCCACTGTTCATGGCCTTCACAAATTCCGTCTTTGCCTTCTCTTCATTGACATCAGAGATACGCATAGCATAACGCATGCGAAGTGAGTTGGCATATTTCTTCCATTTGTTGACATCGCCACCCATACTGGTCACATCGCCCGTAATACGATCGGTACCAGTACCTAACTGCTGTACACAGGCTTCCAATTCGTCAAAGAACCAGTAGTATAGTTTCTCTACGGTATCGTACTTAGGTGTAGACTTGTTTTCAATATAACCCAGACCGGCATCAGAGCAAGGCACATCACCATAAATGTCAGCCAGAACGCCTGTCAGAAATACCCGATGGATACGCAGAGCTGCATTCAGATTGGGTTTGTCTTCTGAATTGTGGATGGCATCGACAAGATTCTTAATAGACAGCACATAGTAACGATCCCATATACGACGGCTGATGTCGTTCTCAAAATGAACAGAACCAGCATAGTATGTGACGTTCCAACCACCAGCCAAGTGCTGTGTGAAGCCAGTGATATAGTTACGGTAAGTATCCATCAGGCTGATATCACCATAAGTCTGCAACAGACAGGTGGTCAGCTGTGCATTGGGGTCAAGCTGAGAAACTTTCGAATCATCGGTATTCAGCTCCTCCATATAACTGTCGCTGCAGGCACTAAAGCTCAATGCTACGACGGTCAGTAATAAATATATCTTTTTCATAAGACGTATATGCAATTAGAATTTGACGTTAACATTGAAACCATAGCTGCGGCGTGAGGGCAGCGAACCATACTCCAGACCGAGACCAGAGGTATTGTAACCAGAGTCAGGATCGATGTTGGGGATCTTCTTCCATACGATGAACGGGTTACGGGCCACGAAGCTAACACTGAGGCTCTTCACTACCTTCAACTTGCTGAGCATCTTCTCAGGGAAGGTGTAGCCGAAGGTTATCTCACGACACTTGATATATGAGTTATCATAAACAAAGGCGCTCTGCACATCATTAGCAACAGCCTTCCAATAAGTTTCGGGATTCACAGGAATATCGTTCTGCCTATAGGTACCATCACCATTATCAATCACACCCGGAGCGATAAATCCATTGCATTTTTTTTCTGCACGCCATTCGGCATCCGTCTTTCCTGCAGCTTCACGAGCTTCCTCAGATGCGTACCACTCGTCACGACCAGCCAGTGTTTGAATAGCCTTACCTGTCTTATATGCTGAATTCATAGACATCGAGTAGAGGTCAGCACCAATCTTGACGTCGAAGCTAGCAGAGAGGCGGAAGTTTTTGTAAGTAAAGGTTGAATAAAAACCGCCTGTCCAATCCCATGATGAATTACCAATCGTCTTGATTTCGTCGTCAACCTCGGGCAAACCGGTCTTAGCATTGATGATAACCTGGCCGTCAGGAGCGCGTTTGAAGTCCTTACCGCGGATGGCACCATAGTCCTCACCAACCTTAGCACCTACACTGACACCGCACCATGAGGCATTGGCTAGCTCAAAGTAATCCATACCCTCAACGAGTGATTTCACTTTGTTGACATTCTTCGAGTAGTTCACACCAGCATCCCATGCAAAGTCTTTATACTGGAGCACACGACCGTTGAGGGCGATCTCGATACCCTTATTCTCAATCTCACCAGCATTAATCAGACGGTAAGAGTAACCAGAAGTAGTCGTTGATGCCAGACCGATGATCTGGTCTTTAGACAGCTGATTATAGTAGGTCAAGTCTAAACTCAAACGATTGTTCAAGAACTTCATTTCCAAACCGAGTTCGAAAGAGTTGGTGCGAGTTGGCTTCAGGTCCTTGTTGGGCTGTGTGCTGTTGTTAATCATACCAATGGTATAGCCCGAATAGCTGTACTTGCCAGTTGAATAGTTCAATGCCAGCTGGTAAGGATCAGTATCACTACCGACCTGTGCCCATGAGGCACGGAACTTACCGTAGTTAATGAGCTTCTTATTGTTGATGAATTCAGAGAAGACGACGCTACCCGAGAAAGAGGGGTACACATATACATTATTATTAGTAGGCAGTGTAGAAGACTTATCACCACGAACCGTAGCCTCCAGATAATAGGTATGTTTATAACCTACACTGGCACTAGCATAGAGTGAGTTGATTTGCTTCTGATACATGTCTTCACGCACGTTCTGCTCCTGATAGTTCATGATATTGATGACATCACTCATCTGCTGGGTCATACCAGTACTGGTGGTGGTCTTGTTGTTCACTTTAAAGATGTTGCCACCCAGTGAGGCATTGACGTCGAAGTCGCCGAATGTGTTGTTATACAAGGCGAGCAGCTCGGCATTGAGCGTGCGGTTGTTGAAAATCTTGTTGGTCAACTGTCCAGCAGGTGTGCCTGGCGTTGTCTTGGCAATATAGTCCTCAAAGGTCATGTTGTTGATATCCGTACCAATGGTTCCCTGCAATTTCAGGTGGTCAGTGATATTCCAGATAGCCTTAGCGGTAAAACGGAATACGTCTTTTTTCGTTGTATTCTTGTTCTTGTAGAGATCCCAATAGGGGTTCTTGTTATACTGGTCATTACCATTCCAGTTTGAGTAGTTGCCATCAGCATCTTGATAAGTCTGCAGCCATGCCTGGTTGTAAGTACCTGCCAGTGTCATGAGGTTCTTACCAACATTGCTCTGAGAGTCACCCAGGGCAGGACGGTTCTTTACATCCTCACGGGTATAGTTGGCAGTGAAGTCGAAATCAACAGGACCTGCGGAAGTGGTCACGCGCAGGTTGAAGTTATCACGGCTCATGTTGGTGTTGGGAAGGATGTCCTTGTTGCGCATGTCGGTCACAGAGAAACGTAGACCCGTCTTACCAGAGCTAACGCTCAGAATAGCTGTATTCTGTGTGGTAAAACCAGTACGGAAAAAGCCGTCGGCATTGTTAGGATACATCTTAAACTCACGCTCTACACCATCGAAATACTTATAGACGAAAGCATCGGCCTTAGGACCCCAGCTTGAGTTAGTACCAGAGGTGCTCGATGTAGGCAATTTGCCACCATAGCCCATACCATAGACCTCTTGGATATCATCCCACTTGGCCAACTGAGTATCTACAGTAAACGAACCATTATACTCAACACTGATTCGGTCCTTTTCAGCCTTCTTGGTGGTGATAAGGATCACACCGTGAGAGGCACGGCTACCATACAGGGCAGAAGCAGCAGGACCTTTCAGCACAGTCATGTTCTCAATATCATCAGGGTTGATGGCAGAGATACCGTCACCAAGGTCATAACCGCCGGCCTCGCCTGCGCTACCAAAGTTGGTATTGTCCAAGGGCACACCGTCAATCACATAGAGAGGCTGGTTGTTACCTGTCATCTCCGTATTACCACGAAGCAGCACGCGGGTAGAACCAGAGGCGCCACCAGCGGTATTCTGGACGACGAGACCGGCCACCTTACCAGACAGTGAGTTGATCACATTGGTTTCCTTAGCCTTGGTGAGCTCCTCACCCTTCACCTCAGAAACGCCATAACCCAGGGCTTTGCGGTCACGCTTGATACCCAGGGCTGTTACTACCACCTCGCTGAGGGCGGTACTCTCTTCCTCCATCAGGACAGTCATACCGTTGGCAGCCTTTACGGTTACCTCTTTGTAACCCACATAGCTGATGATCAACTCTGTGCCAGGTTTTACATCGACGGTAAAACGACCATCCAGATCAGTGACGGCACCGGTAGTCGTACCCTTCACACGGATGCTTGCACCGATGATAGGTTCCTTACCGTCAGTCACCGTACCAGAAATCTTTGAAGCTTGCTGTACGCTGGAAACTCCCATGACGTCAGCAAACGACGACTGCAGGGCTACTGGCAACCACAGGGCTCCAGCGGCTAACATGCAGGCAATACTACGATTGTTCAGTTTCATAGATGTACTTGAATTGTTATTATTAGGTTATTTTGAATGAAGTCTGTATGACTCGTTTTAAGCACTGCAAAAGTAGATATTATTTATAATAAAGAGGTTTGATTGCGTACATAATGAGGTTTGAATGCTAACGATTGAGAGTATCTATACCTTTTGTACCAGCCCCGCAATAGGCTCAAACAAAGGGGGTGAACCCTTGAGTAGGTCCACCCCCTTTCCACTTACATGTGTTACTAACTACTAAAAACTACTACTAAAAACTACTTATATCTTGATTACCTATTGAATGATGATGCAAAAGTAGTGTTTTTTTCGGTGATAGTGGTTTGAAAGCATACAAAAAGAGGTTTGAAAACTGATGTATGCAAATTTTCAAACCTCTTCAGATAGGATTTACACCTTACTTCTTAATCGGGTAGATATATAGCAATCCCCACATAATCGCAGCAATAATAGCTGGGAAAACGGAGAAGAGCGCCCATATCATCTTGTTCACAGAGATGGGGTCCGTGATGGTAACTGTGGTCTGACCAGTCACGGGATCAGTACCAGAGGCAAATCCGGCGATGCCGAGCAGGAGTACGACGAGGGAGCCGCTGATGGCTGTGCCGAACTTCATCGCCATGGTGCCAGAGGAGAAGATGAGTCCTGTGGAGGATGTGCCGTTCTTCTGTGTGGCATAGTCGGAGACGTCGGCATACATAGACCAGAGCAGTGGTGAGTAGATGCCGATGCCGACGGATGTGAGTATGACGATGGCTATCATGAGCCAGATGTAGGCTGGATCCATGGGTATGAAGAAGAAGAGGATGGAAGTGATGGTGCAGATGACTGCAGCCCACATAAAGGCTTTGCGCTTGGACCCTACCCACTTGGTAAAGACGGGCGAGATGGCGCCGAATAGCATGCAGGTAGCCTCGCCGAATGTCATAAAGACGGTATAGCTGATGATGAGTCCGCTAACGGTGATGTTGCCATGCATGCAGTATTCGAACATATATCCTGCTACGGCGTATCGGAATCCGTTGAAGAAGTTCATGCAGATGCCGATGAGTGTGAGGATGATCCAGGGGCGGTTGCGGAAGAGGTCGGCAAAGGGTTTGAGGGAGAATTTCTCGGCACGAACCGGTTTGAGGCGCTCCTTGGTCATCAGTCCGCATGCCAGTGTGCCGGCAGCCGCCAGGAGTCCGAAGAAGGCGCCGAGCACAGCATACTGGTGCTGGTCGGAGCCCCCGACGAATTTCTGGAGGTAGGGGAAGGAGAGCAGTGTGATGAATCCCATGGCATAGGCTCCCACCATACGGAATGCCGAGAACTGGTTTTTCTCATAGTCGTCAGTAGTCATGACGCCCAGCAAGGAGCCGTATGGCACGTTGACGGCTGTATAGACCACCATCATGAGCAGGTAGAGTGTATAGGCCCAGATGCGTTTTCCCATAGGACCGAAGTCGGGTGTATAGAGCAGCAGGGCGAAGATGAGTCCAAAGGGTATGGCACCGAAGATGAGCCAGGGGCGGTATGTGCCCCATCGGCTCTGTGTGCGGTCGGCCAGTGTACCCATCATGGGGTCGGTGACCACGTCGAACATTCGTGCGATAAGCATCAGTGTGGCTGTGTCGGCCACGGTGAGTCCGAAGATGTTGGTAAAGAATAGCGGGAAAGCTATCGACATCACCTTCCATGTGATGCCACCAGCTGCCGCGTCACCCAAAGCATATCCTATTTTTTCACTTAGTTTTGCCATAGCGTTGTCGTAATTAGTAAATGGTAGATAGTGATTTACATGATGACCTCTACGGTGTGCTTACCTGGCGTAGCCTTGATGACGTTGCCGTCGATGGCAGTGCCGTCGAGCAGCACCTTGGTGACGCCGCTTTGCTTGCCTTCGGGGTTTTTCACCGTGATGTCGAACACGGCATCGCGCAGCACGCGCTTCACATGATATTCCTTGAGTGTTGACGGAATGCAAGGATCGACTTCGATGCCATCGAAGGTAGGTTTGACGCCGAGGATATACTGTGTGATGGTCAGCCAGTTCCATGCGGCAGTACCCGTAAGCCACGAGTTCTTACCCTCACCAGGGCGGGCAGCATCCTTACCTGCCACCATCTGGCAATAGACGTAAGGTTCAACCTTGTGAAGCTGCTGGTCTGTGATCCATGCGGGACATATCTTGGTATAGTGCTCCCAGGCATCGTTGCCACGCCGTGCCACCGTCTCACCGATAATGACCCAGGGATTGTTGTGGCAGAAGATACCAGCGTTCTCCTTATAGCCGGCAGGGTAGCTGGAGATTTCGCCCATCTCGACATAATAGCGGGTGAAGGCAGGATTGTTGAGTACCATGCCGTGCTCGCAGTCGAGGTATTTCTTGCAGCTGTCGAGCGCCTTATCGACCATACCCTCTTCCTGTCCGATGCCTGCCATGGTGCAGAATCCCTGACTCTCGATGAATATTTTGCCCTCTTCGCACTCCTTGGAGCCAATCTTATTGCCATAGAAGTCGTATGCTCGCAGATACCACTCGCCATCCCATCCATGCTTCTTGACAGCCTCGACCATAGCGTCTATGCACCCTTGAGCACGGTTGGCCTCCTCGAGTTTACCCATCTTCTCACAGAGTTCGACATACTGTTTGCCTGTGAAGACGAACAAGCCAGCAATCATCAGTGACTCAGCCTTTGAGCCCACGCTGTTGTTCTCGGTAGTCTGGAACGACTCGTTGGGGTCCCATGAGAAGCAGTTCAGATTCAGACAGTCGTTCCAGTCGGCGCGCCCGATGAGTGGCAGCATGTGAGGACCGAGATTCTCTACCACGTGATTGAACGAGATGCGCAGGTGTTCGAAGAGAGACACCTCGCTGCCAGGCTGGTTGTCCCAGGGTACCTGCTCGTCGAGGATAGAGAAGTCGCCCGTCTCCTTGATATAGGCGACAGTGCCGAAGATGAGCCAGCAGGGGTCATCGTTGAAACCGCCACCGATATCGTTGTTGCCGCGCTTGGTGAGAGGCTGGTACTGGTGGTAGCAGCCACCGTCGGGGAACTGTGTCGATGCGATATCGATGATGCGCTGACGAGC
This sequence comes from uncultured Bacteroidales bacterium, assembly GCA_902799655.1. Classification (GTDB taxonomy): domain Bacteria; phylum Bacteroidota; class Bacteroidia; order Bacteroidales; family Bacteroidaceae; genus Prevotella. The sequence goes on from CADCBH010000009.1 coordinate 53,867, forward strand.
ACGGCTCGGTATCTGGTGAACGAAACCCACCAAGTCCTGGTTGGAATCGCGGAAGCCCATGCCGCGGCCTACGCCACTCTCGAAGAACGAGGCAGAACGTGAGAAGCAGAAGGTGATCATACACTGATACTGGTTCCAGATGTTGACCATACGGTTCAGACGTTCGTCATCGCTCTGGACGCTGAACTTGCTCAGCAGTTCATCCCACAACTGGCACAGTTCGGCGAAGGCAGCATCGACAGCCTCGACGGTAGCAAAGCGGCTGATGACGGCATGCGCCTTCTCCTTATTGATAATGGTATGGTCGAGGGCACCCAAGGAGGTAATCAGATCACCCTCCTTGGCAGCAAACTTCTTCTCCTGCTCGTTTTCAACATAGCCCAGCACAAAGATCAAGTCACGGCTCTCACCAGGCTGCAGCGTCACCTCCACATAGTGCGAGGCGATAGGACTCCAACCGTGAGCCAGCGATTTGGCAGGCTTTCCAGCCATGACACACTGAGGATTAGAGAAGTCGTTATAGAGTCCGATGAATGTTTCGCGGTCGGTATCGTAGCCGTCGGCCTTGGCATTGGTCAGCGCGTAGTAGGCATAGTGGTTACGTCGCTCCTTATACTCGGTCTTATGGTAGATGACAGACCCGCTCTCAATCTCCACCTCACCAGTCGACCAGTTACGCTGGAAGTTCTCCATATCAGTAGCAGCATTCCAGAGGCACCACTCGGTGAAGGAGAAGAGCTGCAGCGTCTTCACGGCCTGAGAGGTATTCTTCAGCGTCAGTTTCTGTACCTCAGCCCATGTGTGAAGAGGAACGAAGAAGAGCACCGAAGCCTCCACGCCATTCTTACTGCCCGTAATACGGGTATAGTTCATGCCATGCCGGCACTCATAGCTGTCGAGTGGTGTCTTAGAAGGTTTCCATCCCGGGTTCCATACCGTCTCGCCATCCTTGATATAGAAATAGCGGCCTCCTGCATCCATGGGAACACCATTGTAGCGGTAACGTGTGATGCGGCGGAACTTGGCATCCTTGTAGAAGTCGTAGCCACCGGCAGTATTGGAAATCAATCCAAAGAAGTCCTCATTGCCCAGATAGTTGATCCAAGGGAACGGTGTAGCAGGATCTGTGATGACATACTCACGATGCTGATCATCAAAATGTCCAAATGATTTCATAATATTCTTTTTCTATATTTCGTTAATTCGATGTTCCGATGTTTCGATAATTCGATATTTCGAATTATTTTCCTGTCAAAAGGTCTACCAGGCCCTTGTCCTTGAAGTCATGCTTCTGCTGATCCCAGAAACCGAAATCTGCATCATAACACCAAGTGGTCCACGCAATATTGAATTCGTCGAAGACGGTCAGCATGTCCTTCGTCCAGCGATATGCCAGTTCACGGTCGACGGGTTCATAGACACCCCATTCGCCGCAGAACAGTTGGAGGTTGTACTTCTTGGCAGCCTCGATGGCATCCTTGAAGTCGGCACGTATGCGGTTGATGTCCCATACATCCGTGGTGTATTTATTCTCGTCGATGACCGCCTTCACGGTATCGTTAGCAGCCTCGTAGTCTTCTTTTGACACGAGCACACCCGGGTAGTTCACCTTGCCGGTGTACTTGCCGATAGGTGTCCACCATGCCCCATAGTGGGTCAGAATCATAGGGTTGTAATAGTGGAAAGAGAGGATGATATTCTTGTCGCCCTCGGGAACCTTCAGGTGCTTGATGGTGCCATAGCTCTGCCACATATTAGAACCGATGACCAGTGTGCGCTGTGGCTCACGCTCACGGAGAGCCTTGTGGACTTTGGCGATCAGCTGATTCCACTGCTCGTGGTCCTCAGCGACGGGTTCGTTCATGAACTCATAAGCCACAGAGTCGTTGCTATAGCCTTTCAGCACGTCAGACAGCTGATACCACATATCGATAAGGTCCTGTTGCGCCTTCTCGGATGTAAAGAGGGTGTTGGCATTGGCGCCGTCCTCGTTGACAGCATTGAAATAGTGTGAACGGATGATATGCAGGTCAACGATGGTGCGCAGGTGGTGCTTCTCAGCCCAGTTGATAGCATTCGTCATCAGCTGCCATGCCTCGGGCAACTTGTTGCCATCCTCATCCCAGAACTGTACCTCGTCGATGGGCAGACGTACGAAATCGAATCCCAGCGAGTCAAGGCGTGCGAAGTCATCTTCCTGAATATGGTTAAGGCGTGCTTCGCCACGCTCTTCCGACTGTGACAGCCAATGGCTGACATTAGTACCCCGTTTGATGCGGAAATTGTTAGTTTCAGCCGTCTCAGCCTTACTGGCACATGCTGTCATCACCACTACGGCAACCGCCATCAGTGCCCATGAAATCATTGTCTTTTTCATTGCTTTCTCTTGTTTTAAGTTAATTGCTTTGCTTTTTACCTTATTATTCCTTTACTTTACCCTCCATGATGCCTTTCAGCACCCAGGAGTTTTTGACTTTCATGCCACGCTCACGGTCAAAGATGCCAAACTTCTCACCACCGTTGCCGAAGCTGTTATTGTCCCAGACGAAAGTCGAGAAGCCACGTTTACGCGCCTCGCTGACCAGGAATTTGCAATAGTATGACGCATTCTCGCGCTGCAGATCGCTCTGGCTGCCCTTGGTATGGTCGGTAACGCCCCATTCGCCCATCACGATACCCAATCCCTTCGATGCCCAGGTGTCAACCACCTTGTCGAAGAAAGTCGTCATGGTCTTCTCGTCACTGGGCGAAGCCTCTCCATACTGTTTGTAAGGCTCACCCCAGTAGTAGTATTTGCACTCTCCGGCATAGTCCCATGGGGTATAGTAGTGAAACTCGACACTCATATAGTCGTTGCCGTTGCCCTCTGCATCGGTAGGGATGATAAAGGCATTGTCATAAAGACCGAAGTCAGGGTTGCAGACATAGGTCTGGACGATGAGGTGGCGCTTCAGGTTGTTACCACCGGTGGCACGTACCACATCGACGAATGTCTGGTTGTATGAGTTCTGCACGGCAAGATTCTCAGCCTCAGGCTTTCCCCAATTGTCCTTGATATGCACCTCGTTGGTACCGGCAAAAGCCACACGATAGTCATACTGGGCAAACTCACTGGCGATATTCATCCAGAGCAGGGCGAGTTTCTGATTGTTTTCATCCTTGTACTGGTAGGTAGGACGCCCTTCGAGCCACTTGTCGTGGTGGGTGTTGATGATGACCTTCAGGTCGTTGCTGAGGCACCAGTTTACTACCTCCTTGATACGTGCCATCCATGCCTTGTCGATACTCATCGCCATAGGGTTGGTGATATGGCACTGCCAACGGATAGGGATACGGATGGCAGTAAAGCCAGCCTCTTTGACGGCCTTGATGACCTTCTTGGTTACGACGGGATTGCCCCATGCCGTCTCTGCCTTGATGCTATTGTCGGGCATGCCGATAGCCATGCTTTCGCCATTCTGCCCGGGTGCCGAGCACTCGAACTGATTGCCGAGATTCCAGCCCACCATGTCCTTGTTCCACTGCTGAGCGGTAGGCTGTGCCCCTGCAGTCATCACAGCACCTGTCATGGCCAGCACGACGAGTCGGATGCGTGAGAGAATGTTACTTTTTGTTTCCATTTCTGAGATCTTTTGTTAATAGTTTTGCATCGCAAAGTTATATGGTTTTCAATTAAAAGGGGTTTGACATCAAATATTTAAGGTCTCATTCTTCTCAACTGTCAGATAAGAAACGTTTTTGATAGTTTTCATACTCATGGGTTAACCGTATTTGGAGGGTGAAACACCGAAATATTTCTTGAAGACAGTACTGAAGTACTTGGCATTGTCGAAGCCAGTGACGGTGGCGGTTTCAGTAACTGAACGACCGCTACGCAGCAGGCTGGCGGCACGTTCCAAACGGATGACACGGATAAAGTCTTGGGGCGACTTACCCGTAAATGACTTCAGCTTGATATAAAACAACGTACGGCTCATGGCCATCTCACGACAGAGGCGGTCGATATTGAAATCCGTGTCGGAGAGGTTCTCAACTACAATTCTCGTCACCTTCTCGATGAATGCCTGGCTTTCGGCCTCATCGACCACTGCAGGAGCCTCCGCTTCATCGGCAGAGGACGGCAGATTCTCGTTGGCAGCTTTCTCGATACCATCACCCGTCACACTCGGACTGCTCAGCACCAGTCGCATATATTTGCTGTGCAGCTGATAGACGCGCCATGCGCCATAGAAGGCCAGCACGACCAGTGCCACATAGACACACCACATCCACCATGAGTCCCACCAAGGACGGGCTATCACGATAGTCAGCTGCATGGAGTCGATGACAACACCACTGGTACGGCTCACACATTGCAGGGTGAGCAGATGCTTGCCAGGTTCCAGATTGGTAAAGCGGATATGCTGTTCGCCTGTGGTACGGCTCCAGGCACCCTTGCCCACCTGATAACGATAGACGATATCATAGTGGTTGCGCATATTGACACTCTCAAAGTAGAGATCGAAGGTGCGCTCATGGTAGCCCAGCTGTAGCTTACCCTCGGTGAGCATCTCATATAAGCGGTCGTTGACAGCCTCATCCTGGTCTTTCGAAAGGATGACGCGCAGCAGATGGAGCTTGGCGGTATAGTCGAGTGGTTGTATATCCTGTGGACGAATGACCACACTACCCGTTGTCGTACCGAAGATGATATTGCCATCGGGCAGATTGGCGACAGCACCACGGGTGTACTCGCAGTCAAGACCATAGCAGTAGTTGACATTAATGGCTTTTGTGAGGTCGTCGGGAGCGATAAAGGCCAGTCCTTCTTCTGTGGCAGCCCAGATGCGACCATCCCTACCCTGCACAAGACTGCTGACGTGGTTGGAAGGCAGGCCGTCTTCCTTGGTTATCTGACGGCTCTCGTGCTTGGCGAGGTGATAGACGTAAATACCTCCGCCATCGGTGGCTATCCACAATTCCATATCCCGCGACAGCAGATGGTTGACAAAGGGATTCACATCCGTCACTCCCGAGGGGGCATAATTGAGTTCCTTGACGGCACCGGTAGTCGGCGTGATCAATTGCAATCCGAAGGCAGTACCCACAGCGATCTGTCCTGAGGCCAGTTGGGTAACAGACTGCACATTCTGGATGGGATAGTAGCGCACAGCATCCTTGGTCTTCTGTAACAAGTCGCCCATCAGACTGCCAACCCACAGGCTACCGTCGCGGTCATAATAGGTGACATAGACGTGATCATCCTTGATGAGACCATCGGCAGAGGTATATACCTGTTTCACGTTGGCACGACTGTCGATTTCATAGACTCCTTTACCATAGGTCGAAACCAGCAGGCTGCCGTCGGGTTTCTTGTAGGCACTGACAGCCACCGTACCCTGACAGCAGTGTTGCCATTCGCCCGTTTTGGTATTCAGGATGCTGATACCATTGTCAGTACCCATCAGCAACTTGTCATCAGACAACGGCATCACGGTATTAACATGGTCGTTGAGCAGACTCTGACGGTTGTTGGCGATATGCCGATAGATGGCCGAAGTACTGCCAATAGGCCGTGCGATGTCGATTCCTCCGGAATAGGTGCCTACAACGATATTCTTCCACTGATCGACCAACAGACTGTACACGCCGTTGCCATGGAGCACGCCATAGGCAGTATCATTGGCATCGAAAAGCAGCGTGCCCTGTCCCATCCCGTCGCGTTGCATCTGGTAAACGCCCTGACCATCAATGCCGATGAGCATGGTATGTTCGTCATAGGGGCAGATGCTACGGATAGGATTCTGGCGGGTAGCGCCCATCAGTTGTACGAAGGCATCACCCACCACACGGGCTTCATCATCGGTGGTCACGAGGTTCAGACCGTTCTCATAACCGCCCAGCCATACCTTTCCCGTCAGCTCATCATAATAGCCGCACTCCACATTATAGGGCAGCAGGCGCTCGCCCTTGCTGTTGTACACGCCACTACGGGTACAGAAGAGCAGGTGATTTCTCACCCGGATAATCTCATTGACATAGCCACCTTTGAAGAGTTGTTTGACGGTACCGTCCTTCAGCATCCAGCCTCCGTCGTGCAGGGCCAATACCAGCCCTTCAGAAGTCGGACACACATCATTGAGTGCCACCTGGTTGCCTACCAGTTCTGGCAGTTTGGCAATACATTCGAAGCGATCCTGACGGGGATTGAAGAGGTATATGCTGCCACGGTTGTCGAAGGCATAGAGCGTCTCATCACCTCCAGCCAACTTGATGACGCGACCACCTAAATGGCCATAGGGAGTACCTTCGTTCAGATGGTATATTCTGATGGTAGAACCATTATAACGGCCTACACCGGTTTTCGACGACCACCATACAACGCCCGTCGAACTCTGGCAGAGCGAGAAGATGCGCTGGTTGTCCATGCCGTCGTCCTTACCCAAGTGGGTATAGGTGAAGTCCTTCACGCTGATAGCGAAGGTGCATAGTGCAAATAGCGTTAGTAGTATGGCCGCCAGGCCTCTTCTGTATTTCATCGTTAGTATTGTCTTGATGTATAGTAGTCAGCAGTTTTATTGTCCACCCAGCCGTGCAAAATAGGCGATGATATCCTCCCAGGTCTTAAAGGTGTCGCTGCCATATTCCAGCAAGGTGGCCATCGTGTCGCCTCCACCTTTGTGAGCTATCAGGTAGTCGCCATAGAGCAGGTCGCGGCGCCACGTCGTTATCAGATGGCGCCAGGCAGGCACACCGATATACTCTTCCAACCAGCAGCGCGCCGTAGCTTCTTCTTCAGCCACGAAGTACACCTGATAGTGTTCGATGAGTAGTCTGACAGCCTTTTGTACCGATGAGGCAGGCTGCTGCTCCCTATTGGTCATACACTCCATACCTATATATATGATGGGACGTTCGCGGTGCTCCTGGCGGTCGTCAATCCAGCGGATGACAGGTACCACGGAGTGCATAAAGGACTGGTCGTTCATGCGGTGTTCACCATGAAAGTGGAGAGCCTGGGGATACACGCTATGGAACAGGTCGTAAGTATCTACCGTCGTATCCTGGTCGCCAAAGAGTCCGAAGACACGCTGGCGCTCCTCGTCGGTGACACCTTTGAAGCGCTGCTCCGACTGTTCTTTGTATTCCTTGACGAGGGCTTTGTCAACATAGAACTCCTGCACGCCGTCCAGACGGGGATTCTGAAATTGTTGGGTACCCGTCATACCATGGGCACGCATCGTCTCGCCCATCTCCAAGGCAGCATTCACGCAGATGCGGTCGAAGCCATAGAGTTGCTCGGCATACATGCCACCCATCGACGTACCGATAATCAGGTCGGGCTGCTCCTTTTGGCAGATATCCTGCAATAGCGCCATCGCCTCAGCGGGGTGTACGGGCAGATCGGGAGCGACAACCTTGGTCTGCGGCATCACTGTACGCAAACGGCTGACAGTGCCCGACTGTCCGCTACTGGCAAAGCCATGGACATAGAGCAGTGTCTTACCCGCCAACAACTCCGGATATTGTAAAATATATGGATTTTCTGCATTCATGACTGCAAAGTTACAAAAAAACGAGTGAAATGCAAAAGGAAAGTAGACTTTTCTTTTCATTTCCGAGTGCAAAATAAGTTCGGCGAAGACAAAGATACGAAAAGTCGAGAGCAAAACAAAAGAATTTATTCTTTTTTTTGCCGAGACAGAGTAACTTCCTGCTCCAGAGGAGCAAAAAGTCACAATTATTTCGTAACTTTGTAGCCAAAATAAAGAACGATGGCAATAGATAGTGATATATTTCGCAGGAGCGAACTGCTATTAGGCAAGGAGGCAATGGAGCAAATCGCTCAGAAGCGGGTGATTATCTTTGGTGTAGGCGGCGTAGGTTCCTGGTGCGCTGAGAGTCTGATACGCAGCGGCATCCAGCAGTTGACAATTGTCGACTTCGACAGCGTGGACGTTACAAACATCAACCGCCAGCTGATGGCTACGACGAAGACGGTGGGACAGGTGAAGGTGGACGCACTGAAAGAGCGTCTGTTGACCATCAATCCATCAGCAGACATTACGGCTCTACAGAATATGTTTACAGAGGAGTCGGCTAGAGAGTTCCATTTGGAAGGCTACGACTACATCATCGATGCCATTGACTCACTGAAAGATAAGGCTGCACTCATTCTGTTGGCTTGTCAGACAAAAGCAAAATTCTTTTCGTCAATGGGAGCTGCTCTAAAACTAGACCCTACACGCATTCAGATCACAGAGTTCTGGAAGGTAAAAGGTGACCCCTTGGCTCGTGCCCTTCGTAACAAGTTCAAGAAGGAGAAGCAGTTCCCCAAGCGCAAGTTCCAGTGTGTCTTTAGCGACGAACTGATACAGCCAAAGGTTGAGGGAAAAGGGTCTCTCGTCCACATCACTGCCATCTTTGGCTTGATGTTGGCAGGATTAGTCATTCAGGACGCTACGACTTATCACAGCCACACTGACGCTACTCGCAAATCAAATCCAACAGTCCCCGATTGTATTTCAACGGCAAAGAGTTGAGTATCCGATAAATTCCCAATAATCATTAAATCCCACAGTTGTATCACCCAGCTTTGGGATTTAAACTTTTACACCTTCGCTGCGTCATAATAGCAAACAAACTACAATATGAAACAGCGAATTATTCTATTATTTTCTTTGTTCCTCTCCACAGGATGTATGTTCGGACAAGAACGAATGGTGTGTGATGAGACATGTGAAGTAGGTGACGGACAGACGTCGGCAGTACAAAAAGGTGAAGCGGGCTATGCCGTGGTGTCGCCCGTTGGTCGCGGAACCGTGGAGCCTATCCGTCAGGCACCGCGCCTGCAGACGCTCAACGGAAAGACCATCGCCGTGGTAGGCGTGAGTTTCATGAGTCGCGTGACGCATCCTGAAATCAAGCGTTTGATAACAAAGCATTATCCCACGGCGCGAGTGCTACTGCTCGACGAAGTAGGCACTGCAGGCCCTTATCCTGCCCCTGGCATCACTCGGCGGGCGAAAGATGATTTTCAGCAACGGCTGCGCGAATTGAAAGTGGATGCCGTCATTGCTGGCAACGGCGGTTGCGGGCTCTGTACACCGAAGGAGGTGGGCTCGTGTCTGGCGGCAGAGTATATCGGCATCCCGTCGGTCATCATTTGTGCGCCGGGCTTCACGACACAGGCCCGTTATACTGCATTGAATAACGGTGTACCCGTAATGCGAGTGGCTGAATATCCTGGTGCATTCGCCTTGGACAGCGAGGACGTCCTTATCAAAAACACGCGCGAGGTACTGTGGCCACAGATTGTCGATGCCCTGACGCGCCCCATTACTGATGACGAGACTGCTGCGGCGCTGAAGTCCGCCCGTGGCGACTTGCGCGACGACGTCTTCTTCGGTACGTTGGACGAGGTAAACAATTACTTCGCCGACATGCAGTGGACCGACGGACTGCCTATCGTGCCGCCTACGTTCGAGCGGGTCAATGAGATGATGCGCTTTACCGACTACCGATGGGACGAGACTGTGGCCGTGCTACCTATAGCCCACCGCAACACGACGGCGTGGCACGTCGCCGTGAACGGTGTGATGGCCGGTTGTAAGCCTGAACTGATGCCCATCCTCATCGCCCTAACGAAAGCCCTGGGCGGTCCCGACTTCCGCCGCACGCTGGCCTCGACCCATGCTTGGATACCTTTCTGTTGGCTCAACGGACCAGTAGCACGACAACTGGGCATTGACTGCGGACAAGGTCAGATCAACGAGTCGGCAAACATGGCTATCGGCCGTTTCATGAACCTCGCGTTGATGAACCTCTGCGGCTATTACGTCAAGCAAGACCGCATGGGTACCTTTGGCTATCCCATATCGTGGTGCATGGTCGAGGACGAGGCCGCCTGCCAACGTATCGGGTGGCAGCCTTACCATGTACGCGCCGGCTATCAGGCTACTGACAATACCGTCACCGCTGCCTCCACCCTACTCTGGGGCAACAACATGGCCCCCTCTACTACCGACCCGCAGCGTATCGCTCAACTCTTAGCCTGGGACATCAGTGAGCGTTGCCAGTTCGCTCTGGGTAGCGGTCGACAATACACGTTCCGCACCATTCTTATGACCGAACCCGTAGCTGCCACACTTGCCAAGGCATATCCCACGCCTGATGCGCTGGAGGCATATCTCATCGAAGCCTCACGCCGACCACTGAAAGAGCGTGCCTTTGCCAACTACTACGCCAATCCAGGCGGTGCCAAGGACGGCGGTGAGCACAACCTGCGCCAATATACCAGTCACCTGCGTCGATCTGAGAGAGCCGCTCACACCGCCACGCCCGAATGGTACGATAGTCCCAATGCTACCATTGAGACCATCCCCACTATGCGTCAAGGTATGACCCAGTTCCTCATCACTGGCGATGCTGCCCGAAACAAACTGCAGACCATGCCTGGTGGTGGCTATTCAACGGTGAAGATTGAGTTGCCGAAGAACTGGGACACCCTCATGGCCGAGTGCGGTTATCTTCCACTAAACACAATAACCAAAAATGGAAACTACACCTTGTCACTCTTTGGCGTGACGGAAGGAAGCATTGGAACGACGTATATTACGAGCAGGTAGAAGATGCATTAGTCCAAGAATGGATTAAGGAGTCCTATCAACTTGTGGCGTCAAAGCTACCAAAAACAATACGTTTGAAGTGATTAGACAGCGTAATACCTACTTCTGATTAACTTGCTTTTGCAGAACTTTGTAGGTGCGCAATGCTTAAAACACTCGTTTTTAGGTATTGCGCACCTAATTTATTTGCAATACCTTTGCAGTCAAATTTAAAATCAACTATGACAACAACGAGAAAAGCAATCCCCACAGCCCTTCAGGTGCTGATGAATCACATCTACGAACTGCACAAAGGTGTACGCCACATGGTGCTCTTTACTTGTAACAATAAATACGGAGAACAGGTCATATCACGACTGAAGAGTCAGGGTATTCCCTATCTGTTACAACCTGCAGGAAGACAGAATCAGAATATTTACTTCGGACGACGAGAATGTCTGGAAGCTATCCGACTCATCGTCACCCGTCCGCTAAACGAACTCACGCCCGAAGAGGATTTTATCCTCGGCACTATGCTCGGCTATGATCTATGCGCACAATGCGAACGGTATTGCAAACGTAAAGGACAATGTGAGGGCAAGTGCGACGGACATTGCATCAACAAGAATTAACCACATATATTTATATAAAAATGAATGCAACAATTGTAATCTATGGTTCCTCAACAGGAACCTGCGAGGCTATCGCAGAGAAGATCGCCTTGAAACTGGGCTGCAAGGCCCTGAACGTACAGGACTTGACAGCCGACATCGTTAGTGTTAACCAGAACCTGATCCTCGGTACCTCGACGTGGGGCGCAGGAGAATTGCAGGACGACTGGTACGACGGACTGAAGACGCTACAAGGCGCAGACCTTAGTGGCAAGACCATCGCCCTCTTCGGCTGTGGCGATTGCTCTTCGTACAGCGACACCTTCGTAGGCGGTATGGGCGAACTCTACAACGGTATTAAGGATAGTGGTGCCAGGTTCATCGGTGCTGTTGAAACCGACGGCTACACCTTCGACGACTCGGAGGCTGTCATTGACGGCAAGTTCATCGGTCTGCCCCTCGACGACATCAACGAGGATGATAAGACCGACACCCGCATTGAGGCCTGGATAGCCGCTATCTCTCCCAATTTGTAATCAAAAGGGAACTATGGGACTAATAAAGAAGCTATTCACTAACTGTGCCTGTCCGCAAGGAAGGATGGGACGTGCCATGTTGAAGTTCATGAACCTCTGTCATGCGCCACTGACGAACTGGGGGCTGAAACTCGTCGATATTCAAGACGGCTGGACGATTCTCGACATCGGATGCGGTGGCGGAGCCACCTTGCAGCGATTGTTGAAACGGAGTCAGGATGCTAAGGTCTATGGTATCGACATCTCTGAGGAAAGCGTGGCAAAAGCCAAAAAGGTAAATACCAAAGTGCTTGATAAACAAGTATTCGTTACTCAAGGTTCAGCCGAGAGGCTTCCCTACGAAGACGGGAAGTTCGACCTCGTGACAGCAGTAGAAACGGTGTATTTCTGGCCCAACCTGCCTGACTGTCTGCAAGAGGTACACCGTGTACTGAAGCCTGGTGGAAAGTTCGTCATCATGGTGGAGGTCGTTGATAGCGATTCCATGTGGACCAGCGTTGTGGAGGGTATGACAGCCTATTCACCAGAGGATTTGAAAACGATGCTTGATGACGCTGGCTTCACTCAGACGGAAATCCACCGTAAGAAACCAACGTATGCCACGATTATCGGCTTGAAAGGTTAAAAGGTTTTTTTAAATAAATCATAAATTTACAGAGAATTCTTACCTGCCAACCCTCACAACGCGAAAACCGACATTAGCATAGCCTTTCGTTCCGTCGCGGCTATCATCGGAATACTCGCTACGGCAACTGTCGCGACTGCTGTCTATGTATATGACCCAGAAATAGGAAGAAAGTAAAAACAGTATTCAGAAAAAACAATTAATCCCAAGCCGAAATGATGTCGGTTTGGGATTTATTGCGTATCTTTGCAACTTGAAAGCTAAGCCGTAAAGTACGGACAATCCCATATCTATCAAAAGAACATCTCCAATATAACCAACGAGTAGCCCTAATATAACAAGGATACAGCAAGCGAGTAGCACCCATTCTTGTTCGGTAGATGTCCGGATTCGTTGAAAAATTCGGGGTGTTCATTGAATATAATTGGTGAACAGCCTATTTATCCTTACCTTTACAGCAAAATTTGTAAACTACTAAGTGAATATGAAAAAAATCATTTTATTTCTGACCATGCTGGTAGGGGGCCTGACTGCACAGGCCGAGGACTATACCTACCTGACTTTTGAGACGACGGACGGGGCGAAGGCATCGGTATCCGTTGCTTCTGACGTGACGCTGAGCATCAGCGGGACTACACTGACGGCAGGAACACAACAATTCACCCTCTCGAATCTGAGCAAGATGTACTTCTCGACATCGGATGAAACAACAGGGATAAGTGAAGTAATGAAGGCCAACTTAGACGAGGCTACGGAAATCTACGACCTGCAGGGCCACAAGGTGAGCAAGGAACAGATGCGCTGTGGCGTGTATATCGTGAAAACAAAAAGCAGGACTTATAAAATGGTGGTAAGATGAGACGGATCGTATTATCAATAATTGCCCTCGTGCTGACGATAGCAGCAGGGGCGCAGACGCTGAACGTCAAGGTGGGTAGCGTGACCTATCAGTTTCCCGCCTCGCAGACGGGTGAGATGACTTACGCCAATGGCGAGACGGTTACCATCATGGGCAAGACGTTTACGTTGGCTGATATCACAGTGATGACGGTGGACAACAGCGAAATCACCGACGGCACGATTGCCGTCAGTTACGACGGATCAACGGCGTCGGTAACGATAGCTGGTAACGTGGCGCAGTACGTCACGCCAACCGTTAGCGGGGCACATGTGTCGATAGCCCAGAGCGACGACTTGGCTGAGGAGATTACCTACACGCTGAGCGGTACATCCACCGACGGCGAGTTCTATATGTCGGGCTCGTACAAGGCTACGATAGAGCTGAACGGCCTGACGCTGACCAACGCGACGCCAGTATATAGTGGTGCCGCCGTACACATCCAAAACGGCAAGCGTATCAAGGTGAAGCCCATTACCGGCACGACCAGCACACTGGTAGATGCTGCCAGCGGTTCGCAGAAGGGCTGCCTCTACATCAAGGGCCATGCCGAGTTTGCACAGAAGGGTACACTGAACGTCATTGGCAATGTGAAGCACGGCATCAAGACGGATGAGTACTTCACCATCAAGAACGCCACCATCAACGTGACTTCGGCTGTGGGCGACGGTATCAACTGTGGCGAATACTTCCTGATAGAGAGCGGTACGATTAACATCAGCGGCACGCAGGATGACGGCATCCAATGCGACATCGATGGCGATGCCTCAACAGGCGAGACCACTGACCACGAGGATGAAGACACAGGAAACATCTACATCAGTGGCGGAACCATCAACATCACCGTCACGGCCGATGCTGCTAAGGGCATCAAGGGCGAGGGCGACATGCGCATCAGCGGTGGCGATATCACCGTGAAGACCACAGGTGGTGGCGTATGGGACAGCGACAAGGTGAAGACCAAGGCCTCGGCTTGTCTCGGTGCCGACGGCAACATGACCATCAGCGGTGGTACACTGAACCTGACCAGCACGGGTGCTGGTGGTAAAGGCATCAACGGTGATGGAACATTTACCGCTACGGGTGGTACCATCATCATCAAGACCAGTGGCAATGCCGTTGTGGCATCGTCCAGCGGCACGCTATCTACCGTTAGCAGTTCGCAGCAGCTCGACCGCTATGACAGCGACTACAAGTCGTCGCCCAAGGGTATTAAGATTGACGGGGCCATCACGATTAGCGACAATGCTATCATCAGCATCACTACCACAGGTGCTGGCGGCGAGGGCATCGAGAGCAAGACCAGCATCGACATTACAGGTGGACAGGTGACCGTGAACGCCAGCGACGATGCCATCAACGCCTCATACAACGACGACACCAAGAGCCTGAGCAATGCCGGCGACCTGACCATCAGTGGTGGCTACGTCTATGCACGCTCCACCGGCAACGACGGTATCGACGCCAACGGCAACGTATATATTAAAGGTGGACTAGTATATGCCATTGGCACATCATCGCCCGAGGTAGCCATCGACGCCAACAGCGAGGAACAGAAGAAACTCTACGTCACTGGCGGCACCATTATCGCCATTGGCGGACTGGAGAGTGGCGCACAGCTCACGCAGTCGTGCTATCAGGCTTCGTCGTGGAGCAAGAACACGTGGTATGCGATGACTGTCGGCAGCGAGACGATCGTCTTCCAGACGCCATCCAGCGGTGGCAATACAATGGTAGTCAGCGGCGCCTCGCAGCCCACATTGAAGAGTGGCGTCACCGTCAGCGGTGGCACTAGCATCTTCGACGGCGTAGCCTATACCGGTGCCACATTTACCGGCGGTTCCAACGTTACCCTCTCATCCTATACTGGAGGTGGTGGTGGTCCTGGCGGCAGTGGTGGACCTGGTGGCTGGCATTGATTCCAAAATTATCATAAATCCTAAAGTGAAAACACAGCACTTTGGGATTTTATTCGTATATTTGCAGGGTAAACCCACTAAAACAAATACGATTATGAAGATTCTGATTTTACAGGGCTCTCCGAGAGCTAATGGTAACACCGCATGGATGGCGGAAGAGTACAAGAAGGCTGCCGAAGCAGCAGGTCATGAGGTGACATTGGTGAATGTGTCACGCAAGAAGATTGCAGGCTGCCTGGCTTGCGAGTACTGTCATAATAAAGGCAATGGCGCCTGCATCCAGAAGGACGATATGCAGGAGCTCTATCCACTGATGAACGAAGCCGAGGTACTGATTTTGGCTGCACCCATCTACTACTTTACCCTCTGCGCTCAGATTCAGTCTCCCATCCAGCGCATGTACTGCGTCAACAAGCCAACAAACGTGAAGAAGATGGCACTGCTGATGTCGTCCTATTCTCCTGGTGTCTATGACGGAGCCACAGCCGAGTTCCGCGACATCTGCAACTACTGGGAGGTAGAAAACATGGGCTTTGTCTCTGCCAAGATTGACGAGCAGAAAACAGAGGAGACCAAGCAGAAAGTGGTTGCACTAGCAAACAAATTATAGGTAGATTATGCTTGGAAACTTTTCTTATTACAATCCCACCAAGTTGTATTTTGGTGATGAGTCTTTGGACTTTCTCAAGGACGAGCTGAAGGACTACGGTCCCGTGGTGCTGCTGAACTACGGCAGCGGCAGTGTGAAGCGTAATGGCATCTACGATCAGGTGGTGGCTATCCTGAAAGAGGCTGACAAGACCATCGTGGAGAATCCGGGCGTGATGACCAATCCCACGTTAGAGAAACTCAACGAGGGTGTGAAGATTGCCCGCGAGAACAAGGTAGATCTGATTCTTGCTCTTGGTGGTGGCAGCGTGTGCGACTACTCGAAGGCGGTAGCAGCCTCGGTGTTCTACGAGGGCGACTACTGGGACAAGTTCTGGTTGAAGCAGGAACAACCCGATGCTAATCAGAAACTGTTGCCCGTTGGTTGCGTGCTGACGATGGCGGGAACAGGCTCCGAGATGAATGCCGGTACGGTGATTACCGATACAGAGCATACGTTCAAAGTGGGGCATGTGTTCGACAGTCGTTTGATGCCGAAGTTCTCTATCCTGAATCCAAAGTTCACGATGACAGTGCCCGAGAATCAGATGAAGGCAGGCATCTACGACATCATGAACCACATCATGGAGCAGTATTTCTCTGACTTTGACGACAACACGAGCGACTACCTCTCGGAAGGCTTGATGCGCTCTGTCATTACTAGCAGTCGCATCGCTGTAAAAAATCCGCAGGACTACGAGGCACGCTCGAACATCATGTGGACGGCCACTTGGGCACTGAACACCCTCATCGGACTGGGTAAGAAAGAGGACTGGATGGTACACATGATTGGTCACAGTGTGGGTGCTTGGACGCACGCTCCTCACGGCTATGCATTGGCCTCCGTCTCAATGGCTTACTATCGCAGGGCTTTGGAGAACGGTCTGCCTAAGTTTGCCCGTTTTGCACACAACGTTTGGGACATTCCAACAGAGGGCAAGACTGAACGTGAACTGGCCGAAGCTGGACTCAAAGCCCTGAAGGACTGGATGCTGGACATTGGTCTGCCACTCACCATCAGCGAACTCGGTGCTACCAATGAGATGATTCCCGGCATCACCGAAACTACCGTCATCTATCCCGCAGGCTATCTGGATTTGACGAAAGAGGATATCATGGAGATACTGAAGGAGAGCCTGTAAAACCTACCAGACATGAAGTGTTTTCTGTTTATCATGGCAATGATGGGCGTGCTGACTGTATCGGCCCAAAGGCCAAGTAGTCCTATCCTTGGTGGTGAGCTGAGTAATTCTGCCGCTACATCGGTGGCAGACATCGACGAGGTAATGCCACGGATGAAGGCGTTAGGACTGAATACGGTGCTTGTTCCTGCTTATTGGGAACTGATGGAACCTGTAGAAGGGCAGTTTGACTTTACCCTCATCGACCATACCATCGACGTGGCGCGACGAGAGCAGTTGCATGTAGTGTTTCTATGGTTTGGCGCGTGGAAGAATTCGATGTCATGCTATGCGCCAGCATGGTTCAAGCAGGACACAAAGCGGTTCCCACGGGCGATGACTGCCGAAGGGAAACAGATGGAGATAGCCTCGTGCTTCAGCGACAATGTGCTGCAGGCCGACCTAAAGGCATTCTCAGCACTCATGCAGCATATCCATGAGAAAGACCCACAGCGCGAGGTGGTCGTCATGATGCAGATAGAAAACGAGATTGGTATGCTGGAGTCGGCACGTGACCATTCGCCATTGGCGGAGAAGGCATATAAAAAGGAACGTTGGGCGGAACAGTATGGAACGGATGAGTATGCCGACGAGAAGTTTATGGCATTGAGCTATGCCCGCTATGTAGAGCATCTGGCCAAGGCTGCTCGAGAGTTGCACGACATGCCGCTCTATGTGAATGCGGCCATGAACAGTCGTGGGCGCCGTCCTGGTGAATATCCGTCAGCAGGACCGTTGGCACATCTCATTGACTTCTGGCATAAGGGTGCACCCAGCATCGACCTGCTCGCTCCTGACATCTACGACACAGGGTTCAAGTCGTGGTGCGCACAATATGCAATGCCTTTACGTCCGCAGGATGGAGGAAAGATAAAGAATCGTCTTTTTATCCCTGAGAGCCGTTGCTGCGAGAACAGCGGCGTCCGCGCCCTCTATGCCTTCGGTGAGCATCAGGCTTTGGGCTTCTCACCCTTCGCCATAGACCAGGCCAGCACGAAGGAAACTGAATCCGTGACACAAGCCTATACTTTGCTGCGTCAAGTATTCAATGTAAAACATCCATTGAATACTTGGGGGCTTCTCTTCGACCAAGGAGATTGTGACCGTATCATCGATGACGACGGTGTGGTGATGACCTGTCGCCATTATTTCACTCTTCCTTGGGATCCCCGCGCCATAGATGGAACGCCCTGGCCCGAGGGAGGTGCTATACTCATTTGTCTTGGCAAGTTTGACTATCTGTTGGCTGGCAGCGGTGTGGTTATCGACTTCAAGACGCCTACTGAAAAGCAACAAACTGAGCAGAAACAGTTAGGTGAGGACGGTTTTGCAGAAGCAGGCGGAAACGAGTCAAAGTTTAAAGTTCAAAGTTTAAAGTTCAAAGGGCCTCGTCTCGGTCTTCTTTCCGTCGATGAAGTTACCATTGCTGATGATGGAACGATGCAATACATCCGTCGCTATAACGGTGACCAGACACATCAAGGCCGTCACGCCCGCATCGGTGTTGGCGAATGGAAAATATTACACATTAAACTCTACGAATATGGCAGAATGGAATGAAGTAATATAAAAATGAAAACAATGATTAGAAAAGCTGAGAAAAGAGACATACCAGGTATCATTGAACTGCTGCATCAGGTGGATATGGTTCATCACATGATACGACCCGACTTGTTCAAACCGAACACAACCAAGTATAATGAGCAGGAGCTTGAAGATTTACTTGGCGATGACACTAAACCAATCTTCATTTTTGAAGACGGAACAATCTTGGGCCATGCTTTCTGCATGATAACCGAAGTTAAAGACGATAAATTGCTGCAAGACATCAAGACACTGTATATTGATGATATCTGCGTGGATGAAAAGGCTCGCGGCAAACACGTCGGCAAAGCTTTATACGAGTTTGTCCATGACTATGCAAAATCCATTGGCTGCAACAACATCACCCTGAATGTGTGGGAGGGAAACAATGCTGCATTAAGCTTCTATAGGAATATGGGCATGAAAGTCCAGAAAACAACCATGGAAAAAAGAATAATGGCATGAGAGTTAGCAATGCGGAATAGGTCTCGCTACGAAGCTCTCTGCCCTGTATCCAGGTTGTTTATTCCCCTTTCCTGAACTCCCTCGGATTCATGCCTTTCATCCTGTTGAAGAAGGAGGGTGCTATTGTGTCGCCCGTCCGCTGCAAGTGGCAACCTGCATAATTAATAAAGGAGGGCTTCGGCTCTCCTTTTGCATATCATCTGATCTGAGTATTGCATTATTCAAGGAAAAGTTATAACTTTGCATAGTAAAACTGCGCGAATTGCTTACAATGACGACATTGATCATAGGACTGTTGATTCCACTGCTGGGCACGATGCTCGGCTCAGCCTTTGTGTTCTTTATGCGAGACGAAATGTCTGTGCGGTTACAGAAAACATTGCTCGGCTTTGCATCGGGCGTGATGGTGGCGGCATCAGTGTGGTCGTTGCTAATTCCTGCAATGGATATGGCGGCCGATAACGGAAAATGGTCAGTATTGCCTGCGGCATTAGGTTTCCTGCTGGGTATGGGATTTCTGCTGATGATTGATGAACTGACACCGCACTTGCATATCGGCACGGACAAACCCGAGGGTATGCGGTCACATCTTTCCAAAACGGCAATGCTGGCATTGGCTGTCACCATCCACAACCTACCTGAAGGAATGGCTGTTGGCGTAGTGTTTGCAGGAGCCGACAGTGGTGCGACGAACATTTCCCTTGCCAGTGCCGTCGCCGTATCACTGGGTATCGCCATTCAGAACGTGCCCGAAGGAGCCATCATCTCCATGCCAATGCGGGCAGCAGGCAATTCCAAATGGAAGTCATTTCTCATCGGCTCCTTGAGCGGAGCTGTCGAACCCATAGGAGCCGTTGCCGTATTGTTGCTTGCCTCATTGCTGATGCCCGCCCTACCCTACATGCTCGCCTTTGCTGCAGGCGCCATGTTCTACGTCGTTGTCGAAGAACTCATCCCTGAAGCCTCCAGCGGTCAGCATTCAAACCTCAGCACCATCGGTTTCGCCGTTGGTTTCGTCCTGATGATGGTACTCGATGTGGTAATGGGATAAGTCCCAATTGATCACTTTACCCCATGTACAAGCATTTTCAGGGTATAAACAGATTTTGATGCGGTAATGAATAAGATGTTACGCTCTTTACCGCCAAAACAAACGTTGGCCGTCCAGCATTTTTTTGGCGATAGCCGGTTATCAGTACCGTGGCTGGTCTGTGAAATAGACATCACCTCTTGAATCAACCGCAGGCCCTTCCGTAAATCTATACGAATCAGCGAGTCTTACAGGAATTTCTCCTTCTGCAACTATATCATTTGAATGAGCTGGCAAAGCCGGAGTCATCTTGGCTGTAATCCTGCGGATATGGTCTTTCAGTATCTTATAGGCAGGGAACGGCATGGCGCCATGGTCGTAGCCCTGCATTTCGTAGAGTGTCACGTCCTTGTGACCCACAAGCTTCAGCATGCGCCAGAAGTAAGCCTGTTCCTCATAGCGCCCGAAGAGTTCCTGTTCGCGGTCGCCGGAGATGATGACGATGGGCGGTGCATCGGCACGGACGTAGGTGAGTGGTGCGTACTGGTCGATGGTGGCCTGCAAGGGCGGGATGCCCTGCTGCTTGCGGATGTTGTAGTGTGTGACGCACTGCCCACTGAATGGAACAAGGGCAGCAAGTGAGTCGGCATCGACGCCGTATTTGGCGAGCCAGCGCTTGTCGAGTCCGATGATATCGAGCAGATAGCCACCCGCTGAGTGCCCGGCCAAGAATATCTTGCGGCGGCTGCCATTGTACTTCGCGATGTTCTTATACGTCCATGCCACCGCTGCCGCCGCGTCGTCAAGGATATCATCGATGGGAGCCTTGGGCAGTAGGCGATAGTTCGCCGCCACGACCACGAGGCCGCTGTTTTTCAACTGCGGATCGATGTGCTTCTCGCCACCCTCGATGCCGCCGCCGTGGAACCACACCACCACGGGCGCATCCTGGGCGTTAGTCGGATAATACACATCAAGCTTGCAGCGCTCCTGGGCATAGCCCTGCGCCGCATCGCGATACGGGATGTTGTTTACTTGATTGTATTGCGCCCGTGCGATGGTCGTGCAAAACAAAAGCGCAATGGTGAAGAAAAAGCTTCTATTCGTCATGTCGTTTAGTTTATATTGTTATACTTTTATAATATATCTCAAAACTTGGGGCAAATATAGTAAATAATACCCGCTTTTTCGTATATTTGCACCAAGATTTAAGAAGAATTCATTTTTATTTCAATTCCTTCTTGCAAGGCATGGAGAGATTGAAGAAGCACCTCATTGCTGCAGGAGGTCTGCTGGATGATGAAATAAGTAATAACACAATACTAAAATAAAACACAATTATGGATTTCATAGAATTAGCAAGAAGCAGATATTCCTGCAAAAGTTTTGACTCACGTCAGATCAGTAAAGAACAACTTGACAGCATCCTGGAGGCTGGACGCTTAGCTCCGACGGCAAAGAACCTGCAGGAGCAGCACGTCTATGTGGTACAGTCGGCAGAAGGACTCGCCAAGGTTGATGCGCTTACTCCGTGCCGATATGGTGCGCCGACCATGCTCATCGTGGCCTTCGACAAGAACAACGTGTTTACTTACCCCGGCCAGAAGTACGACTCAGGCATTGAGGATGCTACTATCGTGACCACTCACATGATGCTCTGTGCCAAGAGTGTAGGTGTGGACAGCTGTTGGGTGAACTTCTTCGATCCCGACAAGATGGCCGAAGCCTTCCAGTTGCCAGAGAATGAAGAGATTCTGACCTGTCTCGCCCTCGGCTATCCTACAGAAGGCGCAGGGCCGCTGGCCAACCACAACAGCCGAAAGCCGATTGAGGAAACAGTAACTTACCTGTAAGGAAATATGGAAACTCATATTACAAGAGAGGCGGCTTGGGAGCTGTTTGGATGATGTGCTGCAGAAGACCCTCGATGCCATGAGAGATTGCGAGGCCCGCGTGGCAAGCGAGATGGAGAAGATTTAATGATTATTTCATTCCAGAACGGCTACTGAAGTTGATGCGGACGCCCTTGTCGTCAACCATCATGTCCATGCCGCCATTGTTACCGTTGCTGACGGTCGGCTTACGTTCACCGTCGAGTATCTCGCGGCACATGTTCTTGATGTCGATGACGCGTTGGAGCGTTTCCAGATTGTCACCGCTGTAATGACCAGGGAAGAGGAAGCGGATGTCGTTCTTCTTCATATAGCGTTCAATCCGTTCGGCCGTGTACATCTCAGTCGAGAGGTTAGTGAACACTAGCAGGTTGGTCGAGCCGAAGGCATCGCCGCTGAAGCCATAATGCTTGGCCTTGTCGAAGAAAGTAGCGCTTCCAGCCGTATGGCCGGGGGTGAAGATAACCTCTATCTCACGACCACCAAGGTTGATTACTTCACCGTCGTTGAGATACTTGATCTGACCCTTGTAATAATCACGCATATTATTCGGAACGATGGGCATGTCGCCTGCATTCAGATAGACCTCAGGGAAAGGTCCTACCCCACCCGCATGGTCACCGTGGGCATGGGTCAGCATCATGGTGACTGGCTTGGAGGTGATCTTCGCCACTATCTTGTCCAGACCGGGTATGTATGTCCCAGCGTCAATCAGAATTGCGCGGTCATTACCCTCAACAAGGTAGAGCGACTCGTTATAGACGCGGTGTCCGTTCCCTATCCATGTATGCTCGTCGAGCTGGCGGAACACCACCTCATCATCTTGATAAACCACTTTGCCGCGAAGATCGCGACTGTTGATGTCGGTTCCCTGAGCCCCGACCGTAAGAGGCATCAGGCTAAGCAGCAAGGCTGCAATAAAAAAGCTTTTGTAAGTCATAGTTTATCTGATAAATTCATCAATTAGATTCTTTGTGCTCATTGTCAGCAAGACGTTTGAGGAGTTCGATGAGCACTTGCCAAATATCCTCAATAGTCGCCAGCTCAACCCGTTCGCTTGTTGAATGCGGCTCTACGATACGTGGACCGATGCTGGCAATCTGAATGCCAGGATAGTGCTCAACGAAGAACCCGGCTTCAAGGACAAAGTGCATGGCCACCATTCGAGGGCGCCAGCCCAGCACATTTTGGAACGTGTCGGAGGTAAGCTGTAGGAATGCAGAATGTTGGTCTTCCTGCCAGGCAGGAGCCGACATCACTACTTCCGAAGTGGCACCGGCAGCCACAAAGATATCGGCAATCCCCTTGCTCAGCGTAGCCATATCGTCATCGATGAAGCTGCGCGTGTGGGTCGATACGAAGATACTGTCTTTTTCCGTCACGATACGCCCAACATTGTTTGACGTCTCTACCGTACCGGGCATCGCATCACTCATCTTCACCACGCCTTGCGGCACCTGTTCCAGACAACCCATCAGCGCCTCAAAGGCGTCTTTGGGAATTACGCTGTCCTGCTTCTCACACTTCTCGATGCTACACGTCATCTTCGGATCGTCAGGATACTCTTCGCGCAGCCATTCATTCATCATTTCCTGCTGAGACTTGACAAACTCGCAGGCCTCACCCGACGGTACACAAAGGATGATATCTGCCGAAGAGGCGATAGAGGCATTGGCCTCGCCTAAGTTGATGGATGCCACGTCAAAGTCATATTCATTGTAGATGGCCGCCAGAATGGCCCACATGGCTACAACGGCACTGCAACGGCCTTTGTTGATATCTACGCCCGAGTGCCCACCTAGTCCGCCCTCGAAACGGATACGATACCAGCGGTGCTTGCCACCCGGAGCAGGCTGCCGCTTCATGGGGATGCGATGGAACTGCAGACAGGCACCAGCAGCACCCGTCGTGATGGTGTCATAGTCTTCCGAATCAAGGTTGATGACCTTACGCCCCTTCAGGAAGTCCCTGCTCAGCTGTGAGGCTCCCGACATGCCGTCCTCCTCATTGGTGGTGGTGATGACCTCCAGCGGCCCGTGTACCATCTCGTTGCTCTCCAGCACGGCAAGTGCCATCGACAATCCGATGCCGTTGTCAGCACCCAATGATGTGCCTCGTGCCTTCATCCATCCATTCTCAATATAGGCATCGATAGGCGTGTTAAGCGGATCGCTCATGCCCACGCAAACCATATCCATGTGGTTGAGCAGCACGATAGGCTCCGCACCCTCATAGCCCTGTGTAGCCGGCTTGCTGATGACGACGCAATTCTCCTTGTCACGCTTATAGGGCAGATTCAGTCGCTCTGCAAACCGGCATAGATAGTCGGCTACTCGCTCTTCATGATGCGAAGGGCGTGGAATCTGGTTCAGTTCCCTAAAGATCTGGAATACACGTTCTGTTGTTTTCATAAAGTATCATAATAATTGGCTACAAAGATTGCTTTTTTCATCATCTATCCTAATTTTATTGCAAAGATACGATTTTTATTCCATACTTCAATATAATACACAATAATTATCTGTTTTTTCGTTCTATTACGAGAAATATTTCGTAACTTTGCACTCAATAAAGCTAAAAATATGAAAAGATTACTCTTAACCTGCTGTCTCTCCGCCATAGCTCTGATGCTTTCGGCCCAGTTGCGCAACCCCATCATTCCTGGCTTCCATCCAGACCCCAGTGTCTGCCGAGTGGGCGACGACTTCTATCTGGTCAACTCGTCGTTCCAGTATTTCCCTGGTGTTCCCATCTTCCATTCCAAGGATCTGGTCAACTGGCAGCAGATAGGCAACGTGCTCGACCGTAACAGTCAGCTGCCACTCAAGGGCGCCACATCGTGGCTGGGCATCTATGCCCCTACCATCCGTTACCATGAGGGCATATACTATATGATTACGACCAATGTAGGCAATGGCGGCAACTTCATGGTGACAGCCACCAATCCCGTAGGACCTTGGAGCGAACCCATCTGGCTCGAACAACAAGGCATCGACCCTTCTCTGTGGTTTGAGAATGGCAAATGCTATATGGTCAGCAATCCCGACAATACCATCACACTTTGCGAGATAGACCCTAAGACGGGCAAGCAGCTCACCCCTGGTAAGGCGCTATGGCGCGGCACAGGCGGCCGCTATCCCGAAGGACCACACCTGTATAAAAAGGATGGCTGGTATTACCTGCTCATCTCTGAGGGCGGCACCGAACTGGCCCACCATCTCACCATAGCACGTAGCAAGAAGATTGACGGTCCATATAAGGCCAATCCCAACAACCCGCTGCTGACCAACTGTTCCCTGTTAGGACAGGACAAACAGATTCAGGGCACGGGTCATGGCGACTTCGTACAAGCCAAGGACGGCTCCTGGTGGGTAGTCTTCCTGGCCTACCGCAACTATGGCGGCAGCTACCACCACCTGGGTCGCGAGACCTATCTGGCTCCCGTAGAATGGAAGAAAGGGCAATGGCCCGTCATCAATGGCGGACAGCCTATCGATACGCTGATGCAGGTGAAGACGCTGGCTCCCCAACTGCCGCGACAGGCCGAGACGCGCGCTGCCGACTGGCTCTATATCCAGAATCCTGTAGCCAACCACTACGAACGCATTGGCGAGGGCTTCCGCCTGCATGCCGCACCGACGTCACTGACCGCCAACGAACAGCCCACCTTCATGGGCCGTCGCCAGGAGAGTGCCACATTCTGCGTAGAGACTGAGCTCGATGCCAGCAAGTTAGGTTTCGGCTGTAAGGCAGGCCTCACAATCTACCAGATCAACGACGGTCACATGGAGATTAGTCTGGAGAAATACATGACGGGCACCGTAGCCATCGTGATGGACTATCAGGTGAAGAGCCTGTCTGGTCGTGAGATGGACGAGTGCGGCCAAGAAGACAAGGTTCGCCTCCGCATCAGCAGCGATGGCAACAAATACCGCTTTGAATATGCCCGTAATGACGGACAGTGGCAGCATTTTGCCGAACACGACTGTCCACTGCTGAGCACTGAGATGGTGGGCGGTTTCACGGGAGCCATTGCCGGCATGTATGCTGAAGGTGAGGGCACAGCCGACTTCTCCTATTTCAAATATACAGAACAGTAATCATTCACATATTTTTTTATTCACTTTAATCTAAATCATTATGAAAAAGTATTTTGCTGAACTTTTTGGCACGTTTGTGCTGACATTCCTCGGTTGCGGAGCAGCCGTCAGTTTGAACTGTGGTGTTGACACCGCTTCAGTAGTAGGTACCGCCATCGCTTTCGGTCTTTCTGTTGTGGCCATGGCTTACACCATCGGAGGCATCTCCGGTTGCCACATCAACCCCGCCATCACACTGGGTGTATTCCTCAGCGGACGTATGAATGCGAAAGACTGCGGTATGTATATCGTCTTCCAGGTCATCGGCGCCATCATCGCTGCTGCCCTGCTGGCCTTCCTCGTATCTACCGATCCTGGCTTGGCACGCGGCACGGCTACAGGTGCTAATGCCTGTGCATCACCCAACGTCATCAACGGCTTGGTTGCTGAGATCATCCTGACCTTCATCTTCGTGATGGTTGTCCTCGGTGCCACCGCAAAGACCAATGGTGCCACCAACAACTTCGCTGGTCTGGCTATCGGTCTTGCCCTCATCCTCATCCACCTGGTAGGTATCAACTACACCGGCACTTCTGTCAACCCTGCCCGCTCTATCGGTCCTGCCCTCTTCCAGGGTGGTGAGGCCCTCAGCCAGCTGTGGGTATTCATCGTAGGTCCCTTCGTAGGTGGTGCCCTCGCTGCCTTCGTATGGAAGGCCATCGAACCTGCCGAGAAATAATTCTATCCTCTGATAGCACATCAAAAAAAGCGGGCCCTGCGGCTCGCTTTTTTCTGTTAGCAGTTTCCCATGCACGAGGCCATGCCCAGTGTGGTGGCCAGTGCTGTCAGAATGCTGATCGCAATCTGCACAATCGTTTTCCAAGTCTCTTTCTTCATCTTCGTCTAGTTTTTGTTTAGTTAGTAATGTTTTTCGAGGTACCCCCTCCTTTCAGGGAGGGGGCAGGGGGTAGGCTAATCTCCTTCGTTGTAGTTACCACCGGTATTGTTACCCTCCCCCCCGGGGGAGTCAGGAGAGGGGTTAGAGGGGTTGTTGCTGTTGCTACTGCTGCTAGCCCCCAGCGGGATCAGGGGAGCCTTGGCACCCTTCTGTTCCTTGTAGTAGCCGTTGCCCAGCGTCACCTTCTTGCCGAAGGC
>CADCBH010000010.1:0-4925 GCA_902799655.1 uncultured Bacteroidales bacterium
TGCACTTACTACTACTACGACAGGTTGCGTCCGAGCCTCTGTCTCCACAATTTTTTTCAAGCTAAGAATGCTTTTTACGGAACCTACGGACGTTCCGCCAAATTTCAGTACTTTCATATTTCTATGCTATTTATCTTGCCTAACGGTACCCCTCAACAAGCGGGGATTACTCCATTGGCGCAGCAAAGGTACGAATAATTAGGGAAAGTACAAAAGAAAAAACGAGGAAAATGTTCTCCTCGTTTCTTTTCTTATTTGTAAAGGAAGCGTTTGATGCTTCGTTTTGGCGTCTTCTCGAATTCTTCCGTACGGATTTCAATTTCCGCAATCTTCTCATAGGCAGGCAGTTGCTCATTAAGCTGTTGGCGGTTCTGTTCCATGATGTTCTTAATGTCATCTTCGTTGAAGCGCATGTTCTTGGCTTCGTCGTAGTCGGGATATACAAGACCTACCAATTTGGTATCGCGCTGTACGACAACGCTTTCTACAACCATAGCCATTGAGTTGAGCTTGTCCTCAATTTCTTCAGGATAGATGTTCTGTCCGCTGGGACCCAGCAGCATGTTCTTCGAACGTCCGTTGATGAAAACGTTGCCGTCATAGTCCATCGTACCCAGATCTCCTGTATGGTACCAGCCATCCTGATCGATGGTTTCACGCGTAGCCTCTTCGTTCTTATAGTAGCCCAGCATGGTGTTGAGACCTTTGGCAAGGATTTCACCAGGAATCTCGGCAGGATTCGTGGATTTAATCTTGACCTGCATGTGGTAGGCTGCTTGTCCGCAAGAGCCCTGTACGAAGGATTTCCAGTCGCGGTAACAGATGATTGGGGCACACTCGGTAGCGCCATAGCCTACAGTATATGGGAACTCAATGCGCTTGAGGAATGACTCCACCTCTTGGTTAAAGGCTGCACCGCCAATGATGACCTCGTAAAGCTCGCCTCCAAATGCTTTGATCACTTCCTGGCAAATCATCTGACGCACCTTCTTGGAGATGACGGGCATGTTGAGCAATAGGCGCATGCGGTTATTCTGTATCTTGGGGAATACCTTCTTGCGGATAATCTTCTCGATAACCAGTGGTACGGCAATGATAATCTTTGGCTTGATATCTGCGAAGGCCTGAGCAATAATAGCAGGCGAGGGGATGCGGTTCAAATAGTAGACATGACATCCATGCAGGAACTCAAATAAAAATTCAAAGGCCATACCGTACATATGGGCCATCGGTAGAATGGAGATGATGCGATCGCCACGTCCGATAATCTTTCCCAGCACGTGCTCAGCGAAGTCGTAGTTAGACCATAGGGCGCGATATGGAATCATGACACCCTTAGAGAAGCCTGTGGTGCCGCTGGTGTAGTTAATCATGGCTAACTCTTCACCATTAGCTTCCTGATAGTAGCTAACGTGCTCCTTACGGAAATACTTGGGAAATTTCTTTCCGTACAACTCGTTCAAGTGCTCGCGGGCATAAGTCAGCTTGTCTGTTCGCGACACCATCAGCGAGTAATCGGGATTGTTGATGATACCTTCCAGATGGGGCATCTGCATGGGGTCAATCTGTGTGGCCACATGATCACCCACAAACAGCAGTTTGGCATCAGAGTGGTTAACAATATTGTGTATCTGGTCGCCCATGAACTCATGTAGGATGGGCACTGCCACAGCACCATACGTCAGGGTAGCGAGGAACGCTACAGCCCATTGGCTGGAGTTGCGTCCGCAGAGTGCAATTTTGTCTCCCTTCACCACACCGCTGTTTTCAAACAGGATATGTAACTTCTCTATCTTTCGTGCCACATCATGATATTGCAATGTAGCACCTTTATAGTCAGTCAGCGCATCGAGATCCCAATTCTCGATGATGCTTTTCTGTATGAGTTGATTAAAGCTGGGTACGTTTTCCATAATACCTTATTTATATAAATAACGTTTGATACTCTTTTTGGGTGTTTTCATGAATTCCTCTTCCTGAATTTCAAAGGCCTGTAGCTTACTATATACAGGAAGCTGAGCATTGAGTTCCTGACGGTTCTGCTCCATGACGGTATTCAGTTCTTCTTGTGTGAAGCCCAGTGCTTTGACCTCTTCCATATCTGGGTGTACCAGTGCTACGAGGTGGTCGCCACGCTGTACAATCAGACTCTCGCTGACCATTGCCATCGAGTTGAGCTTGTCTTCAATCTCCTCTGGATAGACATTCTGACCGTTAGCGCCTAACAGCATGTTCTTCAGACGTCCGCGGATGAAGATATGCCCGTCAGCAGACATTGTTGCCAAATCGCCAGTATGATACCAGCCGTCACTGTCGATAGCCTGTTGTGTGGCTTCCTGGTTCTTGTAGTAACCTAACATGACATTGGTGCCTTTAGTGATAATCTCGCCTTCGATGTTCTGTGGGTCTTGTGATGAAATTTTGACTTCCATGCAGGGCAGGGGAGTACCGCATGAGCCTGATACGAAGTCGTGGTAGTCGCTATATGAAATGAGTGGTGCACACTCTGTTGTACCATAACCTACAGTGAAGGGGAAATCGATACTCTTGAGGAAGGTTTCAATCTCCTGATTCAGAGGTGCACCACCAATAATAATCTCGTAGGCACGACCGCCAAAGGCATTGTACACTTCCTGGCAGATGCGCGCCTTCACCTTCTTGGAGACAACTGGCATCTGAAGCATAATCTTGATGGCGTTGCTCTGTATTTTGGGGAATACACGCTTGCGGATGATTTTCTCGATAATCAGCGGTACGGCAATGACCACGTCGGGCTTGACCTCCTGGAATGCTTCAGCAATGATAGCCGGTGAGGGCAGGCGTGTGAGAAAATGCAGATGATAGCCCGAGCAGAAAGGAAACAAGAATTCGATGGCCATTCCATACATGTGGGCCATTGGCAAGATGTTCAGCATGTTACTGAACTTAGGCATGCGGTTGGCCAGATTCTTTTGGCAGAAGTCCACATTGCCCCAAATGGCACGATAGGGTAGCATGACACCTTTTGAGAAACCTGTAGTACCACTGGTATAGTTGATCATGCAGAGTTCCTCGGCAGTATCCTTGTGCCAGTGGATGTCGTCCTTTCGATAAGCATTGGGAAAACGGCTGCCGAATAGTTCGTTCAGACGTTCGCGGGCATCGGTGAGTTTCTCGTTGCGCGAGGTGTGAAGCGAGAAGTCTGGCAGATTGAAGATGCCCTCCAGTTGCGGCATCTCATCAGCATTGATGGTCTTCACTACAAAGTCTCCCACAAATAGAAGGCGTGATTCAGAGTGATTGACGATGTTATGGATCTGCTCACCATTAAATTCATGAAGAATGGGCACGATAACGGCACCATAAGTAATGGTGGCTAAAAATGCTACCGCCCAGTGTGCAGAGTTGCGCCCGCACACGGCTATCCTGTCTCCTTTCTGAATGCCTGCAGCCTCCATCATGATGTGTAGCTTCTCGATTTTCCTGGCTACGTCATGATATTGCAGGGTAGTGCCCTTAAAGTCTGTCAGCGCATCAAGCAACCAATTGTCCTTGATGGTGTTTTCAATGTATGAATTGAAACTTGGAATGTTGTTCATTGCACAATTTTCGAAATTTTGTGCAAAGGTAATTCTTTTTCTGCACATTCGAAAATTTTTTGTGCAATTTTTTATGTGAAATGAGAAAAAGATAAAATATCGGAAAAAAAGACAAATGATATAAAAAATAAATGGAAAAATTCTTTGTGGTTTGCTTGATTATTAGTACCTTTGCACCCGATTTCGTAAAAAAGAGTTGATGAAGAACGACAGCATTAAGAATCAGTACCGCGTCAATGAGCAGATTCGAGTACGTGAAGTACGTATTGTAGGTGAGGGCGAAAGCACTGTTGTACCTACCCGTCAGGCTTTGGATATGGCTCGTGATCAGGGCGTTGACTTGGTAGAGATTTCTCCCAATGCCAATCCTCCTGTATGTCGCCTTATCGACTATTCGAAATTCCTCTATCAGCAGAAGAAGCGCCAGAAGGAGATGAAGGCCAAGCAAGTCAAGGTTGAGGTCAAGGAGATTCGTTTCGGACCTCAAACCGACGAGCACGACTATCAGTTCAAACTGAAGCACGCTAAGGAGTTCCTTGAAGAAGGTAATAAGGTACGTGCATACGTATTTTTCCGTGGTCGCAGTATTCTGTTCAAGGAGCAGGGCGAAGTTCTCCTGTTGCGTTTTGCCAATGATTTGGAGGAGTATGGTAAGGTAGAAGGTATGCCTTCACTCGAAGGAAAGAAGATGTTCCTCTACTTGGCTCCCAAGAAGACTGGCGCCCAGAAGAAGAGCCAGCAGGCACGTGATCGTGAAGCTGCTGCTGAGGCTGATAACAACAGACGTCGTGAAGAGGCTGCTGCAGAGAGGAAAGCAGAGACTCCCGCCAATGGTGGTCTTTTCGCCAATGCGAAGATCAGTGCTGATGCCCTGAAGAAGCTGACAGAGAGCGAAGACTAATGTCAATGCTTAGTGTTCAATAAAAAAAGAAAAAGGTGGCGCGCCCGGTATATGCGTAGTCGCCGATTATTAATAACAATTTAATTTTTATAAAACAATGCCAAAAGTAAAGACAAACTCCGGTGCCAAGAAGAGATTCTCTTTCACCGGTTCAGGTAAGATCAAGAGACACCATGCTTACCACAGTCACATTCTGACTAAGAAGACCAAGAAGCAGAAGCGCAACCTTTGCGGTTCTACTATCGTTGATGTTACAAACATGAAGCAGGTACGTGACCTGTTGTGTCTCCGTTAATTCACCTATTGTCAAACATTTAAAGTATTAGAAAACTATGCCAAGATCAGTCAATCACGTTGCATCAAGAGCAAAACGTAAAAGAATTCTGAAACTCACTCGCGGTTACTTTGGTGCCCGCAAGAATGTTTGGACAGTAGCCAAGAACACT
>CADCBH010000010.1:4931-93571 GCA_902799655.1 uncultured Bacteroidales bacterium
GGAGAAGGGTCTTACCTACGCTTATCGCGATCGTAAGAACAAGAAGCGCAACTTCCGTGCCCTGTGGATTCAGCGTATCAACGCTGCCGCTCGTCAGGAAGGCCTGAGCTACTCTGCACTCATGGGTAAGCTGGCTAAGGCTGGTATCGAGATCAACCGCAAGGTGCTCGCCGACCTCGCCCTCAACAACCCTGAGGCTTTCAAGGCTATCGTAGCAAAAGTAAAGTAAGAGAGAAAGCGAAAGCAATAAAAAGAGCTGCAATTGAAAGGTTGCGGCTCTTTTTTTTGTTATTTTGAAATAAAAGTCGTATCTTTGCGAGCAATTTGAAAGAAATAACCAATATCAAACAGAGAATATGAAGAAACTATTATTGGGAGACGAGGCCATTGCTCAAGGTGCACTCGATGCAGGCTTGAGTGGTGTCTATGCTTATCCTGGCACTCCCTCTACTGAGATTACAGAGTATATTCAGGGCTCACCGCTCGCCAAAGAGCGCGGTCTACATAGCCGTTGGTCAACCAATGAGAAGACGGCAATGGAGGCAGCACTGGGTATGTCGTTTATGGGCAAACGTGCGCTGGTGTGCATGAAACATGTAGGACTCAACGTTTGTGCCGACCCGTTTGTCAATAGCGGAATGACGGGTGTCAACGGAGGTGTTGTCGTTCTCGTAGCTGATGATCCCTCGATGCACTCTTCTCAGGACGAGCAGGACTCCCGTTTCTATGGTAAGTTTGCCATGATTCCCACCTTCGAGCCCTCCAATCAGCAGGAGGCTTACGACATGATGGCTACAGCCTTCGAATACTCTGAGAAGCAGTGTTTGCCCGTACTGATGCGCGTCACAACCCGTATGGCCCACAGCCGTGCTGTTGTAGAACTCGCTGATGCTCCCCGTGAGCAGAATGCGCTGAACTATGATGCAAAGGCTGCTAACTGGGTGTTGCTGCCAGCCAATGCCAAGAAGCGCAACGATGCCGTTACTGCCCAACAGGCTCAGTTGGAGGCCGATGCTGCCAGCTCCACTTATAATATATATATGGAAGGTCATGATAAGTCGCTGGGCATTCTGACCAGTGGCATCGGCTTCAACTATGTCAACGAGTGCTTCCCACAGGGTTCTCCCTATCCGATACTGAAGATTTCGCAGTACCCGTTGCCCAAGACGCTGGTGCGCCGTCTGATGGACGAGTGCGAACAGGTGCTGATAGTTGAAGAAGGTCAGCCGTTTATCGAGGATATCGTGCGTGGTGTGGCCGACATGAAAACAGTTCATGGTAAGCTGGATGGCACATTGCCCCGTACTGGCGAGCTGACACCCGATGTGGTGAAGAAGGCGTTGGGTATGGAGATTGGCGAGTGTTTCGACCCATGTGCCGATGTTGCTCCCCGTCCACCTGCACTTTG
Organism: uncultured Bacteroidales bacterium; assembly: GCA_902799655.1. GTDB lineage: Bacteria > Bacteroidota > Bacteroidia > Bacteroidales > Bacteroidaceae > Prevotella. The sequence goes on from CADCBH010000010.1 coordinate 6,340, forward strand.
CCAGGGTTGTGGTCATCGCGACGTCTATGCTGCACTGAACGAGGTTCTCAAGGAATATGAGAATCCCCGTGTCTTTGGCGACATCGGTTGCTATACGCTGGGCTTTCTGCCCCCATTCCGCGCTATCCATTCATGTGTCGATATGGGTGCCTCTATCACGATGGCTAAGGGAGCCGCCGATGCTGGTCAGTGGCCTGCTGTTGCCATTATTGGTGATTCTACCTTTACGCATAGCGGTATGACGGGCTTGCTCGATGCTATCAACGAGAATGCCAATATCACCGTTATCATCAGTGACAACCTGACAACGGGTATGACTGGTGGTCAGGACTCTGCAGGTACTAATAAGTTTGAGGCTATCTGTCGTGGATTGGGCTTGAGCGACGACCACTTGAAAGTCGTGGTTCCACTGCCCAAGAATATGCCCGAGATCACCCAGATCATCCGTGACGAGATCAACTACAAGGGCACCAGTGTCATCATTCCGCGTCGTGAATGTATGCAAACCCTGCAACGCCATCTGAAGCAAAAGAAAGCGGCTGAGAAGAATTGAATTATTGAAGCATTGAAGTTATGAAAACAGATATTATCCTTTGTGGCGTAGGTGGTCAGGGTATCCTCTCCATTGCCACCATTATTGGCGAAGCCGCCATGAACGAGAATCTCTATATCAAGCAGGCTGAGGTACATGGTATGTCACAACGTGGTGGCGATGTACAGTCGAACCTGCGCATCTCGAGCAATCCCATTGCCAGCGACCTCATTCCAAAGGGTGGTGCCGATGTCATCATCTCTATGGAACCGATGGAGGCACTGCGCTATCTTCCATACCTCTCTAAAGAGGGCTGGATTATCACTAGTAGCACACCCTTTGTCAACATCCCCAACTATCCCGACATTGAGGTCATTAAGTCCGACCTTGAGAAATTGCCTCATGTCATCATGCTCGACATCGAAGGTAAGGCTAAGGATGCAGGAGTTCCACGCTCAGCTAACGTGATTCTCTTAGGTGCTGCCCAGAAGGCCCTTGGCATTGAGTATGGTAAACTGGAGGATGCCATCCGTCGCGTCTTTGGACGTAAGGGTGATGCTATCGTTGAGGCAAATATCAAAGCATTGGCAATTGGTAAAGAAGCGCAGAAATGAATACACCGATTAAGAAAGAAATCGTTGATGGCCTCATAGCAGAGCTTGGCATCAAGGACTTTGCCAAAGCTACTATCCGTGAGGTGAAGCAGGTGGCTGCCAAAGCCGAGCAGGCGAGTGGGGTAGAGTATATCAAGATGGAGATGGGCATTCCAGGTTTGCCAGCTGCTCAAGTAGGCGTCGATGCTCAGGTGAAGGCATTGCAGGGCGGCATAGCGCACAGCTATCCTGATATTCAGGGCTATCCTGAACTGAAGAAGCAGGCCTCACGCTTTGTTAAGGCATTTATCGGCCTCGACATCGACCCTGTAGGATGTGTACCCGTTAGTGGCTCTATGCAGGGCACGTTTGCCTCGTTTCTTACTTGTTCTCAGGCTTCGAAGGAGAAAGATACCGTACTCTTCATCGATCCAGGTTTCCCCGTTCAGAAGATGCAGTTGCAGGTGATGGGAGTTAAACTTGAGACCTTTGATGTGTATGACTATCGTGGTGATAAGCTTGGCCCCAAGGTGGAGAGCTACCTCGCTAAGGGCAACATCTGCGCCATTGTCTATTCCAATCCCAACAATCCTTCGTGGATATGTCTGACCGAGCAGGAACTAGAGGTTATCGGACACTTGGCTACCAAGTACGACACTATTGTGATGGAGGATTTGGCTTATTTCGCTATGGATTTCCGCAAGGACCTCAGCGTACCTTTCCAGCCACCCTATCAGCCCTCTGTAGGCCGTTATACCGACAACTACATCCTGCTGATATCTGGTTCCAAAGCCTTCAGCTATGCCGGTGAGCGCATTGGTGTCACCTGTATCTCAGATAAGCTGTTCCATCGGCACTATCCCGACTTGGCTCAGCGCTACGAGGGGCTACCTTTTGGCCTGGTATTCTCTACCCGCATGCTCTATGCACTCTCAAGTGGTACCAGCCACTCTGCCCAGTATGCGATGGCTGCGATGCTCAAGGCTGCTGTTGATGGTACTTACGACTTCCGCAAGGAGGTTAGCATCTATGGCGAGCGTGCCCATAAGCTGAAAGAAATCTTCTGCCGTCACGGCTTCCATGTGGTATATGATAAAGACCTCGACGAGCCTGTAGCCGATGGTTTCTACTTCACTATTGGCTATAAGCAGATGACCAGCGGTCAACTGGCTCGCGAACTGATGTACTATGGTGTCTCTGCCATTTGCCTTATCACTACTGGTTCCCATCAGGAGGGCCTGCGTGTCTGCACCTCGTTTATCGAGGACCACCAGTACGCCCAGCTTGAAGAGCGCATGACACTGTTCGAACAGAATAATCCCTAAACAGATTAAAAACTTGTTTCTAGATATAAAGGCCACAAGTCCTAGATTTATGCGGAACAAGTCTTAGATTTATGCGGAACAAATCCTAGATTTAAAACCCACATAAATACGGAGGGAAAGCGGGATACCCCCAAGTTCCATCTGCTATACACAAATAAAGGGTTTCTCTGATTGAAGAGAAGCCCTTTATGTTCGTTATCTTTCTGTAAAGCGTCAGCTTAGCTTACTCGAATTTCGTGAACGGAGGATTCTTGGTGGGGAATCCCTTATTGGTTTTCAGCCACTTGTCCCATCCCGTCTGCTGCACGAGGGCATTCAATTCGTAGCTGTTCGACCAGGCATATTTGTCGTCTGCAAAACTCTTATCCTCAGGTTCGTAGCAGAACGTTTTGGGATTTTCTGTGGTCTCATACCACCAGGTTTTGCCTTCCTCATCTAGGCAGGGCACGTCACCTGTAACCTCATTAGCAATACCCATACGCAGGATAGTATGCGTGGTACCATTGTTGGCCTTGCCTTTTTGGTCCTTGGTGTTGCAGGTAACTGTGGCTCCCAGGGTAATGTTGTAGCTGAGCTCCTTGTAGTCGCATTTTTGGAGATAGTCAGAAAGAACAGTGGTATAGACTTGCTTGATACGAGCGGCCTCGATGGCTGTCTTCAGAGCGTTGTACTCGGTGACCAGATTTTTATCGGCTGCTTGCAGCTGGAAGGCATAGCTCATGATATCGTAGTGTGGATAATCCGGTGAGCCTTGATAGCTTTTGCAAGCTGCTGAATCTTGATCCGCAACAGTGAGGATACCTGCTTTGGCCTCGCTGATGAGTTTATCGGTAAATGCCTTCAAAGCTGGAATGACATCTTGAAACTTCTTCATGTCGGTAAAGCAGAAATCACTGTACTTCTGCTGGTTAGGATACTTCTTGAGTACTTCTGGCTGTTCTTTTATTTTATTGTATGGAACAATAAACTCTTCTGTATATTGCTTCATCTCGCCTACAAAGTCGTTATTCTTTGCAGCATTAGCCAGTCTCTTTATGAATTTTTCGAAATCACCGCCAGTAGTAACGTGGCTGGAAGCCATGAGATAGTCGGTGACACCGGTGAACTCTGACAGCACCTCCATATTGTTCATCAGACAGTCGTCGAAGTTGAGAAGCTTCAGGTGTACACCGCTTCTCTCGATACCTGTGCGCAACTCCTTGATGCTGATGTCCTTGTTGTCATTGAATGAATCGCTGCATACTGCACGTCTTGCAGCTTTTGCTGCGACACTTCCGTTCTTGTCATAGTCGTACATCACATGAAAGCCGCTGCCGTGATCGCCAATGATGAGGATGTAGTTCTTGGCAGGACCAGCCTTCTGGCAGTACTTGATAAAGCTGGCAATGCTGTCGGGCTGATACAATTGCGATTTCTCCTGCTGTGTGCCATACCGGTCATCATCAGAGAAGTACTGCATGGTATTACCATCGACCATATTGCTGGTCAGTTCGAGGCGATAGAGTGCGCCAGGGATGCCCTTGCCATCACCAGAGAGGTAAACACTACCTTTCTGTTCCTCCATCTGCTTGTCTAAACCTTCACGCGAAGAGTACTTGTATTCAATAAAGAAGCGCACGTGTTGCTCGTTGCCTTTCAGACCCTTGCAGGCATTCATCATATCGTACTCAGTCATATTATCCAGATTCTCACCACCAGTGCAGTACAGCATGACGGTATAGTCAGCTACTTCTGGTGGAGTAGGTGGAGTAGGAGGATTAGACGACGAGTCATCACTGCTGCACGATGTACACATCATTCCGAGACCGCAGCATATTGTGGCGGCCAACATTGACAGATTTGTTCTTTTCATCATGATTCTATTGATTTGTCTATATTGTACTATTTTCAATTGCAAAGGTACGACTTATTTTGAAAAAAGATTCATATTTCGAAAAATTATTTGCAGATTTCAAAGAAATATCGTATATTTGCCACTGAAAACCAAAACGTTAAATCCTAATAATATGAAAAACGTATATAAGGCACATATTCTCTTTACGAAGGAGAAAGACCGCTTTGAGGTGTATGAGAATGGTTACGTAGCAGTAGAGAACGGCAAGGTGACAGGCGTCTCGACCAATCTGGCCGAATTAGACAGCGAGGGTGCAGAACTCGTCGATTTCGGTGACAAACTGCTGATACCTGCTATGAACGATATGCATGTACATGCCCCACAGGTACATAATCAGGGTGTTGCGATGGATCTGGAGCTGTTGCCGTGGTTGCAGAACTACACTTTCCCTGAGGAGTCGAAGTATGCCGATGTCGAATACGCAGAGCGTATGTATCGCCGTTTCATGCATACCCAGTGGTTGTTTGGTACGATGCGCAGCGTAGTCTTCGGCACCGTTCATACTGAGAGTACGCGCAAGCTGATGCAACTGTATCAGGATGCCGGTATGGGTGCTATGGTCGGCAAGGTGGCCATGAACCGCAACTGTCCCGATGCGCTCTGCGAGGATGTTGAGGCTGCCATTGAGGGCAACGAGCAGTTGATAGCTGAGTTCAACCAGCCCGATGCGCTGGTGCGCCCCATCATCACCCCGCGTTTTGTGCCTTCGTGTACACCCGACCTGTTGAAAGCCTGTGGTAAGCTGGCCGCCAAGTATCAGCTGCCCGTACAGTCGCATCTCTCTGAGAATACCTCTGAAATAGCTTGGGTGGCCGAGCTGGAACCCGAGAGCAAGAGCTATGGTGATGCCTACAACCGCTACGGTCTCTTCGGTCAGACACCTACCATTATGGCCCACTGTGTATGGACAAAGGGTCATGAGCTGGAACTGATGAAAGAGAATGGTGTGATGGTGGCCCACTGTCCAACCTCTAATTTCAACCTCTCATCGGGTATGGCCCCCATCCGTTCGTTGCTTGACGAGGGTGTCAAGATCGGTCTTGGCAGCGATATCAGCGGCGGTCACGACCTCAACATGTTCCGTATGCTGGTATATGCCATTCAGGTCAGCAAGATGCACTACCAGCTCGACCACAGCAAGGCATTCCTCACACTGCCCGAGGTCTTCTGGATAGCCACCAAGTCGGCAGGCAGCTTCTTTGGCAAGGTGGGCAGCTTCGAGCCTGGCTACGAGTTCGACGCACTGGTCATTGACGACAGCGTGCTCTATCCTTCTGAGTATTCATTGCAGCACCGTCTGGAGCGTTTCATCTATGTGGGCGACGATCGTCAGATAGTGCACCGTTTCTGCAGAGGGCAGGAAGTCAAGGAACCGAAGATTTTTGGATAAAGATTTTTCTATTCGGAATTTATTTAGTAACTTTGCAGCCGCTTAACAATAGGGGTTCTTGAGGCTTTAGCCGGTGAGCACAAGAGAGGTGCTTGCTAACCCCCTTTAACAAAACAAGACACATGCAACAAGACAACAAGAAAGTCAGTGTGCTGTTTATGCTTTTCGGCACATTGTTCTGCGTCTGCCTGATTACGGCAAACGTATTGGAGACAAAGCAACTGTCATTTGGTCCGGTTAATCTGACTGCAGGTATCATCGTATTTCCAGTGAGCTACATCATCAATGATGTGGTATGCGAGGTGTGGGGCTATGCCCGTACGCGCATGCTGATATGGATGGGCTTCGCCATGAACTTCCTCTTTGTGGTGTTTGGTGCGATAGCCGACTGGATTCCTGGTGCTCCCTACTGGCACGGTGAAGAGGGTTTTCATGTTATCTTTGGTTTGGCGCCACGTATTGCGCTGGCCTCGTTTATTGCCTTTATTGCAGGCTCATTCATCAACGCTTATGTGATGTCGCGTATGAAGCTGCGCTCTGAGGGTGCTAACTTCTCAGCTCGAGCCATACTCAGCACCGTATTTGGTGAACTCACCGACTCTATCATCTTCTTCCCGCTGGCACTGGGCGGTGTGATACCCTGGGAGGAGATGCCCTCGCTGATGATTTCGCAGGTAACGCTGAAGACGCTCTACGAGATTCTCGTACTGCCTGTGACCATCCGTGTGGTAGCGTTTACCAAGAAGCACGACCATGAGGATGTCTATGACAACGATATCAACTACAACATTTTTAATATCCTGAAGATATAATTTGACAACGATGGCAAGAGAAAATGAGGGTCTGCAACAGTTGGGCCGCAAGACTGAATATAAGATGACGTATGCTCCCGAAGTGCTGGAGACCTTTGAGAACAAGCATAAGGACAATGACTACTGGGTACAGTTCAACTGTCCAGAGTTTACCTCGCTGTGTCCCATTACTGGTCAGCCCGACTTTGCGGAGATCAAGATTATGTATATCCCTGGCGAGAGAATGGTAGAGTCGAAGAGTCTGAAGCTCTACCTCTTCTCCTTCCGCAATCACGGCGACTTCCACGAAGACTGTGTGAACATCATCATGAAAGACCTCGTCAAACTGATGCAGCCAAAGTATATAGAGGTGGTAGGACTGTTCACGCCTCGTGGCGGCATTTCTATCTATCCCTATGCCAACTACGGCCAGCCAGGAACAAAATACGCTGCCCTTGCCGAGCAGCGTATGATGAATTATGCTTTGAAGTAGAGTAGGGCGCTTTGCCGCTACTCGCTTTTCCGATAGTATTCTTGCGTGTGGTCGCCGAATTCCAGCACCAGCGAGTCGCGCATCAGGAACTTGATGCGTACGGTGTCAATCTCAGGCACATCATCAGGACCAGAAAATCCTGCTATGGTGTCAGCCTTCAGGATGAGCATGCCGTTGTAGAAGTGCCAGTCGGTGTAACGCTTGATTTTCGGATATTCTACAGGTGAGAAATCATCGGTTGTTGTCATCCGTCTCATTGCACCGCGAGCCGTTGCCGTGTAGTCGCGCTTCAGCTTCAGCGAGTATTCACGCGGTGTCATCATCTGCCGGCGCACCGAGTCAGGCATGCGTTCCATCATGCGTCTCACCATACGCTGATTCATCTTGTCAGGAGAGCGCAGCGTGGGATGAGCCAGATAGCACCATTCACCCTTCAGCATCTCCATATTAACCACTGAGTACGCCTCATCGTGGTCATTGGGATTGAGAATGACAGCCAGTTCGTCACCAATGCGTGGGCGTCCGTAGATGCGACGCTGCTGGAAGGCATCGATGATGTCAAAGGTGTCTGGGTCGCCACCAGAGTAGGGAAGAAATACCAGTACCGAGTCGGTACATCCGTCACAGGCCAATCCGTAGAGAGCTGAGTCGCCAGGCAGGTTCTTGTGCATGCTGATGGCATCGTCTGCCACCCCCTCAACAACTGGATGCTGTTGCGGTTTGGTTGTACAAGCCACCATCAGTAGAATTGTGGCAACAAAGGCCAGTAGAATGCTTCTTTTCATAATGTAGGACATTGAGGATGCTTGTGTGTACTTATTCGGCTCCGAAATATTCCTGAAGCTCAGCAGTGGCGCTGCCCTCGCTGTTGGATAGGTCGCGGATGATGCTGCCATGTTCCAGAAGGGCGATGCGGGTAGAGATGTCTACGGTGTGCTGCAGATTGTGGCTGGAGATGAGAATGGTAGCTCCCGTTTCCTTCTGGTAGTCTGTCAGCAGATGCTTCAGCACCAACTGGGATGTCGGGTCGAGGAAGTTGAAGGGTTCGTCAAGTATCACCGTTTGGGGCTTGCGAATCAATGCCGATATGATGCCTACCTTCATCTTATTGCCAGCAGAGAGGTTGCGGATAAGCTTCTTCTGGTCGAAAATCTCACCATTGGCAAAACGCTCGAAGGTCTTCAGACGCTCGTCAATCTCGTTTTGAGGAATGCCAGAGACCTTGCCCAGAAAGGCAAAGTACTCTTCTGGAGTGAGAAAGTCGATGAGGAAGCCCTCGTCGATATAGGCACCAACATGTTCTTTCCATGCTTCGCTCGTGGCGGGGTTGATGCTCACCGTGCCCGACGGTTCTTCGTCGGAGGCGAAGACATACTCTACGCTGCCCTCGTCGGCCTTTAGCAGGTCAAGGATCATGCGGAAGAGTGTCGTCTTACCTGCACCGTTGTTACCCACGAGACCGAGGATGTCTCCGTCGTTGATGGTAAACGACGGGATATCGCAGGCTGTGGTCTCGCCAAACTGCTTCTTAAGGTTGTCGATTTTGATCATGGTCGTTTTTTTGTTATTTTGATATTTCGACAATTAAACTAATCCACGTCCGTGGCAATTTTTGAATTTCTTGCCCGAACCGCAGGGACAAGGATCGTTACGACCAGGCATCTTATCCTTGATGATAGGCGTGCGAGGCTGTTGGGCGCGTGTGTCCTGAGCGGCAGCAGCAGCCTGATTGGGGTCGGTCATCTGCTCTTGCGAGAGACTCTGCTTAGACTCGGTGTACTGCTGGCGCTGGGTGTGCTGTTCGGGAGCGGCCTCCTGTACCTGTCCCTGCATCTCAGGAATCTGGGCACGCATGAGGATAGATACCGAGCGATTGTTCATCGTGTTCACCATATTGTCAAACAGCTTGACACTCTCCAACTTGAAGATGAGCAGCGGGTCTTTCTGCTCGTATGAGGCGTTTTGCACAGAGTGCTTCAGCTCGTCGAGCTCACGGAGGTTCTCCTTCCAGGCATCGTCGATGATGTGGAGCAGGATTTGCTTCTCAAACTCCTTGACAACCGACTTACATTCGGTATCGTAGGCTTCCTTGAGGTTACATGGGATATTGTACATCTTACGACCATCCGTAAGGGGCACAACAATACGCTCGTACATCTGACCCTGAGTCTCGTAAACCTGTTTGATAACGGGCATAGCGACCTCCTGAACGTGTTCCATTTTGCGCTTGAAGTTACCCATAGCAGCCTGGAAGACCTCCTCGCAGAGCTCCTCGTGGTTCTTGTTGATGAACTCCTCGCTAGAGAAAGGACATTCCATAGCAAATATCTTGATAAACTGCTCTTTACAGCCCTCGTAGTCGTTGTTCTCAATGATGTTGACGACGCGGTCCCAGATGGTATTCGAGATATCCATACCGATACGCTCACCCATCAGGGCGTGACGACGCTTCGAATAGACTACAGTACGCTGTTTGTTCATCACATCGTCGTACTCCAGCAAGCGCTTACGGATACCGAAGTTGTTCTCCTCGACCTTCTTCTGGGCGCGCTCAACCTGCTTCGAAATCATCGGGCTCTCCAGCATCTCGCCCTCCTTGAAGCCCAGCTTGTCCATCACGGTAGCGATACGCTCCGAACCGAACAAGCGCATCAGCTTGTCTTCCAATGAGATGAAGAAGAGCGATGAACCCGGGTCACCCTGACGTCCGCTTCGACCACGCAACTGGCGGTCCACACGACGTGACTCATGACGCTCGGTACCGATGATGGCGAGACCACCAGCGGCCTTTACCTCGGGCGAAAGCTTAATATCCGTACCACGACCAGCCATGTTGGTAGCGATGGTAACGGTAGATGTCTGACCGGCATTGGCCACGATGTCAGCCTCCTTCTGGTGCAACTTGGCATTCAGCACCTGACAAGGTATACGACGCATATCGAGCATGCGCTTCAGCAGCTCTGAGATTTCAACCGAAGTCGTACCGACGAGGACAGGGCGTCCTGCAGCACGCAGTTTCTCAATCTCGTCAATGACAGCGTTGTATTTCTCGCGGGCAGTCTTGTAGATGCGGTCGTCCATATCCTTGCGGATGACGGGTTTGTTGGTGGGAATCTCCACGACATCGAGCTTGTAGATGTCCCAGAACTCGCCAGCCTCCGTAGAAGCGGTACCCGTCATACCTGCCAGCTTATGATACATGCGGAAATAGTTCTGCAGGGTGATGGTGGCAAAGGTCTGTGTGGCAGCCTCTACCTTCACGTGCTCCTTAGCCTCGACAGCCTGGTGCAGACCATCCGACCAGCGGCGGCCTTCCATGATACGACCAGTCTGTTCATCGACAATTTTTACCTCACCGTCAATCACGACATACTCATCATCCTTATTGAACATGCAGTAGGCCTTGAGCAACTGCTGCAGGGTATGTACACGCTCTGACTGTACGGCATAGTGCTGCAGCAGCTCGTCCTTCTTGTTGACGCGATCCTCGTCAGAGAGTCGTGTATCACCTTCAAGGGCAGAGAGCTGAGCCGTGATGTCGGGAAGCACGAAGAGTTCGGCATCACCAACCTCTTTGGCCAGCCAGGCAGTACCCTTATCGGTCAGGTCGCACGAGTTGAGCTTCTCGTCAACAACGAAGTAGAGAGGCTCTACAACTTCGGGCATACGACGGTTGTTGTTCTCCATATAGGTCTCTTCCGTTCTCAGCATACCACTCTTGATACCGTCCTCGGACAGGAACTTGATGAGGGGCTTGTTCTTAGGCATCGACTTGTGCGAACGGTAGAGAGCCAGGAAACCCTCGTCAATCAGCTTCTTGTCATTCTTCTGAGCGCCTTCGGCAATCTTCTGCTTAGCATCAGCAAGGAACTGCGTAGCCAGCTGTTTCTGCACACCGACGAGCTTCTCTACCAACGGCTGGTACTCCTCAAACATCTGGTCGTCACCCTTGGGTACTGGACCTGAGATAATCAGCGGGGTACGGGCATCGTCAATCAACACAGAGTCAACCTCGTCGACAATGGCGTAGTTGTGAGCCCTTTGTACAAGATCGCTGGGCGAAATAGCCATGTTATCACGCAGATAGTCGAAACCAAACTCATTGTTCGTACCGAACGTGATGTCTGCCTGATAGGCTTTGCGACGTGCCACGGAGTTGGGCTGGTGCTTGTCGATGCAATCTACAGAGAGACCATGGAACATATAGAGCGGTCCCATCCACTCGGAGTCACGCTTAGCCAGATAGTCGTTGACGGTTACCACATGCACACCATTACCTGTCAAGGCATTGAGGAAGACGGGGAGGGTAGCCACCAGCGTCTTACCTTCACCAGTCGCCATCTCAGCAATCTTACCCTGATGCAGCACGGTACCACCGAAGAGCTGTACATCGTAGTGTACCATCTCCCATTTCAGGTCGTTACCACCTGCAGTCCAATGGTTGTGGTAGATGGCTTTGTCGCCATCAATCGTGATGAAGTCCTTGCGGGGGTCGGCAGCCAGCTCGCGGTCGAAATCGGTAGCAGTGACAATGGTCTCCTCGTTCTCTGAAAAACGGCGAGCCGTCTCCTTCACGATACTGAAGACCTCAGGCATTACCTCGTCGAGGGCTTTCTCATAGATGTCCAGCACCTCTTTCTCTATCTTGTCAATCTGCGCAAAAATCTCAGCACGCTCGTCAATGGGCGTATCTTCGATGGTGGCCTTCAGCTTCTCGATCTCTTCTTTCTGCTGCTTGGCAGAATCCTGTACCTGTCGCTGAATGTCTTTAGTACGCTGGCGCAGGGCATCGTTGTCCAACTTCTGTACCTCTGGATAAACGGCTTTTACCTTCTCTACCAGGGGCTGGATCAGTTTCATGTCGCGTGACGACTTGTCACCAAACAATGAACGTAGAAATTTGTTGAAATTCATATTGTATATCTTATTTTTTTCTTATCTTCTTAACTACTTTAACTTTTTAACTCCTTCATTTTCAAAATAATGGCTCAGCCTCGCAGGCATTCGGAGCCCTGATGCGAATAATACGTGCAATGGTCGGTGCGATAGCATCGGCTGTCACTGGCGTCTGTATGCGTTGTGCCTTTACCCCTGCACCATAGAACAGGATAGGAAATGGGATATTGCTGGCACGCGAGGTCGTTGAAGTATGGTTGTTCTCGTTGACCAGTTCCCAACCAGGTGCAATATCGATGAGCAGGTCGCCACACTTCTCGACATTGAATCCGTTGCGGATGCGGTTCAGCTGATTGTTGTCGCTGGTAGTCAGCTCGTTAGCGGTATAGACGTGGCGTACACCAGAGAGCTGCAGGATGAACTCCTGCGCACGACGCATGATGTCACCAATGTTGATGTTCTTGCGCTCCAACAGCTTGTGGTCAAGGAAGAGCTGGTTGCGATAGATGGCTTCTACATATTGGGCAGTACCATATGTCGCTCCCAGATACATGTTGAGCAGGTTGGCTGTGCGGTTGATATAGAACTTACCCGTGGGAATACGGTATTTCTCGTTGTTATTCTGCTCGTTCTCTACACGTTCAGAACCCGTGCTTGTCAGTACGAAGAGCACGCGATCGAGAGGCACGCGCTTGCTGACGCTGTCTACCAGTTGGGCAACAGTCCGGTCAAGTGCCACATAGCCCTCCATATCGGGTGTCACGGAGTATCCGATACTGAGCAGATCGGGCTTCTCGTCGATACCGATACCGCTCCGGGCGATACAGTCCAGGGCAATCTCTGTCACACTGGCATTCTTATCGGCAGAGGGCTGATACAGGCGGGTATAGCCTCTCAGCCACTGGTTCATAGGCTCGTAATAGTTGGTAATCACCCATGAGTTGGACTGCATCCAAGCGGCTCCGTCTGCAGCATGTCCTGCTGACAGTAGTGCATTCTCGGGGGTAGCAGCAAAGGCGAAGACCTTGGCGATACCGTTGGTGGCTATCTTCAGTTCGTCACCAAGGGTTGAAGTGCCCAACTGACGCGGAGAGTAGCCCTGACGGGCATCGTGTACGGCTCTGACAGGACGCAGTATGCTGCGGTCGAGCCATTCTGCACCAGTAATGCCATGATAGTATGGGGTGGAGCCTGTCGATAGCGATGCAGCAGCTGAAGCACGGTCCACAGGTGCAAAGCTATAGGAGGTGTTGGTGTAGAACGTTCCTTCTGTCAGTAGCTTTTTCAGGCCATTGGGCGAATAGAGTGGGGCAAAGGTCTCCAGATGGTCAGTGCGCAATTCGTCCACAGAGATGCTAATGACCAGCTTGGGAGCCTGAGCTACTGCCTGGGCTACAGCTTCGGCACTGAACCCCAGTACCGACAGGAGGGTGATATATATGTATTTATTGCTCATTTCTCTTGCGTGTACATAATATATTTATGAAATATGGCTTGTAACAGCAAACATAGTGCCAAACTGATAATCCCCTCGGCATAGCTCTGGAAAAGGCTGCCAATCAGGAATAGGCTGGCGAGTATGCAGACAATGGTCCAATAGCGTGTCTGACGCTTTTTGATGACTGGATACAGATAGAACAGATGGACGGGGTTGAAGAACAATATCTGTAGGTTCAACCTCACTGTGGGATGTTGCGAGAACAACATCAGAAACAGGACGAAACCAATGGCTCCGGAGGCTATCATCAGCATCACGTCCCAAACGACAAAGCTATGCTTTGTTTTCCACTCTACCAGGAAGATGATGAGTCCTGCTGCCACCAGAATGAAGCTACATTGCATTGGAGTCAGCGGGAAATCGTCTTGTCGCATTTGCACCCCTGCAGGTACGGCAATGCGGCGCTCTTTGACCAGCGGTCGCAAACCATTGGCATCCAGAATCTGGGCATGATCGAAATCATAGAGCAGATTGTCGGGCAGAAACTCCTGTTCGCGCTGGTCGGTCTTGCTGTCTGCCTGGATGCCCAGCAGCAGGTCGTTGCCGAAACGTGACCACGGATTGTTGCGCGTCATCGTGTGTACCATATCCCGATAGGATGGCGTATAGTCCTCACGGTTAGCGTATTGCACTTTCCCGTTGATGCATCGCTCGATGATGTCGCGAGCCTTCGTAGTACAGTTGTTATAGAAGTAATTATAGCGGTAAACGGTGTTCTCGGGCTTCAGGTTTTCTGCCAATGCCTCGCGGAGTGCCAATTTTTCTTCGTTGGTCAGATTGAGCACCTGTTCCGTCACCATACTGCCAAAATGTCGGTATTCGCGTTGAAACAGTCTATAGGGGAATGCGCCCAGCTCGTAGTCGGTGATGCCAAAGACGAAGCGAGCCACAAAGAACGGTGTGTCATAATTGAACACACCATAGTTGAAGGCAGCATCGAAGCCTCCGTTTCTCAGTTCATGATAGCGGATGGCTGTGTGCCCATACAGGCTATATACTTCGTCGTGGGGTTGACACGTCAGCAGACTAATCTCCACAGAATCCATCGGCGGCAAGTCGGAATCCTGTGCCAAAACGGTGGTCTGACAGGTCATTATCAGCATCAAAAGCCCCCCTCTGAGAGCATTAAAAATGATTTTTAAATGTTTCACGATGCAAAATTAACCTTTATTTTCCACTTAACGTGCTTTTATTTCGTTTTTTTTCAATAATTTTGCAACCCGAAATCGAATTGATTAAATAAAGTATGATGAAGAAACGCTTTTTTGTGAGTATATTGGCGGGTATGATGACATTGGTCGCTGCCGCTCAGATCAGTACTACACTCTCTCCTTACAGCCAGTTTGGCTTAGGTGTCCTGTCGGACCAGTCGTTGGGTTTCAACAGAGCTATGGGAGGCGTGGCCTATGGTCTTCGTAGTGGTAAGTTTGTCAATATGAAGAACCCTGCCTCCTATTCTTCGGTAGATTCGCTGACGATGTTGTTCGATCTCGGCGTTGTCGGACAAATCTCCAACTTTAAGGAGGGCAATAAGAGCCTGAATACCAAAACGGGTAATTTCGACTATGCTGTCGCCTCCTTCCGTCTGTTGCCTCATGTGGGTGTAGCAGCTGGTGTGGTGCCTTTCTCTAACATCGGTTATTCGTACTACTCGTCGCAGAACATTGGTACCTCTACTACCGTTTCTAAGGAGAAGCATACTGGTGATGGTGGTATTTCACAGGCCTTCTTTGGAGCAGGCTGGGAATTGGCCAAAGGTTTCTCAGTTGGTTTCAATCTCTCCTATTTCTGGGGAAAATATACCAAATCTATCAACGTATCCAGCAGCGACTCCTATGTCAATCAGGTGTCACGCGACTACTCTGCCAGTATGTCCAGCTATAAGTTCGACTTAGGTGCCCAGTGGCAGCACATGGTATCGAAGTACGACCTTCTGACGCTTGGTGTGACAGCTTCGATAGGTCATCGTCTGAATGGTGATGCGGAGTTTAAGACCACCAGCACGAATTCGATGACCTCTGCCACGTCATCCACGTTAATTACAGTTGAGGACGCTTTCAGTATTCCGACGACCTTTGGTATTGGTGCTTCCATACTTCACAAGAACAGTCTGACAGCTGCTATCGACTATACTTACCAGCACTGGTCGAATATCGACTATCCTACATTCGACAAGACCACCTACGAGATGACGAGCGGTTATTACAAGAACCGTCATCAGGTAGCTGCTGGTGTCGACTGGCTGCCCAATCCTGTAGGACGTAAGTTCCTCGAGCTGGTCCACTACCGCATGGGTGTATCCTATGCTACTCCTTATTATAATATAGGTAGTAACAATGGTCCGAGCGAGTTGGCTGTCAGCGCTGGTTTCGGTATTCCCCTCTACAATGCCTGGAACAACCGTTCTACGCTCAATATTTCTGCCCAGTGGGTACGCTTTGCAGCTCCCAATTCCATCAAGGAGAATACGTTCCGTGTCACTATCGGACTGACGTTCAATGAACGCTGGTTTGCTAAATGGAAGGTCGACTAAACATATTACGTTCTTTTGGCGTCAGCTTGGCGTTTATGCTGATGGTCACCATGCTGTCGTGTACGGAGCAGAAGTCGCACACGGCAGCTGCTGTGCGTGATCGTGACTCTGCTTCGATGATGGTGAGCTATGGTGTCAACACCCTGATTTCTGACTCGGGTGTCATCAAGTATCGCATTGTCACAGAGCGATGGGACGTCAACACCATCAAGAATCCGCCCCGTTGGACTTTCGAGAAGGGTGTCTTCATGGAACAGTTCGACGAGACATTCCATATCGCAGGTTATATCCAGGCCGATTCAGCCTGGTATTACGACCAGCAGAAGCTGTGGGAATTGCGTGGACGCGTTTGCATCCGCAATGCCAACGGTCTGATATTCAATAGCGAGGAGCTGTGGTGGGATGGTATCAAGCATGAGTTCTATTCCTACCAGTTCTCGCGTGTGGTGACGCCTGAGCGAACGCTCGAGGGTACCTATTTCCGTAGCGACGAACAGATGATGCATTATGAGGTGAGCAATAGTGTGGGTTCGTTCCAGTCAGAAGATATTGACGGACAGGACAATGCACCGGATAATAGCCAGCCCGTCCAACCAAAGGATGCCTCGAAGCCCAATGCTGGTCAGGCTCCTGCAGATACGGCCTTTGTCGCTCCTGTGCGACCTGCAGCAACACGTCATAAAGCCACTCAAAAATCAACTTATCAGAAATGACAGATCTCATCATCGGCCTCATAGTATCAATGGTGTTCTCCGCCTTTTTCTCGGGTATGGAGATTGCCTTTATATCCAGCAATCGTCTGCGTGCTGAGATGGATCGCGAGAAGAACGGCTTGTCCCAGCGGGCGATAGATGTGTTCTATCGTCATCCCAATAATTTTGTCTCGACAATGCTCGTGGGCAACAATATTGCGTTGGTCGTCTATGGTATCCTCTTTGCCCGTATCTTCGACGCAACCCTGTTTGCCTCGTTGAGCGACGGAGCCCGAGTGACTGCCGATACGCTGTTGTCAACGGTGGTCGTGCTGTTTACTGGTGAGTTCTTGCCAAAGACGATTTTCAAGTCTAACCCCAACACGATGCTCACCATCTTTGCACTCCCTGCCTATCTGTGCTATCTCATCCTATATCCGATATCCCGCTTTTCCACATTCCTCTCTCGGGGCTTGCTGCGACTGGTAGGTGTCCGTATGCCGAAAGAGAGTGAGGATAAGGAGTTTACGAAGGTGGACCTCGATTTTCTGGTGCAGTCGAGTATCGACAATGCCAAGGATGAAGACGAGATAGAGGAGGAGGTGAAATTCTTCCATAACGCCCTTGACTTTGCCGATACCAAGGTGCGCGACTGTATGGTTCCTCGTACGGAGATTGATGCCATCGACATTGACGACTGTACCATCGAGAAGCTGAAGAGCAAGTTCATCGAGAGCGGCCACTCCAAGATTATCGTCTATCGCGAGGATATCGACCATATTATTGGCTATATCCACTCGTCGGAGATGTTCACTTTGACCTCTAAGTCCGAGAACTTGGAAGACCATATCCAGCAGATGCTCTTTGTGCCCGAGACGATGGCAGCCCGTAAGCTGATGCAGATATTCCTGCAGCAGAAGAAGTCGCTGGGAGTCGTTGTCGATGAGTTCGGAGGTACCAGCGGACTGGTTTCGTTGGAGGACATCGTGGAAGAGATCTTCGGTGATATCGAGGATGAGCACGATAATACCCATTATGTCGCCAAGGTGATGGATGATGGCGACTATCTGCTCTCAGCCCGTCTGGAGATTGAGAAGGTCAACGAGATGTTCGACCTCGACCTGCCTGAGAGTGACGACTATATGACGGTTGGTGGTCTCATCCTGCACGAGTATCAGAGCTTCCCCAAACTCAACGAAGTGGTGAAAATAGGGCGCTTTGAATTCAAAATCATCAAGAATACCATGACCAAAATAGAATTAGTAAGGCTAAAAGTCGTTGAATAGGGCATTTTTTGATGAAAAGATGCTTTTGTTTCGATGATTTTTTGTAATTTTGTCGGCTGAATCTGAAAATACTAAAAAAATAAAGAATAAAACAATTTAAAACTAATGGCAGCAATTGGTAAAATCAGAAGCTGGGGACCAGTACTCGCAACTGTGATTGGTCTGGCCCTTTTTGCATTTATTGCCGAAGAGATGTTCCGCTCTTGCGAAGCTACAGGCAACGAGCGCCGTCAGCAAGTAGGCGAAGTGTTAGGTAAGAAAATTTCTGTTCAGGACTTCCAGAGTCTCGTTGATGAGTATCAGGAAGTCATTAAGATGACACAGGGTCGTGACAACCTCTCTGAAGAGGAGCTCAACCAGGTGAAGGATCAGGTATGGCAGCAGTTTGTCAACAATACCATCATTGAGACCGAGGCAGAGAAGCTGGGGCTGACGGTTACTGACGAGGAGTTGCAGAACATCCTGAAGACTGGCACCAACCCCATGTTGATGCAGACACCGTTTGTCAATCAGCAGACGGGTCGTTTCGACGTCAGTCAGCTCACCAAGTTCCTGGCTGATTACAAGAAGCAGCAGGAGCAGGGTGGCAATGCTCAGATGATGGAGCAGTACACCACCATCTACAACTACTGGAAGTTCATCGAGAAGAATCTCCGTCAGCAGGCTCTCGCTCAGAAGTATCAGAGCCTGTTCGCACAGTCTTTGTTCAGCAACCCCGTATCTGCCAAGATGGCTTTCAACGCCCAGAACGAGGAGAGCGACATCCTGTTGGCTACCGTTCCTTATTCAGCTATCAAGGATGCTGATGTAGAGGTAAGCGATGCCGACCTGAAGGCTAAGTACAACGAGCAGAAGGAGATGTTCAAGCAGTATGTAGAGAGCCGCGACATCAAGTATGTTGACTTACAGGTCGTTGCCTCTAAGGCTGATCGCGATGAGCTGATGAAGACCATGAAGGAAGCTCAGCAGAAGCTCGAGAGCGGTGTTGTGCCTGGCGAGGTTGTTCGCAAGGCCCAGTCGCAGATTGCCTATACCGGTATTGCTGCTACCCGCAATGCATTCCCCAATGATATCGCTATGAAGATCGACTCTATGCAGGTTGGTCAGGTCAGCGCTCCCTTCGAGACTGCTTATGACAATACCTTCAACGTGGTGAAGCTGATCAACAAGGTGATGCTGCCCGACTCAGTCGAGTATCGTCAGATTCAGGTCGGTGGTGCTACCGCTGAGGCTGCCCACAAGACTGCCGACAGCATCTTTACCGCTCTGCAGGGTGGTGCCGACTTCGAGGTGATTGCCAAGAAGTATGGTCAGACTGGTAGCAAGCAGTGGATGACCTCTGCTATGTACGAGCGTGCACAGACACTTGATAACGATACCAAGGAGTATATCAACGCTCTCAACACACTGGGTGCTGGTGAGCTGAAGAACCTCGCATTCTCTCAGGGCAACATCGTGCTGCAGGTTACCAACCGCAAGGCTATGGTCAATAAGTATGATGTCGCTATCGTGAAGCACACCATCGATTTCTCTAAGGCTACCTATTCAGCTGCATACAACAACTTCAGCCAGTATGTCAGCGAGAACAAGGATATCGAGAGCCTTGAGAAGAATGCCCAGAAGTTCGGTCTGCGCGTTCAGGAGCGTATGGATATGTACAATTCAGAGCACAACGTAGTTGGTCTGCGTTCTACCCGTGAGGCTATGAAGTGGATCTTCGACGCTAAGGCTGGTGACGTTTCTCCGCTCTATGAGTGTGGCAACAACGACCACCTGCTGGTGATTGCCCTGACTGGTGTACATCCCGTTGGCTATCGTGCTCTGGACAATGTGAAGGAGCAGGTGAAGATGGAGGTTATCCGCGACAAGAAGTTCGAGAAGGCTGCTGAGAAGCTGAAGGGTGTGAAGGATATCGCTGCTGCCAAGCAGAAGGGTGCCGTCATCGACAGCGTTCGCCAGATTACTTTCTCTGCTCCTGTATTCGTAGCCTCTGCAGGTGCCAGCGAGCCCGCTCTGAGTGGTGCCGTTTCAGCTGTTAAGCAGGGTCAGTTTGCTGCCAACATCGTTAAGGGTAACGGTGGCGCTTACCTGTTCCAGGTGCTCAGCAAGAAGCAGCGTGAGGGTGTCAAGATGGACGAGAAGCAGCAGGCTCAGCAGTTGAAGCAGCAGGCCCAGCAGGCTGCCAGCCGTTTCATGAACGAGCTCTACCTGAAGGCTGGTGTCGTTGACAACCGCTACCTCTTCTTCTAAGAAAGAGTAAACAACAGACAGGCCCACTCGCCATCCGTGCGGGTGGCCTGCAAAGATAAACCTAAGGTCTGTGCCTTGCTTTCGAGCAGGGCACAGTCGTTTTTATAGAACCCGCTGAGAATCAGTTTGGCGCCTGGTGCCATCACGCTACGAAACTGCGCCATGTCGTTCAGCAGGATATTGCGGTTGATATTGGCCATGACGAGATTAAACTCAGCGTCAAAACCGCTGAGAACGCTGGCGTCACCGCACAGCGCCTGAAGACGGCTGTCAACCTGGTTGATGACAGCATTGTGGCGCGTATTGTCTGCGCTCCATTCGTCGATATCATATCCGACAGCACTTTCAGCACCCAGTTTCAGCGCACAGATACCCAGAATACCTGTTCCGCAGCCACAGTCCAGCACGCGCAGCCCCTGCAAGGGCATGTCGAGCAGCATCCCACAAATCATGCGGGTGGTCTCGTGAGTGCCTGTTCCGAAGGCCAGATGGGCGTCGATTTCAATCATGATGGCTGATGGCTCAAGGCTGATGTCCGATGGCAGGTGGCGCCCGTCGTGAATGACCAATGATGCGCCTCTTCCATCTTCCATCTTCCTTCTGACCTCTATCGGCTCAAAGCCCTCCTGTTCCCATTGCTCGTTCCAGTCCTTGTCTTCCGCCTCCTGGATAGAGTAGGAGAGGGTGACGTTCTCGAAGGGGAAACCTTCGAGCACAAGTTTCAGGGCTTCCTCGTCGAAGAGGGCTTGCTGGATATATGCTTTCAAACCGGTGGCTGTCTCCTCAAAGGTCTCACAGCCTGCTTCGCCAGCCAGTGCCGACAGCACGTCCTGTGCATCCTGCGAACAGGGCGAAATGGTGAAAATGAGCTCGTAATACTTCATCTGAATGTTAAATTTTGGTGCAAAATTACAAAAAATAGGGAAAAACCTACACGCTCTTAGGGTTTTTCCCTAATTTTGCATGAAAATTAGTTGTATTTTTGCATCGTAAACAAATATAATTAGACATAAAGCGTATGAAACAGTGGATTCTATTTGCAGCAATTTGTTCCATGCCGTTGACCATGATGGCACAGGACGATGATATGTACTTCGTGCCCACTAAGGAAAATGTGGAAAAGGAGGCTGAGCGCTATGGACTGCCCAGTAACACATACTATTCGGGTAGTGATCGTAGCGTTGACAACTATAATGGTCGTCTCTCTACAACCATTACCCCTCTTGATTCAGCAGGACGTGCCATAGAAGGTGAAGACTATCAGTACACGCGCCGGCTGTCGCGCTTCGACGACTATTCGCCCAGCGCAGCCTATTGGGAGGGCTATCGTGACGGACGCTGGATGTCGCCGTGGTACTACGGACATTACTATACCTGGTATGATCCCTGGTACGACCCCTGGTACTACGGCAGCTATTATTACGGCTATTACGGCTATTATGGCGGCTATTACAGCTGGTCATACCCCTGGCGTTATGGCTGGTATAGCAGCTACTACCGTCCCTGGCGCTACTATGGATGGGGCACACCCTATTATTATGGTCGCACACACTACCGGTCATACAGCTCACCAGGACTGTCCAGAAGTCTGAGATACTACGACCGCAACAACTACTACAACAATGGTACGCGTCGTACTGTGGGAGGTGGTCGCATCAGCAGCCAGTCGGGACGTGTCGGTTCGGGCTATCGCGGCAGTTCGTACAGCACCTCGGGCAACAGCGGTTTCCGCAGCAGCTCAGGCAATAGCGGCTTCCGCAGCAGTTCCAGCGGTGGCGGTGGCTTCCGTAGCGGCTCTTCAGGCGGTGGCTCACGTGGTGGCGGCGGTGGTGGCCGTGTAGGCGGTGGCCGCAGATAATGCCTCGTCCCCTTTATATCTTAATAGTAATCATTTAATAAACAGCATACGACTATGAAACAATATGCAGTTCTAACCGCCATGATGCTGAGCGTAGCGTCAGCGATGGCACAGGAAACCTATGAG
Source organism: uncultured Bacteroidales bacterium (assembly GCA_902799655.1). Taxonomy (GTDB): domain Bacteria; phylum Bacteroidota; class Bacteroidia; order Bacteroidales; family Bacteroidaceae; genus Prevotella. Next base: position 28,497 of record CADCBH010000010.1, read on the forward strand.
AATGCCCGTCTGATGGAAGACGAACTCAACGGCACCGCCCGCTATGTGGGTATGGGTGGCGCGATGGATGCCCTCGGTGCAGACATCTCGACCATCAGCTCCAACCCCGCAGGTATCGGTATGTTCCGCCATAGCATGATCAGCACCTCGTTTGGTATGGTCAGCCAGGAGGATGGCAAGAACTTCCGTACGGGCAGCAAGACCAATGCCAGCTTCGACCAGCTCGGCTTCGTCTATTCCTACCGTAGCGGCAAAACCTCGTTTGTCAACTTGGGCTTCAACTACCACAAGAGCCGCAATTTCGACTATGTCCTCTCTGCTGCTGGCGCACTCGATGGCAAGAGCTCACAGAACGGCTTGTCGTTTGTCAAGGGTATTGGTGCCAATGATGCCCAAGGCGTTTCGACATTCCTCTTCGACAGCTATACAGGCAACGGCACAGCTTGGTGGACCAGCCAGCTGGACAACCTCTATTATAATGCGATGATAGTCGATAAGGATGGTGTCACACCGTATTGGAGTGCAGCCTCAGGCTTTGGCATGATGCGTGCCAATACGGGCTACATCGGTGAGTACGACATCAACCTCAGCGGTAATATCAACAACCGCGTCTATCTGGGTCTTACCGTTGGTATCCACGATGTCCACTACAAGGGCATCAGCGAATATACCGAGGATATCGTCAATAGTGCACAGCAAGCTGCTGGTCGTTTGACTATCGAGGACGACCGTCAGATTACCGGTCAGGGCGTTGATGTGAAGGTAGGTATCATCTTCCGTCCCATCGAGTCATCACCCTTCCGTGTGGGTCTGTCTGTCGCCACACCGACATTCTACAAGCTCAAGTCGCAGAATACCACCCGCCTGTTCAATGCCCTCGACCCCTCACTGGGCTACGAGCCCTTCTCGCCCAACTATGTGGCCAAGAGCACCTACGACTTCAAGATGTACACCCCGTGGAAGTTCGGACTCAGCCTGGGACATACCATCGACAACTTCATCGCCTTGGGTGCTGGCTTCGAATATGCCGACTACGGCAGCATCGACACCCGTACCATTACTGAAGAGTACTACGACACCTGGTCAGATACCTATCGTACTGACTCAGAGTCAGATCGCGAGATGAACCGCCATACTGAGGAGACCCTCAAGGGCGTTGCAACCCTGAAGCTGGGTGCCGAGGTCAAGCTCGACCCTAAGATGGCTATCCGCTTTGGCTACAACTACCTCTCGCCCATGTATAAGGAGACAGGCTCTAAGGACTTCGATCTCGACTCCTATGGCACCAACTGCAGCTCAGCCACCGACTATACCAACTGGCTGGAGACCCATCGCTTCACCTGCGGTATTGGCTTCCGCTTCGACAAGTTCAACCTCGATGTCGCCTATCAGTACAGCACCCGCAAGGGCGAGTTCCATCCCTTCCAGAATGCCTGGGGCGACTACAACTATATTGAAGATGGCAACAAGGTCACCGAACAGATTGACATCACGTCGCCTACCGTCAATGTCAGCAACAAGCGCCACCAGTTGCTGCTCACCCTCGGATACACCTTCTAAGAATTTCTGATAGAATAATACAAAAGACCGCTTAGGAATCGCTCCTAAGCGGTCTTTTTCTTACATCTGACTTCAGACATCTTACATCGCGAAGGGTCCATGCCCCATGCACGAGGTGGTAGTCAGCGCAGTGGCTGCTGCCGTGATGGCTGCTACTATGACCTTCAGCAGCACATCCCAAAATCTTGAATTCTTCATAGTTCTTCCGTTTTTGTTAAGTTAGTAATGTTTTTCGAAGTACCCCCTCCTTTCAGGGAGGGGGCAGGGGGTAGGCCTTAGGGAGGGGGCAGGGGGTAGGCTAATCTCCTTCGTTGTAGTCGCCTCCGGAGTTACCACCGCCATTGTCGCCACCAGAGGTGCCGCCGTTGCCGCCCTGCGATCCGTTGTTCCCTGATTCCGTGGTTCCGGTTTCCTCCCCCGTCAGCTCACTATACAGCTGCGTGCTCAGGCTCACAGAGTCGCGCATAGAGCGTGCCTTGTACATCGACTTGCGGCTCTGGTCAGCCAGGAAGGCGATACCCACACGGGTGATGTTCTCAGACGGACTGTAGTCCTTGGCGTTGTCAACGCCCTCGCTGGTCAGAGTGGGGTAGAGCGTGCCGATACCGTCCAGCTTCACCTTATGACCATCCGCCAGCATCTCCTGCATGCACGTCTTCAGCTTAGTAATCACACCGATCACCACGTCCTCCGTGTACACAGAGCCATGCTTCATGATGTGCTCGGCCATGTCGTCTAGCGACAGCGTCTTACGATAGATGATCTTGCCGTAGGTCTTCTGAACCTTCTTGCGTGTGTTGTCACCGTCCTTCACCTGTACAGTACGCTGAATCTTCTGAATTTGAATTTCTCCCATAGTTGTAATTTTTTTTAATGGTTAATGTTTAATGTTAATTGGTTATTGGTTTTTGTCTCTTCGGTCCACTCGTCGTTACTCTTATTTCGTTACGTCGTTTCTCCGCGGCTGACCCGTCGTTTCGCTCATCGCAACTCGTCGTTTCTCTCATTGACGATGCAAAATTAATAAAAATAGAGATACGATGCAAGCATTTTCGGATTTTATTTCCAATTTATTTTGAAGTGTTAATTTGTAAATAATAATAACTTTCATTTTACCTTGTAGCTGATGACCTAACGTACTAACGACCTAACCTCCTCACATTTGTGTTTGTTTACTGTAACCTAACGAGAATCTATTATATTAATTTTATATATATTACAATATATATTAAATATAGAATATATATAATAGTCCTGTTAGCCTAACATGCAGAATTCCTAATGTGAGTACGTTAGGTCGTTAGGTTGTTAGGTCAATAGAACTTGTGTACTCCCTTAGAAAAAGTTGAATGGTTTTTACTTAAACCCTGCCATAGGTTGAATGCCTGTTTGGTACATTAATCCTTATCCCTGGCAGAAGTTGAATCATTCTCTCTTAACCCTTGTTCTTGTTGAATAGGCTCCGCGGAAAGTCGTTCAATCATATACATGACTACTCTTGCTGAAAAAGCTTTTAAAAAATTTGTTTTATTCAAATTTCTTTCCTATCTTTGCACTGATAAAATTACTGAAGACCTATGACTGAGCAAAGAGTCTATTTTAATTCACGAGATAAGTTGATTCGTCTTGATGTACAGAAAATAGTGTATTTTGAGGGCGATGGCAACTATACGTATATCGTTACTGCTAATAAGCATAAGGTCTGCGTTACGCTTAACTTGGCACATACTGAGGAAGCATTGGCAGCACAATTAGGTAGCAATGCCAGACAGTTTATGCGTATAGGAAAGCGGTTTATCGTCAATATGAATTATATCTACCAGATAGATATCCAGAAACAGACTTTGATGCTATCAGACTGCGAGCGCTTTTTGTTCCAAATGCCAGTATCGAAGGAAGCATTGAAAACAGTCAAGGATCTTGTAATAAAGACAAAAATCTAAATCATTATGGAAATAATAATAGGAAGAAATCAAAGTACTCGACAATTAACCATCATCAAAGATGGTGTAGAGAGAGCTTATGGCCAGCCGAATAGTGTGCCTACAGATGTCAGTCGCCATCACCTTTCTCTACAACCTGCGGGTGCGGGTAAATGGAAGGTTAAGAATCTGAATGAGCGTAATGTTACCTTTGTGAATGGTATTGCGATAGAAAGCAAGACTGTTTCAGAGAGTGATAAGATAGAATTGGGCAACTCTCACTATCTCTTTAGTTGGAGCGCTTTACAGGAACCAAAGGTGGAAATTGCTGATATACGCCCATTAAAGAAAATATGGGAAAGATATGATGAGCAACGCTTGGAGTTCCAAATAGCAGAGCGAAAGTTCAATGCAGCTCGCTCTGCAACTGGTATTATCACTATGCTGGCGATTGCCTGTAGTTTTATCCTTGGCCACGGGCCTGTCTATATTATCCTTTACGCTTTGGCTATTGGCATTTCTTTGCTCTTTACGTTTCTGGCATATCAGAAGTCCTCAGATGTTCCTCGGCAGCAGCGTGAAATGAATAAAGATTTCCAGAAGAATTATGTTTGCCCTAAGTGTGGACATTTTATGGGCTTTACGGATTACGACATCCTAACCCAAAGTGATGCCTGTCCTTACTGCAAAACGAAATACAAAAAGTGATTTCGTACAGATAAGTGGGTGTTTCCTACAGAATCTTATATAAAAGATTAAACGAAACCAAAATATTACTAATTTTGCAACGTAAAACATAAAACTATTATATTATGAACGAGACAACGATTTTAGAGAAGCGTCCAACAGCTAAGGGACAGCAAGAGACAAAGAAAGAGGGTGGCGCATGGAAACATGTAACACTGGGTGGTGTATCTGGTATCTTTATGGGTGCAGGCTTGCTATACGCAGGTCAGGCAGTAGCCCAACCTGCTAGTGAAGAACCTGTAGCAGAAGAAGCTGAAGAGCAGACTGCTGATGTTCAGGTAGCAGAGTCAAGCCTGCAGGTGGCAGCATCCCACGACGACCTGTCGTTTGGCGAAGCTTTCGCAGCAGCTCGTGCAGAGGTTGGTCCAGGTGGAGTGTTCTACTGGCATGGAGGTATTTATAATACCTATACTGCAGCAGAATGGAATGCGATGAGCGCAGACCAGAAGCACGACTTCGCTCAGCAAGTACAACCAGAGATTGATGCTCATCATGTCAATACGCCTACTGATGCCCAGCCTGATGTGGCAGTTCAGACTGTTGAAGCTGATGTGCAGGTTGTAAACGAACATGATGCAGCCAACACCGTTCAGACAGACGATGCAGAAGTACACATTGTTGGTCAGGGAGAGATTGATGGTCACGCAGCAGTTGCTCTTGATTTGGATAATGATGGTAATGCTGATGTGGCAGTCATTGATATCAACGATAACAGGCAATTAGATGATGTAGATATTATCGTTGACAACCAAGGCAACATGGCTCATATGGGCGATTTAGTGAATGAACCAGATCCCAACCAGCTGGCTGCAATGGAGACTCCCGATGTGGCTCCTGACATGCCCGATTATATGAATGATGCTATGTTGGATGCATAATGGTGAAAAGACTGTTGCTTGGAGTATGCATGCTACTTGGCATTGTGCTGCATGCTAATGCCAAGGTTTATCTTGTCAGCGTTGGCCTTGCCGACTATCCTGGTACGAAGAACGATCTTCGCATTAGCGATAACGATGCAAAAACCATTGCCAAGATATTCAATGCAACGAAAGATGCAGATGTTCGCACCCTTACCAACGAAGAAGCCACGAGGTCTGCTTTGCTTAGCACCATGCAAACGTCTTTTGCTGAAGCAAATGATAATGATGCTGTCATTCTCTATTTCAGCGGACATGGCGCTCCTGGTGCATTGGCCTGTTATGATGGCCTGCTGACTTATCAGCATATTTTCAAAAAAATGAAAGCTTGCAAAGCCAACAGAAAAATCATTCTCGTCGATGCTTGCTTTTCTGGTAAAATGCGAACAACAAGACAACAGTCAGGTAGTTATACCAATCAGAATGTGATGCTGTTTCTCTCCTCCAGAACCACCGAGAAATCCTTAGAAACAGATTTCAAGAATAGCCTCTTCACCATCTTCTTAGAGCGAGGCCTTCGTGGTGGAGCAGATGTGAACAAAGACAGACACATTACCGCCCGTGAACTATACGATTTTGTTCATCAGGGAGTAATAAAAGCATCAAAGAATAGACAGCATCCAGTGATGTGGGGTAAGTTCGATAACAATATGACTATTATAAAGTGGTAAAGGTATGCAGATTAAAAGAATAAAATGCCCCAATTGCCAAACAGTTCTTGAAATAAAAAGCGCAAAGATTGAATCTGTTAAGCAGATTACTTGCCCGCACTGTAAGGCATCGCTTCAGGTGAAGTTCCCACCTCAACAAGCCCCATCAGGGGCTGAAACCTGCTATGCTCCTAAAAAAACAGTTGCCAACAGTGGTGAAACACAGTTGGCAGGTGGCAATAATGGTGAAACACAGCTGGCAGGTGGCAGCCATGGCGCCACTCAATTGGCTACTCCTAAAGATAAGGCTCAGAGCAGCAGGGCTCGTCTTGTATTTGAGGATCATCCTTACTTCTTGGAAGAAGGTCAGAATATTATTGGTCGCAAGGGCAATACCTCAAAGGCTGACGTCCAGATTGCTACTGACGACCGCTATATGAGTCGCCAACACTGCAGTATTACAGTCACGACCTTGCCCGATGGCGCCAAGAAAGCAGTACTTAGTAACTATCAGAATAAGAATCTGACCAGCATTGATGGTCAGGAAATTGAGACAGGCGATGCTATCCGCCTCGTCAATGGTAACCGTATCACAATGGGCCATACTACAGTCACCTTCAAGGATTGAAATAATCAATTATTCATTGTCAATTATCACTTATGAAAATCGAATTATATCCTTCATTGTCTATCCATGAGATAGGACAGCGTCCTAATCAAGAAGATACCATCACCCAATGGAACAATCGCCTCTTTGTATTGTGTGATGGCATGGGAGGACACGAAAAGGGCGAGGTTGCCAGTCAAACAGTCTGTCAGTCGTTGGTTACTTGGTTTGAGCAGAACGTCAATCCAAATGAACCATTCGTTGATGAGCAACTTCGTGAAGCTCTTAACTATGCTTATCAGCAATTGGATCAGTATGCTGATGGCAATCCCAAGCAAATGGGCACAACCCTCACCTTATTATATTTACATAAGCAGGGAGTGATAGCAGCACATATGGGTGATAGTCGTATCTACCATATTCGCCCAAATGTTGGAGTGCTCTATCAGTCTCGTGATCACTCATTGGCCTTTGACCTTTTCCAGTCTGGCGAGATTAGTTACGAAGAAATGATGAACTTCACGCAGAAGAATGTCATAACTCGTGCTATGACTCCTGGTGAGGACAATCGCCATCGCCCTGATATCATCCATATCTCAGATATTCAGGCAGACGATTATTTCTATATGTGCTCTGATGGCATGCTGGAGCAGATGAGTAATGATGAATTGGTGGATTTGTTGTCTTCTGACACAAAAGATGAAGAAAAACGACAACACTTGATATCAGCCACATCCAGCAACCAAGATAATCATAGCGCTTGGCTCATTCACGTTAAAAAGGTCATTAAGGAATCTGGTGACGACCAATTAGTCAACGAAGAGCCAACCTCACGCTGTAATGCCATTAATATCTTGCCACAGATAGATGAGAACATCGATGTGCAGATTGTTGAGGACGATGTGGTTGTTGTGTCTGTTCCCCAAAAGTCCAAGAAGAGAAAGATAGCATATTTGAAATGGATTATTGCAGCAATCCTGTTTTTTATTATCATGACTGCAGCATGTTTCGTAGTATTTGATGATGAGGAGAAGAAAGATGATGAGATTGTCGATATGGAACAGATGATGAATAAACCAATAAAGCCTTCACCGACGAAAAAAGCCACAAAAGACACCGTACATAATAACGCGAAAATTGTAAATCGAGATGACTCAGCAAGACATAAATAGTACATCCATGCTTAAGGTGGGAACCATCCTTCATGGCACCTACCGTATAGATAGTTACCTTTCTTCAGGAGGTTTTGGCAATACGTATGTTGCCACCAACGTTGAGTTTGAAGAGCGTGTTGCCATCAAGGAGTTCTTCATGAAGGGTGTTACCCAGCGTGATGATAACCAGACGACTGTCAGCGTAAGCAATACGGAGAATCATAATAGTTTTCTTGCACAAAAAGAGAAGTTCAAGAAGGAAGCCCGTCGCATTCGTCAACTAAAGAACGAGCACATAGTATCTGTTCATGATTTGTTTGAAGAAAACGGCACTGCCTACTATGTGATGGACTATGTGGATGGTGAAAATCTTGCAGAAAGGTTAAAGCGTACTGGTAAGCCTATGACGGAATCAGAGGTGCGTGAGATTCTTCCTCAAATTCTCGATGCATTAAAGTCTATTCACGATGCAGGTATTTGGCACTTGGATTTGAAGCCAGCAAACATCATGCTTGAAAAAGGAGGTAATGTCAAACTCATTGACTTTGGAGCCAGTAAGCAATTGAATGCCCAGAAGGGTGGAGCCACTACTAGCACAGCTATCAGCTATACCAATGGTTATGCTCCTCGTGAGCAGATGGAGCAGAACTACGATAAGTTTGGCCCTTGGACTGATATTTATACCCTTGGCGCTACGCTCTACAATCTGTTGACCAATGAGCGCCCACCATTACCCACGGATATCGATGATGACATAAGTGAGGATAAACACGAGGCGTTGCCGTTCCCAGAAGGTGTTGAGGATTTAAAATACTTGGTTTTACAGATGATGAAAACCAATCGTTTGCAGCGCCCTCAGAGTATTACGGTTATCATGGAGGCTGAGAAGGCAAGAAAAGATGAACCGAAACAGGCTCCGAGGCAACAGCCTACGTTAAAGTCTGTTTCTGATTACGATGAAGAGGTAACTATTATTGCTCAGCCTCAAATAAATGAACAGAGCAGAAACAATTCAAATATGAAAGATTATTTGGGAGAACAATCAGAATCTTATTCATTTGAAGGGGGAACTAATAACGCCATCATGGTCTGTCCTGAATGTAAAGGGACAGGTATTAAAAAAGAATATATCAATGACGGATTTCTTGGGCGTATGGAATATGAAGTCCCATGTCCGGGTTGTAATGGTGTTGGGCATATAAAATACAAAAATGATAGGTTAAAAAAAGAAAAGTCAACGATCAATTCTGTAAAGCAGCCTTTTGGAAAGACTCTTATTACTTGTTTCTCTTTGCTTATAACTCTATGCATTGCTATTATCTTTTCTTCTGACTTATTTTTTGTTTTTGGTGAATACTCTTATTTATATGAGTCATATGTAATTGGAAATCTCTCTTTGTCAGATTTTGCGATTGTTATAAATTCTGCATACATAATATTTATTTTACTTTCCGTTATTATATTGCTTCCTCTAATAATTGGGGTATGGCATATTGATAAGAGATTATCATACATATTGATAATTGTAATCTTGCTTATTCCGTCAAAGTTTATATACCATCTAATTGTTGTGGAGGAAACAATAATACCTTGGATACTTTCTTATTGCCTGCTTTTATTATATGGTGTTTGGGGTATAACAATAATATTTCGTTACAATGGTAGAATTAAGAAATTGGGATATTTTGTAGTTATATACACTGTTTGTTGTACTCTTTTGAACATCTTAGTTTGGCAAGTGAAAATGGGGATAGATTCACCACTAAATGATCTCATCGCCTGGAGTGCAGATTTAATGAAAACATGGAGTATTTGGTGGTTCCTAACAAGAAACGGAGTCGGGACTATTGGATAATATATATGGATATGCAAGAAACTGAATCAAAGCTTCAAGCCTTATATGAAGACTTGAAAAAAGAAATAGAAGGTCGTTATACTACGACAGGAGTTTTCCTACCACCATCAGCAGGTTCCTTTTATATGAAAGCAAAAGCTCTTGTTGATGAAGCAATAAATCTTTCAAAGATTGATGATAGCTTGCCGATAAAACAAGTTCTTCATACTTTTGATAAAGAAGTGTCTTATGTAAGAGATTACGAATGTAAAGGAAAGTCCGCCAAGGATCGACAGAAAGGACTTGAAAAGACAATGCGAAAAGCAACCCATCAACTCTATATTGATCTATGTCCATTTGTAACTGATAAATGATGCAACACCTACAACCTAACACCACCTTGCAAGGTGGAAAATACAGAATTGAGCGAGTGCTGGGGCAGGGAGGCTTCGGCAATACATATGTGGGCTACAACACGGAGTTTGAAGAAACTGTAGCCATCAAGGAGTTCTTCATGAAAGGCGTGACGGAACGTGATGATACTACCTCAGTTGTTAGTGTGAGTAATGCTGACAATGTGCAGCAGTTCGAGGAACAACGAGAGAAGTTTAAGAAGGAGGCAACACGTATCCGTAAGTTGAATAATCCGCACATTGTGGGAGTCCATGATCTGTTTGAAGAAAACGGTACAGCCTATTACGTAATGGACTATGTTGATGGTGAGAGCCTTGCTCAACGTTTGAAGCGAACGGGTAAGGCTATGTCAGAAAAGAAAGTGCGTGAAATATTCCTTCAGTTGCTAGATGCGCTGAAAGCAGTACACGATGCAGGCATGTGGCATTTAGACATTAAGCCGGCCAATATCATGCTCGACAAAAATGGTAACGTGAAACTGATCGATTTTGGAGCCTCCAAACAATTGAATGCTCAGAAAGGTGGAGCAACGACAAGTACTGCCATTAGCTATACCAACGGTTATGCCCCTCGCGAGCAGATGGAGCAAAACTATGACAAGTTCGGGCCTTGGACTGACATCTATGCTCTTGGTGCAACGCTCTATAATCTGCTAACGAATAAGCGTCCCCCCATGCCATCAGACATCGATGATGATATAAGCGAAGATAAACACAACGCTTTGCCATTCCCAGCGACAACAAGTACTGAGATGAAGCAACTTGTTGTGCAGATGATGCAAACGAATAGGATGAAAAGACCGCAGACTATTGATGACATCACTGTACTATCTGGTAAAAAGGTCAATAAAAAAGTCGAAAGCGAAGAAACTACTTTGTTGGTTTCACCTGATAATAAGTCGGAAGAAGAGACTATAGTGGTGCCAACTGATAATAAGCCGGTTTACCAGCCACAAGAGAAAAAGGAAGATAAACCAGAAGAATATGTTTCTTATCTAGACGAAGAACCATCTTGGAAAGAGAAACTGAGAGACTATTGGCATAGTTTAAAAGGAGTAATTGCAATAATGCTGTCTATAAGTGCGATGTCCATTTTTACTTTGTGTCTAAAAACCTGTGACAGAATAACAGGCTGGGATAAACCACAAGTTGAAAGTGAGGCTCCAAGTGAAGACGATATAATGCCTCAAAGTGTTGATTTAGGATTAAGTGTGGAGTGGGCTTCATTTAATATTGGTGCCAGAAACCCTTATGAAACAGGAGACTATTATTGGTGGGCATCTACTAATCCTATAAAAAATGAGAGTGATGCTCAAATACTATTTGATTGGGACGAAACTGGACAATCGTTTAAGAAGTATAATAGTTTAGGGATGGTGATTTCACCTGAAGATGATGTTGCGCATAAGACTTTGGGGGGAGGCTGGAGAGTACCCACTCCAGATGAACTAAATGAGTTGGTAACTAAGTGTACATGGGAAGAGGCAGAATATATGGATATGAAAGGTTATAATGTAATAGGTAATAATGGAAACAAAATCTTTCTACCTTACGTGGGTAATCCAGAAAATGCATATTGGATGGGATCATATATGTCAAACTCTATGTCTCCAAATAATGTTGCCTATTTCTATTCTTTGGTATTTTCAGATAAGACTATGAAGGAAATTGGTCTTATTGACGAAAAAGTAAAAATATGTGTGATGGAGGTCGCAAGAAATTCTGCAGCAGTAGTTAGACCAGTAAAAGACATATAGTTATGCAACATCTACAACCAAACACCACCTTGCAAGGTGGGAAATACAGAATAGAGCGAGTGCTGGGGCAAGGAGGCTTCGGCAATTAAAAATAAAATGATTACTTTGCAAACGATATGAATAAGAAACAAGTTATAAAACTATTTGAAGAACAGAAGGTTCGCATGGAGTGGGACGATGAGAAAGAGAAATGGTTCTTTTCAATCGTTGATGTGTGTGGAGTGCTGACAGATAGTAAAGACTATCTCACCGCACGTAAATATTGGAATAAGTTGAAGCAGAGACTGAAAGAGGGAAAATGCGATTGACCGATGTCGCAGACATGGAGCAGATGTTCAGAGTGATTCAGTCTATCCCATCGCCCAAAGCAGAACCGTTTAAACAATGGATGGCCGAGGTCGCTTCCCAGCGTGTCGACCAGATGCAAGACCCTGAGTTGAATTTTGAGCAGGCCTATGCGGACTATCGGCGATTAGGTTATTCTGACAGGTGGATTAACCAGCGACTAAAGAGTATTGAAGTTCGTAAAGGACTAACAGATGAATGGGATAGGGCTGGTGTGAAGGAAGGTCAGCAATATGCCACACTAACAGACATCATTACTCAAGCATGGAGTGGAAAAACCACGAGGCAGTATAAGCAATACAAGGGACTGAAGAAGGAAAGCCTGCGTGACAACATGACAAACATTGAGTTGGCATTGAATATCTTGGCGGAAGCTTCAACCACAGAAATCAGCAAGGCTCAGAATCCGAAAGGTTTTAAACAGAGTGCTGCTGTAGCCCGTAAAGGTGGAGAAATAGCTGGCGACGCAAGGAAGAAACTAGAGGCACAGACTGGCCGTTCCGTGATTTCAAGTGAAAAAGCATCAGACTATTTACCTCCTGTTGATAGAATTCAGGAGCTACCAGAAGAACCAGAAGATTAATGACTAATATGCAACATCTACAACCTAACACCACCTTGCAGGGTGGAAAATACAGAATAGAGCGAGTGCTGGGGCAAGGAGGCTTCGGCAATACGTATGTAGGTATTAACACCACATTTGAGGATAGAGTAGCCATTAAGGAATTTTTCATGCAAGGCATCAATGATCGTGATGGTGCAACAGGCTCTATCACGATTAGTATTGAGAGGAATAAACAACAGTTCCAAGAGCAACTTGAAAAATTCAAGAAGGAAGCATTGCGTATCCGTAAACTAGATAATCCGCATATTGTAAAAGTTCACGATCTGTTTGAAGAAAACGGAACTGCTTACTATGTGATGGATTACATTGATGGTGAGTCGTTGGCAGAGAAGATGAAAAAGACAGGTCAACCGATGTCAGAGTCTGAGGTTAGAGAAATTCTTCCCCAAATTCTTGATGCTCTCAAGTCCGTTCACGATGCAGGCATTTGGCATCTTGATCTAAAGCCTGCTAACATTATGTTGGATAAAAGTGGCAATGTAAAGCTCATTGACTTTGGGGCCTCAAAGCAATTGAACGCCCAAAAGGGAGGTGCCACTACAAGCACAGCTATCAGCTATACCAATGGCTATGCACCTCGTGAGCAGATGGAGCAGAACTATGACAAGTTCGGCCCTTGGACAGACATCTATGCCCTTGGGGCTACGCTTTACAATCTGCTGACCAACAAACGTCCACCTATGCCTTCAGATATTGATGATGATGAAACAGATGATAAACACGAGGCACTTCCATTCCTTGACTCAACAAGTGTGGACATGAGGCTGTTTGTGTTGCGGATGTTGAATACAAATAGAAATAAAAGACCACAAAGCATTGACGAGATTAAAGTTTTCTTGTCAAATAATTCGATTGGAAAACAAAATGATAAGATAGAACCCAATGAGTACCAAGATGAGGAAAAGACTATCATTGCGAAGAATAATAATAGTATAGATGAAGAAACTGTAATAGCAGAGAATAAGGAGAAAGATGTTGTAGAAGACATAGAAACTGAGTTCTCTTTCGAAGATGATGAAGAAGACAATAATGATAGAGTAAAAAAGATATTATTGATAATAGCATTGGCTGCTATTGTTATTATCGGATTTATTTCGATAAGGAATTGCAACGGGAATGAAACTCATCAAGAGGCAATAGACACAGATAGCTTGGTTGTTGACTCCATGATAGCTGATAATGTCACAGAAGGAGTTCCATCAAAACAAGAAAAGAAGAAAAACGATATACGCGAAATAAAAGAGAATAAAATACAATCTAATAAAAAAGAAGAAACGACAAGCACCCCTACTAAAGAAGCATCTAACAATAAAATATATGATGTAGTAGAACAAATGCCTACATTCCCTGGTGGAATCAGCGCTCTTTCTGAATTTTTATCTACTCATATTCAATATCCCAAAGAAGCAGAAGATAATGGTATTCAAGGAAAAGTTTTATGCACCTTTATAGTTGAGAAGAATGGCTTGATTTCTGATGTCCGTGTAGTAAAATCGGTTGATCCATATTTAGATAGAGAATCCGTCCGTGTACTAAGATCTATGCCTCGATGGAATCCTGGTAAGCAGAACGGCTCTTCTGTTAGAGTAAAATATACTATTCCTGTAACATTTAGACTACAATAATGCAACACTTACAACCTAACACCACCTTGCAGGGTGGGAAATACAAAATAGAGCGAGTGCTGGGGCAGGGGGGCTTTGGCATAACATACTTGGCTACTCAAACGTCGTTGAATCGCTTTGTTGCCATTAAAGAGTTATTCATTGGTGGCAGTGGTCAAGCAATCAATGACCGTATAGGCAATCAAGTGGTTGTGACAAATTCTGCCAACCAACAGAGTTTCAACCAGCAAAAGGCAAAATTCCAAAAAGAAGCGCTGCGTCTTGCCAATCTTAATCATCCTAATCTAGTGAATGTCCATGAGTTCTTTGAGGAGAATGGAACTGCCTATTATGTGATGGACTATATTGATGGAGAGTCGTTGCGTACAAAATTGAACAGAGAAGGCGTATTGTCAGAAAAACTGGTTTTGAAATATCTACTGCAACTACTATCAGCTCTTGAAGTTGCTCATAAGCAAAGCATTTGGCATTTGGATATAAAACCTGAGAACATTATGGTTGATAGGTATGGCCATACGTACTTAATTGATTTTGGCGCTAGTAAGCATATAGAGCAGAATAGTACCCTGACAACTTCATTAGCTTTGGCATATACCAGAGGATATTGTCCACCAGAATTGGCTGACCTTTCTTATGGAAGTATGGATGGTCTTGTCCAAGCATTAAAAGACATTGGCCCTTGGACAGATTTCTATGCTTTAGGTGCCACTATGTATAATTTGCTTACTGATAACATACCACCATCTTCCAACAGACTATATAAGGATGGTCGTAATGCTTTCATGTTCCCAAGTAATGTTTCATCATCTACCCGAGACTTAATTGTATGGATGATGAAGCCAAATCAAGAAGAAAGACCTCAGACTGTTGAGGACATACAAAGACAATTAAATCGAGCAAAAGTAAATTCTGAAAGCACAATCATAGATAGAAATGAATATAAAACGAGTGAGGTTACACAGCCTTACTCATCTTCAACAACTAACATATATGAAGAGGATAAGAATATTCATAATCAAAAAGCAGAGCATTCAGAAACCTATAATCAATCTAGTTCATCATTTTATGTGACTTGGGGAATAACGATTATAGTTGCGATTATTACTCTTGCCATATTATGGAATAATGATAGTGACTGGCTAAAAGAGAAAACCATCTTAGATTTGAGGTGGGATGGTATTATTTTCACTTCTGTATGTTTGATTACATACTTTATTGTTGGTAAAATAACGGGGTATGAGGATTAGGCCTTCTGCTTTTGAACGATAATCATATATTAAAAAGATTCAAGATGAAACAATCAGAATTATTAATATCTGCAATATATCAGATTATTGGAGAGAATCAGATTTTGCTAGATGTAATAGAGTATGTCAAGGGTGTTTCAAATTATGGTATTATTAGGATAGATATTGTACATAATAGGTATTGTGGTGGTTCTTTCAAAGATGGAAAAATAATTATCGGAGTACCTGATATCTTGGATTTTTATACTATCGCAAAAGAGCTATTTCCCAATTTGTCAGATAAAGCAAATTTCAGAATTGAAACAAAATATTCAGATATTGATTATAAAGATAATATTCTGAGTAAGGTTAGTGTAAATTTGGCTGATGCCGAAAAAGGGATTGTAATTGAAGATCTTAGTAAATCTGGCTTCTTTCAAACAGATAAATTTTCAAAATATGATGAATTAACTTTTTATGCCTTGGCATATTCTTTATGCCATGAGTTAGGACATGTGTTACATGATAGATATATTCCTCGAAACGATTTTTTTACAAAGGAACGTGTTGCTGATTATTTTTCATTTGAAACGATTAAATACATCAGCAGCCACAATAATAATAGTGATTCGAGATTGAAAGGTGCTATTATTGGAATTGTCCAAATGCTTATGCATAGAACACCCCAACAAGAGATTGATGACAAAGAACATCCTCATAGCATTGAACGTCTTTATTCTTTACTGGATTTTTGGGGAATAGAAGATGATTCTCTTTGTTGGGAATTAGCATATAGCATTCTTCTGTTATGGTGTAGTAGAAATGAAGAGCCGTTAACATGGGAAAGGGTTACTTCCATCTCTCCAAAAAATAAATTCATAGACGCTTACGTACATTTTCGGAAAAATCCAAAACAAATAAAATAATGCAACAACTACAACCTAATACCACCTTGCAGGGTGGAAAATACAGAATAGAGCGAGTGCTGGGGCAAGGAGGCTTTGGCATCACTTACTTGGCTCGTAACACAGTGTTCGATATTGACGTGGCCGTCAAGGAGTTCTTCATGAAAGATGAGAATGATCGCGATGGCAGTTCTGTTACAATGCCAAATACCACGAAACAAGAACTGTTTCAAGGACAGATGGAGAAGTTCAAGAAGGAGGCAAAGCGAATGTTCGCCATCAAGAACGAGCATGTTATTGGAGTACAAGACCTGTTTGAAGAAAATGGTACCGCCTACTATGTGATGGATTACATTGATGGAGAGAGTCTGGCAGAACGATTGAAGCGTACTGGCAGGCCTATGACTGAGTCCGAGGTTCGTTTAATTCTTCCTCAGATTCTTGATGCGTTAAAGGCTGTACATAATGCAGGGATGTGGCATCTGGATTTGAAGCCTGCTAACATTATGTTGGATAAAAGTGGCAATGTAAAGCTCATTGACTTTGGTGCCTCAAAACAGTTGAATGCCCAGAAAGGTGGGGCGACCACTAGTACAGCAATTAGCTACACCAGTGGCTACGCACCTCGTGAACAGATGGAGCAGAACTACGATAAGTTCGGCCCTTGGACAGATATCTATGCCCTGGGCGCCACACTTTACAATCTGCTGACTAACAAGCGCCCACCTATGCCTTCTGATATTGATGATGACATCAGCGAGGATAAGCAGGAGGCACTTCCGTTCCCTGAAACTGTAAGTAAAGGAACAAAATCGATGATGCTCAAGATGCTTAATACTAATCGCTTGCAGCGTCCTCAAAGTGTGGATGATATTATCATAGATAGCAAAGAAAATGATAACCAGGCTTTTTCTCAAGATACTGTCTCGCCACAAGAAGCTTCTGTAAATAATGAATCAGACCTCGAAGTTACCATTGTTGCCCAGAAGCTAACTAAAGACGAAGTCATTAGTATAACGTCTATTTCTGAGTCAAGTAATAAGAAAGAAAATGAAAACGATTTTTCTGATATTTATAACTCTCATAATCGTACCACATCTGGTACTAATGTCGTAAGGTTTATTAAATATGTATCAATAATAATAGCTCTTGTTTTATTAATTGGTTTCTTCTTCTTACCTATATTGTTTGGATGAAATTACGACAGAAGAGTCTCTTAAAATAATAGTTCCTATGTGACACCACATGACACCTGGGACAGGTTCCGCTGACTGAATCCAGACGGAAAATCAGAATAAAACGAATTAATTATCTGCTAAATATGATATTGCTGTATGAGATACTCATCATTTCCATTAGAAGAATATAAGAAGATTGCCAATAAAGCTAAAGAGAGGGGTGACGCTAATTCTTATTTGGATGCACTTGTCTTTTCTGAACAACCCTATTTGGCCAAACCCTCTGATATTGTTGATGATGAATCAAAAATACTATTTCAGTGCTGTCATATTTTGAAAACAGGCATCACACATTGATGAGCCTTATGATAGGAACGATATATAAGTACCTTGTTGATAAACAATAATGAAATGATCACATCTTAAGAAATTCGTCGCTTATGAAGTTGTGTTTGAGAATCCTCATCTTTGCTTTTTTACTTCAATTCGCACCTGTCAAAAGCGTTGCTCAGACAAGTCTGAACGATTCCATGTTGATTCCTATTGACTCAACGATAAAGATAGGAGTATTGCCCAATGGCCTGACATACTATTTGAAGCATAACAACTGGCCAGAGAATAGAGCCTGTTTCTACTTGGCTCAAAGGGTAGGTAGTCTGCAAGAGACAGATGAACAGAGAGGATTGGCACATTTCCTGGAACACATGTGCTTTAATGGCAGTGAGCATTTCAAAGGCAATGCGCTTGAGCATTTCTGTGAGAGTCTTAGTGTCTCTAGTGGTGATGTTAATGCATTTACGAGTATAGAAAAGACAGTCTATTACTTGGATGATGTACCCACAACTGTTGGAACTGAAAAGCTGGATAGCTGCCTATTGATCCTATATGATTGGGCGAATGGACTTACACTTGATTCTCTTGAAATCGAGAAAGAAAGGGGTGTGGTGCATGAAGAATGGAGGACGGGCAGGGATGCTACTTCCAGAATATATGAAAGACAGCTCCCTATTCTATATCCCAACTCGAAATACGGGCACAGGCTTCCCATTGGCATGATGGACGTGGTGGATAACTTCAAACACGAAGAACTGAGAGCCTACTATGAGAAGTGGTACAATCCTGAGAACCAATGCGTGATTGTAGTTGGAGATATTGACGTAGAACGAATAGAAAATAAGATAAAGAACTTGTTTAGTGGTATTCTGCCAAGTTCAACTCCTGGTAAGGTGGAAAGACTGGAGGTGAGTGACCATCAAGGTGTCATCTACTCATTAGACAAGGACAAGGAATTGCAAGACAATAGCGCCTTTGTCATGTTCAAACATCAGGCATACACACCCAAAGACAGACGGTATGTAGGCTATTGGAGCGACAACTACAAGACAGAGGCTGCTGTGTATATGCTGAACGCCAGATACGCTGATGAAGCACTTAAGCCTGATTGCGCTTATCTTTCTGCTGAAGCTGACGATGATGATTTCTTTGTGTCAAGTACAAAAGCTGCATTCCAATTATATGCCACAGCAAAAGACAGTATGCAGGCAAAGGCATTAGAGGAAATGACCAAGGAGTGCAAAAGGGCTGCTGAACATGGATTCACCAAAGAAGAATTCAAACGGTATCAAGACGAGCGGATTTCAAAGTTGGACAACTTAATGCTAAGTGCTGATAAACGGGAAAACCAGTCACTGGCTCAGGAGTATTACAACAATTATCTGTATGGTACCGATATTGCAACCATAGAAGATTATGTGGCTATTATGAAGCAGATCGTTCTATCCACGACACTAGAGGATGTCAACGAAAGAATGAGGGAATTGATGCCCAACGATGAAAACAACATGGTCATTGGTTGTTGGAATATAGAGAAAGAAGATGCTGAGTACCCAACAAAGGAAGAGCTATACAAAGCTTATCTTGCTGGTGTAAATGCAAAAACGAAACCATACGTTGATGACCTGAAAGGTGCAAGTTTGCTGAGCGAGATACCTGAAGGAGGCAAAATCCTGTCGAGTGAGTATTACAAGAACTTAGGCTATACCAAAATGGTATTGTCGAATGGAGCCACAGTGTTGATGAAGAAGACAGAGATAGAAAAGAGTCAAGTACTATTCAAAGCCTATGGCAAAGGAGGATGGACGCTTTATGGTGAAGAAGACGATCCGAATATCGTCATGTTAAGGAGCATTCCTTTTGGTAGAAATGGTTTGACATCCTCACAAGTTGAGAAATTATTAGCAGGGAAACGGGTCAATCTTAGTTACAGTATCGGTCAGCGTAATTTCACCTTTACAGGTAGTTCAAATCCCAACGACTTGGAAACCTTCATGCAACTCATCTATTCAGATTTTACCAATATTTCCAAAGATTCAGCTGCATACAACAAATCAATGGAGTCGATGGCCTTATCTATAAGAAACAGTAAAACTGACCCTGAAAGTGCATTCTCAGATTCTGTGACTGTTACATCAAATGGCCATCATCCACGATTCAAGATATTGGAAGAGGAAGACTTGAAAAAGGTAAGTCTCGATAGAATTCAAGAAATCATCAAGGATCAAACAGCAAGTGCCAAGAACTATACTTTCCTGTTTGTAGGCAATTACGATAGTCTGGAGATCTGTTCTCTGGCAAAGAAATATCTTGCAGCATTGCCCAATAGAAAACAAGTACAGAGAGGACCATTTATAAAAACATGGCTTCAGAAGGATGCATACTGTCACTTCGTGAGAGGAATGGAAACACCTAAAACCATGGTACAAATGGAATGGTTTACAGAGTCCATACCATATACACTCAGGAATCGGCTTTTGGCCAGTATGTCAAGCGAAATCCTGAATATGGTCTATCAGAAGACTATCAGGGAGGAGAATAGTGCGACCTATGGATGCTATGCGGACTATTATCTTGTTAGAGGTAATGAGGGAGAATGTCTGACAGGATTCTCTACAAATTGCTCCATGAAACCTGAGAAATGTGACTCTGTCCTAATGATGATTAAACAGGAATTTCAGAATCTGTCGAACCATATTGATGAACAAATGTTCAGGAATGCCAAGGAGATTATGCTGAATAATCTCGATGAGACGCTGAAAACTAAGAATGGCTTCTGGCTTGGAGCTATCTGGCAGAAAGAAAACTATGGAATAGATGTCTACACGTCTCGTCGTGAGATGATTGAGCAAATCAGGATCAGCGACATCATGGATTTCATGAAAGCGCTATTGTCTAATTCACATTTCTGCGAAACATTAATGCAGCCTGGGACTATGACACCAGGGACAGGTGTCAATGACACAAGTTATTCAGCCTCTGGAATTTCGCTCCACTTGGTGGTGTAGCTGGGACTGCGGAAGTCGTGCTTGATGCTGTCGCGGAAAACGCCTGCCTTACCCTTCCCGTCTTTAGCAGTATATTGTTGTGAGCCAAGCACAAGATTGCGACACGGTTCCCTGATCCATTTTGATTATTAACTTTACGGGCTGAAGTCACCATGTTTCAGCCCGCTTGCTTATAATATAATAATGTCTTATGTAGCAGGATATGTTGGCTGATGGAAGAGGGAAGATGTA
This sequence comes from uncultured Bacteroidales bacterium, assembly GCA_902799655.1. Taxonomy (GTDB): domain Bacteria; phylum Bacteroidota; class Bacteroidia; order Bacteroidales; family Bacteroidaceae; genus Prevotella. The sequence goes on from CADCBH010000010.1 coordinate 49,534, forward strand.
AGATTAACATTAATTAGCCATTCCTGGATGTAACATTTTATTTTTATGCATACGATATTGGTAGAAAAGTATTAACTTTCTCCTATGGAGAAGTTAGGCGGCACCTCGGAAATAAAAATAAATTCTGATTAATTTTGTATTTCGCTCGGTTTGTACTAACTTTGCAGAAGATATGAGTTATGATTTGAAAAATATCAATAATAAAAGCAACCTCCTAAAGTATAAGGAGGAGTTTGAAACCGTTTATAGCATCATTGCAACTCATCGCAAAAGGGTTGTGCGTGTTGTTAATAACGAGTCAATGTCAATGGTATGGGAAGTTGGAGGATATGTTTCATATAAACTGAAGACTTCTGCCTGGGGTGATGGTGTGGTCAGGCAATTATCAGATTTTATCCGAACAAAAGACCCCACAGCAAGAGGTTGGAGTTATCGTACACTATATAAAATGGTGCAATTGTATGACACTTACTCCGCTGCATCTTTCGCTGAATTAATTGCTCAAACAGATATGGCGAAGTATGGCGAAGTTGTGCCATTTGAAACGGCACAAATGGATGGCGACATAATTGTGCCATTCGAAATGGCACAAATTCCAAACGTACTGTTTACTACTGGCTGGACGAATCATCAGATTATTCTTAACAGATGTAAGACAGATACAGAGAGGCTTTTCTATATGCTATACGCAGGAAAAGAGCGATTGGAAAATAAGGAACTCATGCGAGTTATAAAGACTGACACAATGAATTCACTACTTGGGGGAAAAGATGCTCAGTCAAAGATAATGTCTAATACTTATCCAGACTCACCACTGCTATTTAAGGATAAGGTATATCTTGAGATGCTGGGACTACCACTGGAATATAAGGAGTCGAAACTGAGAAAGGAGATTATTGCCCACATGAAAGATTTTATTCTGGAGATGGGCAAGGATTTCCTGTTTATTGATGACGAACACCGTATTGCTGTTGGTGGCAAGACTTTCAAGGTGGATTTGCTGTTCTATCACAGGTTACTGCAATGTATGGTGGCAATTGAATTGAAAACCGATGAGTTCCAACCCAAGGATTTGGGGCAGTTGGAGTTTTATTTGGAGGCACTAGATCAGGAGGAACGACGCTCGAACGAGAATCCGAGTATTGGCATTATCCTCTGTAAAGACGCAGATATGGAGGTGGTACGCTATGCATTGAATCGTAGCATGTCGCCTACGATGGTGGCCCTGTATAAGGAACAATTACAGGCTGGTGGTGTTATCCAACGTAGTTTGGTAGAATTCTGCAAGTTTGTGAATAAGGGAAGGAAATAAAAGGTCATAATCGACTCGATACGAAAGAACAATTGGTGATTTCCTAAATTCTCTTAATATCTATCCCATACCTGCTGAAAGGTGTGGGATTTTTTGTAACTTCGCATTTCGATTTCGGAGCGGGTTGTGTCATTGTGATGCATCACGCTCTTTTTTTTCTAACTAAAAAAATAAAACCATTATGAAACCCAAAACAATGAAAGGGGCTTGTCTGGCCCAAGTCAAGGAAGCCTGCGCTGCCTGCTGCTCAGGTTTCCAACGAAAGAACGAGTTATTAACCATTAATGGCAGGAAAGGAGGGGTGACGGTATGGCTAAGCTAAATCAACTGATCCTCCTGGAGAAGATGATGGGGACGTATGACGAGATGAACATCAAGGATGCCAATCTTACAAAATTCCAAGGTGCTTGTACTGAAAAGCTGGTGGATGAGATTATTGGCAGACTGGAGAAGATGGTGGTGAGCAAGACGCGACTGAGCTGCAGAAACGTACTGGTGACCAATTTCGAAACGATGACGAAGGAAACATCTTGGCTGAAATGCAAACTGTTCAACGACTTACCACGAGCAGTCAGCAAGGTACTGCAAGAGAAAGTGAAGAAGATGGTGGAACTGCTGAATATGCTGATGCTGAAAATTCTGAATGTGGATGAGCAATATGCAGCTACTTTCTTCAGAAAGCTGAAAGAGGGTTATGGAAAGAAGAGGATAACAGAATATGAGCTATGGAAAGCACGACTACCAGAGCTGACAATGGATCTGTTAGAAGCCTATCAGGTGCAGCTGACTGCTAACATGTTGATGATGGGCGTACTGATGTATGACATAGCACCAACTGATGAAGAACTGGAGAGGGTGCAGTTGGAAAAGGTGCAGCAAAAACTGAGGCATGGCAAGGTGCTACCTGAGTGGTTCAGGGCTGAGTGTGCGAAGCTGCGTCGCTACTCGCATTGGGAGGGTGAGTGCTTCGTGATAGACTATAAGAAGCTGCGGAGGTATATGTTTCAGCATTTTGGTGCACTGACTCAGGAGCAGCGTATAGCGCTATTTGAGTATGATGTGCAGCTGAATATGATACATGGGGACTTTGAGCGGCTGAAAGGTGAGGAAGAGGAGGAAGTGATGGAATGCGCTACTGATCTGCAAATGAAGAAGACCATAGAGCAATTGGAGGAAGAAGGAACGCTGAAAAACCTGTATGACTATACATGGATTATGAGCGTGATGAACCAGACACAGGGGTTGCCCGATTTCAATACTCCGAGTTCGCTGATAACATATCTCAAAGACCTGCACATAGAAAGACTACCATCGGAGGATAGCATCAACAGAAAACAAAACACATTTACAGGCACTTTCCCTGATTGGATATTCATCGATTGTGATACCACGGAAGCTAAGCGAAGAATCAATGTTGGCAAGCGATTTTTGAATATTTTTAGGGCTGCATAAACAAATCTTCGGGAATTTATTCGGTAATTCGTTCCTGCGTTCGGGAATTTGTTCGTGACGTACTTTTTCGTAAAGTGCGTCACTTTTTTTGTTTCTACCTTTGCGTCGTCAATCAAAAATGACGGATTTAAAAACGAATAAAAGTTATGGTAGAACAAGTAAGATTTCAAACGATGAAACATTCGGAAATTAGCGTGAATGCCTATGGCATCACAGTAAAGAAGATGTGCGCCTCATGCCAGTTTAAAGAAGTATTGAACGACGGTGAGCGCGTGTGTAAGAAAATGCAGTTGAAAGTACGACGACAGTTCGTTTGTCGCCATTGGAAGATGTGTGACGGACTGAAGAACGCTGGACTGCAAAACGGAGGAGTGGTTCGCCTGAAAGGAACGCAAGAAATCATTATTCAATAACCAATTTAGTAAAATAACCGAGTCGAAGCGTGGTGGAGGAAGTCTACGTAGTGAAAATGGCCAAATTCTGACACAACCTTCACTCACAAATTCGAATCGATTATGAAAAAGTACGTAGAATTTTCAGACGAGGCACTGGAGTGCCTGCTGACAGGTAAGGCTGTAGAGGGAACACTGAAGATGGACCTGATGACGCGCCAAGTGAGCTTTAACATGTTTAACCGTAAATCCAGACAGCCAGGCTATGTTAGACCTAAGGACTTGACGCTCTATGAGACGACGAGCGGATGGCTGAAGAAGAGCGTGAAGAAATTCAAGATCTTCGTCAGTGCCAACAACAAGATGAATCGCGAGCGTGCTGCCACAGAGATTCTGCGACAGGCCAAGGAGCTAGCAGACTATCTGAAGAACAACAAGACGATAGAAGAAATCATGAACGAAATCTAACTAGGAGTTATGGGATTTTGCTATCAGAAGAATTTCAGTAATCCTACGTTGCCAGTAGACGAGGCCCAATTCTGGGCCCTCGTCAAGGCAACCCAATGGAATGAGAACATCGATAAGTATCGTGAGACGCATGATGCCGCACTCAAACGCAAACTGCCTGCCTTTATCTTCCAAGCTACGTTTGATGAAACCACGTCGAAGGCTGGGAAATTGGGACGCTGGCGCAAGCAGGCTGCAACGAGGTTGACAGGACTGGTGGTGATGGACATCGATCACGTGGAGAATCCACAAGAGGTTCATGGTGAATGGTTAAAGGTTCATGGTGATCTGAAGAAGTTGGGGATTCTGCTCGTGTATGTGACGCCAAGTGGCAAAGGTCTGAAGATAGTGTTCAAGGCTCGGACGGAGTGGGGTAACCTCATCGACAATCAGCACGCGATGGCGAAGCTGTTGGGCGTGGAGGTGGATGAGAGTTGCAAGGACGCCAGTCGCATGAGCTTCATCTGCAAAGAGAGTGATATTTTATTTATTGACAAGGAGTTATTTACGTATGAAAACAAAGAATTTGCTGAGAAATACGATGCTGAGTATAGGGCTGGTCATAGTGCTGACACTAAGCCTGCTGCTATGGCCAGTACGAGTGTTAAACAGGGGCCTGCAGAAGGTGGGCAGGTGGACGTTGAGTCAGTACCGTTAAGTTTCAAGGGCATTCCCTACAGCGAGATCATCAGCGAGTGGTGGAAACGAAATGGTGGTGAGCCACAAGAGGGCGAGAGGAATGTGAAGCTGTACCAATTAGCAGTGAACCTGAGGGCTATCTGTGACAACAATAAACAGCTGCTCTTGAAGGTGATGCCTCGTCTGGGACTGGACGAACAAGAACTGCACAGCATCGTGGAATCAGCCTGCAAAGAACCACCCAAGGGACTTAGCAAGATGATGCAAAGCATTCTTGCGATGTCTGATGGAAGAGGGAAGATGTCAGACATCAGCCTTACGACTTCAATGATGGAGCGACAGCTCTGGGAGTGGGGCGAGAGGATTGAGGCGATGATGCCTGAATACCCGATATTGAGGGACATCTGCAAGGGCTTGAAGCGCAACCAGTATCCTGCTGCACTGTTCGTGGCTGGTGGACTACTGATGACCTTGATGACAAGGTGTACGTACAGATTCTACCATCGTCGAGGGGATTTGCGAAGACTGAACAACTCGACGCTGATTATCGGTGACCCAGCAAGCGGTAAGAGCTTTGCCACCCGATTGTATAAGCTGTTGGCTGCACCTATCGTGGCTGCTGATAAGGTGGGCAAAGATGCCATCAATGCCTATCGTGAGCAGATGCGTACCAAAGGTGCCAATAAGGAGAAGCCCAAGAAACCGAAGGTGGTGGTCAGAGTGCACCCAGCTCGTACCTCTAACGCCCAATTCATTCAGGACATGGTGAACTCGGTGGAAAATGTAGATGGAGTGGATGTACAGTTGCACATGCTGACCTTTGACACGGAGTTGGACAATACATTGTCACTGCAAAAGGGTGGGGCATACATCGACAAGCAGTCGTTGCAGCTGAAAGCTTTCCACAACGAAGAGGATGGTCAGGCATATTCGAACAACGATTCTGTCCTGCAGGACTTCATGGTGGTATGGAACTTTATCTACACAGGTACACCATTGGCACTGAAGAAGATGGTGAACGAACAGAACTTCGGAAGTGGTCTCGCTACGCGTTTGACATGTATCCCTCTACCTGCCACCAACTTCAAGATGATGGACGAAGACGATGAAGAGGTGGACGTGGAAAGTGACAACCGCCTGAGTGCATGGGCCGAGAAACTGGATAGGATGAAGGGTGAACTGACGGTAAGGAGTATCGTTCATGAACTCTACGAGTGGACGTCGCGTCGTATGGCTGATGCAGAAGAGAACGAGTCAAAAGCTGACGAGATGTTGTTGAAACGCTGTGCTTATCACGGATTGAACTTCTCTGCACCCTTCATCGTGATGCGTCATTGGGACAAAATGAAGCAGGATGGCCAGTACTGGTGTGGTGAGTTTGAGACGGATGAGGTGGATTGGCGACTGGCTGAGCTGATCGTCAACGTCCAGTATGCTTGTCAGCGGTATTACTTTGGGGCAATGGCAGAGGCTTACTTTGACAACAAACTGAAGGATGCCAGCGTCAACGTACAGCGCAAGCAGAAGACCTACGAAGGATTCAACAGACTGCCTGAGGAGTTTACCACTGAAGATGTGATGCGATGCTTTCAACTCAGAAGCATGTCTGCAGCTTATATGCGTATTAGTAGATTGGCAAAGGACAATCTTATTGAGAAAAAGGAAGATTTTGTTGAGGGTGGCTCCGCAAAAGTCCGCTATCGCAAAACGGGTACAATAATGTGCTAACACCCTAACAACCTAACGTACTCACATTAGAAATTTAGAATTATGTTACCAAGAGAAATCAGAAATAATAATCCACTGAATATCCGGAGAACGAAGGAGCAGTGGCAGGGAATGAAGAAGGAGCAGACGGACCCGCTGTTGACCTCCGGTCGACTCAGCTCTGGCTCGGCAGACTCGAAGCAAGCTTCAGTCTGCACTCACTATGACGCTGAGTTCTGCCAGTTTGAGAACTTAGCGTATGGGTGGAGAGCAGCTTTCAAGCTGCTCACCCGTACCTACTACCACACGTACCGCCTCTATACCATCAGGGCCATCGTCAATAAGTGGGCGCCACCCAACGAGAACAATACGAGGGCGTATGTGGAGAATGTCAGCAGGTTGACAGGCATCCATCCTGACGAGCCGCTGGGCATCCCGTCGGAGAGCCCAGCCCGCTGGATAGCGCTCGGCGCAGCGATGGCGATACAGGAGAATGGCATCACCAGCATCGACTGGTTCGCCATGCTGCAAGGGTGGGAGATGGCAAGGCAGTGAGGAGTGAGGAGTGTGGAAACAAAAAAACGGAAGTCAATCGACTTCCGTTTTCTGTGGTTATTTCTCGCGGTTCTCGGCATCGATGGCCTTGATCTTCTCGCGGACCAGCTGGACTTCGTCCTTGAGCTTCTGCACCTTGCGGTTCATCTCGTCAATGAGGGAGTTGCCCTTCTTGGATGAGGCGTTGAGGAAGCCGAGGTTGTTCTCGTAGGTCTGCACCTCGCTCTTCAGCTGTTCATACTGGCGCATGAGACGGGCACGCTCGTTGTCGAGGGCATTCTCGCCACGCTCAGCGACCTGCTTGAGGTTGTCCTTGAACTTCGACAGGCGGCGTTTGGCAACGCTGATATTGAGGTCTTTATAGAGTTTGTCGAGGACGGCATGATACTCGTCGTAGAGCTTGTCCTTCTCCTTGAAGGGTACGTGACCGATGGCCTGATACTGTTCGACGAGCTGCTGTACTTTCTCCTGCAGACCCTCGCCGGCCTCTTGGGCAACGGTGCGGAGCTGCTCGATGATAGAGCGCTTCTTCTCGAGGTTGTCGCGCTCGTCGCTGCGTGTGTTGGCTCCTGAGGCATTGCGGGCCTCAAAGAACTTGTTGCAGGCTCCGAGGAACTCCTCCCAGAGCTGGTCGCCCAGCTTCTTGGGTACCATACCGATGGTCTTCCACTCCTTCTGCAGGTTGATGAGCTTGTCGCTGGTGGACTTCCAGTCGGTAGAATCTTGCAGGGCCTTTGCCTTCTCGATGAGGGCGCGCTTCTTATCGGCATTCTCCTTGAAGGTGTCTTTGAGACCGCGGAAGTATTCGGCCTTGCGTCCGAAGAAGTCGTCGCAGGCAGCACGGAAGCGCTCAAAGATCTTGACATTCATCTTCTGTGGTGCGAAACCGATGGTCTTCCACTCGGTCTGCAGCTCGATAATCTCTTTGGTGTGGCGCTCCCAGTCGCTGCTGCCCTTGTTCTCGATAGCTGCGATGGCCTCGACCTTCTCACAGAGTGCGGTCTTCTTGGCGAGGTTCTCTTCCTCCTTGGCGCGGAGGTCTTCGAAGTGCTGCTGGTGGCGCTTGTTGATGACGGTAGAGGCGTTCTTGAAGCGTGTCCATATCTCTTCGCGCAGCTCGCGGGCTACGGGACCCGTCTCGCGGTATTCCTGATGCAGCTTCTGCAGCTGGTGGAAGGCGCTGATGATATCGGTCTCTTCAGCGAGCTTCTCGGCAGCCTCGCAGAGCTTGGTCTTCAGTTCGAGGTTTTTCTTGAAGTCGTATTCGCGGGCCTCGCTGTTGAGCTTGAGCAGGTCATAGAACTGCTCGACATAGAGCTGGTAGTTGCGCCACAGCTCGTTGGCACGCTCAGCGGGGACGTTCTTGATTTCTTTCCACTCTTCCTGCAGGATCTTGAAGTCCTTATACGACTTGTTGGCCTCTTCAGGAGAGGTGATCATGGTCTTGATTTTCTCGATGATGGCGAGTTTCTTCTCCAGGTTGTCCTGTTTCTCCTGCTCTTGCTCGCGGAACAGCTTCTGGCGCTTTTCCTTGATGATGCCCATCTCGGCCTTAAAGGCTTCTTCGTCGCTGTCGGGTGTAATCTGATACTGCTCCGGATCGCCTCCGCCGTCGATATATTCCTTCAGGCGGGCTTCGCGCTCAGCAATATGGAACTTGTAGAAGGCGGTCTTCAGATAGTCCACCTCTTCTTTCTGCGGAGCCTCGTCGCTGTGGGCTATTTCGCGCACGCGTTCCAAGACTTCTTTTTTGTTCTCATACTGTTTGCGCTCAGCGGCTGCTTCCTCTACGGGGGCTTCAACGGCTTCAGCTGGTGCCTCTACGGTCTCGGCGGGGGTTTCTACTGCAGTTTCCACTGTGCTGTTTTCTACATTCTGCTCCTCGATGGGGGCTTGTGCTTGAGAGTCCATCATCATAGTTGTTTAGTGAATGATACGGTTAGTGTACATATACATGTATTGCCATGTTAGTTGGCAAAATTAGTAAATATTTCTGAAACTACCTAATTTTTTATGAAAAAAGTGACTAAATGAGTCGTTTCCTCTTGAAGATGAGGAGCGACAGTACCGAAATCAGTACGGAAATGACAATGGCGACAATAAAACCGATGGGGCTGTTCTCCATACCGTTGACGAGGTTCATACCGAAGAAGGAGGCCACGAGGGTAGGGAGCATCAGGATGATGGTCACCGAGGTCAGCGTACGCATGATGGTATTCATGTTGTTGTTGATAATCGACTGGTAGGTGTCCATTGTCGATTCCAGAATGTTGGAGTAGATGCTGGTGGTCTCGCGGGCCTGTGTCATCTCGATATTGACATCCTCGATGAGGTCGGCATCCAACTCGTCAATCTGCAACTTGAACTTCAACTTCGACAGCAGCGTCTCGTTGCCTCGGATGGAGGTGTTGAAATAGGTGAGCGAGTCTTGCAGACGCGACAGACCAATCAGGCTCTCATTGTTCACCTCACGGTCGAGGTTGCGCTTGGCCTTGTCAATGAGCATCGATATCTGCTTGAGGCGCTTCAGGTACCATACGGCACTGGAGAGGAACAGGCGGAAAATCATATCAACATGGTCGGTGAAGCCCACACCACGCTTCTGCTGGAACGATACGAAATCAATCATCATATTGGTCTCGTAGAAGCAGACGGTGATGGTGACATCGCGCTTGTGGATGATGCCAAGCGGGACGGTGGTATAGGGCGTACGCGAACGTACCTCTTTGACATAGGGAATACGGAGAATGATGAGCATCCAGCCGTCATCATATTCATAACGGGCGCGCTCATCGGTATCGCTGATGTCGGAGAAGAAATAGTCGGGAATATTATACTGCTCTTCCAGCGTCTGCTGGTCTTCTTCAGTCGGACACGTCACCTGTATCCAACAATTGGGCTGCCACTCCTTGAGTGGACTCAGTCCGCCTTGGGTGTTCCAGAAAGTCTTCATTGTGCTAATCCTTTTTTGAATTGACAATTATAAATTGACAATTGATGATTGACTTAGTGGCAAAGGGATTAGCGGCTTTGCCTGCTATCCCCCGCCTTACTTGTTACAAGTATCCGCCGGGTAATCGTCCATAATGTTTGTTGTTTTATTTGTTTGACGCTGCAAAGGTAAACAAAAAATGCAGATTCACCAAAGCAAATCTGCACTTTTTTAATAATAACCTTTAACCTTTAACCTTTAACCCTTAACCGGAACATCCTCGAGGGTTTTCTTCAGCAGCTGCCAGAAGGGCTCGACGGTTGCGATGAGGGCCCGTTCGGTAGTGGTGTGGGGCGACTTCATTGTGGGACCGAGGCTGACAACATCGAGCCAGGGATACTTGCCCAGAATGACGGAGCACTCCAAACCGGCATGATCGACCTGGATGATGCCGTCGTTGCCAAACAGCTCCTTATACTCCTTGAGCAACAGGTGCAGAATCTCAGAGTCGGGGTTGGGATCCCAGCCGCCATACGAGCCTGCCGTCTCGACCTTCATGCCAGCCATTGAGAAGCAGCTCTCGAGCATGCTGACAACATAATCCTTCATGTCCTCGCGGCTGGAACGTGCCAGAATCTTGATGCTGGCCTTACCCTCACCGATGGTAATGATGGCGAGGTTGCTGGAGGTCTCTACGACACTGGGGTAGGCGGGGATGAAGCGGATGACACCATCGTGACAGGCGAAGATAGCGTCGATGAGGTTGTCCTGAATCTCGACGGGTACTTCCTTCTGCGGTGTGGCAACATCCTCGATGAGCACCTCGATGCCCTGTGGCTCGATGAGCTTGAACTCGTCATTGAAGGTGTCTTGCCAGTCGCTGACTATCTCCTTCAGGGCTGCGATATTCTCCTTGGGCAGAGTGAGTACGGCTTCGGCCTTGAAGGGAATGGCGTTGCGCATATTGCCGCCCTGCCATGAAGCCAGACGGGCTTCAGTCTCAGCAATGGCCTGGCGCACCACCTGTACCAGCAGTTTGTTGGCATTGCCGCGACCTTCGTTGATCTCCAGTCCGCTATGTCCGCCACGCAGGTTCTTGACGGTCACCTTGACAGCAGCATCCTCGGGGTCGGTGTCAACCTCCTGGTAGTCGAGGGTGGCGGTGACATCAATACCACCGGCAGAGCCGATGACGAACTTGCCCCAATGCTCAGAGTCGAGGTTCATCAGGATATCGCCCTGCAGCTCGCCCTCAGGCAGCTCGTTGGCACCAAACATACCGGTCTCCTCGTCGCGGGTGATAAGGGCATCGATAGGTCCGTGCTTCAAGGTCTTGTCTTCCATGATGGCCATAATGGCAGCTACGCCCAGACCATTGTCAGCTCCCAGCGTGGTACCTTTGGCCTTCACCCATTCTCCGTCAATCCAGGGCTCAATAGGATCGGTCTCGAAGTTGTGGGTGGACTCGGGCGTCTTCTGCGGCACCATATCCATGTGGGCCTGCAGAATGATACCCTTGCGGTTCTCCATCCCTGGTGTGGCGGGCTTGCGGAATACGATGTTGCCAGCAGGGTCTTTGAAGGTTTCTACACCAGCCTGCTGACCGAAGTTGAGCAGGAATTGCTGTATTTTCTCCAGATGACCGCTGGGACGTGGAACTTGTGTGAGTGCATAGAAGTTTTTCCAGATGCACTGTGGATTCAGATTCTGAATTTCGTTCATAGTCTTATTGTTTAAGAGTTAGTTGTTTCGTAAAATTCAAAGCCACCCACGCATAGATGCCCAGAAGGACGACAAGCATGGTCTGGACGGTATGTACGATAAGGACGAAGTAGAGCGCATTGGTATCCACAACGCCATAGAGGATGAGCATCGTCTTGACGGCAAAATGCCAGGGGCCGGCACCATTGGGCGTAGGTACGATGACGGCGATACTGCCCACTATGAAGGTCACCAGCGCACACCCTAACCCCAGGTTTGCTGTGAAGTCAAAGCAAAAGAAAGTGAGGTAGTAGTGCAGAAAGTAACTGAGCCAGATGGCTAAGGTGAAGCAGACGAACAGCGGGATGTTGCGCACATCCTTCAGCGAGATGACACCTTGCCAGATACCACCGATGGTGGCCTTTACCTTATTATATATGGAGAGCTTGCGCAAGAGAAGGTGTAGCAGGATGATGATGGCTAAGGCACATACCACCGCTACAAAATAGCCTGCCCAAGAGAAACCGTAGAGGATATCATGGAGATTGGTACCGGTCTGACGGAAGAAGGTGCCAAAGGTACTCATCTCCAACAGGATGACAATAGCCGTGATGCCCAGCACCAGCAACGAGTCAATAGCTCGTTCGGTGACAACGGTCCCTAATGCCTTCGGAAACGACACCTGGTCATAACGGTTGAGCACACCACAGCGCGTGAACTCTCCCACACGGGGGATGAGCAGCGAGGCGGCATAGGAGAGGAAGATGGCATTGAGGCAGACGTGGGTGCGAGGCTTCTCACCGACAGGCTCTAAGGTCTGACGCCAGCGCCAGCCACGAAACATCTGAGCGAGGATGCCAAAGGGAAACGAGAGCAACATCCACGTCCAATCCATCTCGTGGGTCATCACGTGGCGTATCTGCTGCCAGTTCTCTCCGCGATACATCCAGTAGAGGATGGCGGCGCCCAACACCAGCGGCATCAATATCTTGAGTATGATACTTTTTATTTTCATTCAGCATGCAAAGATAATGCAAACGGAATGAAAAACCAAATTTATTTGGATATTTCCTCGACAAAAAAGCCCTTTTTTGTTTTGTATTGTCCTCGCTTATTTGTACCTTTGTCCCCATGAAACAAGTACGTCCGAAGAAGAATCTGGGTCAGCACTTCCTGACTGACCTCTCGATAGCCAAGCGAATAGCCGATACCGTTGACGAACCCTATGGTGAGCTGCCCGTCTTGGAGGTGGGGCCTGGTATGGGGGTGATGACGCAGTATCTGGTGGAGAAACCGCGCCCGCTGAAGGTGGTGGAGATAGACCGCGAGAGTGTGGCGTATCTCAACGAGAACTTCCCGAAGTTGCGCGAGAATATCCTGGGTGCCGACTTCCTGCGTATGGATCTGCATCAGGTCTTTGACGGACAGCAGTTTGTGCTGACGGGCAACTACCCGTATGATATCTCCTCACAGATATTCTTTAAGATGCTTGACAATCGCGACCTCATTCCCTGTTGTACGGGGATGATACAACACGAGGTGGCGGTACGTATGGCTGCCAAGCCCGGCAACAAACAGTATGGCATCTTGTCGGTGCTGATACAGGCTTGGTATGATGTGGAGTATCTCTTTACTGTCGAACCCTCGGTATTCAATCCGCCTCCCAAGGTGCAGAGTGCCGTGATACGCATGACTCGCAACGAGGTACAGCAGCTGGGATGCGACGAACAACTGTTCAAGCGACTGGTGAAGACGGTCTTCAACCAGCGCCGTAAGATGCTGCGCGTATCGCTTCGTCAGCTGTTACCCGCCGAGGCTGCGATATTCAGTGAACAATCTTCTTTCCTGACTTATCGCCCCGAACAACTCACCATAGCGCAGTTCGTGGAATTGACGAATATGGTGGAAAAATGCTTGTGTGCGAGCACAAATAATTGACATGCGTCAAGAATAGTCGTATTTTTTTCGAAAAATGCCTCGGTAATGCACCAACATGACCCAAATCGTTGTAACTTTGCATCGTGATTCAGAGATAACCAATAGGTAAGAAGGTAATAGAAAAGATTGAAAATAGGATAACAAAGATTTGGTTAATAGTAAAGATTTAGGTAAGTAGTACAGTATATTAGGTGTTAGTTAGTATGTTAAGGTAAAATTTGAGAGAAAGTATTAGGTTTTAGTTATTAATAGGAAAAGAAAAAAAAGTGCAGTCTGCGAGTGGTTCGTAGGCTGCACTACTTTTTTCCAGGTCTCTGTCTTATTTCCCTGCCGTCTTCATCCAGCCTCCGTGGAACAGGCGGATGAGGAAGATGATACCGCGGAAGGTGAGCTCGATGGCCATCGCCGTCCATACACCAGGCAGACCGTAGGTGCCAGCCAGGAGGGCTGCCAGCGTGAGACGGACGCCCCACATGGATGCGAGACTCATCATGGCTGGCTTCAGCGTATCACCAGCACCCACAAAGATACCGTTGCACACGATAGCGGCTGCAAACATCGGTTCGGCAAAGGCCTCGATGCGCAGACACTCCGTTCCCAACTGGATAATCTCCTCGACGGGGGTCATCAGTGCCATCAGTTCTGTGGCGAAGATAAACATCAGCACACCCATCAGTGTCATCACCGTAATACCGAGTGCTGTAGAGAGACGGGCAAAGGAGCGTGTGAGCAACTGCTGTCCGGCACCGATGCTCTGTCCGATCAGTGTCGTTGCGGCTTCGGCAATACCGAAACCAGGCATGTAGCACAGGCTCTCTACGGTAATGGCCAGCGAGTGGGCGGCTATCGAGATGGTGCCCAGTGGTGCTACAATCATGGTGCTCACTATCTGGGCACCATTCATCAGTACATGCTGCAGACCCATCGGGGCGCCGATGCTGAAGGCTGTCCGTACAACATCTTCTGTAGGACGGAACTTATACCAGTGGTTCTCATTGCCCTTGCCCTTGCGACCAAAGAGGCCCAGCATGTCGGAGCGCCACAACAGGAAGTAGCTCATCATCAGAGTGGTGAGGAAGACGGCAACCACCGTACCCATTGCGGCACCAGGGACTCCCATATCTAAGATGAAGATAAACAGGTAGTTGAAGGTGACATCCAGACAGCACATCACCACATTCAGCACACTGGGCACTTTCATGTTACCCGAACACTTCAGCATCGAACCACACAGGCTCTCCATCTGGAAGAATGGCGCTGAGCACGAGAAAATCAGGAAGTAGAGCGAGGCATCCGACGTGATGTCTTCACTGCCGCCAAGCCAGTGGGGCAGAGGGGCGTGAATGGCAACGGCAACGATGACTATCATCAGGCTGAACAGCAGACAGCAGGTCAGCGACTGACGGAGAATACGGCGAGCGCGACGGAAGTCGTTGGCACCAATGGCGTGCGCCACCTGTACGGAGAAACCCATCGAACAGGCAGAGGTCAGTCCGGCAAACATCCAGCTGGCGGCTTCGACGAGGCCTATTGATGCTGCCTCACGGGCACCAAGATGGCCCACCATCGAGGCGTCGATAAAGAACATCAGGATGGTGGATATCTGTGCCAGAATAGAGGGGATACTCAACTGGATAATCAGGTTGAGCTTCTCCCGCTGTGTCATAGCGCGACCTTCTCGGATATGTGCCAGCAACTCCATCTACTCGCAATAGTCGTCAGTATTATTCCAATAAGAGCACACGACTGGCCCAGTCGTTCTTCTTGCCCCAGTCAACATCATTGCGATAGGGCATCTCCAGACCGTGGTTCATCAGATAGGCACCGCTATAGCTCTTGCCCTCACAGTCGAGGGGATTCAGGTCAATGCGGTTGAGCTCGTGGACCTTATACATCTTGTTGGGATTCAGACCTGCCATCTTTATACGGGGCAGGTGCTCGTTCTGGAACGACTCTGTCTTCCACCAGAACCAGACGGCCTTCTCCTTGGCATCATCGACATACATCAGCGAGGCTACACCTTTCTTGTCATAAGGAGACAGCAGACGGTAGATGTTGCCAAACTGCACGATAGGACGAATCTGCTTGTATTCTGTGATGGCCTGACGACATAGGGCCTTCTCCTCGTCATTCATGTTCTTGGGCTGGATCTCCATACCCAGACGTCCACTCATGGCCACATCGATACGGTACTTCATAGAGGTGGTGCGGAACACGGTGTGGTTGGGCGTGGCAGAGATATGGCTGGCCATCGCGATAGCGGGGAAGAAATAGCTGGTACCCCACTGCATATAGATGCGCTGCAGGGCATCGGTATTGTCGCTTACCCAGAACTCGTCGAAGTAGGGCAGCACACCCCAGTTGGCTCGTCCGCCACCACTGGCGCAGGCCTGGATGGTCACATCGGGATACTTGGCACGGATGCGCTGACACACTTTCTCGAAACCACGATGGTATTCGATGTAGAGGTGACTCTGGTCGGCCATCGGCAGATACTGCGAACCGTGATTCATCACGGGCATATTGGCATCCCACTTGATATAGTCGATAGCAGGGTACTTCGTCAACAGGTCGTCAACAATCTTGAAGCAGAAATCCTGTACCTTGGGGTTGGACATATCAAGCACCAGCTGCGTACCGCCACGACCCATAACGGCATCACGCTTGGGGGCCTTCAGTATCCAGTCGGGATGCTGCTCATAGAGCTCGCTGACCGAATTGGTCATCTCGGGTTCTATCCAGATACCGAAGCTGACGCCGTTCTTCTTGGCATCACGCAGCAGACCCTCGATACCGTCGGGCAACTTGTTCTTGTCAACGACCCAGTCGCCCAGACTGGAATTGTCGGTCTTACGGGGATATTTGTCACCAAACCAACCGTCATCCATCACAAAGAGTTCACCGCCCATCGAGGCAATGTCCTTCATCATCTGGTCCATACCTTGCTGGTTGATGTCAAAATAGACGCCTTCCCAAGAGTTCAACAGGATCTTGCGCTCCTTGTCCCCATGAGCCAGCATGTATTTGCGACCCCATTTATGGAAGTTACGGCTGACACCCGACAGACCCTCCTGAGAGTACGACAGGGCCAGCTTGGGAGTGGTAAACGTCTCACCCTTCTTCAGGTGATACTCCGAGTTGTCCTCATTGATGCCTGCAAAGAAGTAGTGGTATTCGGTATCATCGGTAACCACCTTCAGACGGTAGTTGCCACTATAGCAGAGGGCTGCACCGATGACAGCACCCTGATTCTCCTGACCCTTACCGTCGAGAGAGAACATCACCTCTGCATGACTGGTATGCGAGTTGCGCGTACCGTCTTTGTTGACAATGACTTTCTGACCAGGGGTAAGGGGCTCCTCAACCAGGCGGCCCTCATTGGCCCACGAACCATACAGACTCGACATCCAGACATCACCCCTACGGATGGGCAGCATAGCTGAGGCAAAGGTGGTGAGCGTTACGGTCTGTTTCTCACCATTATTGATGGTGGTCCACGCCTCGATGATGTCTTCTGCTGTATAAGCCTTGTATTTTAGCTCGACGGCAATAGGATAGGCGGGGTCTTTCAGGCGGATGGTTACCAGAGAACCTGTGGCATCGGCCTCCTGTTGCCAACTCTCAGCCACCAGGGCTGTCGAGAGGTTGCCGTCAGCATGTCGAAGGGCGAGGGCGGCTTCGGCAGGAGCGTTCAGACCGTGAACAGGATAGACATCCATACGTCCGTCACGAGGCTGCTGCAGGTGGGCAGCTTCACCATCCTTTAACTTGGCTCCGTAATAGACATACTGCGGGGCCTTGCCTTGTTCCACATCCAACACCATCGTAGTGTTGCGGGTGCTGATGACCAACTGTTCAGCGTATGCCCATGAGGCAGCCAAACAGAGTGTCACAGCCAAGAAAAATCTCTTTTTCATCATGTAGTCGTTTTGGTTGTTTTGTATAAAGTTTATTGGGTATGCATTGGATTTGGCTACAAAGATACAAACTATTTCTGAAATAAAAAGCATCCTTGTCAAGAAAAAGAACGCATGAGGAGCGATTTGTAGAAAAAAGAAAGGCGAGAACCCCGTATTGATTAGGATTCTCGCCCTCTTTGTGGAGGTGCCTGGCGGATTCGAACCGCCGTAGACGGTTTTGCAGACCGTTGACTAAGCCACTCATCCAAGGCACCGAGTAAACGAGCGAAGAATGATGCTTGCATCAATTCTTCCGAGTGCGAGGTGTTTCGACCGTTAGGTCAAGGCACCATTGCTCGTTAAGCGGGTGCAAAGGTACGAATAAGTGAGCAAATAACCAAATAAAAATCGATTTTTTTTTGTTATTTCGAACGAAAGTACTTTCGAGACGTAGTCTCAAAGTTAAAACTTTTATTTGAACTGGCCAAATTTTTGGCAGTTTTTTTTCATTTCACAGCCACAACAGGAACCGGTATTGCTGCGAAGTGTTCTGTAAGCACGCCAAGCGGCATAGCCCAAGGCACCAGCAATCACCAGTATGACAACAATCATCTGCATCATCACCACTCACTCCTTAACTTCTCAGCTTCCTCAACAGCACCTTGTTGATAGCCTGTATCTTACGGCTACCCTTACCGATATCTTCGCGTACATTATTAATGTTGTTGAAGAAGTCGCTGAAAGCACTGAGCACAGGGTTGGGCTGGGCTTTGTCCTCAGTAGCCTTGGGATTGGTGAGGATGCTGATGCCCAGGTGTTCGATATGCACATCCACATCGGTACCCGTCATGATGGGGTCACCGTCATAGTGGATGGCACCAGCCTGCTTGCGGTGGATATGGATGCTCTTCGAGCGGAAGGTCTTGATCTTGGAGTTGTTGCCCAGCGTCTTCATAAACAGGTCTGCAGCAATCTGTGGAGCGTCGATGACGTCGAAGGGCTCCATGATGATGACATCCATCATACCGTCGCGCATGGTGGCTCCCGGGGCGATATAGGCATTATTGCCGTATTGCGAGGCATTGGCACAGGCTATGAGGAAGGCCTTGTGATAGACGGTACCGTTGTCATCCACAATCTCGTAGGTCTCGGGCTTGTATTTCAAACCTTCTTTCAGCACATTCTCTGCATAGGTGATAGGACCGCGCTTGCCAGCCTCTGCGAATTTCAGCGAGATAAAGGCATCGAAGCCCATACCACAGGTACAGAAGAAGGGCAGACCATTGATGACACCATAGTCAAACGACTCTATCTGGCACTCGTTGATGATCTGGATAGCCTTGACGGCATCCATCGGGATACACAGATGGCGGGCCAGACCATTGCCCGACCCACAGGGGATAATACCCAAAGCGGTCTGGGTGTGTACCAACGAACGCGCTACCTCATTGACAGTACCATCACCACCGACAGCCACTACGATGTCCTTGCCCTCAGCAGCATACTGGCGGGTGAGCTCAGCGGCATGGCCTGCATATTCGGTGAAACGGACTTCGTAACTGAAGCGCTCCTTGTCGAGGTGCTCTTCAATCAGTCGGGGCATGTCTTCCTTGCCATGGGTACCCGAAATGGGGTTGATGATGAAAACGATGTTCTTCATGCTGCTATTTGATTGCAAATATACAAAATAATGTCGAAAAAACTTTCATGGAAACGATAAATTTAATCTGGAAGAAGAAAATTCTCTTTTTTTGTGCACGATTTGAATAAAAATGTGTAACTTTGCAGGCTGAAAACAATATTTCGTAGCGAGAAAGCTATCAGACCTATTAATTTATGGGACAATTACAAGAAAGATACAAGCATTATCGTGAGCCGCAGAAGTATATGGAGGCTGACGTTTATCCTTATTTCCGCGCTATCGAGGGAAAACAGGGTACAGAAGTTGAAATGGGCGGACACAAAGTGTTGATGTTCGGATCTAATGCCTACACAGGATTGACAGGTGACCAGCGTATCATTGATGCCGCAAAGGCTGCGCTTGATAAGTATGGTTCCGGTTGTGCCGGTAGCCGCTTCCTGAACGGAACGCTCGACCTGCATGTTCAGTTAGAAAAGGAAATATCAGAATTTATTCATAAGGAGGACTGTCTGTGCTTCTCAACAGGTTTCTCTGTTAACCAGGGTGTGCTGGCTATGGTGGTTGGAAAAGATGACTACATCATCTGTGATGACCGCGACCACGCCTCTATCGTTGATGGACGCCGCCTGTCTTTCGCCCGTCAGCTGCACTATAAGCACAATGATATGGCTGACTTGGAGCGTGTACTGCAGAAGCTGCCCTACGAGGCTGTCAAGCTGATTGTGGTCGATGGTGTGTTCTCCATGGAGGGCGACCTGGCCAAACTGCCTGAGATCGTAGAGCTGAAGCATAAGTACAACTGCTCTATCATGGTCGATGAGGCTCATGGTATCGGTGTGTTCGGTGATCATGGACGTGGCGTCTGCGACCATTTCGGACTGACCGACGAGGTGGACCTGATCATGGGTACCTTCTCGAAGTCACTGGCTTCTATCGGTGGTTTCATCGCTTCGGATGCTGACACTATCAACTTCCTGCGTCACACCTGTCGCACCTATATCTTCTCAGCTTCTAACACACCTGCAGCCACCGCTGCTGCTATGGAGGCCCTGCACATCCTGCAGAAGGAGCCCGAGCGCATCGAGGCCCTGTGGAAGGTGACGAAGTATGCTCTGAAGCGCTTTGCAGAAGAGGGTTTTGAGATTGGTGAGACTGAGAGCCCTATCATCCCGCTGTATGTGCGTGATGTGGAGAAGACCTTCCTGGTTACTGCCCTGGCTTTCAAGGCTGGCGTGTTCATCAACCCCGTTATACCGCCTGCTTGTGCTCCTCAGGATACACTGGTGCGCTATGCGTTGATGGCTACCCACACCGAGGAACAGGTAGAGCGCTCGGTGAAGGCTCTGAAGAAAATCTTCATAGAACAAGGCATCATCAAGTAAATAATTGCCAAAAAATTTGCGGGTGTCAAAGATATTTAGTACCTTTGCAGCGCTTTTCAGAAAAAGCACTGCGAAATCAGGCTTCGCCTCAGCATAGAGCGAGCTCTCTGCATTCAGCTTGCACTGATTTTGTCACCTAAAACGAGGTGTAGCGCAGTTGGTAGCGTTCCTGGTTTGGGACCAGGCTGTCGCAGGTTCGAGTCCTGTCACCTCGACAATATATCGACATCTTTCCTTTTTCACTAGAGGAAAGATGTTTTTTTATATCAAATATTTGGAGGTTAAACATTTTTTGACTATCTTTGTCGCGTTAAACAAATGGAAGCCTGATGGTTAAGAATCTCTTCATCAAACTTTGTTGTGCTATTCTGATGACGACGGTGAGCATCAGGATGGTGGCTGGCGAAGAGGATCGCGTATTCATGTCGTATGACGCTTCCAATGGTTTGGCGGATAATAGCGTACAGATAGCCCGATGTACGCGAACGGGTAGGGTGATGATCTCTACGATCGGTCATGTGAACTTCTACGACGGCTACTCCTTTAATCATATCGACCCTACGGCAAGTGATGTGAAGGCGCTGCCACAGTATCAGGGCGACTACCAGTTGTTTTTCGACAAATTCCACCATCTGTGGGGGAAAAACCGTGGTGGGATGGCTTGTGTTGACCTGCTGACGGAACGTTTCATCCGTGATGTGGACGGTGCGTTGAGGCTGATGGGCGAGGATACGCACATCGACGATTTCTATGGCGATGGCGAGTGTAACATGTGGTTCCGTCGTGGCAACCGCCTGTCTAGTGGTATCCTGCAGAAACAGTTCGACCTCCATGCCAAGGCAACGCTGCAGGATGTGGACCTCTATAACGACAGTCTGCTGCTGCTGTTCCATGCCGACGGCTCGGTAGCGGTCTATGACTATAAGAACCCGCGCTTTCTGTATCGTGATGAGGCCTTCAAGGACGAGGCCGACCGTAAAGGCTATGCAAAGTCTGCTATCCTCTGTCTGGTGGGCAGCCAGTATTTCCAGATACGCAACGGCAGCAACTCTGCGGTGCTCATGCGCTATGACATCCAGAAGCGCCAATGGACGCGTCTGCTGGAGACGCCTTTCCAGATGAACGACCTGTATCCTGTGGACCACCAGATATATATCGCCTCACAACGGGGCTACCTGATTTATGATATCCAGCAGGAGAAGGCACAGCACTACGAGACATTGAAGCTCACCAAGGGACGTACGATGATACCTGATGTCAATACGCTGACCTTCGACCGCCAGGGTGGTCTCTGGCTGGGTACGGCCAAGCGCGGACTCCTTTACTGTAAGGCTTATCATAGTCCTTTCAAGGTCTATCCGGTCAATGCCCCTGAGGTGCAGAAGTATGTGCACCAGTTCGATGAACAGGAGAAAACGGCTCCACAGCTGCCTCACAAGGTCAACTGTGTGCTTACCGACAGTAGGGGATGGCAATGGACGGGAACGTTCAATGGCCTGGATGTGAAATGTCCCGACGGACGTAAGCGTCATCTCACGCGTAAGGATGGACTGATTAATGAGGTGGTCCACGCCATGGTGGAGGATGACAACCACGACATCTGGGTGTCGGCCAGCTACGGTGTGATGCATGTCTATGTACGCGGAGACAGCATCTACCATATCGAGTCATATATCAATCAGGACAATATTCCCAATGAGTCGTTCATCAACCGACGGGCCATGAAACTCGAGGATGGCACCATCGTGATGCAGACACTAGACCATGTCTTGATGTTCAATCCTGCTAGTTTTCAAGGTGAGCGTCTTGGCTCTATCGTACTGTATCCTAAGCTGATACGCTTGTTGGTTAACGGAAATAGCATAGAACCTGGAACCTTGCTCGACGGTAAGGTGATCCTGGAGCGCAGCATTACCCGAACACGTGAGTTTCATGTGAACTACAACCAGAATTCGCTGTCGCTGACCTTCTCGGGACTCAACTACTTGCGACCCATCCAGACCTACTATCGTGTGCGGGTCAAGGGGGTGCCGGCATTCGATGACTGGCGCGTGCTGTCATTCGGTAAGTCCGGAGGACTGGTGGATCGCAACGGTATGCTCCGTCTCTCGCTGCTGGGTCTCGAACCGGGCAAGTATGTTGTGGAACTGCAGGCCTCATTGTGGGTGGATATATGGCCACAGGAACCTTTCACGTGGATCATCCATGTTGACCAGCCTTGGTGGCGCAGCACGGGCATCTATGTGTTGCTCTTCCTACTTTTGTTGACTGCCGTACTGGTCAATCTGCGCCTGTTCCGTCGCAATACCCGACTGCGCATGAAGTGTCTGAACGAGGAGGAGGACATGCTACTCCGCCTGCGAAGCGTAGCTGATCGTCTGGAGGAATTGAGAACAGAGGTGCTGACACCACAGTCGAATATGCTCGATGCAGACAGTAATCCGGAGGCTGAGGCCTTCGAACAGGTGATGCTGGTATTGGTGCCTTATGTGCAGAATCACCGCTCAGAGCGCTTGACTTTCCGCCAGTTGGCCGCTGAGGTGGAGATGGACAAGAGTCAGCTCTTCGAACTGCTGGCCGTTCATATCGACCGCAATCCGCGACTGCTGATGGGTAAGCTGCGCCTGCAGGAGGCCGCCAGACTGTTGCGCACCACCGAGATGTCCATAGAGGATGTGGCTGAAGCGTGTGGCTTTGTATCACCCAACTACTTCGTCACGGCTTTCTATCGTCTGTATCGTGTGAATCCGTTGCATTACCGGAAGAGTAATGCCCTATAGCCTGTCAACTGCCAGGTGCGACCGCCAATAGGCTTGTAGTACACCAGTGCCTGATAGCGGTTCTCTGTTTGGTAAAAATTCCCCTCCGAGGATGGTATCTGACGGTCTGCCGTCAGAAAACGGTAGTTGTAATAGCCTTGTTTCTGGAGCAGTGCCGTATAATAGACCTTCCGCTCACCGTCATATTGTAGCTTGTATTTCTCTCGGTCTGCATCCGTTGCCCACTGGCCGTCCACATACAGCTCTCCCTGATAGGGGGCTTCTAAGACATAGTTCACCCACACATAGTCACAGGTGTAGTCTGACTCCGTACGGTCACTATTACGGATACAGAAGGCACCGTCGGCATCGACATCAGTCAGGTAGTTGCGCCGTGGACTGGCGGCAAAGGGATAGGCCTGATAGTAGTGACCGTCCCAGAGGATCTGGTCGAGACCCATAGTGGTATGACTGACATCCAGAACTTCGAACTTATGGTATTCATTGCCTCCGTCAAAGAGCAACAGTCGGTTGTGCTCCCAGATGAGTCCCTGGTCGCTGATGTGGTTGGGCTGCACATCCTGACGGACAGTCTCCTCACACCAGTTCTGCATCACCACGGTATGCAGCTGCTCCTCACGGTTGGTGATACGTAACCCGTTGTAGTTGAGAATCATCGAGAGCTGTTGCTGACGTTCGTTATGGCCGGCATCGGTATTGGTGGTCACCTCCAGACCGATGGTCATCAGGGGCTCTACCACATAGAACTCCACCTCTAACAGCTTCTCGTCGGCATCATCTTCGTCATAGACGGTCAACCGGTAGTTGCCGCTCATCTTCAGCTGACAGCGGTCATTGGGAAGGGTCAGCTGGTAGTGGGTATAGAGGATGGTGGTATTGATGGAGTTCTGATAGTCGTCAATGGGATTGTCATTGAAGCCCTGCAGCCAGTCACTCTCGAAAATCTCTTCAGAAACAGTCCAGTCGGCCTCACAGTGGTCGATATGATAGGTCAGCCGGTGGTAGTTATGCGAGAATTCGTCGAAACCGATGACCAGTTGGTCACTACTGTTGAGCGTCATCACGGGACGGTTCTGCCAGTCACCATTGACCACACTGGTCAGCGTCTTCACACGGGGCGAATAGATTTTGTTGCCGGCCCATGATGTGGTGGCGACCACCAGAAGCAGCATCACCAGGTATTTCCTGACATTCTGCTGGGTCTTGAGGAAGTAGAGCAGTACACCACCCAGATGCACCGCAGAGACGGTCCAGAAGGCGGCAGCATAGCCTGCCAGCTCAGCAATGATACCACCCAACAGAATACCTAAGCCCATACCGACATCCCACGAGATGAGGATGGTGGAGTTGGCGGTGCCTCGCTCGTTATGATGGGCAATCGAGATCATTAGGTTCTGAAAGGCGGGCCACATATGACCATTGCCCAGTCCGATGAGGATGGCTGAACCGTAGTAGCCTACCATATTGGGCATGGCGACAAAGAGGGTATAGCCTACCATCGAGATCAGTATGCCTCCTGCAGCATTTTGTGTCAGCTTGCCCTGCCGCAGCGCTTTTCCGCCTTGCAGACGCGACAGGATGAGACCGATGCTGCACAACATAAACCACGTACCGGTACCGCCTGTGATGCCCATCACTTGCTTGCCGTAGATGGCGAGGTAGTTGCTCAATACACCAAAACAGAAACCGAAGAATACCATATTGGTGCCTAATAGCCAACCGCGAAGCAGGAAGAAACGGTCGAGGCTGAGCTTGGCGACCTTGGTGGGACGGGGGACCGACGGCTTATGGAGGGTGATGGTGGCATCGACGGCCAGGCCGAAGGTGGCGATGGCCAGAGCCAACCAGAACAGCACCTCGAAATTGTGGGTCTGGGAATATACGAGCACGGCAAAGGATGGCGAGATGGCCATGGCGAGGTTGTTGCTCAACCCGTAGTAACCGATGCCTTCATTGCGTCGTGACGAGGGCAGCACGTCAATGGCTACCGTTGAGTTGGCCACTGTCAACATACCGAAAGGACCGCCATGCAGGGTTCTCACAATGGTGAATACCAACAGTGTCGAGGCTGCCAGATAACCGGCAAAGAAGATGGCAAAGGCAGTAAAGGCCACAAGCAACACGGTCTTTCTGGGAAAGGAGTCGACCAGAAAACCGCTGAAGGGCCTGAACAACAGGGCGGTGACGGTATAGCCCGAGAGCACCAGACCGATGATGTCCTTGGTGGCTCCGAAAGTCTCATGGAGATAGAGCGGCAGCAGGGGTGTCAACAGGTAGAAGGCGAAGAACAGCGAGAAATTGGCTGTCATCACCTTGATATAGTTGAGGTTCCAGAGACGCTCCATGCCTTAGAATTGGCGCAGGGCACTGAGCAACTCGTTGTTCTCCGAGCGGGTGCCGATGGTGATACGCAGACAGTTTTGACAGAGCTGTACCCGTGAGCGGTTGCGCACAATGATGCCGCAGTCCACCAGGTAGTCGTATATGCGGTTGGCATCGGTCATGCGTGCCAGGAAGAAATTGGCATCGGTGGGGAAGATCTGCTCACAGATGGGCAGCTGATTGAACGACTGCATCAGTCGGGTGCGCTCCTGCAACAGAATCTTGACGGTCTTGTCAACCTCAAAGGGGTCTTTGAGCATCTCCATGGCTTGCTGTTGGGTCAGCAAGTTGACATTATAAGGATACTTCACCTTGTTGTAGATGGCGATGATCTCTTTCGAGGCAAAGGCCATACCCAGACGGATGGCTGCTGAACCCCATGCCTTCGACATCGTCTGCAGGATGATGAGGTTGGGGTGTGCGGGCAACTCCTTGCGCAGCGACAGCTGACGGGCGAAGTCGATATAGGCTTCATCCACAACGACGATACCCTCGAAACCCTCGATGACCTTCATAATCTCATCACGGTCGAGGGAGTTGCCTGTGGGATTGTTGGGTGAACAGATCCAGATAATCTTGGTATGCTCGTCACAGGCTGCCAGGAGGTCGGCGGCCTTAAACTGGAAATGGTCATCGAGCAGAACGGTGCGGTACTCTACATCATTGATGTCGGCACATACCTGATACATGCCGTAGGTAGGGGCGATGGCCACCACATTGTCACGGCCCGGCTCACAGAAGATGCGATAGGGCAGGTCGATGGCTTCATCACTGCCGTTGCCGAGAAAGATGTTGGCAACAGGTACGCCCTTCACCTTCTCCAACATGGCTTTCAACTCACGTTGCAGGGGGTCTGGATAGCGGTTATACGGTGCATTATACGGATTCTCGTTGGCATCGATAAACACGTGTGCCTCTTTACCCGAGTATTCATCACGGGCAGAGGAGTAGGGGGCCAACTCCCATATATTCTTTCTGACTAACTGTTCAAGTGGTTTCATACATCTCACATCTTACATCATACATCTTACATCTTACATCATCCATCTTACATCATCCATCTTACATCATACATCTTACATCACACATCGTAATCTTACGGTCATCGCATTCTTATGGGCATCCAACTGTTCCGCCTCAGCCATCAGCTCCACGGCAGCACCAATCTGACGGATACCTTCCTCGTCAAGATGCTGGAAGGTGATCTTGCGACAGTAACTGTCCAGGTTGACACCATTATAGGCGGTGGCATAACCGTGGGTAGGCAATGTGTGGTTGGTACCACTGGCATAGTCACCGGCACTCTCACAGGCGTAGGGACCTAAGAAGACACTGCCGGCATTGACCACCTGCTCAGCCAGCGCCTCATAGTTGGCGGTCTGGATAATCAGATGTTCGGGGGCATAACAATTGCTTAGGGCCATCATCTCGTCATAGTCGTGAACGAGCACGTAACAGCTGTTCTCCAGCGACTTGGCGGCAATGTCCTGACGGGGCAACAGGGCCAACTGGCGCTGTACCTCTTCTTGTACTTCGTGGAGCTTGGCATCAGAGGTGGTGATAAACAACACCTGCGAATCAATACCATGCTCAGCCTGTGACAGCAGGTCTGCAGCAACAAAGTTAGCATGGGCGGTATCATCAGCTAGCACACAGACCTCACTGGGTCCTGCGGGCATGTCAATGGCTACCTCGTCGAGGCTGACCTGTTGCTTGGCGGCCATCACATATTGGTTGCCGGGACCGAAAATCTTATAGACCTTGGGAACACTCTCCGTACCGTAGGCCATAGCACCAATGGCTTGGACACCGCCGGCCTTGAAAATCTTGCTGACACCAGCTACACGGGCGGCAACAAGGATGGCGGGGTTCACCTTACCTTCACGGTTGGGAGGGGTGCACAGCACAATCTCCTGGCAACCGGCAATCTTGGCAGGGGTGGCCAACATCAGTACCGTAGAGAAGAGTGGGGCAGTACCTCCGGGAATGTAGAGGCCTACCTTCTCAATGGCGACACTTTTCTGCCAGCAGGTGACACCGGGACGGGTCTTTACCTTCTGACCTTCAAACTTCTGGGCAGCATGGAAGGTATGGATGTTCTCATGGGCGAGCACAATGGCATCGCGCAAGGCCTTGCTGACCAGTCTTTCTGCCTCGTCCATCTCTTCTGCGGTCACGGCAAGACTGTCGAGCTTGGCATGGTCAAACTGCAACTCGTAGTCTTTGACGGCAGCATCACCTCGCTGGCGGACATCAGCCAACACGCGACCTACCGTCTCATTCAACTTTGTGAGGTCCAGACGTGGGCGCTCCACAATCTCTCCCCACTGCTCCCTCTCAGGATATGTATATATCTTCATGTCGATTTAAAGTATCATCTTCTCAATAGGCGTCACGAGAATACCCTGAGCACCCATCTCTTTCAACTTACCGATAATCTCCCAGAAACGCTTCTGGTCCAGTACGGTATGTACCGAGCACCAGTCTTCATCAGCCAAGGGGATGATGGTGGGACTCTTCAGACCCGGCAATACATTGATGATCTCTTCCAAATGGGCCTTGGGGGCATTCATCCGTACATATTTCTTGTCTTCAGCATCCTTGACGGCCTTGAAACGGAACAACATCTCATCAAGGGTAGCTCGCTTCTCGTCCGAAAGGTTCTTGTTACCGATGAGCAGCGCCTCACTCTGCATCACCACCTCGACTTCGCGGAGGTTGTTGCTGACGAGGGTAGAACCGCTCGACACAATATCGAAGATACCGTCAGCAAGACCGATACCCGGACTGATCTCCACAGAACCGGTGATGACGTGAATCTCTGCATCGATATGATGCTCGTCAAGGAATTTCTTCAGAATATGGGGATAACTGGTGGCAATCTTCTTGCCTTGAAACCATTCTACACCTTTATAGTCAATGTCCTTGGGGATGGCCAGTGACAGACGGCATTTTGAGAATCCCAGACGGGAGATGATGTCGGCATCCTCACCACGCTCTATAAACTCGTTCTCACCAACGACACCGATATCAGCCACACCGGAGGCTACCGACTGGGGAATGTCGTCATCACGGAGATAGAGAACTTCCAAAGGGAAATTGCTCGACTGTACGAGCAGGGTGCGTCGTCCTGAACTGATCTTGATATCTGCTTCTGACAGCAGGTTCATAGTGTCGTCAAAAAGGCGACCTTTCGATTGTACTGCAATTCTTAACATACGTATGATTAATAAATTTCCCGCAAAATTAAGCATTTTCGGTGATATTTGCAAGAAAATGATTAATTTTGCAGCCAAAATGACAAGAAATTGACGCGTATCAGTATATATATACAGCTTTTAGGCCTTTTACTGTTACTCACAGCCTGTGGCCCTAAAAAGCAGGAAGCCGTGGTCACACCGTGGGGTGAGATCATGGACAGTATACCGCCTACGGATGACTTCGACCTGGAGGAAATCCAGAGCAATGGTGAACTGATAGCCCTCACCATGACGGGCCCTGAGACCTATTATGACTATCGTGGCAAACATCTTGGTGCACAGTACCTGTTGGCCCAGCGCTTTGCCGACAAACTGGGTGTCAGTCTCCGCATGGAGGTCTGCCGCGATACCGCCGAGATGCGCCAGCGCCTGGAAAATGGCGAGGCCGACATCGCTATCCTCCCTCCGTCCTCCTCGAATTACGCCCACCAGGATTCCCCGTCCCCCTCCCCTGCGGAAAAAATGCGCCTGCGGGGTTTCCCCGCTGGTTCCCCCTCCTCTGCGGAAAAAATGCGCCTGCGGGGTTTCCCCGCTGGTTCCCCCTCCTCGTACCTCGAAAATTGGCTCGTCGGTCCCGACAAAGAAAACTTACGCATCGAACTGAAGAAATGGTATCGCCCTTCGATGCTGGCCGAGGTGAAGAAACAGGAGGAATACCTGCTCTCCTCGCGCAGCGTCAAGCGCCGCGTGTTCTCACCGATGCTCAACAGTGCCAGTGGCATCATCTCACACTATGATGCTTATTTCCAGCGCTATGCCTCACAGATCCGGTGGGACTGGCGACTGCTGGCTGCCCAGTGTTACCAGGAATCTACCTTCGACCCGCAGGCTCGCTCATGGGCGGGTGCCTGTGGACTGATGCAAATCATGCCTTCCACGGCTGACCATCTCGGATTGTCACGGACTCAGATCTACGACCCTGAGAAGAATATTGCGGCGGCAGTGAAATATATCGCTGAACTGGAACAGTCGTTCTCCGATATCCGGGAACGCTCGGAACGTACCAAGTTTGTACTGGCGGCCTACAATGGTGGCGGCTTCCATATCCGTGATGCAATGGCTCTGGCCCGTAAACATGGGCGCAACGCTACCCTGTGGCGCGACGTGGAACCGTATGTGCTGGGTCTCTCTCGGGCGGAATACTATAACGATCCGGTGGTGCGCAACGGCTATATGCGTGGTTCTGAGACGGTTGACTATGTGCGCCGCATCCATGAACGGTGGAACGGCTATAGGGGCGTGAAGACGGTCCACATGGTGGCAGGACCGACGGGAATACCGCAAAAAGCGAAGCGGGAACGTAAAAAGAAGTATCAGATAGTGGATAATTCACAATAATTTCGTACCTTTGCCGACATGATGAAAAAAGTGATAATCAGTGATGGCGTACTGCGCCAGGCGGCCAGCGAGGGCATGGATGCCTTTGTAGCAGCCTTTGTGAAGGCTATCAAAGAGGCGATAGGTGGTGAACTGAATGCCCAGACACTGGGCGAGCTGAACAGCGACCAGATCACACTGCTGGCATGGGATGTTCTCCACGAGGAGGTGATGGATGGGGGATTCGTACAACTCATCCATAACGGCTACGGCCCTTTCATCTTCAAGAATCCTTTTGCCAAGGCGGTGAAGCTATGGGGCATGCGTGAGCTCTCCAAACTCATCTACGATGCGCACACGCTCTATGTAAAACATCACAAGACACTCGAGAAGGAGTGCTCTGATGAGGAGTTCATGGCGCTCTTTGAACAGCATCCCGACTTCGATGACCTCGACGATACCTTCGTGGAACAGGAGGAGCAGTGGACGGCGCAGATAGCCCAATATATAGACAACAATATCGAGAAATTCGCCTTCATAGAATGAATAAGGAAGAAGAACTGATCAGGAAGAAGAGTCCTGTCAACATACGCAACCGCAAGGCCTCGTTCGAATATTTCTTCATCGAGACCTTCACGGCGGGCATTGTCCTTACAGGTACGGAGATCAAGAGCATCCGTCTCGGTAAGGCGAGCCTGGTAGATACCTACTGCACCATCATCAACGGTGAACTGTGGGTGAAGGGGATGAATGTGTCACCCTATTTCTATGGCTCGTACAACAACCATGAACTCAAGCGCGACCGCAAACTGCTGCTCACCAAACGGGAGATTAACAAACTGGCGGCAGCTACCAAACAGACGGGTTACACCATCGTACCCTTGCTGGTCTTCATCGACCCTAAAGGACGGGCCAAGATGGATATCGCACTCTGTAAGGGTAAGAAGGAGTTCGACAAGCGACAGAGTCTCAAGGAGAAAGAGGACCGACGCGAGATGGATCGCGCCATGAAGGTATATAAATAAGAGTAAGGATAATGGAAGAGGTAAGAAGAATTACGATACAGGATATCATCAAGGAACGGGTACTCATCCTTGACGGTGCAATGGGTACCATGATAGGTAAGGTGTTGGGCAAGACGGGCAACTCCGATGAGCTGAACCTCACGCGCCCTGACATCATCATGGATATCCACCGCAAATACCTGATGGCAGGTGCCGACATCATCACTACCAATACCTTCAGCTCGCAGCGCATCTCGCAAGCCGACTATCACCTCGAAGACAAAGCCCGCGACATGGCTCTCCAAGGTGCCCGCCTCGCCCGCCAATGCGCCGACAAATTCACCTCCGCCCCAAATTGCGCCAGCGGGGGTTCCCCGCTGGTCCCCCCCCGCGACCCTTCTGCGCCTCATTGCGCCTGCGGGGTTCCCCCGCTGGTCCCCTCGCGTAGCTCCAAACCTCGCTTCGTCGCTGGTTCTGTGGGTCCCACCAACAAAACCTGCTCCATGTCCCCCGACGTGAGCAATCCCGCCCGCCGCGACCTCACCTATGATATCCTCTTCGAGGCTTATTACGAACAGATTGATGCCCTGATAGAGGGTGGGGTGGATGCCATCCTCATCGAGACTATCTTCGATACCCTCAATGCCAAGGTGGCCATCGATGCCGCCATCACGGCCATGCAACACCGGCATTGTGAACTGCCCATCATGCTTAGCGCTACCGTCAGTGATCTGGCTGGCCGTACACTCAGCGGACAGACACTCGATGCCTTCCTCGCGAGCATCAGCAGCTATCCTATATTCTCTGTGGGGCTCAACTGCTCCTTTGGTGCCCGTCAGATGATGCCCTTCCTGCGCCAACTGGCGCATAAGGCTCCTTATTATATTTCTGCCTATCCCAATGCGGGACTGCCCAATGCAATGGGCCTCTACGACGAGACGGCTGAGACCATGGCTCCTCAGATGGCTGAGATGGTTGACGAGGGCCTTGTCAACATCATTGGTGGCTGCTGTGGTACCGACGATACCTTCATCGCGAAATACGTACCCTTGGTAGCCGGCAAAACCCCTCACATTCCCGCTCCCAAGCCTGATGCCATGTGGCTCAGTGGCCTAGAGCTCCTCACTCCACACTCCTCACTCCTCACTCCTCACTTTACCACCGTAGGTGAGCGCTGCAACGTGGCAGGCTCCCGCAAATTCCTGCGCCTCATCCAACAGAGACAGTATGATGAGGCGGTCAGCATCGCGCGCAAACAGGTGGCCGACGGAGCGATGGTCATCGATGTGAACATGGATGATGCGCTGCTTGATGCCCGTACAGAGATGGTGAATTTTCTGAACACAATAGCTGCTGAACCGGATATCGCTGCAGTACCTGTCATGGTCGATTCCTCTGACTGGGAGGTGATCGTTGCTGGCCTTAAATGCCTGCAAGGAAAGGGCATAGTCAATAGCATCTCTCTGAAAGAAGGTGAGGAGGTGTTCATCCGCCATGCGCAGGATGTGAAACGCTATGGTGCTGCCGTGGTGGTGATGTGCTTCGACGAACAGGGACAGGCGACGACGTATGAGCGGCGCATTGAGATATCTGAACGAGCATATCGTATTCTAACCCAACAGGTTGGAATGAATCCGTTAGATATTATCTTCGACCCGAATATCTTAGCAGTAGCGACGGGTATGGAAGAGCATGATGACTATGCTGCTGATTTCATCCGTGCTACGGCATGGATCCGGCAAAACCTCCCTGGGGCTCATGTCAGTGGGGGTGTCAGCAACCTCTCTTTCTCCTTCCGGGGCAACAACTACATCCGTGAGGCCATGCATGCCGTCTTCCTCCATCATGCTCAATTGGCGGGTATGGACTTCGGTATCGTCAATCCGGCAGCGAAAGTCCTTTACACGGATATCCCTGCCGACCAACTAGAAATCCTCGAGGATGTCATCCTCTACCGCCGTCCCGATGCCAGTGACCGCCTCATCGCCCTCGCCAATCAGCTGATGGCAAAAAGTGTGGTTGGCGGTTTTGCCGCCAACAAAGAGGAATCCTCCCCCGCATCCCCCTCCTCGAATGAAGTATCCTCCCTCCACACTCCACACTCCTCCCTTGATGTGGACTCCCGCCTCCAACAAGCCCTCATCAAAGGCATCGGAGACCATCTGAAAGAGGATCTCGAGGAAGCTCTCCAGAAATACCCCCAGGCGGTCAGCATCATCGAGGGACCCTTGATGGCTGCGATGAATGAGGTGGGCGCACGCTTTGGTGCTGGCAAGATGTTCCTGCCACAGGTGGTGAAGACGGCGCGTACTATGAAACAGGCGGTGGCCATTCTCCAGCCGTATATCGAACAGCAACGGGGCAGCCAACAGACGGAGAAGGCGGGCAAAATCCTGCTGGCCACTGTCAAGGGGGATGTCCATGACATTGGCAAGAATATCGTGAGCGTCATCATGACATGCAACAACTACGAGGTCATCGACATGGGGGTGATGGTACCTGCTGAACAGATTGTGCGCAAGGCCATCGAGGAGAAGGTGGACATGATTGGTCTCTCGGGACTTATCACGCCTAGTCTCGAAGAGATGGTCAACGTGGCTACAGAGATGCAACGGGCGGGACTCGATATCCCCATCATGATTGGCGGGGCGACAACCAGCGAACTGCATGTGGCACTGAAGATAGCACCGGTCTATGGCGGTCCGGTACTCTGGATGAAGGATGCCTCTCAGAATGCCCTGGTGGCTGCGCGACTGATGAATAGTGAACAGGAGAGGCAGATTGAACAGGAGCTGGATGTGAAATACGCACAGCTTCGTGATAACTACCAAAAGGAACAACAACAGCTGCTATCCCTCGAGGAGGCACGAAAAAACAAACCTGACTTATGGAAATAACAACGATTATATTTGATTTGGGTGGTGTCATCATCACCCTCGACCAGTCACAGGCCATCGCACGTTTTGAGGCACTGGGCCTTACCGATGTCCGTGAACGACTGGATCCCTATCAGCAGAGTGGCATCTTCGGGGACCTCGAAGAGGGACTCATCACCGCTGAGGATTTCCGCCGTGAGTTCTCCAAACTGGTGGGCCACGAGGTGACCTACGCCCAGTGTGAATATGCCTGGCAGGGCTATGCTAAGGCACTGCCCCAGCGCAACCTTGATGCCTTGAGGCGATTGCGCCAGGAGGGCTACCGTGTACTCCTGCTTTCCAATACCAATCCCTTTATGATGGCATGGGCAGAGAGTGATCGCTTCGATGGCCATGGCAATCCGCTCTCGTCCTATTTCGATGCCTGCTATCTCAGCTACCAGATGAAGATGATGAAACCCTCCGAGGCCATCTTCCGTGAGGTGCTGCGCCGCGAGAAGACCTTCGCCTCTCAGGTGCTCTTCATAGACGATGGTCCCCGCAATGTGGCGGTAGCCAGTCAGCTGGGCATCAACACCCTCTGTCCCGAGAATGGCTCCGACTGGACCCCCAAACTCTTCGAACGATTAGGCTTATAAGTATTCTGCGAATCCATATAGGTATTCTGCGTATTAATAGGTATTCTGCGAATTTTAAATAAGATTTTAGAAAGATTTTGAGGCCTTCAGGCCGACCAAATATAAAAACATGCGAAATATACTAATTACCCTCCTGTCCCTCGTGACAATCACCGCTTTTGCGCAACCCAAGCGCGAATTCCGTGGCGCCTGGATACAGTGTGTCAACGGACAGTTTAAAGGCATTGGTACCGCCACCATGCAGAAAACGCTGACCTACCAGCTCGACGAACTGCAGAAAGACGGCTGTAATGCCATCATCTTCCAGGTGCGACCCGAATGCGATGCCCTCTACGAGAGCCAGCTCGAGCCCTGGAGCTATTACCTCACCGGTGAACAGGGTAGGGCTCCGCAGCCTTATTGGGACCCACTGGCATGGATGATCGAACAGTGTCACAAGCGGGATATGGAACTGCATGCCTGGATCAATCCCTATCGGGCCAAGACGAAGGTGGCCCATGCCACTGCTTCAACGCATGTCATCAACCGTTATCCCGAGCGTTGCTTCGAATATGACGGACTGACACTGCTCAATCCGGCTATCAAGGAGAATCGTGACTACATCTGTGAGGTGGTCAGCGACATCCTCACGCGCTATGATGTCGATGGTCTGCATATCGACGACTATTTCTATCCGTACCCTGTGGCAGGTGTCGACATCCCCGATGAGGCCTTCTTCAAGGCGGATGATGGTGGTTATACGGAGATCGGTGACTGGCGCCGCCAGAATGTCAACCTGTTCATCGAACAGCTCTACAAGACCGTCCACGATATCAAACCCTGGGTCAAGGTGGGCATCTCACCCTTCGGTATCTACCGCAACAAGAAGAGCGATCCCAATGGCAGCCGCACCAATGGTCTGCAGAACTACGACCAGCTCTATGCTGATGTGCTGCTGTGGGACGGCAACCGCTGGATGGACTATTGTGTCCCACAGCTCTATTGGGAGATAGGCAACAAGGCGGCAGATTATGAGGAACTGATCCGCTGGTGGGACAGTCACTGCAACAATACCAACCTCTATATCGGTGAGGATGTGGAGCGCACGGTGAAATATGCTGACCGCAACAATCCCGACCGCAACCAACTGCCTGCCAAGATGGCGCTCCACGAGGAACAGCCTCATGTGCAGGGCACCGTGCTGTGGTATGCCAAGGCTGCCGTGGATAACATCGGTAACTATGGCACCTCTCTGCGCAACAACTACTGGCGCTATCCGGCGCTCATGCCTGCCATGCCGTGGATTGACGGCGATGCACCCAAGAAGCCCCGCAAACTGAAACTCATGGACATCGATGGTCAGCGCATGCTCTTCTGGACGGCCCCCAAGTCCAAGAAATGGAGTGACGATGCCGTCAAATACGTCATCTACTGCTTCCAGAAGGGTGAGAAGATCCATCTCGACGACCCCTCCAAGATCGTCGCCATCACTTCCAACACCTTCTATGAGCTCCCCGCCGCAGCCCCTGACTCCCGCCTCGTCTATGTCGTCACCGCCCTCGACCGCCTCCACAACGAGAGTGACTACGTCAAGAAAAAAGTCAGATTTTAAGCGCAGCGCCCCCTAAAAATAAAAACAATGATACATCATTTTTCTTTCAACCCCCTCCAAACCAACTGCTACATCCTCACCGATGCTGCCACCAAACAGTGTGCTATCATCGACTGTGGCGCCTTCTATCCCGAAGAGCAACAAGCCCTGTTCAACTACATCCATGAACAACAGCTGCAACCCATCCACCTCCTTGCCACTCACGGTCATTTCGACCATAACTTCGGCAATGCTGCCATCTTCCGCGAATATGCCCTGAAGGTCGAACTCTTTGCTGAGGACCAGCAACTCGTGGAACATCTCCCGGAACAGGTGGCTGCCTTCTGTGGCATACAGCTCCCCGAGGAACAGATTCCCATCGGTGCTGCTCTCCACCACGGTGACGTGATCCGTGTGGGCAACCTCTCCCTGCAGGTCATCCACACCCCCGGCCACTCCCAGGGCTCCTGTGTCTTCTACTGTCCCGAGGAACATACCGCCTTCACTGGCGACACACTCTTCCGTATGAGCATCGGACGCACCGACTTCCCCGAAAGCAGTTGGACGGCCATGCAACAGAGTCTCACCACACTCACCGCAACCCTTCCTTCCGACACCATCCTCCTCCCTGGTCACGGCCCCCAATCCACCATGTCCGACGAACTCCGCTACAACCCCTATCTCCGGCACCATTAAGCGCAACGCCCATCTCTTGTCTCCCGCAGATTTTTCTTAAGATTTTTGATAGATTTTAAGCGCAGCGCCCCTTCAAAATAATAAAAAATGTAAAAATATGGCTTGAATTGAACAACGAATTCGTATTTTTCATATCTTTGCACGTCAGTATTGATCAGCCACGACGATGAAAAAATCGAAAGAAATAAGATTTCTGCCATTATCCCTTGCCATCACCCTCGTGGCCATGACCATCGCCGCTTGCGAGAAACCCATCCTCAATGACGAAAGTGTGGTCAGCGATTCGGTCGCTGACAAAAATCTCCAGATCACCATCACCCAATTGGAAGACACCCCCTTCAACACCTCCAGCGAATCTCCAACCTGTACCCGCCTCAATTTCGTGGTCTATGACGAAGCCGGCAACCGCCTCCAACAGACCAATCAGCAACAGGGCACCACCGGTTTCGGAACCGCTGCCTTTCAGCTTGATGCCGGTACCTACCGCCTGGTCGTCCTCGCCCATAGCAGTAATGGTAACCCCACACTCACCAATCCCTCCAAGATCCAGTTCACCAATGCCACTGGCTATACAGATACCTTCCTCTACTATGCCGTCGTGGAGGTCGATGACGAGCCGCAGGCCCTCTCGCTGTCCCTCCGCCGCATCACCTCTCTCTGCCGGGTGGTCATCGCCGATGCCATTCCCGACGAGGTAACCTGTCTGGAGTTTACCTATAAGGGAGGCAGTGGTGCCTTCGCAGCCACCACGGGCCTGGGCGTTGTCAACAGTACCCAGGTGGTGAAATATGCGGTGAAGGGTAGGGCAGCGCCTACGCAGTATGACCTCTATACCTTCCTTCACGACACATCGGGTTCCCTCCGCCTTACCGCCAAGGCCTACGACATTGCCGACCAGGTGCTGATGGAGAATACCTATGAGGTGCCCCTCGAACAGGATAAGGTGACGCAACTCACGGATACTTTCTTCTCTGGCGAGTCCTCTGGAGGCATCCGGATAACAATCAACGACCAGTGGGATTCTGATTACCCGTGGCCTTTCTGAAGAATTTTCTAACGAACCAATAAAAAAATTGACAACTATGAACAAAAAAGCTATTTTGTTTTTTGCAGTAATGTCATCGATATTGACAAGCTGCAACAGTGAACAATCTGTAGAAACAGCCCCGGTGATGGCTCCTGTCACAGTCCGTGTCAGTGATTTCTCCGTCATGGAGGATGACTTCTCCGCCACGCGCGCCGCAACCCCCGTTCTCGACTATGAGGGCGTCAAGATCCTGACGCTGGCGTTTTTTGATGGCACTACCGAGGTGTACAAGGCTACCCAGTTGCGTGATGACAACACCACCTATACCACCTTTGGTGAGTTCTCCTGCTCCCTGCCTTTGGGCTCATACACCATGCTCGTCCTCGGTTATGGTGGCACCACGCCACTCACCCTCACCAGTGCCACTGCGGCCGTCTATGATGGCATCCGTGTTCGTGACACCTTCTCCGCGACTCAGGCCGTCTCTGTGACCAATACCGATGCCCTCGAGCTCTCTGCTACCCTCAACCGCCTTGTCGCTGGTTTGGCCGTTGTCTCCACGGATAACCGTCCTGCCACTGTCACCCAGATCCGCACCACTGTCTCTGCCGGTAGCAATGCCTTCAATCCCTCCACAGGCATCGCCACGGCCAATGCCGGTCTGGTCAACACCGTCGCCGTCTCTGGCAGTGGCCCTGTCAACCCCATCACCTACCTCTTCCTCACCGCTGACGAGCAGACCGTCACCGTCACCGTCGATGCCCTCAACGCCAACAACGAGATCATCACCACCCACACCATCAACAACGTACCCCTCAAGCGCAACCGCCGCACCCGCCTCACCGGTGCCCTCTTCTCTGCCACCGCCGCCTCCAATTCCTTCACCGTCAATGGCGACTGGCTCACCGACTATGATTTCGACTTCTAATATACAAATCGAGCTACGAGAATTAAAACCTCGTAGCTCGATAGAATCTAACCTCTAACCTCTAACCTCTAACCGCTAACCTCTTACCTCTTACCTCTTACCTCTAACCTCTAACCT
This sequence comes from uncultured Bacteroidales bacterium, assembly GCA_902799655.1. Lineage (GTDB taxonomy): Bacteria > Bacteroidota > Bacteroidia > Bacteroidales > Bacteroidaceae > Prevotella. Next base: position 88,187 of record CADCBH010000010.1, read on the forward strand.
CGAATATCCCCCGCCAATTTCTCCTGGTAATCCTCATCGGAGAGCTCCTGCAGCCATGCTTTCGGTACGAAGGTGATGGCAACGGCAGCAACACCTTCCACCTGTACCACCACACACTGACTCTTCTTGATACGCTTGATAGTCCCCACGGCTCCCGCAAAGTCGCCGTCAGTCACCATCACCCGCTTTCCAGGCTGCGCGATAAACTCGTTGTAATCCAGGAACACCACACGGTCATCCTGTATGGATGCCACCTTCATGAAGTTCTCCATCTCCCGGTCAGGCACCGTCAACAACCTGTCATCCACAGACGTCGCTAAGTGGTTCGTCGTATATCGCAAAGGCTCGAAATCAGCCCTTGTCATCTTCAGGTTCGTCAGCTCCTCCTGACTGGCATGCACGAAGATCAGTCCATTGATGGCCGGCACCAGTTCCTTGCGCACATCCCAGTCCTCCGTCTTCTTGAATTCGTAGCGCACGGGCAGAAAGCACTCAATCTGCTCTGCCTTCAGCAACTGCTCCATACGCATCATGCGCTCTATCCTTCCGTAGGTCACCCGCATCGGGAACCATTTCTTCACGTCCGTATTACTCATCTTCGTACTTATCTGTCTGCAAAATTACGACTTTTTCATAAACCCTCAAAATATATTTTGTGATTTTTCAACAAAAAACCACTAAAGTATGACTTTATTCAAAATAATCTTCGTACCTTTGCATCGTCTAATGCCATATTTCGTCCCCTAGACCTTATGGCTTAGACGTGTGCCAATTCATTGATGTTGCTGAATGCCAGTGCAGAAGATGAATATAACGAATGAAAAGGATCTCCCAGTCTCTGCCAAATCGGTGTGGCAGTGACCCCCTCCTTTTGTCTCACCGCTAACCGCTAACCTCTAACCGCTAACCGCTAACCGCTAACCTCTTACCTCTTACCTCGCACTTCGAATATGTACCCCTTCCTCTTCCATCCCAACCTTCATACGATAGTATGGGGCGGTCATCAGCTCCAACCCTATAAAGGCCTCCAGACCACCGATGAACCCATCGGCGAGAGCTGGGAGGTCAGTGCAGTACCCACCAGCACCAGCATTATTGCCAATGGCTCTCTAGTGGGCAGAGATTTGGTCTCTGTCATCTCCGAATATCCCGAAGCCATCCTCGGCAAGGCCGTCAACGAGAAGTACAAGGGTCAGCTGCCCTTGCTGGTGAAGTTCATTGATGCCAAGCGCGACCTGAGCATCCAGGTACATCCCAATGACGAGATGGCACAGCGCGAACATGGCAAGATGGGAAAGAGTGAGATGTGGTATATCATCAAGGCCGATGCCGGTGCCCACCTCTATGCCGGTTTCAAGCAGGAGATTACCCCTGCCGAATACCAGCAGCGCATCCAGGACGGCACCATTACAGATGTCCTTGCCGACCATCAGGTCAAGGCCGGTGATGTCTTCTACCTTCCTGCCGGTAGGGTCCACGCCATCTGTGGCGGCATCCTGTTGGCTGAGGTCCAACAGTCCAGCGATGTCACCTATCGCATCTACGACTACAACCGCCCCGGTATGGATGGCAAGCCCCGTGAGCTGCATACCGAGTTGGCCGCCAAGGCCCTCGACTATCATGTGGAGCGCAACTACCGTACCGAGTATGTCGAGAATACCAATCGTGCCATTCAGGTCATCGACACCCCCTATTTCGATGTCCGTGTGATGGAGATCTCCAAGTCCTTCCATCGCGACCTGCGCAAATACGACAGCTTCATTATCAGCATGTGCATTGCTGGGGACTGCCGCATCAAGGTGCGCAGCACGGGCGACGAGATCCTGTTAAGAGAAGGTCATAGCACCCTCATCCCCGCCTGCATCGCCGACTATGATGTCCTCCCCCTGCATGGCACTACCCGTCTCCTCGACGCCTTCATCGACAATCAGGAGTCTGGCATGAAAGACATCTTCACCAAGTTCTTCCACCGGACAACCCCCTCTAATCTCTAAACTCTAACCTCTAACCTCTAACCTCTAATTTCTAAACTTTAAATTCAATAAAACTTATGAACATCGCAGTAGCAGGAACCGGCTATGTCGGTATGAGTATAGCCACTCTGTTGGCGCAGCACAACCACGTCACTGCCGTGGATGTGATTCCCGAAAAAGTTGAAAAGATCAACAAGCGTATCAGTCCCATTCAGGACGAGTATATTGAGAAATACCTATCGGATAAGAATATCCTTCCTTGCGTTGGTAATGAACCTCGCCCTAAACAGGGAGAGGATGGGAGAGGGTCTCTTACTGCCACCCTCGATGGTGCATCAGCCTACAAGGATGCCGACTTCGTAGTCATTGCAGCCCCTACCAATTATGACCCGCAGAAGAATTTCTTCGACACCCATCATATCGAGGATGTCATCGACCTTGTGCTGAGCGTCAATCCCGATGCCGTGATGGTCATCAAGAGCACCATTCCCGTGGGCTATTGCCGTTCGCTGTATGTCAAGTATGCCTTGAAGTTCCTGACGGACCCAGCACTGAAGGGTAAGAAGTTTAATCTCCTCTTCTCGCCAGAATTCCTGCGTGAAAGTAGGGCACTGTACGACAACCTCTACCCCTCACGTATCATTGTGGGCTATCCCAAGATACTGCCTGCTGACCGCAACAAGAAGTGGGACGAGGAGAATGCCGCCATCTCTGCCATTGGCAACCCCGAGGCAGAAGAGAAGGCCCGCACCTTCGCCAGCCTCCTCCTCGAAGGCGCCATCGGACCCTCTAAGGATGCGGCAGCCAATTGTCAATTATCAACTGTCAATTGTCAATTCGACAAGGGAATCCCTGTTCTCCTGATGGGCATGACCGAGGCCGAGGCCGTGAAGCTTTTTGCCAACACCTATCTCGCCCTGCGTGTCAGCTATTTCAATGAACTCGACACCTATGCCGAGGTCAAGGGTCTCGACTCGCAGGCCATCATCTCCGGAGTAGGCCTCGACCCCCGTATCGGTACCCACTATAACAACCCCTCTTTTGGCTATGGCGGCTACTGTCTGCCCAAGGACACCAAACAGCTCCTTGCCAACTATGCCGATGTGCCCCAGAATATGATGACCGCCATTGTCGAGAGCAACCGCACCCGCAAGGACTTCATCGCTGACGAGGTGCTGCGCAAGGCTGGCTACTATACCGCCAATAGCGACTGGAGTCAGAGTGCCGAGAAGGAGGTCACCATTGGTGTCTTCCGTCTCACCATGAAGAGCAACTCCGACAATTTCCGCCAGAGCGCCATCCAGGGCATCATGAAGCGTGTGAAGGCGAAGGGTGCCAATATCATCATCTACGAGCCCACCCTCAAGGATGGCGAGACCTTCTTCGGTTCCCGTGTCGTCAACGACCTCGCCACCTTCAAGAAAGAGTCCGATGCCATCATTGCCAACCGCTATGACACCGCCCTCGACGATGTCCTCGACAAAGTCTATACAAGAGATATCTTCAAGCGAGATTAAAAAAATAGGGTCCCATTACGATAAATATCAAAATCTTTTCGTATCTTTGCCCAAGAAATAATCAAATAAGTTTATGATAGTACAAGGAAATACAGTAACGACAAACCAACCCGCAAAGTCAGTATCTACTAATGAGCACGTGATGGCTACTACCATGTCTGTTGACGAGTATTTTGACGAGTTGATTTCACAGGTTCGAGAGGACTATGAAGCTGTATAAAGTCAGAATCAGTCTCGCAGCACGTGCTGACATGGTTGGAGTGGCGACATGCCCACAAGCCGGTAACCCCTGCGGGAATAATTATCCCCTCAGATAGTAATTCCAAGTCCTATGGATGTTGCATTCATTTTAGATAGGTATTTCAAAGGAAAGGGAAACGTGTCGATCATCGTACTGATGCTGCAGAGCAATATAACGAGACATTTGTAGAAACAGGAGAACTGGATTCGCTATGGTAGAGTTTAAGTTTATTACATATGGTACCGACTTTGGAACCCGCGACATGGGGCAGAAGCTCCGTGAGAAACTCTTGCCGCTGATTAACGGTGAGGAGAAGGTGGTGCTTGATTTTACGGGTGTAAATGTAGTGTCCAATTCTTTTGCAGACGAATGTATTGCCAAATTGCTCTTGGAGATGCCTTTAGCAGAATTGAAGCGACGTACTACATTCCGTGGGCTAAACCCATTAGCTGAACGCAGTGTTCTGGTAGCACTCCAGAGAAGGTACAAGGTATTGTCCGGAGCGTAACCTCCGGCCTTGTATTATTGCACCGCCACACTTCGCACCTTCAGGTCGAAGAACCAAAATTAACTCCCAAGCCAGACCTTTGATGGTCTGAGCTTACAATAATGTAAGAGCGACAGGAGGAGCGGTTAAGTCTCTTGCCAATGATTGGCGAGAGGTTTGGAGAGTGGTTCGAAGCCTTCCTGGCCAGGAAGGTTGGTTGGTCGGTAAAATCAGCCATCTTCCGCCTCAAAAGTTACAAAGAATTTTTGAAATACGCAAGTTAATACGAATATTGGCACAATACTGCCATAAGAATGGAGGTGCATTGATATGATACTTTATCACGGTTCAGATCACATTATAGAAAAGCCTGTGTTCGGTGAGGGCAAGTCCTATAACGACTATGGACGCGGATTCTATTGCACCGAGCATGTTGAACTGGCCAAGGAGTGGGCGTGCGCCACTGGTGGCGACGGCTATGCCAACAGGTATCAACTGGAAATGGGTGGGCTGAGTGTGCTTAATCTTAATACACCGGAGTACAACATACTTAATTGGCTTGCCATCCTGCTGGAGAATCGTAAATTCAATGTGGCAGAAGGCTTACCCCAGCGTGCTAAAGCCTACATATTAGAGAACTTTAAAGTAGATTATAAGAAGTACGACATCATTATAGGCTATCGTGCCGATGACTCCTATTTCAGCTATGCTGGCGACTTTGTAAATGGAACGCTCTCGCTTTCCGACCTCTCTGAGGCTATGCGCTTAGGCAAATTGGGCGAGCAGGTGGTCTTGAAGTCAAAAAAAGCATTCGACGCACTGACCTTCGTTGAGGGAATAAAAGCTCCTCGTGAGGAATATTTTGCCAAGTACAAACAGCGTGACGAGGAAGCTCGCGGCAAGTATCGTACCATTGCTACTAAGCCCGTAGCTGAGGACGCAACCTACGTGATAGATATCATCAGAAATAATTGGAAGAATGGCCAGGGCATATAAGAAGACATATCTCAACGGAGCCATGCGCAACCTTGCCGTGATGATGGATTGCGGTGTGCGTAAGTATGGCTACACGATAGGCGAGTTCTACCAGAAGTTCTTGTCTAGCTGTGTGTCACGCCAGTTTTCACAGGGCAATCCCCGCTATCTGGTAGGCATGTCGGGTGCCGA